>NZ_LZHG01000001.1 GCF_001690355.1 Gilliamella sp. Choc4-2
TCTTTATTCACCGATAATTGGCTAAACTCGGTGATAATGCCATAAACCTTGCGGGTGCTTTTATCATTGGTAAAATCACCCAAGGCACGGATTGCAGAACTGAGCGCATCGCTTACAACAGAATTAAATGAGAAAGTAGCCGGTTGGTTTAAAAAAGCATCGGTAGATAGGGTTTTATTGGCGCTGGTAAAAGTAATGGTGTAATGCCACAGCTGGTTTAAGGCCTCTTCGCCTTTGACGTTTAACACCGATATAGGAGTGCTGAGTTCATCAATGGTTAGTGTATAACGGTTATGGCTAACTTTATTTGTTAATTGGCTAAGCAAATCTTTCCCTGCTTGTTCGACGATTTTATCTAAATGTTTTACCATGCGTTCTCCTATCATTCATCCTTTTTAATTCATAATTTAATCTGATTTTTATTAATATTTCATTGAGTTATTTAGATCTTTAATAATATAGCAGTCAAAAGAGAAAATCATAGCATGGTTTATTTTAATTAATGCTTTTTCTAACTTATCAATCTATAACATAAAAATTCAAATCGCTTAATATTGATTAATCTATTACAGCAATATAACAACCCCATAAAATCAATATAACAATGCAATCTTTATAATCGAATTAAATAACCTTAAGGTGTTCGTAATATTTTATTGATTAAATTACATTGATAATCTATTTATTGCTAATAATATAATTTAACTCATAAAATTTTTCAAATTTTTTTTAGAAAAATGTATTAAACAATTCACAAAATTATTTTAAATAGGATTAATTTTTTGATGAAACTTTAACTTATATTTAGCGTAACAATGAAGACTAACGTAATAATGCCAATTAGCACCTGTAATTCATTAAAGCGAAAGCTAACTGAATTAATGCAGCATAAGTTTTTTTTGTATGTAATTTAAATAAAATTTTTAGGATAGGAACTTTTACCGAACTAAATGCATCTTGTTTATTATTTGATTTTACATCTGATTTTGATTATTTCCAGTTACCGCAAACTGATATAAATGATGTGCTAAAAATCATGACTAGTAAAGTTTTAAATCTAAAAATCAGTTTTAACTGTTTTGTAAGCTTGGTGCCAGTGGTCGGACTCGAACCGACACGCTTTTAAGGGCGGCGGATTTTGAATCCGCTGCGTCTACCAATTTCGCCACACTGGCATTAGAAGTGTAAATAAACTAGAGCATTATACTAAGCTGTGTGATATCTGCAATATATATTATAACAAAGCGCTTTGTTTGCCTAAAAATTCGGCTACCACTTGCGCTTCCATGCAGGTAGCTTTTTAAGAATTGTATAAGCGGTTTGTTTTGCAATCGGATAATCAACATTATGTTTTTCGACATAACTTAAGGTTAAATCATGCCATTTTTCATCAAATGTTTTCATTCTGCCGTCATCATGAGCACAATACTTACAATAATTTTTTGTTATATCATGCAAAGGATAATCACCAATAGATGTCATTGGCATTCCGCATGCAATACACATTTTCATATATTGAGTCTCGTTTAATTTAACTAAGGCTTTAAGCTATTTAATATAACAAATTATAAAAGATGCTACTCCGAGCTAAACCAGATTACAAGATATAGTTGCAATAAGGTAATATAAATTATAAAGTCAAACTGATTTGTGGTGATTCTTGTGTTGATTGTGAATGTTGTTGACTCAAAAGAATAGAACGCTTTCTTTTGGCCCTTTGCTTGCATAAGCGCAATACTTCTTGTTTTTGCGTATTGGAGAAATTTAACCAGTTAAATCTTTCATTTCTTGAACGGTAACACATTTTACAATATCCCTGTTTATCAGTTTCACAAACACGCCTACAGGGACTTTGAATATCAAAGAATTCGATCTGTTCCAATTCGTGATACCTCTTTTAACGAACACTAATAATTTAATTATTGATCTTTTAAGCCTAACCCCTTACTTAGCACTTTGAAACAATTACCACATTCATGAGTTGCCGCATGAAGCAATGTTTGCGTAGGTGCATGGATTAATTTATTGGTTAGTTTTCGTGAGAACTTAGCTAAAACATCATCAATATTGGCACCTTGTTTGATTGCATTTAAAGCTTTGATTTCTAGCTCTCGTTTAATATTCTCAGCATTATTACGATACTGTTTTACATAATTAATTGCATGACGGGTTTTGAGCCAATCAATAAATTGTTCTGCTTGTTCTTGAATAATATATTGCGCTTCTTTTGCTGCAATGGCTCTTTGTTCTAGGTTACTTTCTACCATTTTTTGTAAATCATCAACAGTGTAAAGATGTACATTTTCAAGTTGCTTAATTTCTTCTTCAACATCACGCGGTACAGCTATATCTATAAATAACATTTGTCGATAATTTCGTGCCTGTAATGTTCTTTCAACCATGCCTTTACCAATAATAGGTAGAGGACTCGCTGTAGAGCTGATAACTATATCAACATCCTTTAATCGATTAGCAATATCAGGTAATGAGATGATCTCAGCATCCATGGTAGAAGCTAATTTTAAGGCTTTTTCGCGAGTACGGTTAGCAACAATAACATGATTAAAATTATGTGGTTTTAAGTATCTTGAAATAAGTTCAATTGTTTCGCCTGCACCAACAAGCATTACATTTAATTGATTTGAATCGACAAAAAGGCTACGAGCAACAAGGCAAGCAGCATAGGCAACAGAAGCAGTATTAGCACCAATATTTGTTTCTGTTCTGACAATTTTTGCCACATGAAAAATAGTTTGAAACAACTTCTTTAGGTTAGGCGATAAACAATGATTATTTTGTGCAAAACCATATGCCTGTTTTACTTGTCCTAAAATCTGCGGCTCACCAAGCACCATTGAGTCCATACCACTTGCAACTGACATTAAGTGTTCAACTGCACGTTGTCCTTGATGCCAATATATAGCTTCTTGATAGCGAGTCATATCTACATTATGGAATTGTCCAAGCCAACGTTCAACCGATCGCTTTAATTTTAGGTGATCGGTTTCTTGCTCATAACTTATATAAATTTCAGTGCGATTACAGGTAGATAATATAACACAACCTTCAATTAAAGGATGCTGAAAAAGGCTATACAGCGCTTTATCGATAATTTCATTAGTAAAGGCAATTTTTTCCCGTAAAGCCACTGGTGCTGTTTTATGATTAACACCTAATATTGTAATAGACATTGCATTTTTCTTTTATAATCGTTTATAAGACATAACTTTTTTACTAAGTGTCTTGTTGCCGACATTATACATAAAAAAATATTAAACGTTAATTGACAGTTACTTTTTCTATTCAACTTATTATCAGTTATAATGTTGCAATCTAATGTGCATAAACAACTAACGAGTTATTTTATGTTTAAATTTAAATATATATTGATAGTAATGCCTTTATTGCTTAGTGCATGTCAAATAACACCTAAAGACGTTACATCTATTCAACAACAATGGCAAATTCATCAAGAAGATTTAAAACAAATAAATACTTTTCAAGTTAATGGAAGCATTGCGTATTTTAGCGACAAAAGTCGTAACTATGGACGTTTTTTAATTATTCAACAATCTGTTGATCGTTATGGAATTAAGCTTACAACACCACTTGGTGGTAATATTTTCACTTTAAAAGTAGATACTAATTATGCGGAATTAATAGATCGAAATGGCTATCGTTACATCGATAATAATGTTGAAAATCTAATAAGAAAGATCTCGAATATTAATATTCCCCTTAATTCGTTACATGATTGGCTAAAAGGGTATTCTAATGATATTGCTAATGATAAATTAGATAATGCTGGTCGGTTAATATCGACCTCATTTATGCAAGATAGCAAAAAATGGAATGTAAAAATTGCAAATTACATAGCTTACTCATTAAAAAATAGAAATATAGATATGCCGGCAACAATTGAGCTTACCCATGATGATGAACGCATCCGTTTAAAAATTGATAAGTGGATATTAAAATAATAAGGATTTTTTTATGAAACAATGGTTATCACCAGCTAAATTAAATCTATTTTTGTATATTACAGGTCGTCGTCCTGATAATTATCATAACTTACAAACCTTGTTTCAATTTATTGATTATTATGATAAATTATCATTCACTTTACGCAAAGACGGAGTGATAAATTTAAATACCACATTTTTTCAAATTCCAACACATAAAAACTTAATTGTTATTGCGGCCGAATGTTTAAAATCTTATGTTAATCAACAGAATTTAGGTGTTGATATCACTATTGAAAAAAAAATACCCATGGGGGGAGGGCTTGGTGGCGCATCATCAAATGCAGCAACTGTTTTGGTTGCCTTAAATCAACTATGGCAATTGAACTTATCAAACGATATATTAATGAATATTGGACGAAAAATTGGCGCAGATGTTCCCATTTTTATTTATGGTCACGCAGCTTATGCTCAAGGTATAGGTGATCAGTTTGAAATCGTCAATATTCCTGAATATTGGTATTTAATCACCTATCCTAATATTGAAATTTCCACCGTCAAAGTATTTAATGATCCACAACTTAAGCGTGATACGCCGTTTCGTAATCTTGAGGAGTTACTGTCATTAGCATTAGATGATTTTAGTAATGATTGTGAGCCAATTGTACGTAAACGTTATTCTAAAGTGGACGAACTTATAACATTTCTTTCGCAATTTGCACCTACCCGATTAACTGGTACTGGAGCATGCGTTTTTACTCGTTGTAACTCCAAAGAGCAAGCTAAAAAAATCCAAGCACAGTTAAGCAAATTGTCTGTTCAAAGCTTTATTGCGAAATCATTAAATACATCTCCTTTATACTCAAATTTAATATAAAATTGAATATCACATATTATGTGACAAGTAATAACCTCTGTTGCAATTTTTAAATAATTATTCATTGATGTTAATTTGCTGATTTATAGGAAAATAAAAATAAAACAATATAAAACTGATTTAGTTTTATTAGGTGATGATCGCTATAATGTATCATCCTAGATGCTCATAAAGCTGCAAAACAACCGACACGTTATTTTTTGATTACTTCTTTATCATTCTTTTTCTAAAAATGATATATATTAAACCAACATATACCGTTAAAAAAATTGGCTACCTTTTAGACTTTATTAAAATTTATGAAATTTTAATTGATAATTATTATTTTATAAAAAACTGTTTTCAAATAAAAAGTTAGCACATTTTTTCAAAAAATTACTGATATAAAGCCAATTAGTAATGAAAACAAGTTATATAATTGTAATCAATAAACAACTATTTTTGGATTGATTTATCGAAAATTTGTAAAAATTGTTGCTAGCTAGAAATTTATGTTATATATTGTATAGCAGTATTGATAATTAATTAACTTATTGGCTTTTGATTTTATGATTTGTTTTTGCATTTTTATTACTAGTTTTGTTGCTAAACACCACCACCACCATCATTCCTGAATAGTCTTCGGGCGATTGGTGCTGGAAGACTTTGGTCTTCCGGTGATATCGCAAAAACAAATAGAAAACCCTCGGAAGATCAAACTTCCGAGGGTTTTTTGTTTGTGGTTTATAAATTTTTTAGATAACTTTGGAGAAAAATATGTTGGATAATTCGCGTTTACGCATTGCTATGCAAAAGTCAGGTCGATTAAGTGACGAATCAAAAAAGTTACTTGCCCAATGTGGTATTAAAATTAATCTTCAAGAACAACGTTTGATCGCTTTTGCTGAAAATATGCCCATTGATATCTTGCGTGTTCGTGACGACGATATCCCCGGACTGGTTATTGATGGCGTTGTCGATATTGGGATTGTCGGCGAAAATGTTTTAGAGGAGGAAGTATTAGATAGGCAGGCCGAAGGCGAAGATCCACAATTTAAAAAATTGCGCAGTTTAGATTTTGGTGGCTGTCGGTTGTCGATCGCAGCACCGCGTGATTTTGAGTATACAGGACCAGAATGTTTAAATGATTTGCGTATTGCCACCACTTACCCTCACCTACTCCGCCGTTATCTTGCTCAATATAATATTAACTTTAAAACCTGTTTGCTTAATGGTTCGGTCGAAGTTGCCCCTCGGGCTGGGCTCGCCGATGTAATTTGTGATTTGGTTTCGAGTGGTGCAACGCTTGAGGCCAATGGACTAAAAGAGATTGAAGTTATCTATAAATCAAAAGCCTGCTTAATTCAACGTCAAGGAGAAATGTCGCCAATAAAACAGGCGTTAATCGATAAAATCATGACACGCATTCAAGGCGTTATTCAAGCTCGTGAATCCAAATATATTATGCTTCACGCCCCTACTGAGGTGTTAGATGATATTGTTGCGCTATTACCGGGGGCCGAAAACCCAACCATTTTACCGTTAACGGGCGAGCAAAATCGTGTTGCGCTACATATGGTGAGTAGTGAATCTCTTTTTTGGGAAACCATGGAAAAATTAAAAACATTAGGCGCAAGTTCAATTCTTGTATTACCAATTGAAAAAATGATGGAGTAATAATATGAAACTCTCTTATTGGCAACAATGTACTAACGAACAACAAAAAGCGCTACTAACTCGCCCTGCAATTACTGCTTCTGATTCGATTAGTCAATCGGTAACTGATATTTTGGGTCAAGTTAAACAAAATGGTGATGAGGCATTAAAAACGCTTAGTAACAAGTTTGATAAAGTTCAGATCAAGCAAATTAAATTAACTCAAGATGAAATTAAAGCTGCAACTTGCCGAGTTAATTCAGAATTGAAACAAGCTATGCAACTTGCTGTTTCTAATATCGAAAAATTCCACCTAGCTCAAGTAAAACAAGCTATTACAGTTGAAACAATGCCAGGTATAAATTGTCAGCAAGTGACTCGCCCAATTGAATCAGTAGGACTATATATTCCTGGTGGCTCAGCACCTTTATTATCAACCGTATTAATGCTAGCAATCCCTGCAAAAATTGCAGGATGTAGTAAAGTTATTTTATGCTCGCCTCCTCCGATTGCTGATGAAATATTATATGCGGCTGAACTTTGTGGCGTGACCGAAGTTTACCAGCTTGGTGGAGCCCAAGCAATTGCAGCTATGGCATTTGGTACTGAATCAGTGCCTAAAGTAGCTAAGATTTTTGGTCCTGGAAATGCTTACGTTACCGAAGCCAAACGCCAAGTTAGTCAACGCCTTGATGGCGCAGCCATTGATATGCCTGCAGGTCCATCTGAAGTATTAGTCATTGCTGATAGTTCGGCTAATCCAGCTTTTATTGCAGCCGATCTTTTGTCGCAAGCTGAACATGGTCCTGATTCACAAGTTATTTTGTTAACACCTGATGAAAAAATAGCACAAGCAGTATCGATTGAAGTCGATAAACAACTTACGCAACTATCCCGCCAGAATATCGCTGAAAAATCATTGCAAGAAAGTCGCCTTATTGTAACTAAAGATTTGGATGAATGTGTTGCTATTAGTAATCGCTATGGTCCCGAACACTTAATTATTCAAACTGCAAATGTGGATGAATTAGTTGAGCAAATTACTAGTGCTGGCTCAATCTTTTTAGGGGATTGGTCACCGGAGTCAGCAGGTGATTATGCATCAGGAACCAATCATGTATTACCAACTTATGGTTATACAGCCACATATTCTAGTCTTGGGCTTGCTGATTTTCAAAAACGTATGACGGTGCAAAAATTAACACCAGAAGGATTAAAAGCAATAGGTAATGCCGTTGAGCTTATGGCAGAGGCTGAACAACTCACCGCTCATAAACAAGCAGTTAGTCTTCGTTTATCGGTATTAAATTCAATAAATCAAAAATAGGTAGTTAAAATGGATATTAATAAATTAGTTCGAAAAAATGTTCAGCAATTAACACCTTATCAATCTGCTCGGCGAATTGGTGGTCAAGGCGATGTGTGGCTAAATGCCAATGAATATCCGGTAGCACCTCATTTTGAATTGACAGAACAAACCTTAAACCGCTACCCAGAACCACAACCTGAAAAAGTAATTCAGCGTTATGCACAATATGCAGGGGTTAAAACTGAACAAGTGCTTGTTAGCCGAGGAGCTGATGAGGCCATTGAGCTTTTAATGCGTGCATTTTGTGAGCCTCAGCACGATAGTATTTTATATTGTCCACCAACTTATGGCATGTACCAAGTAAGTGCTGAGACATTAGGTATTAAAACCAAAACTGTGCCAACCACTTCTGATTGGCAACTTGATCTTGAGGGTATAAAACAAAATATTGATACTGTAAAACTAATTTATGTCTGTTCACCAAATAATCCGACCGGTAATTTAATCGATTCTGATGATATCAAAGCTTTACTTAATATTGCCAAAGATCGTGCTTTGGTCATTATTGATGAGGCTTATATTGAGTTTTCACCTGAATCTAGTGTTGTTAGTTGGCTTAATGACTATCCTCACTTGGTGATTTTACGAACATTATCCAAAGCCTTTGCTTTGGCTGGATTACGTTGCGGTTTCACCATTGCTAATAAACCTGTGATCGAAGCCTTACAGAAGGTTATTGCACCATACCCTCTAGCAACCCCTGTTGCTGATATTGCAGCTCAAGCATTGAGTAAAGATGGTGTGAATACCATGAAGCTACATGTGGTAAATTTAAATAATCAAAAGGGAAAATTTGCCAATTTACTTCGACAATTGCCTATTGTCGAAAAAGTTTATCCAAGTTATTCCAACTATTTGTGTGTTAAATTTCAACATGATAAAGATGTATTTAATATTTTATGGCACCAAGGTATTATTTTACGAGATCAAAGTAGATCTATTGGGCAACAAAATATTATTCGTATTACCATTGGTACCCAAGCCGATTGCGAAGCAGTCATTTCTGCGCTCAAAACAATTAAATAGGAGCAAAAATGTTACAAAAGTACTTATTTATTGATCGAGATGGCACACTAATTACTGAACCTCCGGTTGATTTTCAGGTTGATCAGTTTGAAAAATTGGTTTTTGAACCTAATGTGATCCCAGCCCTACTCAAGCTACAAACTGCGGGATACCATTTAGTGATGGTCACTAATCAAGATGGGCTCGGGACTAGTAGCTATCCACAGGCTGATTTTGATGGTCCACACAATTTGATGATGCAGATTTTTAAATCGCAAGGTGTTAATTTTGAGGATGTCTTAATTTGCCCACACTTTCCAGAAGATAATTGTGAGTGTCGTAAGCCGAAAATCCAATTAGTTTTGCCATATCTTACTAGTGGTAAATTAGATAAACAAAACAGTTATGTTATTGGTGACAGGGTCACTGATATTCAATTGGCTGAAAACATGCAAATCCAAGGATTACGATATCATCCTGAAAATTTAAACTGGGACGAAATCGCCCAACGATTAACCATTAAAGATCGTTATGCAAAAGTTAAACGCAATACCAAAGAAACTAAAATACTTGTTGAAGTGTGGCTTGATCGCCAAGGTGGCAGTCAAATTAATACTGGAGTTGGTTTTTTTGATCATATGCTCGATCAAATTGCAACTCATGGCGGAATTAAACTCAATATCCAAGTTGATGGTGATTTACATATTGATGATCATCATACCATAGAAGACACTGGACTAGCTTTAGGAGAGGCACTAAAAATAGCACTAGGTGATAAACGTGGTATTACTCGTTATGCCTCAGTTATCCCTATGGACGAGTGTTTAGCTAAATGTGCAATAGATATTTCAGGACGCCCTTATCTAAAATTTAAAGCAGAGTTTACTCACCCTAAAGTTGGCGATATGAGCACGCAAATGGTAGAACATTTCTTTTACTCAATTAGTTATGCTATGGCTATTACATTGCATATTGAAACAGAAGGCGATAATGATCATCATAAAGTAGAAAGTTTATTTAAAGCTTTTGCTAGAACATTAAAACAAGCCATCAAAATTGAAAGTGACCGATTACCAAGCTCAAAAGGAGTACTATAAATGAAGATTGTCATCCTCGATACTGGCTGTGCTAATTTATCTTCGGTCAAATATGCCGTGCAACGATTAGGTTATGATCCAATAATTAGCCTTGACCCAGATATCGTGCTCAGCTCAGATAAGTTGTTTTTACCAGGAGTAGGATCTGCAAGTTCGGCAATGAAAAAATTAAAAGAGCGTAATTTAACCGAACTAATAAGAGTTTGTACTCAACCAGTATTAGGAATCTGCCTTGGTATGCAACTTTTAGCCGATTATAGTACCGAAGGACATGTTAATACATTGGGAATTATTCACGAAAAAGTTAGAAAAATTCCTGATTGTGGTTTACCTTTACCTCATATGGGGTGGAATCAGGTTTTCCCTCAAGCCGGTCATCATTTATTTCGAGATATTCCTGATGATGCTCATTTTTACTTTGTACATGGATACGCGATGCCATTATGCTCAGCAACAATAGCAGAAACCAATTACGGCGAAAGCTTTACCGCTGCCGTACAAAAAGAAAACTTTTACGGCGTGCAATTTCATCCCGAGCGTTCTGGCTCAGTCGGTGCAAAATTGCTAAAAAACTTTTTGGAGATGTAACTATGATAGCTTTTCCAACAATCATTCCTGCACTTGATTTAATCGATGGTTCTGTTGTGCGATTACATCAAGGTGATTATGAGCAAAAACGTGATTATGGCAACGATCCACTTTTACGCTTACAGGATTATGAAAAACAAGGTGCTAAACTGTTACATCTTGTTGATTTAACAGGTGCGAAAAATCCCCAAAAACGCCAAATTTCGCTAATACAAACTCTGATTAATGGCGTGCAAATACCGGTTCAAGTCGGTGGAGGAATTCGTACTGAAAAAGATATACAATCATTGCTATCTGCCGGCGCGGCTCGCATAGTAATTGGTTCGACAGCTATTAAGCAACCCGAATTGGTCAAACAATGGTTTTCAAAATATGGTGCAGAAAGGCTAGTATTGGCTCTTGATGTCCGCATTAACAACCAAGGAAATAAATATGTCGCTATTCATGGGTGGCAAGAAGATTCCTGTCAGACACTAGAACAAGTGATTGATGATTACCTTCCCTATGGCTTAAGACATGTATTGTGTACAGATATTTCTAAAGATGGCACTCTCAGTGGCTCAAACGTTCAGTTGTATCAGGAAATTAGTCATAAATACCCACAGATTGCTTTTCAAGCGTCTGGCGGAATTGGTCAATTGAGTGATGTCAAAGCACTGAAAGACAGCGGTGTTAAAAGTGTCATTGTTGGGCGAGCTTTACTTGAAGAAAAATTTACCGTTCAGGAGGCAATTTCATGTTGGCTAAAAGAATAATCCCCTGTTTAGATGTTCGCGATGGACAAGTGGTTAAAGGTATACAATTTCGCCATCATGAAATTATTGGAGACATAGTCCCCTTAGCAAAAAGATATGCTGAAGAAGGTGCAGATGAGCTCGTTTTTTATGATATTACCGCTTCATCTGACGGTCGTGTTGTCGATAAAAGTTGGATCGCAAAAGTTGCCGAAGTAATTGATATTCCTTTTTGTGTTGCTGGTGGTATTAAAACGGTGGAAGATGCAGGTCATATATTAACCTTTGGGGCCGATAAAATTTCGATTAACTCCCCTGCCGTTGCTGATCCTAGTTTAATTACAAGGCTTGCAGATCGCTACGGAGTACAGTGCATTGTAGTTGGTATTGATAGTTGGTATGACAAACAATCAAACAATTATCATGTTTATCAATTTACTGGTGACGAAAAACGTACCGTTGCCACAAAATGGAACACTCTCGACTGGGTACAGGAGGTACAAAAACGTGGTGCAGGTGAAATTGTTCTTAATATGATGAACCAAGATGGCGTTCGTAATGGATATGATATTATTCAACTAAACGCCGTTCGAGAAGTATGCAACGTGCCACTGATTGCTTCTGGCGGTGCAGGCACAATTGAGCATTTTTTACAGGTATTTAATGAAGCACAAGTTGATGGAGCATTAGCTGCTTCAGTTTTTCATAAACAAATTATTAATATTGGTGAACTTAAACAATATTTGGCACAACATGGAGTAAATATTCGATTATGTTAACGCAAAATTGCAATACCCAATTAGATTTACAACAACTGGATTGGCAAAAAGTGGATAATTTAATGCCGGTCATTATTCAGCATTATGTTTCGGGTGATGTGTTAATGCTTGGCTATATGAATCAAGAAGCGTTAGCACAAACACAAAATAGCGGCAAAGTCACTTTTTATTCACGAACCAAACAGCGCCTTTGGACAAAAGGCGAAACTTCTGGCAATTTTCTTAATGTTGTGAGTATTTCAACTGATTGTGATAATGATACGTTATTGATTTTAGTTGATCCAGTTGGTCCAACTTGCCATACCGGTTCAACAAGTTGTTTTGCTTCGACTAAAACCCAATGGGGATTTTTGTTTGAATTAGAGCAGATAATTGCTGGGCGTAAAAATGCCGATCCTCAGTCATCATATACCGCAAAACTGTATCATGACGGCACTAAACGCATAGCCCAAAAAGTGGGAGAAGAAGGCGTTGAAACAGCCCTTGCGGCAACAGTTAATGACCGCGAGGAACTAAAAAATGAATCTGCCGATTTAATTTATCATTTATTAGTTTTACTCCAAGACCAAAATCTGTCTTTACAAGATGTCATTGGTATTTTAAAAGCAAGACATAAATAGTTATAATCCATCCAAAGTGCGAGTTATATCGCACTTTGTTTCAATTTTTTTATTCTCATAAAAAAGATAGAATAAATTAGTAAACTGGTAATTTTACCCCGTTAAACATCGTTAATACTTCGGAAGTGTTTTCACATAACATAATTTTGTCAACTGTTTGTCGATTCAAATGAGGCGAAAACTGACTGATAAAATCATACATATAACTGCGTAAATATAATGAGCGAGAAAAAACAATATAGGTCGTGCTGTAAGGAAAAATATGCCCAGCATTAAGTACAACTAAATCATCATCTGAAGCATTGAACACGGCCATTTTTGCTACAATACCAACGCCAATGCCTAATTTAACATAAGTTTTAATTAACTCGGCATCCGTTGTGCTAAAAACAATATTAGGCGATTGTTTAGCACGCAAGAAAGCTTGATTTAAATCTGAACCATCATTAGAAAAATCATAACTAACTAACGGATATTTTGAAAGCTCTTCAATCGAAATTAATTTACTTTTGGCAAGCGGGTGTTCTTTCATCACAATCACAGCTTGGTTCCAGTGATAACAAGGTAAGGCAATCATATCATCGCTAAGCTGTGAGATATCGGTCACAATAGCAAATTCAGCCAGGCCTGCTTGAGTTTGTAAAATAGATTGTAGGGATGAGCCTTGCTCCATATGCAAAGTAATACTTGGGTATTGCAGCATAAATTGTTGGATCACAACTGGCAAGGTATAACGTGCTTGAGTATAGGTAGTTGCGATCGTTAATGAACCTTGATTAGGTTGGCTAAATTCTTTGGCGATAATCTTAATATCATTGGACTTATTGAGGATTTCTCGAGCAAGAGCAATAATTTTTTCACCAACAGGTGTGATTTGAGAAAGGTGCTTACCCACTCGAGTAAATATCTTAACGCCAAGCTCGTCTTCTAATAATTTTATTTGTTTGCTTATACCCGGTTGAGAAGTATACAGTTTTTCGGATGTTAGCGATACATTGAGGTCGTTATTTGCGACCTCAACAATATAACGTAATTGCTGCAATTTCATATTACACAAAAGCTCCTTTAACTGTATGCTTTTCTCTCTTTTAATAATGCTTTAAAAGGGAGAATTTAGAAGGTAAGATTTTACATGTCAGCACAAAATAAAATCGTTTTTATACTGAAAATCATACTTTCCTGAAACTTTTTAACAAAATTTAAAGGCTCTTACCTACTTTTTACCATTAACCCATTTACCATCTACGTATTGCATCACCCATCCTGTGGATTTTCCATTAACTTCAGAAGTAACATATTGTTGTTTGTTTTTACGACTAAAACGGACAATTGATGGATTTCCATTAGGATCTTTATTTGGAGCCTCAGTTAAATAAACAAATTTTTCCGGCAAACGATCTTTAAAACGTTGTAACTCTTCAATCAAAGGAGCTCGTGTTTCTCTTGATTTTGGAAAGTTATGTGCAGCCAAAAAGATTCCTGAAGCACCATCACGTAATACAAAATGCGCATCTGATTTACTACATTGAAGTTCTGGTAGATCAACAGGATCTTCTTTTGGTGGTGCAACATCACCATTTTTTAAGATTTTACGCGTATTTTTACAATCAGGATTAGTACAGCCCATATATAGACCAAATCGCCCTGATTTTAAATGCATTTCTGAACCACATTTTTCGCACTCAATAATTGGTCCTTCGTAACTTTTAACCTTAAAGTTACCTTTTTCCACAATAAAACCATCACAAATTGGGTTATTGCCACAGATATGTAGTTTTCGTTCATTATCAAGTAGATAACTATCCATAGCTGTGTGACATTTTGGACAGCGTTTACGGGCTCTTAAAGCATCAGTTTCTGCTGTTTCAGCTTCTTCTAGAATATTTAATGTTTCGTGTTCAGGAATTAAGTTAATGGTCTGTTTACAACGCTCTTTAGGTGGCAACGCATAGCCTGAACAAGCTAAAAACACACCAGTACCGGCAGTCTTAATACCCATTTCACGCCCACAATTTGGACATTTAATTTCAGGTGTTAGCACCAATGGATTAAGCTTCATTCCCCCTTTATCTGGCGCCTGTTCAGCAACCTCAAGATGCTGACTAAAATCACTAAAAAACTGATCAAGCACTTCTCGCCATTCTTGTTTTTTATGAGCAATTTCATCCAGAGCATGTTCCATACGTGCTGTAAAATCATAACTCATTAGGTCATTGAAGTTTTCACTAAGTCTATCGGTAACAATTTCACCAATTTTTTCAGCATAAAACCGACGATTATCTAAACGCACATAACCACGATCTTGAATTGTCGAAATAATGGTTGCATAAGTCGATGGTCGCCCAATTTCTCGCTTTTCAAGCTCTTTAACAAGAGATGCTTCGTTATATCTTGCCGGCGGTTTGGTAAAATGCTGATTTGGATTTAAGTTAATTAAATCAAGCTTATCGTTTATCGATAGTGATGGTAATATTTTATCTTCATTATTTTTGGCTAGTTGTGGCTGTACTTTAGTCCAACCATCAAAACGCAATGTCCGACCTTTGGCTTTTAAAGTAAAATCACCTGAATTAACCGTAATTGTTGTTGAGTTATATTCAGCCGATGTCATTTGGCAAGCTACAAATTGGCGCCAAATTAGTTGGTATAATTTAGCGGCATCAGCTTCAACATCACTAAGATTATCAGCTAAGATTGTAACATCTGATGGGCGAATCGCTTCATGTGCTTCTTGCGAGTTCTTTTTACTACTGTATACATTAGCCGATTTTGGTAGATATTTATCGCCAAAATTTTTACCGATATAATCACGTACCATCACTAGTGCATCCTGACTTAAATTGGTCGAATCAGTACGCATATAGGTAATGTAACCTGCTTCATATAATCTTTGAGCCAACATCATGGTTTTTTTAACACCAAAACCAAGACGAGTACTTGCTGCCTGCTGTAAAGTCGAGGTAATAAAAGGTGCTGTTGGATTACTTTTAGTTGGCTTTTCTTCAATATTAGTTACTTGATATTGGCTTTTACTAAGTTCAGTTAGCGCAATATCAATGGCAACTTTATCTTTAGGTTCGAATGCTTCGTTTTTATAATGAGTGACTTGTAAACTTAATGGTTCATTTTTAGCCGTCTTCAAATCAGCAAACAGATCCCAGTATTCTTCAGGAATAAAAGCATGAATTTCACGTTCACGTTCAACAACAAGACGTACTGCAACAGATTGTACACGACCTGCTGATAAGCCTCTAGCAACCTTTTTCCAAAGTAATGGCGATAGCATAAAGCCAACGATTCGATCCATAAATCGACGTGCTTGCTGGGCGTTAACCCTATCCATATCAAGCATCGACGGTTCATTAAAAGCATTTTTGATGGCCGTTTTGGTAATTTCGTTAAAAACAACACGACGATACTTGCTATCTTCACCACCTATCACATCTTTAAGATGCCATGCAATGGCTTCCCCTTCTCTATCCAAATCGGTTGCGAGATAGATCATGTCAGCATCTTTAGCCAGTTTTTTCAGGTCAGACACAACCCGCTCTTTGCCAGGTAGAATTTCGTAATGTGCTTTCCAACCGTTATATGGGTCAACGCTCATGCGATCGACTAAGGCTTGTTTTTCGGAACGTTTAACTTTTTTCTCGGTTTTATTTTTTGTTTCTTTTGCGGTTTTTTCAGCTCGTTGGCTGCTACCACTCACAGGTAGATCGCGAATATGACCTACACTTGATTTAACCACGAAATCTTTACCAAGATATTTATTAATCGTTTTTGCTTTGGCTGGCGATTCCACAATAACAAGGGATTTTCCCATAATTAAACCTATTTATCCTATTGTTTTAGTTATTTACCGTCCAGTTTCACATTAAGAATTGACAGTAAATCGTCTTTAATTGTTGATACTTTTGTTGCATATTGCTCTTTCTGCTCAGCATCTTCAATCAGTTGAGTAATGGTTTGTGACAACGTGCATCCTCGGCGTTTCGCCAAATTAGCCAATCGTTGCCAGACTAAAAATTCCAAATCAATGGATTTTTTTCGAGTATATTGTTGTTCTGCATTAAAATGTCGTTTCCGTTTAGCCCGAATAGTTTGTTTCATACGATTATCTAAATCAGGGTTTAAATGCGCTTTTATCCAATCAACGACATTCGTTGGATTATGTTCTAATTGCATTAATTCATTTACAGCATGCTCAGCAGCGCTTTTTTCAATATAACGAGTAATTAACTCACCTTCTAGATGCCTTTTTACTAAATAATGCCACTTCCAACCGCATTCAAGGTTTTCTAATTGTTGATACTTCATCTGCTCACCTTGTGACGCTGTAACTAATCTAGTTTATTTGTAGCATAATCTCGACACACAATAAAGAAAATTATTACATTTGACAAATTTTTTATAAATCTGCTATCGTTCACCTTTCATTTTTGATGTTTATTTAAGGAATCACTCATAATGGTTAAAGCTGATGTTATTTATATTAATGGCTATATTTATACAGCAGATAAACAAAACAGTGTTTGTGAAGCTGTAGCGATTAAAAATGGCTATATTATTGCAACAGGAACTTCGCAAGAAATAAATAGCAGTAATTATATTGATAATCAAACAATAATTAATGATTTAAAAGGTAAAACCATGATGCCTGGCATTATTGATTCGCATTTGCATACTTTTTGGGGAGGAATGCAACTATCTTCATGTAATTTGAATTATCAAAGCTTAACTATTGATGAAACCTTAGCCATTATACAACAATATTTAGATAAAGATTCTATAAGCGATGATAATCACTGGTTGCAAGTTCGTGGTTGGTTACGACAAGAGGTGCTACCTATCGGTACCGATATTACACGCTTTGACCTTGATAGGCTCAATACAAAACGCCCTGTTATTTTATTTTCAAATGACTGTCATACATTAGTTGCCAATAGCATTGCTTTAGAAAAATTTGGGCTAGATAGAAACACGCCAGAGCCAACTGATGGTAAAATTGGTCGTACTGATGACGGCGAATTAAATGGTATATTAGAAGATGCCCCAGCCATGCGTGCATTTGACAGCATATCTAAACTCACCGATGAACAAGCACTTAATATTGCAAAATTATCGCAAGCAGAATTAAATAAACAGGGCGTTACTGCCGTTATGGATGCTCGAATTACTGAAACTCAAGCAGATGCCTTTTTAAGACTACAGCAACAAGATACACTTTCTATCCGTTTGTTTGGGGCTCGAGAATTGCCACCTGATGATGTGTCATCAATCGCCGATATTCCAAATGTCATTGAGAAAGTAAAACAGTTTGCCGCTCGTTATGATGATAAAAACTGGCAACCTAAACCAGGCATTAAAATATCACATACTAAGTTATTTGTAGATGGCGTAATGCAAGCACCTTTGATGACTGCACGATTACTTAAACCATATCAATTAGAAGACGAAAAAGATCGTTACGGAGATCTTTATTATTCCACTGAAATGTTAGATGCATTAATACTTGAATCTGCAAAAGCAGGGTTTCATCCACATATGCATACTGTTGGTGAAGGGGCAATTGAAGTGGTACTTGATGCTATTGAAAAAATGCGAAAAGCCTTACCTAATGCTGATATCCGTCCAAGCACTGCACATAACGAACTAAGCGCAGCACACCAGTTTGCCAGATATAAACAATTAAACGCTTGCGTAGTATTTTCTTTCCAGTGGGCTGGTTGTAGTTCGGCAATGATCGAACAATATAAAACGTTATTTGGTCCAGAGCGTTATAACGGTTTAGAAGCTCATGGACAATATATAGATGCAGGTGTAACTTGCGCATTTGGGAGTGATTGGCCAATTGATCCGTTAAATGAGTGGTATGATTTCCAAATTGCCATGACCCGACAAATTGATGCTGATCATCCGCAATTAGATAGTGATCGTAATTTAACCATTACCGAAGTATTACGTAGTGCCACTATCAATGCTGCATATGTATTAAAACAAGATGAATATATTGGTTCAATTGAAAAAGGTAAATTTGCTGATTTAATTATTTTAGATCGCAACCCATTTACCATACCAACTAATGATATCCAAAACGTTAATGTGTTAACAACTATTGTTGGCGGTAAAACGGTTTATCAAAATGATGTAATTTAAAATTTAAATTTTTTTATGTCAAATTGCTACACCAACAATTATTAGTGGTGTAGCATAAATAATTATCCAAGCTTTAATCAACTTCAATTGCTTTTTCTGTTTCCACCGTTTTCGTTTTTATGAAATGTAAATAATAGCAATAATCAATGCTTCGATAAACATATCAATCACATACCATATGGCCCCTTAGTCATTCCCCCTAAAGCTACTAAACCACCAAATGCGACAAGCGAATCTATGCCATTTATCATGCCTAACAGACCAGCAACCTCTGTACTTTTAGCATGAGCCAATGCAATATTTGGCAACACATCTATTTCCATTTTTTGCTCATGAGCCATCACATCTTCAAAAAAACTTTTAACATCTATTTAAATAAGGTTGGCTAGTTTCAGCCATTAAATTAATGATAGATGATTTGTGATTCGTAACTTCACTGATTAAATCAACCGATAAAACAAGGATTGACAGCATAAATATAGCCTCTTTATTATTGATAACTATCAAAAATAACTTAATTTTTGCATTATTTCGCACATTAAATATACAATAATTTATTTATGCCGACATTTATTTTGTATGACAAATAATAGATTTGGATCACAAATATGAAAATTAAAACGCATAATGTGTTTTTCCCGAAATCGCTAAAGCTTTTGTTTTCTGTCTTGTGAATCGCTAAATAATCATTGATAATGCTATATCTCAGTTCAAATTTTGGGATTTTCTATTCGTTTGTGGATAGGCAATTTTGTGAATTTTTGATTAAGATAATGGTTATCACACAGTTTATCTAAATAAACAAAGACAGCGCATTTTTGTTAAAAAGTTTCAGGAACGCAATGTGTTTAAGTAAAAACAAAAATCATATCAATAACAGCAAATAAAAATTTCCTAGTTTGATGTTATTTTTAAATAAAGAGAAACTATAGGAATTTTTCATGTTATTTATAGTAATTTCTTAAATTATCCCTACATCTTAATTTTGTATCCATATTTTCATATATTTTAATCGGTTTAAGAGGAATTAATTCTTTGTGGTTTACTTCACATTCAGAATTTTTATTTGAAAGAATAATGATTTGTCCCAATGGTAATTTGAAGTCAAGAAGTGCATATGGTACAACGGGAGCTAATGTATAAAACTCTCTATCTCTGTTATCTGGAGGAAACTCATAATAAACAACTTTTTTATTATAGACATACACGATCGTGTCAGAATGTTACTGATTATAGTCCAAAATCAGTATTGGTATCAGAATATTGAACTTTTTTGACATCAATAGCTTGATCACGCATAAACTTTAAATAATATCTGCCGATATTGCCACTTATTAACCACAACTCATCCCATTTTAAATCAGTATAATCAGTTAACTTGATAGTTTTAATAGAATTTTCTTCAATATTATTTAATATTTTTTCTAATAGTGCTTTATTACAATTTGTCAAAACTAAACAAATAATTAATAAAAAATAATTTTTTTCATTTTTTGATTTCCCTTTTACCTTAAAACTAGATTTACTGTTTTATAGCTCTAATTTTTTCCTAAAATATTATTTATTTTAAAACATCAAATATAAATCGATATTGAATTAGTGGAAAAAATTTTACTTTATTAGGAGTTGATTATAATTAGTTCATATTAAATAATTTGCATAATTTAATGTCAATATAATTAAAATTAGCTTGCATAATTATTATAATATGGCAGAATTCCCTGCCGCTTTAAGCGGGTAAAAAGGCAAAACTATACTTAGTAGTTTTTTATTGTTTTTTGGGACAGAGGAGCAAAGTAGTCATGTCCGCAATAAAAATGAAACGAGTTTTAACCACACCTGCATTAATTGCATTTGGTTTAGCTTATATGGTTCCTTTGGGAATCTTTACCACTTATGGGGAAGTCACTGTTGCCAGTAATGGACACTTGCCTATAGCCTATATTATCACCCTTGCGATGATCTTTTTTACAGCCTTAAGCTATTGTCGTATGACAAATAAGCTACCTATTGCTGGTTCTGCTTATTCCTATGTACAACGCACTTTTGGTGGAAAAGTTGGATTTTTGGTGGGTTGGGCACAAATTCTTGATTACCTATTTTTACCAATATTAAATTATTTGGTACTAGGTATTTATCTTAATGAAGCATTTCCTAGCATTCCTGCACCTTTTTTTGTATTGGGGTCTTTAATTAGTGTTAGCTTTTTAAATTATTTAGGAATTAAATTAATTAATTCGGTTAATTTCACTTTGATCATTGTCCAAGTAATTTTTATCGGATTATTTATCTTTTTGACATTTACCAGTGTCAATTTGACCCCTGATTCTATGATGAAACCTCTATTAGTCAATCCAAAAGATTTTAGTGGATTACTATCTGGTGCAGCAATATTATGCCTTGCTTTTTTAGGCTTTGATGCTATTGCTACATTAGCTGAAGAATCTAATGATGCCCAAAAATCACTACCAAAAGCAATTATATGGACAGTACTCATTGCTGGATGTATCTTTTTAGTTGTTTCTTATTGTGCACATTTGGCTTATCCTTCTTGGACTGATTTTGTTGATAATAAAGATACCGCAAGTTTAGCAGTAGTTCGTCAAGTTGGTATTATTAGCCATTTAGGTAGTGAATTTATGTATAACTTTTTCCAAGCTGCTTATTTAACGGGGGTGTTTGCTTCAGCAATGACTGCACAAACCAGTGTATCACGGATATTCTATGCAATGGGACGTGAAGGGGTGCTACCTAAACAGATTTTTTATAAAATTC
This sequence comes from Gilliamella sp. Choc4-2, assembly GCF_001690355.1. Lineage (GTDB taxonomy): Bacteria > Pseudomonadota > Gammaproteobacteria > Enterobacterales > Orbaceae > Gilliamella > Gilliamella apicola_A. The sequence continues at coordinate 21,598 of NZ_LZHG01000001.1, forward strand.
ACCCACGCTTTAGAACACCTTATTTATCGATTATCTTTGTTGCCTGTTTTTCATTGCTGTCATTAGTACTAGATCTTAGTTTAGTGGTTTCAATGATAAGTTTTGGTGCATTAGTGGCTTTTACTTTTGTCAATTTATGTGTTATTAAAAGCTATTTAGGAAAAGGAAGCTCAAAAACAATATCAATGCTATTTAAATATGGACTATTACCTACAATTGGCGTTTTACTTTCATTGTGGTTGTGGACAAGCCTTGATGCGACAGCAATGATTGTTGGTTTAATTTGGTTAGCAATTGGATTCTTCTATCTAATTTATCTAACTAAAGGTTTTACTACATTATTGCCATCAATTGATCATAAAGAATTAAGTTCAATAATTAAAGATTAAGTTAAAATCTTTTTAAACAGGTCTACTTAAAAGTATTTAGTTATGCCCTTTAAAAAATCCCGTCGATTAAAATCGACGGGATTATTAAAATATTTTAAGCTAACTTATATTAACTAAGTTAATTATTCACCAAAACCAGTTGCAAATAATTCACGGATTTCGTCCATTGCTGCTTGTTCATCTTCACCATCACAGATGATTTCTACAGTTGAACCACCTTTAACGCCTGCACCAAGTAAACCCATCATACTTTTTAATTTAATTGCTTTATCATTATAAACAAGCTCAATTGAAGATTTATAGCGACCAGCTAATTTAACTAGTGTTGTAACTGGGCGAGCATGTAAGCCCGTTGAATTTTTTACTACCATTTGCTCTTTTAACATATTATATATCCTTCTTTATATCTTAATATTAATACAATGCCTGTATTTATATCATAAATTAAATTGTTTTTCTCTTTTTTACATGTAAATTTTTATACTATTTCATTTTTGTAAATTATTAAAATTACAGTTAGTTAAATATTATAGAAGCCCTATATCCAAAAATAATGGACAACATGAAAAAAGATTGGCGCAGCAAAACAGATAGAATCAAAACGATCAAGTACACCACCATGACCACCGATTAGCTTTCCCCAATCTTTTACACCTCTATCACGTTTAATGGCTGACATAACCAATCCCCCCAGAAACCCCAGCAACGTAAGCATAAGTGAAATTAAGCCCGCTTGTATAAAGCTAAAAGGGGTTAACCAAAATAAACAAGCACCTATTAAACTTGCTGATAATATTCCACCAATAAATCCTTCAATGGTTTTAGATGGTGATAGATTAGGGCTAATTTTGCGTTTACCAAACAACTTACCAAACACGTATTGCAACACATCAGATAGTTCAACAACTAATACCAAATAGGCAATTAACAAAAGATTACGATCTTCATAATTATCAATAGGTAATATTAATATTGCTGGTACACAAGAAATGCTATAAACTGTAATCATTAACCCCCATTGCACTTCAGCAGTTCGTGCTAAAAAATTATCCGTTGACCCTGTTATTGCTGCTAAAATTGCTAATAATAAAAAACCATAAACAGGAATAAAGATACTAAACAACTCATACCATGACATAACCACTAAAATGTATTGCACTGGTAAAGCAATACAATAAGCAAATATCAATGCATAAAAATCATAACGATTGACAGAGGTTAAAATTAAAAATTCACGTAATGCAATACCTGATATCACAAAGAACAGAAAAATCACAGCTAATTTCCCTATCAAAAACGCAACACTGATAATTGCCACCATTACCCACCATGCGTTTATGCGAGTATTGAGATTATCAATTACACTATTTGGACTATTAAAACGCCTTTTTAGCAGCCAACCAATAGTTGATGCAATCATAAGAAAAATAGCAATACCGCTAAATAACAACAAAATATCACTTTGATAATTAAACATTATTTATTATTTTCCTCTTATTATTTATTGTTTAATATAAAGCTATTTTATTATCAAGTTTATTAACAAACTTGAATAATACTACTAACCCATGCGTTTATTAACAATATGATTTGTATTACAAGCACAATAATTTGTTGCTTAAACAACCTTAATGTACCTTGTTGACGTGCAGTAATGGTTCTTGTTGGTAACTGGTCAGATTTAATTAAATGAAAAGTTACTAACGCATTATCTAATTCTATTAGTGTATTAGTTAGTTGTTCGTTACAGGTTACTAGATAATCAAACAACCGCTTGTCAAATTGGATACGCAAGAAGTAATAGAGGTTAATTAAACCAATAATAAAAGCCATAAAATAAAAAATAGTTAATGATAAAGGCCCATTAATTATCCCATTTGTTATTAAACCAAAGCATAAGGCTATAATGGTTAATAGTAGTGAAAATAGGCCAATTGGTAAGCTAATAGCCAATAAGCTACAAAATGTCACCAGTGATATTTGAGACACTGTTACTATTTTGCATTCATCATGATTTAACATGTCAATTCCCTTTTTACTATTTGTGAAAACCATTCAGATAATATTAACCGTTGCTTAGTGGTAATAACCGTATTACTCCGGCATGTTTTTACCTTAGCTATTGCCTCATCTATACTTGATACTCTTTTAGTCAACACTAACCAAGCAATAATAGCTGTAGCACTGCGTGAATACCCCAAAGCACAACAGACTAATAATTTACCCTGCTTATTAAACTTTTCAATAGTTTCGGCTATTTGTTGACATTTTTCAATATTGAGTGGTGTCATATCCAATACAGGGATCAGTTTATAATGGCTATTAAATTGGGTTATCGGTAATTCAGCACAAAGATCTACAATAAAAGTAAATTGATTTTCTAGCAATATTTTATTAGATGGTATGCGACCTAAATAAACATTATCAGCAATTAAATCCATTGGATTATTTTTAAATGTCCATACCCGTGAATTAATCCACATAATAATAAAATAAGGCAAATATAAAATAGTAACGACCAAATTAAAGTGCCCATTATCCTGTTTTTGAAAACCAACCACGCCAAATAATAAATAATTTAGAGATACTAGTAAAAATGCACCTGAAACCCATAATAACCATAATGCCCAAGAAGAAAAGTAGATAGCAGAACAAAACGAGAATAAAAACAGTAAAAAATAGATACTACCCCACACATATTGTTTAGGTAACTGATCAATTTTTATTGGCGATAAATGATTGTCTGGCCATAACCAGATACAAAAGCACCCCACCCAAAGCCCTGTCGGAATATCAAAAAAATGATGTTGCCAAGTGGTTAATACTGATAAGCCGATCAATAAGCACAAAATATTCAACATATAACGCCAAATTCCTCGAAAATAACTGGCGTAAAATTGCCACAAAATAACCAATAAGGTAATGTGAAGTGATGGTGCTTGATTAAAGGGTTTATCAAACCCCATTAAGATATCAAATAATATCCCCGATAATCCATCTAATGCCGGGCGCTCAAAAGAAAATTTGAGCGGGAAGATCAAAAAACAGGTTATACAAATAATCTGAGCAGATAAAAGACGAAAACAGAGGATTTTTAGTGTTTGATAAGAACAAGCCAGCAAAATTGCAAGCCCATACATAAGGTCTATCGACCAATAAGGTATGATGGACCAAGGCCATAAAGGGATTAAACGTTCCCATTCAAAAACAATACGACCTACATCGTTACGTGTAGAAGTAAACCAGTTAGCAAAATTATAGCTAATAAAAAAGAATATGGCCAAACTAATTAGCCATATTGATTTATAAGCAATCAACTTATTAAACCGCCATTTTACGCTAATCATTATTAATTATTTAATTCGTTGCGCAAGTGATACGGTAAAAATTCCCCATTTATCAATACGCATGGTTATTTTTTTAAAACCAGCCGATGCAACTAATTGATCTATTTCAAGTTGAGTACGTCTTCTCATAATCCATGGTTTTCCATCACGATGAGATGTTAGTATCCTTGCTATAAGCTCTAACTGTGGATGCCATGGCTGGTTGGTATAAATTAAATATCCTCCTTCAGGCACAGACTCAGCAAGCCCTGCTAGAGAATCACGTAACATCTGATTATCGCTAAACAGCTCATACAACCCAGAAACAACAGCTAATGTGGTGGTAGGTGACAATTGGGCTAATTGCTGTCGATTAAAAGCATCCCCTTTTTCAAAACGCACTATATCCGTTAAGCCTTTTTCTTCTATTAACGCTCTACCCTTTTGTACATTAATATCGCTGTAATCTCGTAATAATACAGAATTAGGCTTGTTAGAAATTTGATTAACTGTTTCTAAAATATAACGCCCGTGCCCTGCGGCTATATCAACAATATCCACAGAATAGTTCTGCGCATGTAACTTATCGATGGCTAATTTTAATAGTTCTTCAAGATGCACTTTACGCTGTCTAATTCCTCGCCAACCAATCGATTGAAGATAAATATAATCCAAAAAATGCCCAAGTTTTGATGTTCCTGATGGTTCATTACGATAAACGTAATCAAGTGTGCTTCCCGAATCAAATCCTGTATTAAATCCTAACTTGATTCCATCTGAGAGTTTACTAGCATATTTTAAATTAGCTTTAATAAATCGCCAGTATAAAGTCTTAATCAAACCTGATGGCGGCAATGTTAAATTGTCGACCTCTTGCCTTGTGTATCCTATCAAATCAGCATTAGTTAATAATGGAACACATGGTTGGTTAGCAAAACAACCAATAATAAATCGTCTTGCATAATCAAGTGCTAATTTACGGTCTTTTTCACCAAAAGTGTCATGATAAAATCCAGGTAATATATGAAATTCTTTTTGTTCTGTACCTAAATTATTGTAAAACAGTTTTTGTTGTTTACGCTTGACAACATAATCTGAACCTGAAACTAACAACTGTGTTGGTACAGTTATCGCATTTGCATCTTTAACAATACGATCCGACACTGCATATAAATCCAAAAGTAAGCGTACTGATATTGGTCGTGTTATTAACGGATCTTCTGTGAAAGATTGTACTCGATCAGCATCATGTGTCAACAAATTAGGTTTTACATAGCTATTAACAAAAAAGTTACCTTTCAAGTTATACAGTAATTTTAAACCTGGCACAGCTAATGGCACATACAATTTTATGTCAAAAGCTGGAGAGCCAAGTACTAAAGCACGAATATTTGGCACATAATCATGTACCCATGCTGAAGCGATAACCGCACCCACACTTTGGGCTATAACAGCAATATCTTCTGGATTTATATCATAGCCATCTATAATATGTTCAATAAAACAGTTTGCATCTTTAATTAAAGTTGCAAAATCAGGAGCATCACCTCGCTCACCTTCAGATTGACCGTTACCTCGGGCATCCCAAGCAAAGATATGATAATCGGGTAGATTTAATTCGTCAGCAAGATGTGCTACTCGCCCAGAGTGTTCATGACCACGATGAAAAAGAACAATTGCTCGCGAAGGTTTAGTATTGCTATCACTGTCAACTGCTGGCCAATAACGATAAAATAATTGGCAGCTATCATGGCTAATAAATGTTTTTTGTTGCTGTTGACGCATATTTTCTCCTTATGATTTTTGAGCGTCTAAAATCCCTTTTCGAATTCTATTAATAATGGTATAAATTAGCAAAATACTGATTATAGATAATAATATATTGATCCAATTTAAAGGTAATAAATAAGTTGCAATGGCTAGACTTATAGCCCCAAAAGCAAACGCTCGATCGCTTTTTCCCATTGGGCCGTCATACCGCCTTGAAACACCGACCATAATACCTAACACGCCACTATATTCTGTTAATAATGACAATAAAATCACCAAAATGACTAAATCATTATTCACGACATCTATTGTCGTAAAAATAAATAATAATGCACTATCTGACACAACATCACAAATTTCATTTAAATAAGCACCCAAATTTGTTTGTTGGTTATATTCTTTTGCTAATATGCCATCAATAGCATTGAGTGCCATACGAATAAACATCCATATTGGAACAAGGAAAAAAATCCATTGGTACGTAACTAATGCGCCAACAATTAAAGCAATCAAAATTGAACCAAAACAGGCGGTTAATGTTACCTGATTGGCGGTAATATTGGCCTTATAAAGAAAATTAGCATAAGGCCTAAGGATTGCTTGAAATTTTGGTTTTAATTGATAAATTGACAATATGCTAATACCCCCTCATTGCAAACACATAACTTATAGCTAATCTAATGAATTATAATAATATAAATTATAGATATAACTATTGAATAATTTTTGAGAATTGCGTGTTCATAAATAAACCTACCATGATTTTAATGTATCTTTATGCTTAAAGGTCTTTCTCTAATCCTTGTTTAGCAATAGCTATCACACTTTTCAAATCGACACCTTGTGCTTTGGCAGCAAAAATACAACCACAATAGCATTGTCGATATACATCGTATTCTTTACAAAGTTCAATTGAGCGTTTATAACCATTATTCTTTTTAAAATCAGAAGGTAAATAATTCACTGAAAAAATCTCTTGGATTTCAAATCCAAGTTCATTTATCTTTTGGCTATTTTTTTTAGGGCTAAGCGTTAATGCACTAGCAAAATAATCGAATCCCAACTCTTGAGCTTTAATGGCTGCTAAATCTAAACGCATTTTGTAACAGATATGGCAACGCTCGCCACCTTCGGGCTCATCACGCAAATGACCAACTTGTTTAATAAATTCTGCTGGCTGATAAGGCGCCTCTAAAAATTGCACATTATTGCCTGTTTTTTCGTTAAAGTCGGCGATAAATTTTTGCTGTACCACGCTACGATGCTCATATTCAACACGAGGATGAATATTTGAATTAGCAAAATAGATCGTAATATCGGCATATTGAGCTAAATATTCTAAAACATAAGTACTACACGGCGCACAGCAGCTATGAATCAATAATTTAGGACGAACTTCTTTCAATTGCCAATCGGCAATCACATCTTTTAACACAGAATCATAATTGATTTTATTATGAGAGTTTAGTTTTTCGAGAATATCTTTGGCATTAATTAACATGAGGACTAAATTTATAATTTTGGTGGTTAAAGTCTTTTTAAGTGGATATATAATATAGCGATATATGCAACCATTCAAGATAAGCATAAAAATTTTAATGCTTCAACGTTCACATCACTTAAAACATTTTATCATACAGAATTATTACTTTAATATTATCATTCTTATTAATGATGATGTGTTATTTGATAACTTTTAAAGTTTTCGATGAACCAAATATATTTATTTTTATACGGTTACTTACAAAAATGTTAACTATTTTATATGGAAAGCAATGATTATTTTAAGGCAAATTATTCTATAAAAAAGAAACTTAATAAATAGGATTTATAAAAAGTAAGTAAACTTATTTTTATAATTAATATAGTTTTTGTATATAGGTAGCATTGAAAATTATTTAAAACTCTTTTTGGTATTATTTAACATGAAAAGGTTGATATAACTAATTTTATTTTACTTCACTTTAATTTTTGATTCATTTTTTGGGGTTAGTTTGTTTATGTTACCACTCCGCTTAGAGAGTACTAAAAATGTCAACTAAACCATGCAAGTTGTCTATAAAATAAATGAACGAGTGTCGAATAATTACTTTTCTATTTTTAGAAATTTACATTATTGAACAGATTTACAGAGCACTCTCTCAATAAGTAATTTTAATGCCCTGAGACCTTAGAAAACAGATTTATTATAATAACACCAAACATAATGAATCCCATGCCAATCATTGCAGCTAAATCCAAACTTTGTTTTAAGAAAATCCAAGCTATTAAACTAATAAGAACGATACCAATTCCTGACCAAATTGCATAAGCGATACCTACTGGAATTGTTTTTAATGCTAAAGAAAGAATATAAAATGAAGCGCTATAGCCGATAATGGTTATAATCGAGAAAACAAGATTGGTAAAACCATTAGATAATTTCAATGAAGAAGTTGCGATAACTTCACAAATAATTGCAAAAAAAAGAAGCAAATATGAATTCATTTTTAATACCTATAATTACTTAAAATGCTAATATAAATAATATCCAAAATATTACAGCATTTTGCAAAATTTTTAATTATCTAAACAAAAATTTCAATCGCTAATGATTAAAAATATCATATGCAATAAGTTGGCTATTAGTAAATGAAAGATACTGAAATACTTTGAATTTTTGAAATCAATACTACCATAACAATTTATCATAAATTTAAATAGACAAAATGATGGTTCATAACATGCTTTTTTATTTATTAATCATAAAATAGAATTTCTTTTTTCTATTTTAAGCATATTTTTAATATCGATACACTTTCTATTTAATCTTATCATATTTTTCTACTAAATATGATATTACATTAGAAGAAAATTCATCGTTGTAATATGCTAATCACGATTAATATATTGATTATCATATTAATTCTATTTCTAAAAATAAAATCATTTTCGCCAAATCATAACGGTTAAATCAAAGTCAAAAAATAAATACAAATGTATTAATACAATATAAACAAATTAATAACAAATTCTATCTAAATAATTTTTAAAAGATTCCATTTGATTTATTAAGCCTAAAAATTGCTATAATTAATTTTTAATTAGCTAATTTTTTATATTGATGACGAAACTAAATATCGTATTTTCTCACCAATAACACGTTACTAATTACACGTAAAATGTGGCAATTAGTTAATAAAAAATAGAAATTGGGCTAGGATAAATGAATGTAGTGATATTTAGTTGTGCAGAGACAAATCTTCGACAAGCAAGAGGTTAGTGCAACCTCTTCCAAGTGTAACGTGGCACAATGTGAATCTTGTTAACCGTGTGGCAACGGTAATAAATGATGATACAAAATCAGAGAGAACTAAGTTGTTACTGTTAAATCATGGTGCAATTGAATTGATACATAAATTACGATTTAAAAATAATTGTGAATAAGTTTTTACACGTAAACCCAAAACGCATTAATGATATTGATCAACCAGATCTTAGCAATACCTATGAACTATAGGGTATTGAAGATTTTACATTCCATGATTTGAGCCACACTTGGTCAAGCTGGCACGTTCAAGTTAGTACACTATTATTTACGTTAAAAGTGCTTGCAGCGGAAATGTTGAAATGATAAAGAAATACACTCACTTGAATACTGATCATATGCTGGAGCTTGCCAAATAATGTCACATTCACGGCACAAAGTATAATTGACACTCATACACAGGACCACAAACAACCTAAATAGCGTTGTAAAAGCAGGCATTTAATGGTGGGTTGTGAGGGGATCGAACCCGCGACCAATTGATTAAGAGTCAACTGCTCTACCGACTGAGCTAACAACCCACAGAATTAATTCGGATCATTGTATATAAATCTATAATAAAATGCAAACTATCATTTGAATTAATTTTATCATTATAAAATTTTACTACCGATTTGTTTTTTATTTGAAGTGGAATTAACCACATGAATTAAAATAAAAATCTCTCAATAAGGTTATTATTGAGAGATTTTTTATAATCAAATTATAGATTTTTTATTGCAGTATACTGCTCTTGCAGTTTGGCTTTATCGTCAATATAACCTTGTTGTTTTTCTTTCTCTTTCGCTACTACTGCAGCCGGTGCTTTATCAACAAAGCTTGCGTTAGATAATTTGTTTTCAATACGAGAAATTTCGCTATTGATGCGTTCGATCTCTTTTTCTAAACGCACAAGTTCGTTTTCTTTATTGATTAATCCTGCCATGGGAATAAGTAATTCAGCACCATCCACCAATTTAGTGACAGACAGTGGTCCTGTTTCGCCATCATCAAGTAAAACAATTTCGGATAATCTTGCTAGTGATTCAATAAAGTTGATATTGTCACTGATAATTCGATGTACCGTTGGTAAGGCTTTTCGAATTAGTAGTTGCAATGGCTTACTTGGTGCAATATTCATTTCTGCACGAATATTTCGCACAGCAATTACCACATCTTTTATCCAATTAATATCAGCTACAGCTTCGTCATTTATATGTTGTTTATCAAAATTAGGCATTGGTTGTAACATAATGGTGTCAGCCGTTATGTGCATTAATCCTTTTACATTTTGCCAAATTTCTTCCGTAATAAATGGAATAATTGGATGAGCAAGGCGCAATAAAGCTTCTAGCACCGTCACTAAAGTATGACGAGCAGCACGTTGCTGTGATTGTTTGCCATTGGCTAAAACCGATTTGGTTAGCTCTAAATACCAGTCACAAAATTGGTTCCAAGTAAATTCATATAAAATATTTGCGGCTAAATCAAATCGATAGGTATCAAATGCTTCACGATAAGATTGAACGGTTTGATTAAATTCAGCTAAGATCCATTTATCTGCTAAAGAGTAATCAAAATCTCCCCCATTAAACCCACAATCATGCCCTTCTGTATTTATTAATACATAACGGCTAGCATTCCAAAGTTTGTTACAAAAGTTTCGATATCCTTCTAATCGTTTTAGATCCCAATTAATATCTCGTCCTGTTGATGCTAAGGCAGCTAACGTGAAACGCAATGCATCAGTACCATGAGCTTCAATACCATTAGGAAACTGCTTTTGAGTTCGTTTAGCAATTTTTTCAGCTAATTGAGGTTGCATCATATTGCCAGTACGTTTTTCTAATAATGTGTGCAATGAAATACCATCAATCATATCTAAAGGATCAATCACGTTACCTTTAGATTTTGACATTTTTTGTCCTTCTTCATCACGAATTAAGCCTGTAACATACACTGTTTTAAAAGGAACTTGTGGTTTACCTTGCTCATCTTTAATAAAATGCATGGTCATCATGATCATTCGGGCAACCCAGAAGAAAATGATATCAAAGCCGGTCACTAGTACATTCGTTGGATGGAACGTGGCTAATTCGTCAGTATTTTCCGGCCAACCTAACGTTGAGAATGTCCAAAGTGCAGATGAAAACCAAGTATCAAGTACATCTTCATCTTGCTCTAACTCAATATCGTTCGACAAATTATTTTCACGTCGTACCTCAGCTTCGTCACGACCAACATAAACATTACCTTGTTTATCATACCAAGCAGGAATACGATGCCCCCACCATAATTGACGTGAAATACACCAATCTTGAATATCATTCATCCAAGAAAAATACATGTTTTCATACTGTTTTGGTACAAATTGGATATCACCATTTTTTACAGCATCGATCGCAGGCTCTGCAAGTACTTTTGCACGTACATACCATTGATCTGTTAGCATAGGTTCGATCACAACACCACCACGATCACCATAAGGGACAGTTAAATCATGAGGTTCAATCTTTTCTAAAATACCAAGTGATTCACATGCAAAAACCACAGCTTTACGAGCAGCAAAACGTTCTAGGTTTTGAAATTGCTCTGGAATAGTGGGTTCATAAGCATCACTTGGTTCACCATTAGTATCAAACACTTCAGCTTGCTGACGAATATCACCATCAAAAGTAAATATGTTGATCATCGGTAATTGATGACGTCGCCCAACTTCGTAATCATTAAAATCGTGTGCAGGGGTGATTTTTACGCACCCTGTACCTTTGGTCATATCGGCATGTTCATCACCAACAATTGGAATCCGGCGATTCACAAATGGCAATATTACAAATTGACCAATCAGATCTTTATAGCGTGGATCTTCAGGATTAACCGCAACTCCAGTATCGCCAAATAAGGTTTCAGGACGAGTGGTTGCAACAACTAAATAATCTTTACCCTCGGCTGTTTTGACTCCATCAGCTAATGGATAACGCAAATGCCACATTGAGCCTTTAACTTCTCGGTTTTCAACCTCTAGATCTGAGATCGCCGTACGTAATTTAGGATCCCAATTAACTAAACGTTTGCCGCGATAGATGAGGTTTTCTTGATATAGTCGAACAAAAACTTCTTTTACTGCGTTTGATAAACCTTCATCCATTGTGAATCGTTCACGATCCCAATCGACCGAATCCCCTAAACGACGCATCTGTTTTGTGATGCTACCACCTGATTCAGCTTTCCATTGCCAAATCTTGTCAATAAAAGCATCTCGACCATAATCATGGCGAGTTTTGTTTTCTTCTGCGCCAATTTTACGCTCTACTACCATTTGCGTTGCAATACCCGCATGATCGGTTCCGGATTGCCAAAGGGTATTATGCCCCTGCATACGATGATAACGAATCAAGGCATCCATAATTGTTTGTTGGAAAGCATGCCCCATATGTAAACTACCAGTTACATTCGGCGGAGGAATAGCAATACAGTAACTTGGCTGAGATTTATCGCCATTGGGTTTGAAATAACCACTTTCTTCCCAATGTTTATAAATAGGTTGTTCAATTTCGTGTGGATTATAAGTCGTATTTTTCATAATTAATGCATAAATCCTGATTTAGGGCATAAAAATACTTCCTATTCTACAGTAAAATAGAAAAACAATAAATTGGCAGAACAATAAACTAGATACATTTGATCCCTTTTAAAAAAACTTTTATCTAAAATTTTATTGATAATTTTTAAACCTATCTACATAAAGTAGGAATAGTTTTAAGGTTAAAACCTGCGTCTTTATAAGACATATATCTAATTCTAGCTAGCAATTTCAATCGTTCATTAACGGGTACAAAATCTATTATGTCACGATAAACACCTGCAAATTCAGGAAATTGCTCTTGTAAATTAATTAATAATTGACGAGTACCACTACTACGCCTCGCCGGCCAACTAATTTCTATTGGGGAGCCTCCTTTCATGCCTTCACCAGCTAAATTATGTGGAACAAAATTTTCAGTATCTAATTGCCAAAGATATTCATCTATTCGTTCTGCTTGAGTTTGATCTTGACAAGCAACCAATACTCGCAATTTGTTTTGCCAAGCCTCAACAATTTTTTCACAAGCGAGTTTTTCATAAAATAACATGCCTAATTCACTCGCTTCCGTCTGGTTTTCTAATAGGTAGAAAATCACTTTTTTCATAGAATGTAAGCTCGCTAATTACTTTCAAGTAAATATTGAATCAACATTGCAACTGGGCGCCCAGTAGCCCCCTTTTTTGCTCCTGATTGCCAAGCTGTGCCTGCAATGTCTAAATGAGCCCACGGATATTTTTCTGTAAACCGTGATAGGAAACAAGCAGCGGTTATCGTACCACCATCACGGCCCCCTGCATTAACAATATCAGCACAACTTGATTTAATTTGTTCTTGAAAATCATTATCTATCGGTAACGCCCATGCTTTATCGCCCGCCTTATTCGATGATAAAATTAGCTGTGCAACTAATTTTTCATTGTTACCCATTACTCCAGTATAATGGTGACCAAGTGCAACAATGCAGGCTCCTGTTAACGTAGCTATATCAATCACAATTTTAGGATTGTAACGTTCAACATAAGTCAACACATCACATAAAACTAAACGACCTTCGGCATCAGTATTAATGACCTCAACGGTTATGCCAGACATTGTCGTTAAAATATCACCTGGTCTATAAGCATTACCATTTGGCATATTTTCGCACCCGGCCATAATTCCGACTACATTAATAGGTAACTCTAATTCGGCGACAGCTTTCATAACCCCATACACTGTTGCTGCACCACACATATCATACTTCATTTCATCCATGCTTGCAGAAGGCTTAATTGAGATTCCACCAGAATCAAAGGTTAATCCTTTGCCAACTAATACATAAGGTTGAGCATTTTTTTCTTTGGCACCTTTGTATTCAATAACTGTCATAATTGATTCATTCTGTGAACCACGTCCGACAGCTAAATAAGCATTCATATTGAGTTTAGTTAGCTCTTTTTCCCCTAAACAAGAAACTTTTAAAGAAGAGTGACGTTTTCCAAGTTGCTTACCTTGATCTGCCAAATATTGAGCATTGCAAATATTTGAAGGCATATTAGCTAAAGTTTTAGTCGATTCAACAGCGTTTGCAATAATTTGACCCTGCGCCAAATTATTACTTACAGTATCAACTAATTTTGGATCGTTATATAATAAAGCAATGTTATTTAAACTTAATCCAATTGTTTTATTTGATTTAAATTCATCAAAGCGATAAGTTATCTCGCTTACAATTTGTGGAAGTTGCTTAGCTACCTCATCACTTATTGATGAATTAATGGTTAAAAGATCCCAGGAAATAGTTTTAATTTTTTTGGCAATCACTTCATTAATAACCGTTTGTATCAATTTTTTAGATTTGCTTAAATCAAATTCCTTGAATTTACCACAACCTACAAATAATATCTTTTGCCTTAAATTATTCATGTATGGATATAGCAAAGTTGTTTGTCCTAATTCACCACTTATATCACCTGATTTGATTAATTGAGTTATCATTCCCTTAGTAAATTGATCTAAATCTTTTACAAAAGCTGATTGTTCTTTTTCTGAACTTATTGAAATAACTAAACATTCATTTTTTAGTTTGGTTATAATATCACTGTTTTTAATTAAAAATTTCATAAAACTTCTCTTGTAAAATATGGGATAAATACTGATATTCTATCGATTCATTATGGGATAGCAACAAAAAAGATAACTAAACCGATTAATTCAGTTTATAATAGTTCAATTTTATAAAACATTAATTTTGCAGATAGGTTAAATGTGATAATTCGACGATATTTAGTTAAAGAGACATTGAAAACTCAAGGTGCAATTCTTTTCATCTTACTATTAATTTTCTTTTCTCAAAAGCTAATTAAAATTCTATCGAGCGCCATTGAAGGGAATATACCTCGTGATTTAATTATGCCATTGCTCGTCTTGGGTATTTCTAATATAGCAGATCTTATTTTACCGCTAAGTCTTTTTTTAAGTGTATTAGTTACTTTTGGGCGACTTTACTCTGATAGTGAAATGGTTGCCATGCATGCATGTGGAGTGAAAAAAAATATCGCCTATCAAGTTGTTTTTTTACTTTGCATTTTTACTTGTATATTAACAATGATAAATACACTTTGGTTTGGACCATGGTCTAACGTCAAACAAGGGCAATTAATTGAAAATGCAAAAATTAATCCAAGTTTAACAGGTTTATTAGAAGGACAGTTTCAACAAACACCTGACGGTAATTCCGTAATCTATATAGGAAATGTTAATAATAACAATCTTGAAAAGATTTTCATTGTACAAACTAATCCTAAAAATAATTTAAGACCATCAATAATTGTAGCGAATAAAGGTAAAACAGGAAGTGATAAAGACGGTAACCAAACAATCACATTAGAAAATGCTAATCGTTACGAAGGTACTACACAATTAAAAGATTTTCGGATATCAAACTTCCATAATTATTTAGGCATAATAAAACCCAAAGAATTAGAGAATTATGACGATGAAGAAAAATTAGATGCCCAGCAACTTGGACTATTTGACTTATACAATATCCGATCATCAAAAACTAAAGCAGAATTTTATTGGCGATTAACGCTGATGATTTCAGTACCTTTAATGGCTTTTCTTGTAATTCCTTTAAGTGTTTCAAATCCGAGACAAGGAAGGCTTACCCAAATACTCCCTGCTTTACTACTTTATTTGATCTATTTTTTACTATCGAGTTCAATAAAAGGAAGTGCAGGAAAAGGACATATAAATCCAGAACCTTGGTTTTATATCATTAATACAGTATATTTTATTATTGCGTTATTTTTAAATTGCTGGGATAACTTGTTTATACGTAAACTTCGTCTTAAATATTTAGCATCATAAAGGGGAAAATTGTGTTTTCGATTTTAGATCGCTATATTGGTAAAACAATATTAAGTACCATTGGGTTATCACTTTTTTTACTAATTAGCTTATCAGGAATCATTCGTTTTATTGATCAGCTTCGAAAAATAAAGGGCGACTATGATGCATTTGCTGTAGGAATTTATACCACCTTAATGGCGCCCAAAGATTTAGAAACATTTTTCCCTATGGCTGGATTATTAGGTGCATTAATTGGATTAGGTTTACTGGCATCTCGCAGTGAACTTATTGTTATGGAAACATCTGGATTCAGTCGATTTAAAATTGCTAAAGCAGTGATGAAAACAGCTATTCCATTGGTTGTGATTACCATGGCAATTGGTGAATGGGTTGCCCCTGTAACGGAACAAGCTGCTCGAAATATGCGCTCTGAAAAACTTTATGGTAATTCATTAATGGCAGAGAAAGGAAGTTTGTGGGCAAGAGATGGAAATAACTACATCTATATAGGCCGCATCAATAATGATAATTCTATATCACATATTTTTATTTACACAGTCGAAAATAACAAATTACTTTCAATCACACATGCTGATTATGGCGTATATTCTAATAATGAATGGACGTTGGCTCAGGTTGAAAAAAATGATCTAACAAACCCAAAACAAATAACTGGTACCAATTTAGTACTTATGAAGTGGCGTACCAATATCACACCAGATAAATTAAGCATAGTTGCATTTGATCCTGATTCACTTTCTGCTAGTGGTCTTTATCAATACTCCAAATATTTACATAATTCAGGGCAAGATACAAAATATTACGATTTACTTTTCTGGAAAAAAATAATTAAACCAATATCTGTAGCAGTAATGATGCTACTAGCATTATCTTTTATATTTGGACCTCTGCGCAGCGTATCTATGGGTGTTAGAGTCATTACCGGTATAAGTTTTGGTTTTCTATTCTATATTACAGACAATCTCCTTGCACAAATAAGTATTGTAATTGGACTTTATCCATTAATTGGCTCATTATTAACTAGCATTGTATTTTTAATGATTTGTTATGTTTTATTTAAAAAAAAGAATTAACTCGTACGAATTGTTAAATACTGCAAGTTAGGTATGAAAAACCCCAAAATTCATTTTTATTTTATAAATGAACAAATAAACATAAATAATTGAAGACCTTTTTTCTAAGCCCTATTATTCATACTAAATAATAGGGTGTTTTAATTAGCTAAGCTTTCTTAAAAAGTTTTAAATATTGCCCATATCCTTCTGCTTTAAGATCATCTTTAGGTATAAAGCGTAACGCTGCTGAGTTTATACAGTAGCGTAATCCACCTAATGTTTTTGGTCCATCATGAAAAACATGACCAAGATGGGAATCAGAAGTTACTGAGCGAACTTCAATACGATGCATTCCATAGCTATTATCTTTTTTTTCAACAATAGAGTGTTTACCAATAGGTTTAGCGAAACTAGGCCAACCACACCCTGAATCAAATTTATCTAATGAAGTAAACAATGGTTCACCAGAAACGATATCAACATAAAGCCCTTCTTGATAATTGTCGTTGAACTCATTATCAAATGGTGGTTCAGTTCCATTATGCTGCGTTACATGATATTGCATAGGCGTTAACGTTGAAAGTACTTTTTCTTTCATTAATTTATTCATAATCAGTAAAACCCTTTAAATTATTAAGATAATTAAAACGGCAAAATATCAAGTTTATAACATTGATTGTAGAACTTTATCTTTAAGAAAAAAGTAGTGATACATTGCCCCTATAACATGCAAAAGCAATAAAATCATAAAAATAAAAGAGGTTAAAATATGAGTATTGTAAAAAAATGTATAAAACTTATTAGGCATACCAATTGCAGGAATTGAAATAACACCAAATACATTAAAGTCACGGCTACTCATCAAATATCCTGAAATAGGGACAATTAAAAGAAAAATGTAAATAAATCCTTGGACTGATTTTGACAATATTTTTAGTAATCTATTATCATTAGATAATAGATTCGGAGAACTTTCGAATTTTACGACAAGTATTCGCCATACGGTTAATACCACGATAACTATCCCAAAAGATTTATGTAGTAAATAAATATTAGGCATTCCCCCCAAATAATATGACATGCTTCCTTTAAATGCTATCAGTAAAAAAGTCATTAAAACACATATCGCTGATAACCAATGAATCCATTTTTGTTTTACAGAATATTGTGGATAATTTTGCATTATTTATTTACCTTAGATGAATTTTTGTCCTGCCAGTGCGTCGATATAAAATGAGCTCGGCCTGATAATTGATAATAACGATTATAGTGTTCAGGTTGCTTTTTATAATAGTCTTGATGATAATCTTCTGCTGAGTAAAATTCAACAGCGGGCTCAATATCCACTGTTATTGGATTAGCAAATCGATTACTTGCTTCAAGTGCACGCAAAGATATTAATGCTTGTTGGTGTTGAGATTTATTATGATAAAAAATAGCCGGACGATAAGAATCGCCACGATCGGCAAATTGTCCTCTTTTATCTGTAGGATCTATCTGTTGCCAAAAAACATCAAGTAATTTTTGATAACTTATTTTAGATGGATCAAAAGTTATTTGAATAGCTTCAGTATGCCCTGTATTTCCCTGACAAACTTGTTGATAAGTAGGATTAGCAACATGTCCTCCAGTGTACCCCGAAATAACACGAATAACACCATCATACTGATCAAATGGTTTAACCATACACCAAAAACAACCACCAGCAAATGTTGCTTGTTCATATTGTTGCATAACTATCTCCGCTAAATAATACAAAATAGATATGTTGATTACATCGATATATTATCATTCAACTTACATTAACATTCATACAAATTAATAATAGCCAAACCATGGCTTGAAAAAGATTTAAAAAACCATATCTAAAAAGCTACGTTACTATCATAGGGGTTACATTATGGCTAATGGCTGGGCATCAGATGATGCCGTAAATCAACAAATAGAAGGTACAATTTCTGACGCTATCGAAAATGCTAGACGCCAATTAAAACAAGGTGTTAATAGTGCTAATTTTTGTATTGAATGTGGTGAAATCATCCCTGAAGCAAGAAGGCATGTATTGCCTGGTGTCCAGTTTTGCTTCACCTGTCAACAAGAAATTGATAAGCAAATAGCAAAGGCAGCAGTCTTATATAATCGTCGGGGCAGTAAAGACAGCCAGCTTAGGTAACAACACCATATATTTGCTAAATTAATTACTCTTCCATAATTTACAAAATTGTATCAATAATTTACAAAATTGTATCAATTTATAGAATTAAAACTCTAATTTCATTAATAACTAACATATTAAAAATTAGCAGTCTTACCGTTTTAACTTTAACTTTATTATATGTAATTTAACTTTCAGTAACTAAAGCGTTACTCAACCTGATTACAAACTAAATATTCCAGTTCAAAATAAAAGTAACGCTCCGTTTTATTTTTTACAAAATAATCAAAATGCAAGTATATCTATTATCCACTGAAAAAATTAAGATTATTTTTTATCTGGATGAGGGTCTTTAGCTGAATCACCTTGTCCTGTAACAATATACCAACCATTCTTAATATGTGGTTTTTTATTATGATCTGGGCAAGGTGGTAAGGATTTTTTACTTTGATTTGAATAAATATAACCACAATCTGCACATTTATAAGTACCCGCTGAAACATCACTACCGTACGAAGCAAATTTTTGTACCATTATAAGCTCCTCCAATAATTTTATATTAGCGATAAGCACCTTACTTATCATTAATATATATAAACTGTGATTAAACAAAAATCAAGATTAGATTTCGTTAATTTACACTTTATAAAAAAGCAGTGAATAAAAGTTGATGATTATTAACTATGCATGGTTTATACAGACTATATTAAATAGCTATATACAAATAAGACTTATATTGTCGATTTTCCAATCTAGATATATAGCGTATAATACAGTTTCCAATTTTCGAAATATTAATATCTTTTATTAATAAAGTTATAATAAATCAATGATTCACGCTAAACTAAAACTCATACATATTGTTAACAAAAGTTACTAAATATTCTGAAGTTAATGCTTCAACTTACTACTACAGTAACAGCATGCAGATAAATAAAAATATTAACTAGGAGGTAGTGAATGTATTTATTAGAAATGGCACCAAAATTTTTATTAGCATTAGTTATCTTACTTATTTATGTGAAATTATCAGGCAAAAGCCAAATAGCACCTATGTCTCAGTTAGATCAAGTTGGTAGTATGGTAATTGGTGCTTTGGTTGGGGGAGCATTGTTAAGCCCAACCGTCTCTGCATGGGAAGCAGCTGCTCTTGTAGCAATTTGGGCCGGTTTATTGGTTATAATCAGATTCATCAAATCCAAAAATTCTCGTTTAAGAGATGCAATTGATGGTGCGCCTATTCAGCTGGTCAAAAATGGAAAATTAATAACCGATAATTTTATCAAAGCCAATTTACCTGTACGAGACTTTGAAACTTTAGTTAATATACAAGGTATTTCATCATTCGAACAATTAAAGCAAGTTTGGTATGAATTAAATGGATCATTAACAATTATCAAGAAAGGTGAGAAAGATATTGCGGTTCTAATTATTGAAAATGGAGGAATAAGCCATGATAACCTCAATCAGATCCAAAAAGATGAAGATTGGGTTAAACAAGAAATTCATAAACAAGGATATGAAAAGATAGAGGATATTTTCTGCGCGGAATGGTTTGATAATAAATTATTTATTTATCCTTATGATAAAGCCCAGCAAAAAAATTAATAACCGATTAATATAACTTTATAAGTATAAACTTATATTGCTAATTGTTCATATATTTTTATTTGATCGTTTTATTTAATTAGATTGTCTAATGCGTGTGCTTAATCACTTTTAACCTAACCTGGCAGTTACTAATAAAACTGTTCAGGAATAGGTTATTATCTAGTTAAAACCAAATAAAATTATGATAGGCTAATTAATTTTGTCTTGTCGTTAATTAAATCATCAATTGTATATTGTTCTAATTCTTTTAAAAATGCCTCTTTTGCATCCCATAAATATCTTTTTAAAAGACAAACTGGGCTAATATTACATGCTGAAACGCTACAATCAAGTAGTTCTAGCGGTTCAATCTGCCTAATAACTTTACCTACATTAATTTGACTCCCATGCATTTTTAATTTTATACCGCCATACTTTCCTTGTTTTGTTTCAATATAACCTAACTTACCTAGTTTATAGACAACTTTAACCAAATGATTTTTAGATATATTATAATATTTACTTACCTCAGTAATATTTGTCATTTCACCTTCAGTTAAAGCTGACAAATAAATAAGTACACGTATGCTATAATCAGTAAAATTTGATAATTGCACTAAATCTCCTATATTATACAATCTATTAATATTCTTATTTGACCTATTCTAGTTTAGAATAATCTGTTCCCATAAACACTATTATCTGCATCGAAAAGCAGATAATAGCATAAATCCATTTATTTTAAGCCGCATTAAAAGTTAATATTTGATTTAAATCACTGGTTGAATCTGCCGTAATACGTAAATCAAACTTATTTTGCAATATGCTCAATAAGTTATCTGTTAAAAATTCGGGAATTGAAGGCCCTACATAAATTCCTTTAATACCCAATGATAGTAAAGTGAGCAAAATGACAATTGCTTTCTGCTCAAACCATGATAGAACCAATGTTAATGGAAGTTCATTAACGCTACACTCAAAAGCTTCAACCAATGCAAGCGCTAATTGAATTGCCGAATAAGCATCATTACATTGCCCAATATCAAGTAAACGAGGAATGCCATTAATATCACCAAAATTTTGCATATTAAAGCGATATTTACCACAACCTAAAGTTAAAATAACACTATCTTTAGGTACTTGGTTTGCCATTTCGGTATAATAATGACGTTCACTTTTGCTACCATCACATCCCCCAATTAAAAAGAAATGCTTAATATTTCCAGCTTTTACTTGTTCAACAACTGTAGGCGCAACATTCATTAATGTATTTCTTGCAAAACCAACAGTTATATAATGTTCAATTTCAGTATAATTGAAACCTGATTGATTAAGTGCACAATCAATAACAGGACTAAAATCATCAGTCTGAATATGAGCAACCCCAGGCCAACCAACCATATTACGAGTAAAAATGCGATCCGCATATCCGTTTGTAAAAGGGTTTATAATACAATTTGACGTCATAACAATTGCCCCGGGAAAATTAGCAAATTCAACTTGCTGATTTTGCCAAGCGCTACCATAATTTCCGACTAAATGAGTATATTTTTTTAATTCTGGGTAAGCATGAGCGGGTAACATTTCTCCATGAGTATAAACATTAATGCCCTTTCCTTGCGTTTGTTCTAAAATCAAACGTAAATCATGAAAATCATGTCCAGAAACTAAAATACATTTGCCTGCAATTGGCTTAGTATTTACTTTAGTTGGGACAGGATGACCAAATTCAGTTGTTTCTCCCATATCAAGCATCGACATAACTTTATAATTTAATTGCCCAATCTGCATTGAAAGTTCAAAAAGCTTATCTACATCAGTTGGATTATCGCCAAGAATGTTCATGATATGATGATATTCTGAATAAACTTCATCATTAAATTGACCTAATACCGCAGCGTGTTCCATATAAGCTGCCGCGCCTTTCAAGCCATATAAAGCTAATAAACGAAGCCCTATTACATCATCACCAACTTGTTCTTGCTCTCGATTCAACTTGACTTGGCTAGCAAACGCTAATAGATCCTCTTTTGCATCTGGATAATTAAGCTTAGCTGCATAACTTAATGCTGGTAAAATATCATTTACTTTAAGCGCAGCACTTTTAGCGCAATGTGCTAACTTTTGACAATGTATATTAGCTTGCTCAAGATATTCTAGCATCCGCTGCGCATCAAAATTGACATTAGTTAATGTCGCAAAAAAAGTTTGAAACGACCACCTATCAATCTCTCTATCCACAATGTTATACCTACGACAAAGCGTGGCCCAATACGAAATCTTTTGTAAACTAGCTACTAAAACATCTTGCAAATCAGAAACTTCTGCTGTTTTACCACACATACCTTTTGCATAATTACAGCCTTTATTATTTGATTTTATTATTGTTTGCTCACACTGAATACAGAACATAATATCTCCTCTTTTTCCATTCTTGTAAACATATAAATAAAATACATGTTTAAATAAAAAAAGAAAAGCAGATTAAGCTTTATTGATTTAAAAACAATCATAGAAAATTAGGATTAAATTATTTAATGCCCTATAAAGTTCTTCAAAATTATAAATAATTAACTATTCTTCGATAACCAGCCCTGGCTCCTAGTTGTTAATAAGTAGGGTTAAATCATTTGGTATAGCCACTTTGATATGGACTATAAAGGATGATATAGTAACCATAACATAAATTTTTTCCTAGCTAGTGAAAGTTTTTCTATAAATTTGGTTTATTACCTATCCGTATTTTGGGTAAATAACCATGATATTGAGCCAGATTATCCTACTAACGGACAACTGACTACAATATCAAGCCTAGTGCCACACTATTAAAGTCACCTATCACTTGAATGCTTTTTTACAATTTACCTTGAGATTGCCTTTTAAGTCTCAATTCTTAGGGTAAATACATTATGGTTACACTAATAGCTAAGTTTTCATATATAGTAAAAACAATTAGAAAAGACCTAGAGTAAATGCTTGTCAGTAAAAGGACTGAACTCCAAAACAACAACCTAAATTTAGTAATTTAAGTTAAACATATTATGCACAGCAGCTAAATTTGAATCATACATTCAGCATAAACAGCAAAGCTCTTAGACTGAAATGCCTGCAAAAGAATCTTTTAAAATAAATACGATTGGTGCTCTGTCATTTTTTATTATGTAAACTCTATGTGGGTTAATGGAGAAAATTTTTGACTTTGAAAATGTACTATTTAGGAGATAGTTACATTTGCATATAGCTTAATTGACCATGTTTTACTTACCTAATTTAATAAAACTAAATTTTATCATAACTTTTTAGCATGCAACTTACCCTGAATTTAGCAATCAACCGCTTAAGCACATCACTCACACTATAGATCATTTTTAAATCTTTGACATTAAAAGCACCTTTAATAACTTCTTATTTTTCAAAATAATAAATAATATTAACTGGAAAATTACTGCTGTATTGATATTTTTTAAACACCATGATAGCATGTAAAGATAATCTTTTTTATATAAGGAACTAGAGTATGAAAAAAACATTAATTTTACTTGCACATCCAAATTTAAATGAATCAGTTGTTAATAAAGCTTTAATACAGAAATTAACTCCTTTCGCTTCAGAAAATTTGATAATTCGTGATATTTCAAAATCCTGTGTAAATAATCAGTTCAATGTAGAAGAAGAGCAATCTTATCTATTAAACTCCGAACGCATTATTTTTCAATTTCCATTATATTGGTATTCCTACCCTGCAATATTAAAAAAATGGATTGATGAAATTTTTCTTCCGGGTTTTGCTTATGGTAGAAAAGGAACAGATTTAGGAACTAAGCTCATTAATAAACAATTTAGTGTCATAGCATCTATTGGTGGAACAAAAGAAGTATATACTCCTGGAGGTGTTGTAGGTTTTTCTATTAATGAGTTATTAAGACATTTACAGATAACAATTGAATATGTTGGTGGTATATATACTTACCCATTTTTTATTTATGGTTCAAACTTTATTAAAGAAACGTCCAAATTGGATGATATTTTTAAAGATTACAAAGAACATATATTTTCAGAATATATTCCTAAAGATAAACAATATAAAAAATTGATTAAATTAGCTTATGAATGCCAAGCAAAAGGGTTCTATTAAAAAACTCAATGCTTTATTAAACAATATAACTCTTATAGCAGAAGAAGTTGATTATTTAAGCTATCAAAGCTTATATATTTCTAAAAAAATTTCAGCATATGATGCTTATAAAAAAATAACGAGTTATCAACCTAAATGGATTGAGTTACTGTTTAACATTAGAGATTTTTTAGGAAAAATAGTTGGAATTAAATCCATTAACGGGTTCAATGTATTAGACAAAAACGAACCCGATATAGGAAATAAAGTCCACTTTTTTACAGTCATTGAAAAAGAAGAAAATATATTAACGTTGGTAGTAAGAGACTGGCATCTAGATGTTTGTGTGCATATTCGTATTATCAACGCTAATGATTATCATAATAAGTTATATTTAATTACATCAGTTAAAAATCACAATCTTGTTGGAAAATTATATATGTTGCCTGTTTCTATCATGCATCCATATATTGTAAGTAAATTGTTCGAAAATCTTAATATTAAACAGAAGGAATAAAAAATGGATAAAAAAGCACTTGTTGATTCGTACATAGTTCATAAATCAGAAGTAGAAGATGTACTTATTTATGAACCTAGTATTGTACTATTAAATATGATTAAAGAAGATGATTTTAACGATTTAATACTCTCTAATCCAGAGCATGAACATCTTCTTAAATCTGTTTATAAACGCTGTAAATCTAATAAACAACATATTTATACTCTTAGAACATTACCAATAGAGATATCAAAAGATGTAGCTTGTACTATTCTTTCTGATATACATATAGCTGAGTTTTATAAACCACTAGATGATAACACTTTAGAATTAATTAGTGCTTATATGCCTCTACATCTAGAGGAAATTATTAGAAGTAGATTATTATCCAATATTCCTCCAATTAATGATGATGATAAAAGAGCAATTTCTAACATACAAAACACAGCCCCTATTTATTCTTATTTCTTATTTAATAATACAAAAAACCAATATTTTTACAAAAAATTCCATGAACATGTTCCTGGAATGATGTTATTAGAAGCAGCAAGACAAGCTGGATATGATTACGTTTACTCAACAACAGGGCATAAATACAAAGAGGTCTCTATCTCAATGACAAGTCTTGGAGTAAATTTTTTAGACTATGTTGTGTCATCTTATCCACTAGAGATACTTTTTTCTCAAAAAGATTATGTTCGTAGGGTAAAACCTAAAATTCTTGAAAAGAAAGCATGGTTTTATCAAAAAGGTAAACTTAAAGGAACTTTCTCCTTAAATTGTGCAGTTATTCCCATGAGTATTTTTCCTAGATTAAGAAATGAACACTATGCTAAAACACATAATTTTTATCCTTTCGATAAGGACATGTCAATAAAAGTATTTAGCAATAATGGCCAAGAATCGAATAAAAAAATAATATACTTATCATTAACAGGGATCACAATAGAAAGTGATAAAGATGATAATGCAAATATTTCTAGTGTAATTTTATTGAATAAACATGAGTTCTCAATAAAACAACACACAACAGTAGAAACAAACAGTAATTGGCACTATTTGATATTTGACGATTTATCTAAATCTCAGTTACTAACATTGAATAATATAATAAATACTTGTTTTTATCATAAACCTATGTTTGATGAACTAAACATTTAAAAACTGGGATAAAAAATACATGAATGATTTAATTCTATTATCACCTTTACATTTTGAAAATGGAATATCGATTAAGAATAGATTATTTTTATCATCGATAGGACTAGACTTAGCAAAACCCACTGGCGAATGTTCCGAAGAATTGATCAATTTTTATAAAAAAATTATCGATGGCGGCGTTGGGATGATTATAATTGGCAATTCAACGGTGTCACCATCCTCCCGCTTACATGAAAGAGGGCTAGCTTTATATGAATGGAAACATGCACAAGCTCTAAAGCCAATTTTTGAATATGCCCATCAAAAAGATGTATTAGTGGTAGTACAACTCCAGCATTATGGTGCACAAGGTTCATCAAAACACACAAATTGCCCTCTATTATCCCCTAGTGGGCAATTTAGTCAAAAAATGAAAAAAAAATTCCCAGAAGACAAAGTTATAGAAATGTCTATAAGTGATATTGAAAATGTCATTGAGGAATTTGCTCATTCTGCATGGTTAGTTCAACAAGCTGGTGGTAAAGCTATTCAAATCCAAGCCGCTAATGGATACCTAATTAGTAGTTTTTTATCGCCTTATACAAATAAAAGAACTGATGACTATGGTGGAACCCCTAAAAAAAGAGCGCTTATACTGATAAAAATCATTGAAGCTATTCAAGTTAAAACTAAATATAACCTAAGTATTTTTATTCGTTTGGGCATTGATGATTATTTTGATAATGAAGAAGGGCAAAAACCAGAATATTTAGAGGAAGTAATACATGAATTAGAACAATTAGGCATTGATGGGATAGAATGCTCAATGTGTATAGGCGAAACATTTTACAAATTTTTAAGTGGTTATAATCAAAACAGCAAAAATAGAATTTTCTCTGGCGCAAGTAAAATTAAGTCTTATACAACTAAAATTCCAGTAGGATGTACAGGACTAGTTCACTCAATATTGGATGCAGAAGAGCAACTCCATAAATACAAACTTGACTATATTGGTATGGCAAGGGCATTATTTGCCGATCCAAAACTTTTATCCAAATTTTTTGAAAAAAGAGAAATCAACGCTTGTAGATTTGATGGTTTTTGTTTTAAAGATAAAAGCAATCCAAAATTAGACAGAGTTTATTGCTGTGTTAACCCTGATTATTTAAGAGATTCTCAAACTAAATATGAGTAAATAAAATGAAATACATTGATTTTGAAGACAAAAATATCATCGTTGTTGGTGGTACAAATGGTATAGGTCTGTGCTTAGTACAAAGACTTATTGAATTAAAAGCAAATATTATTGTTCTTGGAAGAAATATTGACAAGCCTGAACTCAAAAAATTAAAGGATCATTGCCAATTTTTTAAATGTGATATTTCAAACTCTAATGACATTGATAATACTTTTGATCATATTAAAAACGAATATAAAGTTTTACACTTTGCAGTAAATAATGCTGGTATCACAGCCCCTTATAGTAATATCTCCGAATTGGATATTATTCAATGGAAAAAAATTATTGACACCAACTTAACAGGTACAGCCCATTGCTTAAAAAGAGAAATCCAATTAATTTCTCAAAGTAAAGGTGGCGCTATAGTAAATATTTCATCCTGTGCAGGATTACAAGCATTACGAATGCAAGCTGCGTATTCCGTAAGTAAAGCCGCCATTAATATGCTAACACAAGTTGCTGCTATAGAGTGTGCCGTTGATCATGATAATGTACATGCAATTCGAGTTAATGCTGTAGCTCCAGGACCAATATTAGGAGGAATGAATAATGAGGAAAATTTGCGAAAGAACCCTGAACGGACAGAAAGAAAATTATCAATTACAGCAATGAAAAAGTTTGGCACAGCTGACGAAGTTGCTAATAGTGTTTTATGGTTATTAAGTCAACAATCATCATATACTACAGGCGTTATATTACCTATTGATGGTGGATTTAATTCAGGTAAATTCAATTAAAAGACAAACTTTATGAAAAAAAATATCTTTATCTCTGGAGTAAGCTCAGGAATAGGTCGTGAGCTAGCTCTTTATCATTTAAAAGAAGGAGACAGTGTATATGGTATTTCCCGAAGTAAATGTGCTGAGCTTGAAAAATATCAACATTTCCATCATCACTGTATAGATTTATCACAATCGGAATTTATAGTTAGCCATTTGAAAGAATTTTCTAATCTAAAACAAATTAAAAAAATTGACCGTTTATACCTAAATGCAGGTCTATTTAATAAAGTTACTCGGTTAGATCAATTAAGTTTTGATGACTTTAATTATGTTATGTCAGTTAACTTATTTTCTTATAAGATTTTATTAGATTTTTTTCTAAATCATGACCAGCTATCATTAGAACAAATTATAATATCCAGTTCAATTGCCGGTGTTCGTCCGAGACAAGGAATGTCTGTTTATGCGGTATCTAAAGCAGCATTAAATATGATGATAAAAATATATGCATTAGAAAACCCACATTTATTTTTTGCTGTAATTGGACTATGTATTTTTGACTCAGCAGTTTCTCGTGTAATAACTTTAGACAATCCAAAGCTAAATGAATTTCCAGAATTAAAAAAATTAGCTGAGCGCTTATCTAAAAATGATGGTTATTTAGTAAGTTCACAACAAAGGGCTAAAGAATTGATTCATGTTTTAAATAATATTGAAACTTTACAAATCACATCTGGTGATTTTTTTGAAATACGTGATCTACTACATTAAATTTATTTTATTAAATAAGGAAAAACAAATGATAATTGTAACTGCTACATTTAAAAAACCAATGCAAGAGATTTTAGCAAAATTAGATGAACATAATAAATTTTTAGATAACTATTTCGCTCGCAGTAAGTTTTTAGCTTCTGGACTTTTTGAAGATAAAACAGGCGGTATAATTTTAGTAATGAGTGACTCGATTGAAGAAACAAAAAATATAATAAAAGAAGACCCTTTTTACATTCACGACCTTGTAGATCTTAGTTATACCTTTTTTCAAGCATCAAAATTATCACCTAATCTAACGACACAATAAGTCACTTTATGCCCTTCTCTTAAAAAACTATGAAACTACTTTAGATAGCATATTAAGTACATTTAAAGTTGTATAGTTCTTTATGGGAAGGGAAACAGATAAATTACACTAGCTAGTCATATTCAGACACTAAAATTGAAAAATGGTTATCACTAGTATTTGAATCAACTTTTATTTTTTACCAATTGTTAATAAAATAATAATAACAAAATTCTTATCAACCAAAGTGTTAGGTCAAATTTTAATGCTATAAGCCTAATGATTGGATTCTATATTGTAATAGAAAAGTCAGACACAATTATTAATTTTCATGAAATAATAAATATTGATTTTCATCTAAAAACACTAGATTGGAGCGG
This sequence comes from Gilliamella sp. Choc4-2, assembly GCF_001690355.1. Classification (GTDB taxonomy): domain Bacteria; phylum Pseudomonadota; class Gammaproteobacteria; order Enterobacterales; family Orbaceae; genus Gilliamella; species Gilliamella apicola_A. The sequence continues at coordinate 51,264 of NZ_LZHG01000001.1, forward strand.
GAAACGAGGTTCGAACTCGCGACCCCGACCTTGGCAAGGTCGTGCTCTACCAACTGAGCTATTCCCGCATAGGTAAGTAAGTGGTGCCCGGGGCGAGACTTGAACTCGCACGGCCAAAAAGGCCGAGGGATTTTAAATCCCTTGTGTCTACCGATTTCACCACCCGGGCTCAAAACACATTACAAAATATAATTGCGTTTCGAATGCTGAGCATTTTACCTATCTGAATTTCTACGTCAACTAAAAATTTAAAATTATTGATTAATTGCTCAATGTTTATCATTTTTGTGGATTTATTAAGCTATCATAAAATAAAATACATTTTAAACGTATATCTTGATTAAACTAGTGATTGTATTTGCAATTAAGTGGCAATGAATTTTTATAATAAATTATATTCAGTTGATTTTAAATTTTTGCTTTGTATATCAACCACTTTTCTTAGTATAAATAAAATGGTTTTTGAAATTATAATGGAATAAAGATAATTTTATCGCCTTTTTAAGGCGACCTTTATAACAAGAAGCTAATTACTTTTTATCTTTTTAACCGTTTAAAATAACAATAGATTAGATAAAAATAATATTTATAATTATTAGGTCTAATAAATAGTCTTATCAAAATTATATGTCAACTTTTCATTAAATAGTAAAATTAATACAAAATTGACATTGATGAGTAAGTAAGAACACAAAATTTATATACTAAAAAGGCTACAATTTTATGTTCTAAATAGCATGTAATGAAAAATGTATATAAACAAAAAAACTCAGCAGTAAATTTATGATTTACTGTAATTATAGATATTTATTAAGTCTTTTTACAATACTAAACACTAAATGAAGAACCACAACCACAAGTTGTAATTGCATTCGGGTTGTCTACCACAAAGCGAGAACCTTGTAACCCTTCGACATAATCAATGGTACCTCCAACTAAATATTGTAAGCTCATTGGATCGATTACCAGTGATACACCATTTTTTTCGATAGATAGATCGTCTTCATTTACTTTTTCATCAAATGTAAAACCATACTGAAATCCACTACAGCCACCACCAGTGATATAAACTCTTAATTTTAAATTTGGATTTTCTTCTTCGGTTACTAATGATTTCACTTTATTTGCAGCAGCATCTGTAAAGTTAATCGGTAAAGCATCACTCATTTTTTTCTCCTAATATCTGGATTTACGTATTATATACTGCTCAAAAAAGAAATTACAAAATGAAAAATGCTATTGCTTAATTTTTTAATAGCTACCTTGAAATTTTTTCAATTCTATGAATAAATACCACATAATTTTGTCAAAGGATCACAACATGCTTACAAACTCATTAAAGTCAGAAAAATTATTTAACCAAGCATTATCAGTATTACCTGGCGGTGTTAATTCACCTGTACGAGCTTTTAACGGGGTTGGCGGAACTCCATTATTTATAAAACGAGCAAATGGAGCTTATATTTATGATGTTGATGAAAAAGCCTATATTGATTATGTTGGATCTTGGGGACCTATGATTTTAGGACATAATGATCCTGATGTTGCTAACGCAGTAATTAATGCTGTTCATAATGGATTAAGTTTCGGCGCACCAACTGAAATTGAAACCAAAGTAGCTAATCTAGTTACTGAGCTTATGCCATCTATTGAAATGTTACGTATGGTTAATTCAGGAACAGAAGCAACAATGAGTGCCATAAGAGTTGCTCGTGGCTTTACTGGACGTGATAAAATTATTAAATTTGAGGGTTGCTATCATGGGCATGCTGATTACTTATTGGTTAAAGCAGGCTCAGGCGCCCTGACTTTGGGTCATCCGACTTCTCCAGGCGTGCCAAACGATTTTGTAAAACACACTTTAGTTTGTGATTATAATAATCTTGAATCAGTTCAAAAACAATTTGAAAAATACCCTAACGATATTGCTGCAATCATTGTTGAACCTGTAGCAGGAAATATGAACTGTGTTCCAGCAAAAAAAGAATTTTTACAAGGTTTAAGAGCGCTATGTGATAAGTATGGTGCTCTTTTAATTATTGATGAAGTCATGACAGGCTTTAGAGTTGCACTTGGTGGAGCGCAAGATTATTATGATGTCGTACCTGATCTTACTTGTTTGGGTAAAATTATTGGCGGCGGAATGCCAGTTGGAGCATTTGGTGGTCGAACTCAGATAATGCAACAATTAGCCCCAACAGGACCAATTTATCAGGCTGGTACACTTTCAGGAAATCCTGTCGCTATGGCAGCAGGTTATACCACATTAACAAAACTCATGGATGTTGGTATCTATCAAGAATTAGAAGAAAAAACCGTAACACTAGTAAATGGATTATTATCTGCTGCTAAGCAATACAATGTTCCATTTTTAGTAAACCACGCAGGAGCCATGTTCGGATTATTCTTTACAAATGCCTCAGAAGTGACCAGCTACCAAGATGTGATGAATTGTAATATTGAATTATTCAAAAAATTCTATCATCATATGCTAACTGAAGGGGTTTATTTTGCCCCTTCAGCGTTCGAAGCTGGCTTCATGTCACTGGTGCATACAGATAACGAAATCAATCACACAATTGATGCAGCAAAACGTTTTTTTAGTAATATAAGTTAGTAATATCAAAAGCGATTAAAATATTAAACTATTAACATGGGTAATATATTTATGGTTAATCCACTAAAACAAGGTGAAAAAGCACCTCAATTTTCGTTGCCAGACCAAGATGGAGAGTTAATCAGCTCAAAAGATTTCAAGGGTCAACGGATATTGATTTATTTTTATCCAAAAGCAATGACGCCCGGTTGTACTATTCAAGCATGTAATTTGCGAGATTGCGCTGATGAATTCAAAAAATATAATGTAGTAATAGTTGGTATTAGTTCTGACAAACCTGAAAAGCTATCGCGTTTTGCAGAAAAAGAGCTGTTAAACTTTACCCTTCTCTCTGATGAAAATCATGAAATGTCCCAAGCTTTTGGCGTTTGGGGTGAAAAAGAATTTATGGGTAAAACTTACGATGGCATTCATCGTATTAGTTTTTTGATTGATAAAGAAGGAAAAATTGAACACGTATTTGATAATTTTAAGACAAGTAATCATCATGAAATTGTTTTAGATTACCTTAAAAATCAATCAAATTGATTCGAGTAAAAGCAGATTATTATTAAGTAATCTGCTTTTTTCTTTAATTAAAAATTATTAATTTCTTTTGGTTTAGGCCATGCATTAATAATTGCCTTCACTAATGTTGCAAGAGGAATTGCAAAGAAAATCCCCCAAAAACCCCATAAACCGCCAAAAACAATGACTGCTAAAATGATCACTAAAGGATGAAGATTGAGTTTTTCAGAAAATAAAAATGGAACTAGCAAATTACCATCTAATGTTTGAATTAAAATATAGAAAAAAATTAAATAACCAAAATTTGCAGTTAATCCCCACTGGAATAGCGCAATTAAAACTACAGGAATACTTGAAATAATAATACCAATATAAGGAATAAGAACAGATAAGCCTACGATCACTGCAAGTAATAATCCATAATCTAACTCAAAATACCCAAATGGAATATAAACACACACAGTTAAAATGATGATATGTAAAACATTACCTACAATATAATTGGATATTTGCATATCCATTTCCGCCGCAACTTGTTTTAAAATAGTACGATTTTTAGGTAAAATTTTTGAACAATATCCCCATATTTTAGCTTTATCTTTTAGAAGAAAGAACATCATAACAGGTATTAATACCGCATTGATAACCACCGAAACTAACCCAAGTAAAGAAACGATTGAAAATTGCAATAAAGAATTTCCAGTTTGCACAACTTTATTAGTAATACCCTGAATAATAGAATCAAATAAGCCGACATCGATTAACTCAGGATAGTGTTCTGGCAATGAAGTTAAAAAATTATTGGAAAACTCTAACATCTGTGGAATATTTTTAATCAAACTAATACTTTGCTGCCAAATTAAAGGCAGCAAAATCATAATTCCTGCAAGCACAACTAGAATAAATAAAAACAACACAATGACAACAGCAAGCGTTCGAGGAATGTTTTTTCTATATAAAAAATTTACTGGAGTATCAAGTAGATAAGAAAGCACAATAGCAATTAATATAGGCAGTAATATTTTATTAAAAAAATAAATAATGAAAAATATAAAGATAATAACAACCAATAGCGAAACCACATGCGGGTTACTCAATTGCCTATTATACCAATTAACAAACAATTTAAGCATTGCAAATACTCCTATTTTGCTTATTTTTATTAATTAAGTTTGTTTTTAAAATCCTAAATGAACAAAGGTAAAAAAGTTAATTTATCGTTTAAATCCCCCTAAAATACCTCGGGTGATTTGCTTGCTTATCTGATTTACAACTTGCCGTGTAGTGTTTTTAGCTATTTTTTGAGCAATACCATCATATGATTTACCTTTGGTGCCTTTATGACCAAAAAATAATGAGCTAAAAAAACCGAACACTCCGCCATAACTTTCTTGATTTGTTGAGCTATTAGTCTCTTTTTTATCAAAATTATTCACATCTGAATCAGCTAAATTATCAAATGAAAAACCATCTTGAAGTTTTTCATAAGCGGATTGTTGATCAATGGCATGTGAATATTTATTATAAAATTTTGATTGCTGAATCACATCGAATTGTTTTTGAGATGACATTATCCCCATTTTTGAACAAGGGGCTATAACATAACCGAGTTGAACCATATTAGGGCTTCCCTTTTCATCTAAAAACGATACGAGTGCTTCACCTACTCCTAATTCCATGATTGCTTTCTCAGTATCGAAGCTTGGATTGGCTCGCATTGTTTGTGCAGCCGCTTTTACGGCTTTTTGATCTTTAGGAGTAAAAGCGCGTAATGCATGTTGTACGCGATTACCTAATTGACCTAATATTGTATCTGGAATATCAGTAGGATTTTGGGTTGCAAAATACACTCCAACGCCTTTAGAACGAATTAAACGAACAACTTGTTCTATTTTATTTAAAAGTGCAGGCGCAATATCATTGAACAACAAATGTGCTTCATCAAAAAAGAAAATTAATTTTGGTTTATCAAGATCCCCAGTTTCAGGCAAACGTTCAAACAATTCCGATAGTAACCATAACAGAAAAACAGAATATAATTTAGGCGAATTATATAACTTATTGGCAGATAAAATATTCACAGCTCCACGACCTTGATCATCAACTTGCATCAGATCTTCAATGTCAAATCTAGGCTCGCCTAAAAAATATTCTGCCCCATCATTTTCAAGCGCCAATAGACCACGTTGGATTGCACCAATTGATGATAATGAAATGTTGCCATACTGAGTGGTTAATCTTTTCGAATTATCGCCAACAAATTGGATTAATGCACGAAGATCTTTGAAATCAATCAAGAGTAAACCATTATCATCAGCAACCTTAAATACAAGCTGTAAAACCCCTGATTGGATATCATTTAAATTTAATAAGCGCCCTAATAAAATAGGACCAATATCAGATACAGTGCTACGAACAGGTATGCCCTTTTCGCCAAACACATCCCATAATTCAACAGGAAACGAATCGGATTGCCAGTTGTCAACCCCCATATTTGCTAGCCGAGCTTGCAATTTTTCAGATAATATACCGTTTTCACCCAAACCGGTTAAATCACCTTTAACATCGGCCATAAAAACAGGCACCCCAATTTGAGAAAAACCTTCAGCCATTTTTTGTAGAGTAACCGTTTTACCGGTTCCTGTTGCACCGGTGATCAAACCATGGCGATTTGCGAAAGGAGCTAAAATAGATAGATCTTTACCATTGCTTTTAGCGATAACTATTGATTCACTCATGGATTAAATCCTCATAAAAATTGCTACTAAAATAGCCAATAATATTGTAAGCTGAAATAGTGATAACTGCTATTGTTATTATTTCACTCAACCTAACTAGGGAGTAGCTATGTTTCCAGAATACCGAGAAGTAATATCAAAATTAAAAAATTCCGATCTCCGCTTTCAAAAATTATTTGATAAACATAATGAACTTGATCAAAAAATTAAAAATATTGAAAATGGAATTATTGTTGATACGACCGAAACAATAGAAGCATTGAAAAAACAGAAACTTAAAATTAAAGACGAAATTTATGATATTTTAAGAAAAACTAATGATAACCATTTAAAACTGTAACTTACCAATATATTGTTAAAAAATTTAGTTATTATCTCTTTTAATAATTTCATATTCGTTTAGAGAGATAAAAAAACCCCATTACTGGGGTTTTTTATTGTATTCTAACTTACATAATTATACTAATTATTTATTTTGAAATTATATTACACTTATATTTTTTCAATTTACGCCTTTATTTACTAATTTTCTTTCTGCTTTTTTTAGTTTTCGACTTTTAATAAGGACAATTAAGTTTTTGTGAGGTGTTTTCATATTTCATTTTCCTTCTAATTATAATTATATGATTTAAATAATTTTTTACATATATAAGCGACTTGAGTATCGCTTATATATTAGTTTGCGAAACTAAAACCATTGACCGAAACGCTTAATATAAATACGTTTCATTAATTGAGCAACACAACAATAGCTAAATAGTGTTACCAAAAGCCAAGGAAAATATAACCATGGCAGTGGCTGTAATCCAATCAAGCTCCCAAGTGGAGAAAATGGAATATAAATACCTACAGCCATAACAAATAAAGTCATTACAACAACAGGAAACGCAGCTGTACTTTGCACAAATGGAATTTTTTGGGTTCTAAGCATATGTACTACCAAAGTTTGTGAAAGTAAGCCTTCAATAAACCAACCTGAATGGAATAATGATTGTGCTTCTATGCTGTTAGCACTAAACACAAACCACATCAATACATAAGTTGTGATATCGAAAATAGAAGAGGTTGGACCAATCCAGATCATAAATCGCCTAATATTTAGCGCATCCCATTTACGTGGTTTTTGTAAAAACTCATCATCCATTTTGTCCCATGGTAATGAGAGTTGTGAAATATCATACAGCAAATTTTGAATGAGTAAATGTATCGCTAGCATAGGTAAAAATGGTAGAAACGCACTAGCAACCAATACTGAAAAAATATTACCGAAATTAGAACTTGCCGTCATATTTAAGTATTTCATGATATTACCAAAGGTTTCACGACCACAGATCACTCCTTCTTCTAATACCATAAGGCTTTTTTCTAGCAAAATAATATCAGCCGATTCTTTTGCAATATCCGTTGCGGTATCGACGGAAATACCCACATCGGCATCACGAAGTGCTGGCGCATCGTTTATACCATCGCCTAAAAAGCCAACAGTATGGCCGTTTTCTTGCAATAGCTTAATAATTCTGGATTTTTGCAATGGGGTTAATTTGGCAAAAATAGTACGCTGTTCAATTTCTACTTTAAGTTCGGCATCATCCATTTTTTCGATTTCGGTACCTAATAAAGGAATACCTGGCTCTAGACCAACTTCACGACAGACTTTAATGGTGATAATTTCGTTATCGCCCGTCAACACTTTAACACCCACACCGTGTTCGTTTAATGCCGAAATAGCGTCAAAAGCACTTTCTTTTGGTGGATCTAAAAAAGTTAAAAATCCACGAATCGCAAGTGCAGTTTCATCTTTCACGCCGTATTGAGCTTTGGTTTCACTAGCTGGAATATCTTTAACACCAACAGCAAGTACTCTAAACCCCTCTCTATTATACTCATGCGCGATAGCAATTAAAGCTTGTTTACGCTTGTCATCCAATGGCAAATATTCTCCATTTTCGTAAACGTAACTAGCAATGGACAACATTTCTTCAACTGCACCTTTACAGATCATTAAATGATTATCACCACCATTTTGCACAACGACAGATAAACGACGGCGCACAAAATCAAATGGTAATTCATCAATTTTTTTGTATAAACCAACTCCTACCTTTTTCATATTGGTTTTTTCTTCAGTAAAGCGGATAATCGCTTTATCCATTAAATTTTTCATACCACTTTGATAATAGCTATTAAGCCAAGCAAGCTCTAAAACTGTAGGATCGACATTGCCATTAATATCAAGATGATGTTCTAAGATAATTTTATCTTGAGTTAAAGTACCCGTTTTATCGGTACATAAAATATCCATTGCACCAAAATTTTGAATGGAATTAAGCCGCTTAACAACTACTTTACGTTTCGCCATACCAACTGCGCCTTTAGCTAGATTAGCGCTAACAATCATAGGCAACATTTCAGGAGTTAACCCAACTGCAACAGCTAAAGCAAATAATGCAGCATCGCCCCAATCTCCTTTAGAAAAACCATTTAGCACAAAAACGATTGGTACCATAATCATCATAAAGCGTATTAAAAGCCAACTAACACTATTCACCCCACGGTCAAATGAGGTTTCAGCACGAGATCCTACAATTGATTTTGCCAATGTTCCAAAATGAGTATCCCCACCTGTTGCAATAACAATGGCTGTAGCGGTACCACTTACAACATTGGTTCCCATATAACAGATATTATTGACATCAAGTAAATTGTCTTTGTCGATATCAGTGGCACCTACATTGCTCGTTTTTTGGGTAACCGCACCTAATGTATCGTACTTCTCAACTGGAATTGACTCACCAGTTAGCACTGCTTGGCTAACAAATAAATCTCGTGATTCAATTAAACGAACATCAGCCGGAATCATATCGCCTGCGGACAAATAAACAATATCCCCCGGAACAATTTCACTTAATGGAATTTCAATGCGTTCGGGGGTCATATCTTTATGTGCACGACGCAATACCGTGGCTGTTGTGCGAATCATTGACTTTAAAGCTTCGGCTGCCTTATTAGATCTAAACTCTTGCCAAAAGCGCAATAATCCACTTAACGATACCATTGTCAAAATAATGATGATACCAGTTAAATCGGTTTCTTCGCCTTTTTGCAAAGGTAACCAATAGTCAGTCACAAAGCTGACAATAGCTAAAACTAATAATACAAATATAAATGGATTATTAAATGCCATTAATAATTGCACTAAAATTGATGGCACTTTTTCGCGAGCCACTTCGTTTTTACCATACTGTTCAATTCTAGATTTTGCATTTTCTTGCGTTAATCCTGAAAGGCTGGTTTGAAATTTAGATAAAATACTATCAAGGCTATTTTGTGCTTCGCTGATAGCTTTCACATCTAAATTATTTGGATTTTTAATTTTTGAAATATTTTTAGTCATCTTATGTACCTATATTCATTTTGGCAAATAAACGCCTACTCATTGTTAACAACATAACAATAAGCAAATCAAAATTTATGATGAGCTAAGAATTTATTGCATAGCAAAAAAGTAGCTAAAAAAGCTATTGCTGAGCATAAATATAAATTAGCAAAAAGAAATTAATTAAGAATTAGATACAACTCGGTGGCTCTAAATGTTTTTCTGAAAGATACAATAGACACAACATTAGCATTTGTGCACATTGATGTTTTGCGTTTGTGTGATAGCGTATAAGAAAATGCATATCGTTCACCGTTACCGTTTATCAATTCGGCTTGTGAACTGAAAAAATGATTATTTAGACAAGTTCATAACCGATAATGATTGTTTGAATTTATCTCCCCACATTTTGGGGTGACCCGATTGAGTGTCCATATTTCTCCTGTAAATTGAACTCAGCGCTTTGGATTTCAACTTTTCTTCACCCTCATTTTTAACACCTTTATAGTTAAAAAAGTAAGAAAAAGCTCAAAGACGGGCAATTTATACGCCCTTACAGAAAATAAGTCAACGGGTCATATAAAATAATCTTTGTAAATGCTTAAAAACAGCACTGAAAGTGCACAATATAGCTAACTATAGTGAAATCAATACAACTTTTGCCTACATCAGCAATTCTTTCATTATAACTGCTCATCTATTACAACAATAAAAAATTAAAATTGCACATATCAAATAATTGACTTGCTATACAGCCATACTTAATGCCCTATTATAATAGACATTAAGTATGAATATTTAATTGTGCATTTTTAAGTTGATCGACAAGATTAAGTAATGATTGATTAAGCTGAATCATAAATTGTTGATACGAAAATTCTTTTTTACTGATCTCCTCAAGCTGTAGTTCCCAATGTGCAGTCATATCTGGCATAGACATAATATCAGGAAGCGATAATATAAGATTTCGACCGACTTGTGTTGATTTTATCGATTTACCTTGGCGAGTTAAAAACTGACGTTTAAATAACAGTTCAATTATACCTGCTCTTGTTGCCTCAGTACCTAAGCCATCCGTTTCACGTAATATTTTCTTGATTTCAGGATCCTTAACAAATCGAGCAATACCGGTCATAGCTGAAAGCAAGGTGGCATCCGTAAATGGCTTTGGTGGTTGGGTTTCTTTACTGATAAGTTCTGCATCTATACATTGAACATTTTCACCTTTTTTAACTAATTTGGTTAAAAGTGCGTTACTATCGTTACTCTCATTTACGGAATCAGCTTGATTATTTTTGGTTCCAAATAATACTTTCCAACCAGCATCTAACATTTGGTTTGCTTTTGAAACGAATTTTCCACCTTGAATATCAACTTCAATTTGCAATTCAGAATACTTATAAGCTGGATAAAATTGTGCTAAATATTGTGTTGCAATAACTTGATAAACTGCCTTCTCATTGCTAGACAAATTGTCCATTTTAGCCTTACGCAAAGTCGGGATAATAGCATGATGAGCTTCAACTTTTTTATCATTCCATATTTTTGTTCTTAAAGTAAAATCCGCATTATCAATCGCCGTTTTTAATTCAGGACAATTATTTTCAATTGCCGATTTTACCCCTGTCACTTGCTTAAGATGCTCTTCTGGCAAATAACGACAATCCGATCTTGGATAAGTTATTAATTTGTGTTTTTCATATAACGATTGACAAATATCGAGCACTTCTTGTGCGCTTAATCCATTTTTCTTTGCCATATCAATTTGTAATGCAGATAAATTAAATGGCATAGGAGGAGCTAGCTCTTTCTTTTTATTGCTAACTTTATCAATTACACCGATTTGATTTTTAATTCTTTTACAAACATTTTCTGCTAATGCCTTAACTAATACTCGTCCTTCTTCGTCTTGATAAGGAGCACAAGCTTCGCTAGGCAGCCACTTTGCTTTAAAAAGCTCATTATGTTTAGTTTGAATCACCGCAAAGACTTCATAAAATGGTTTAGGCACAAACTGCTCTATCTCAAAATCTCGTCTTACAACCAAGCCTAAAATAGGAGTCTGCACTCGCCCAATTGATAACACACCGCGATAACCATTTTTTTGTCCAACAATTGTACACAACCGACTCATATTAATACCATAAAGCCAGTCTGCTCGTGCTCTTGCTAATGCTGAAGTTGATAAAGGGATGAAATCTTGATTACTACGTAATTGCTGTAATGATTTTTCAACAGCGCTAGCATTCAAATCGCTGATTAAACAACGTTGTATTGCTTTGCGTTTATCTGGGGGTAATTGGCAATAATTTAAAACTTCATCAACTAATAATTGCCCTTCTCTATCAGGATCACCAGCATGCACAATCTGATCTGCTGATTTAATCAGTTCCACCAAAATATCAAATTGCTTTTTCGTATTGTCTTTCGGCATCAATACCCACTTTTCAGGTACGATAGGCAAATCGCTAATTATCCATTTTTTATATCGGGGATCATAAACTTCTGGTGTGGCTTGTTCTAATAAATGCCCAATACACCAGCTTACAACATCACCATTACTTGCTTTAATAAACCCATTACCCTTTTGATGAGGCTTGGGTAATACATCAGCAATAGCTCTTGCTAAACTAGGCTTTTCGGCAATAAATAAACGATAAGACTGATTAAATTGCATAAAAATGATTATTCATTAAAAAATTCCAAACAGCATAAGCTTGTTAAACTTATCGAACCAACAAACCAAATTTATTTTCAAATTCAAATAGTTGGTTGCATTTAGCTCTTAAAAGCATTACCCAAAAAAAGTTAAAATTAACATTTCATCGCCAATCCAGTCTTGATAATAAGCTTGAATCCATTTTAGGTGCATATCTTTAAATAACGATTTAATAATATCCATATTTTCAGCTTTATAACATTTATAATATTCTACTTACTTTTAAAAAAATCACGCCACTTACCACCATTTTTTATATTTAAGCCAAATAACTGAAACAATACAAATAACAGCAAGTAGTCCCATTAATCCAACAAAAGACCATCCTTGCTCACTAAAAGGAATACCAGCTAAATTGACCCCAAGCAAACTAGTTAAAAAAGTAATCGGCGTAAAAATAATGGTAAACAATGACATCAAATAAATTCGTTTATTGGTCGATTCAGCCAAAAAGCTATTAATTTGCTCCATAATTGATGCTAACCGTAATAAACAGCTATCAATGTCAGATATATAGTGATTTTGTTGATTGGAAATATCATGCAATCGTTGACGATCATTATCATCAATCCATGATATTCTTTCAGTTGAAATCTTAACAAAAATATCACGTTGCGGTGATAATAAGCGCCGTAAAACAATCAATTGCTTACGTACCCGACCTATTTCTTTATAAGAAAAGATACGTTGATTTAAAACTAAATCTTCGAGCTTAATAATTTTATTATGAACACTGTTAAAAGATAAATTCACTTGATCACTGATTAACTCAGATACTTGAATTAGCCAATCAGCAACATCAACCGGACCAATCCCTTTTTCTAAATTATTTTTCAATTGGGAAATAGCATCAATTTGTTGGTGCCGTGCTGAAATAACTAAGTTATCTGTAATATAAAAGCGAAATGTAACAATCGGATCGGGTAATTCATTTGGTATAAAATTAACCCCTTTTAAAACCACTAAAATGCCTGTATCAAAGCGAATTTCTTTAGAAATTTGATTCGGTTTTATTAATTCATTCTTGACCAGTTCAGGGATTAAATTTGTCTCGTTTATCCATTTTATTGTATCTGGATTAGCAAAATTTAAATGAATCCAACTTGGTTGCTGTACCGAAGCCTCATTGTCTACATTCAAGGGATTAGCATTACCTTTTCCATCCAATTGGCAACTAAAAATAGGCTTTGCAGCTAAAAGGTTAGAAACAGAAATTGAACTTCCACTATTATGGCTACTCATTATTCAGCCCCATTTGTTAAGTTTTCTTAATTATATACTGAAAATAACCAAAAATGCAGCGCTTGATTTGCCATAGCTTGAATTATTTAATGCGTTAAATAACTGGAAGGGCTAACGAATTGTCGGGTGGGCAATAACACAATACTCAAAGCCATACCATTGATAAATACTATCAGCTGTTAGCACATCGATTGGGCGCCTTATTTAACGACCTTTCCTTGATTTTCAATGCGTAGCTCTTTGAGTCATCTTTCACTTGCAGGTAGCTTCAAAGTCATTGAATTCCAAAATAGACATAACCGTATCTACAGTTAATATACTTCCCAAAATAGTAACAATAAAATGGAGACAACCATAAAAAATCTGATCATTGTGATCCTGACGAATAAAGGCACAATAGGTATTATTGGCATAACTTAAGCGGCGATCATGCAGGGGCACTAAACGTGGACCTTTATCTAGATCCCCAAACCAACCAAGAATTTGTGGGCGGTATTTTGATGGCATAATTATTCCTTATTCCTTAATCATCTGGGTTATTCCGTTATATGGTACCGTTGTTTGATTTCGGCGAGCTCTTCTTGCGATGTGGCATTAAACGCTTCGACCATCCATTCGGGCCAACCTTGCCCTTCAATCCTATGGGCTTTAAATTCCGCTTCTTGATCTGACTTATATTCACCGTCATCGATATTGGCAGATTTATAATGCACCATAAAACTATTGATCCACCCCCAAACAAATGTACTTCCTGCACCGGCTCGCATAGGATCTAACATAATATGATCTATCACTTGGTGCGTGCCCGGTTGGCAGACCATTAACACGGTTGAACTTAAGGCATTACGTGACATATTATGAATAATAACACCGTGCAAATCGTCCCAATCATACTCTTTTATTCGGCGTTTTTTCGGTTGTAAAAATACTGCAGGATGCCGTAATACTTTAAAGTTAAAAAAGTAACTTTCATTTACATAGACTTTACCCGTTTTACGATTAAATATAATGGGGCTACCAAAACGAGAGAAAGCATTTTGGTAGAATTCAGGAATGGATAGATATAAAGCGGCACAACAAGTAATAAAACCACCAACTCCTATAAAACAAAGCATACTACCGCTATCTGGATGATCATAATCCATAATAAATGTACAAGATCCGACTACTAATATACTTCCCAAAATAATAGCAACAAAGTAAAGGCAAGCATAAAAAATCTGATCATTGTGATCCTGACGAATAAAGGCACAATAGGTATTATTGGCATAACTTAAGCGGCGATCATGCAGGGGCACTAAACGTGGACCTTTATCTAGATCCCCAAACCAACCAAGAATTTGCGGGCGGTATTTTGATGGCATTTTATTCTCCTTTTATTTATTCATCGTGAAATTGGTTGCTGCTTCGATTAATGATAAGCGGGATTTCGTTATCATCTTGTGCATTAGGGCTGATATTGATTTGGTAGTTATTTATTAGATCATAAGCAAAGGTGCCCGCTACCCAGGTTATTACCGTTAGGTGACTTTCTGGCTGGTTAGGAGCTGGCTCTTTTACTTCGATTTTTTCAATATCGGTAAAATTAGATTGCCATACCGCTTTGCCCTGAGTGAGGGTTTTAAAGGTTTTTGCTTCATAATGGTCGATAAAATAGTTTTTATCGGTGGTGACATATTCGGTGATTTTTAGGGTTTCTTTGGCTTTATCTTCGTTTAGGTGGATTGGGGAGTGCGCCACTACTGAGTGGTTATTTACCCCTGTTGAACTGATATTAAAGCGAGATTCAATCATATCCTCATCACGTTGCCCATTCTTGCCAAATAATGTAACCGTGGCCTGCAACGGCAGG
>NZ_LZHG01000002.1 GCF_001690355.1 Gilliamella sp. Choc4-2
GAGCAGATAGGGCATTTACTGGTGAAATATGAAAGTGAATGGTATGCTGATGAAGAATTAAGTAAATGGAATGAGATAGATAACCTATATGAACAAGAAAAACAGCAAAAAAAAGAAATCATCGAAGAAGAGTTAAACAAACTCGGACTAACCTTACCTTATCAGCGAGACTCTGCCATGAAAAAAGTGGACGAAGCGCACGAATATGTCAAAAGCAACTGGCAACTAGAAAAAGAAGAGCGCATAAAACCATCTTTATGGTGGAAAGAAGTGGCACAGGCACAAGCCCAAAATCAAACAACTAGCACAGAACAAAGTGAAGCTAATACGCCTAAACTATCCAATCTATCCGCAGACGGCAAGGCATGGTTTATTCATCCTGTGGCGATGGTGGATTATTTTAAAATAATTGAAAAAAAGAAGTGTTGGGCAGAAAGTCCGTTTGCTTTATTATTAGGAAAAGTAGAATCCAATAATGATTATTCAGCTTATAACCAAACCAAACCAAAATTAAGGGCTTTTTTTAATACTAACTTGACCTCTATGACAATAGAAGAATTAATTGATAAGCAGACAAAAAGGGAAATATTTGCTGCAGGACGTTTTCAAATAATTCCACAAACTTTAAAAGCTGCTGTAACTTATTTAAAGTTAGATTTATCACTGAAATATAATAAAGAAACACAAGATACTTTATTTGAAGAATATTTAATAAAAATTAAAAGAAAAAACATAATAAAATATTTAGAACATAATGGTGATATTGAAGATGCAATTTATGATTGGGCTAAAGAGTTTGCATCAGCTGGGGTACGTAAAGGTAAAGCAATAAGTGGGGGGCGAGTTGCTACTTTTGAAGGTTCATCATACTATCAAGGTGATGGATTGAATTCGGCTCATATACTTCCAGATCAAATGGTTGAAGCATTGAGAGAATCGAAAAATGGAAATTGGAGATAAGTATGAAAATATTTAAGTATTTTATTTTATGTTTTATTCTATTTTTCGCTAGTTATTCTTGCGTAGCTCAAGATAAAGATCATATTAACTTAAATTTTAACGATTTTGCTATTAAAACTAAAACAAAAATAAAAAATGCAAACTTTGCTTATCATTATTTAGTAAAGGTCTATGGATGTGGCGGTGGTGCTATTTGTGGAGAAATTAGAAACTTATTATCAAACAAAGTTATTGGCTTACCTAATGCTTATTTAATAGAAGATGAAAATGGCGAAAAAGAGTTTTTAATAGAATATCATTTAGATAGTAGCTTGATTATTATTTCTGGAATAATAGCAGATCCTGATGAAAATGAAGATAAAGAAGGATACAGAAGAAGATACTATAATTTTATTAATGATCAACTAGTGTTAATTAGTTCAATAAAAGAGGATTAGCGCAATAGTTTCGCTTAATCTGACATTCTTTTACGGATAGGGATTTAAAGGAAGGGTTACGCAGAAGTTGGACAGCGGAGCAGATAGGGCATTTACTGATAAGATATGAAAGTGAATGGTATGCCGATGAAGCATTAAGTAAATGGAATGAGATAGATGAGCTATTTGAAGAAGAAAAGCAACAACAAAAAGCGCTTATTGAAGCGGGATTAGATAAACTTGGCATCACCGAGCCTTATCGGCGAGACTTTGCCATGAAAAAAGTGGACGAAGCGCACGAACATGTCAAAAGCAACTGGCAACTAGAAAAAGAAGAGCGCATCAAACTCTCACTGTGGTGGAAAAAAGTGGCAGAAGCACAAACAGCAATCTCTAACCAAACCCCTGTTAATGCTAACACGCAGATACTTTCTAACTTATCAATGGATGGAAAAGCGTGGTTTATTCATCCTGTGGGCATTTCTATTCTGAGAGAAAATAAAATAGATTATTGTTCAATAAAATTTCATAGAATTTCAAAAATAGTATTAAGGCATGAAGGAGGATATGTAAATAACCCAAATGATTCAGGAGGAGCAACAAATAGAGGAATAGCTTGGAATACATGGGTGGCATATGCAAAGCAAGATTTGGGAATAGATCCTACTTTAGATAATTTAAAAAAACTTACAGATGAACAGGCTGAAATTATCTATAGAAAAAGATATTGGCAACCAAAAGGATTTTGCAGAATAGAAAGTGATAGATTAGGGTTAATGATATATGATTGGTCAATTACTTCGGGGGGAGCAATAAAAAAAATACAACAACTTCTAGTGAACGAGTTTAATCAAAATCTTAATATTGATGGCAAAATGGGTGAGGAAACAGCTCTTATTATAAATTCTCTTTCTGAACAGGATAAATTATTAACACGTATTACTGAAATTAGAAAAGAATATTATACTAATTTAGCTATTAAAAAGGATGGTACCCATACGAAAAACTATGTGTTTCTAAAAGGTTGGTTAAATAGAGTAGATGATTGTTTAACAGTGAAAATTGACGAGGATTAGTGTATGCGAAACATATTTTTTGTTTTATTTTTTTTATTACATTTAGATTATGCATGCGCTTTAGATATTAATCAAACTTGGACCGAAGAAGTTTATCTAGAAAAAAATCAAATACCTTATAGTGTTTTTTCAATACAATTGAAAATTGATGCTAATAATAAAGTTGATGGGGAATTATGTTCTATTGTTAATTATGGTAATAAGATAGATTGCCCGATACCTTTTTCATCTAAATTAATTAATAATGAAATTGAAGTTCATTTTGATAGTACTTTTGGTGGTAAAAATGGTACAGCGGTTATTAAGCTACAAGAAAGCAATTTAGTTTGGAATTTGATTACAAATCCTAATGGAGAATATTATTTTGCAAAGAAAGCAACATTACTTCCTGAAAAAATTGAAAACTATTAAATGATGATTTGCCGGCATTTATCAGTAAAACCCGAGCCTTAGCAGAGCAGTTACCGGAAAGTGAAAAGACCATTTTATTAGTTGAAAGAGAGGCAAGATTAATTCAGGCCGCTAAAGCTGAAGGGACGTTACCGGCAGGATTGGGGATACAGTTTATTGGCAATGCTAGTGATTATTACGTTAAAGTTAAGCCAGAATATACATTAAAGTTATCATCCAATCTTTCAGATAATGCAAGTAATATGGTGATTAAAGGGATAAATGGGGTAGTTGAAAATAAGGGGGGTGAAGTTAGCAAGCACCGTTTAACGCAGGCAAATAAAACGGAGTTGATTAACCGTTATCAAGTGAATTATCCGGAATTAACCCTAGCTGATATTCCTGATGAAGTTGAATTAGTGAGTGGTATATCGTCATCGAATGAGAATAATGGCACGGAATTAACCATCCGTTTTGTGGTAGAAAACAGACATTACTGGATAGCCACGAAAGAGGTTTTTCACCTACAAGGAAAAAATGGGCAACTAAATAGCTCGATAAATTATTGGAATCACTTTCCACTATCATTAACCAATTTACCGGCAGCGACAGAGCACAACACGGTGTATTACCCGCGTACTGTTTCACTAAATGAGCAATCGAGTAATACAAGTTTTACAGCAGTTGATGATGCCGCTCCTGATTCAGTGTGGCGATATATACAGGCGGGGAATAAACAAGGGATGCCAATACAAGGTTGGGTAAACACTAAAAGTGGCGCACAGCAACACATAAAACGAGTTAGCCCATGGCACTGGTCAGGTTTTAAAACGATAGAAGAGAAGGCAACGGTAGGCGAATTATCTGATAAAATCAGCAAAAATAACGTTGCCACCTTAGATTTAGCCGATTACACGCCGGCGATGCGAGAATTACAGCAAATCTTAACCGGCACACTAATATATTCAACCCAACGAAAAAAAGACCTACCGCCACCGACTTTTACGGATAGGGATTTAAAGGAAGGATTACGCAGAAGTTGGACAGCGGAGCAGATAGGGCATTTACTGGTGAAA
>NZ_LZHG01000003.1 GCF_001690355.1 Gilliamella sp. Choc4-2
CCATTTAGAAAATGTGCCAAATTGGATAAAAAATAAGGATATTTATAGCTTATATAAAGGTTATGGTGGACTCAAAGAAGGTGTAACTGGACAAATTATTGAAGGTGGTGCTCATTACTATAGTATTTCTTATGATGGTACGTTGCGCTTAAAGATAGGGCTTAGTGGTGCTTATGTTCTGTAATATTGTTTTAATTCATTAGATTACTGTTAAGTTTAAGATTTGCGGGGTAAAAAAGTGTTTCCATACTTACTGTCATACCAATATACAGCTGATACGAGCCATAAGCCGAAGCAGTGACAGAATCGATTAACAAATTTTAACTAACAGGTAATAATTGATGAAAACACAAATCAAAAAAGTCTTAATATTAGGTAGTAGTTTACTGATGTTATCGTTACTGACAGGGTGCGATTTTACCGATTATAAAACGCGAATTTAAAATGGTTATGGCAAAGTTTGTATTAACACAAAAGTCAAAACTAAGTTTATTTTCATCTAAGAACTATTGAATTTATGTATCTCTATGAATTTATATTAAAAAATGATAGGTCTTGGTAAAAATGGAAAAATTAAAGTGAGCCTGCTTTTTATTTTATAAAAATTAATTAGTTAAAAGTTTTTAAAAATTGAAAAAATTTGGTAGAATTTACCAATTTAAATAAGTTTATATAAAACATATAGATAAAATTAGAGTGTTCCCTGTATACACAGGGATAAACCGCCAATTAGTGCAGAATTAATTGAGGCATTTTTGTGTTCCCTGTATACACAGGGATAAATCCATGAAGGTGATGTTGAATATAAAACAGAACGTGGTTAGGAAATGTATTATTCAAAAATTATCAATTATTGAAAGTGTGAGGTGTTTAGTGCATCCTCATATAAATGGGTTTTAATTTAATTTTCCTTACCGCGAAGTTTTCTTGATAACCGTTTAAATCCATGAGTGAATTTTTTTATCGCCATTGCTAAAAATGGAACTTTTATTTTGATATTAAACCGTTCTTGTAATTCAATGGCGTCGTTAGCTTTGGTTAACCAGATAAACCCTGAGTTAGTTAAATCAATGGCTTTAATTTTTCCGTCCGGTGTTAAAATAAAGTTTCCACCATGGATATCATTTGAAACCAAGTTATAATGGTGAAGTTTTTCAACGCAGTGTTTTATTTGCTCTCCGTAATCTTTCATTTCGTCCCACGCTAGTGAGCGCCCTTCGATGAAGTTAAAAATCATGTAATGACGTTTCGTTTTTTCGTCAAAAGCAACAAGATAAAGTTCATAGGCAATATCACACTTATCAAGCGAGATTTTCGCCAATTTACGAATTAAATTGAAATAAAAATCGCCAGTTAATTTTGCAATAATTCGGCGTTCTAAACGATGTTCGACTCCGCCGTCTATTTTGAAAATAAATTTGGTTTGGTTGTGATTGATTAAGTAAGTGTATCTTTCTATTTTATCGCTAGGATCAAGTAGCTGGTGATGCCCTTCTTCTGCTAAAAATTGGTCAAAAAGCTTAAGATAATCGATTTCATCATTTTGTACGTAGGCAAACTTGATATTGCCTCGTTGGCGTTCAATAATTTTTGCAAAATTATTCAAATTATATAACCTCAGTGGAACTTGAAAAAATTGCTTTATCTTAAACATTATCGTGATTAATGTAAACGACACTATGGTTTTTATATGATTGGAATATAAATAGAAGGTAGATTCGGTTTAAGTTGTATATGTGGTTTGTTTAAAATGCTATGATACCGGTTTTATTGATTTTGTAATTTATTGTTTAAATGAGTTATGTCAGAGCAAACATCGATATGGTTTTTATATGTTATTAGGACAGCCAAACAATCACTTTATACAGGTATTACAACCGATGTACAAAGACGATTACGCCAACATCAGAATAATAAAGGTGCAAAGCATCTAAAAGGTCATCAAGATTTAAAAGTGGTTTACCAAGTTAAAGTCGGTGGACGGTCATTAGCTTTAAAACTTGAGTATCGAATAAAACATCTTTCAAAAAAGGACAAAGAAGCATTGATTATTCAATCCCCTGATTTAAATAATTTATTGAAGTTACTTGATAAGTAGAAAGGGTGAGTAACGTCGAAATACCCGCTATTTTTTATAGTAAATAGATAGCCCATTTTACATAGTTGACATTAATTGCAGCGGAGGGGATTTAATCGCTTGAATCTGCTGGTTAAATTGTGTCAATTGTTGCTGCCAAAAATCAAGATCTGTAATCCATGGAAAGGCAATGGGGAAAGCGGGATCTTGCCAACGAGTAATTATCCATGCTAAATGATGCACCATTCTCATAGCTCTTAGGGGCTCAATTAATTTTAGTTGTTCTTTATCAAAATGGTAAAAAGATTCGTACATTTCAATGAGTGTATCTAGCTGTAGTCGTTGTTCTTGACGATCACCATGCAGTAACATCCATAAGTCTTGAATGGCTGGACCATTGCGTGAATCGTCAAAATCGACAAACATCACATTATCATGGCATAAAATGTTGCCTGCATGACAATCTGCATGTAAGCGAATTGCTTGCCAGTCATTATGCCAATGTTGTTCTACGGTCTTAATCAGTTGTGTTAAAGTTGCTTTGAGTTCAATATGAATTTTAGAGGGAAGGTAACGGTAAGATAATAAAGTGTCTTGCGGCTTATAAAGGTACTCTTCAAGCCCGATTGTGGGGCGATATAAAAATGTTTCTTTAGCACCAATTTGATGTATTTGACCAAGTCGCATACCTGCTAATTCCATTTGTTCTATATTATCTACTTCGTATTGCCGTCCACCTACACTAGGAAATAACGCAAAGAAATAGCCTTGATATTCATGTAAGGTACGGTCGTTAAATACCAGAGGTGCAACAACAGGAATTTCCGCATTTAAGAGCTGCTGTGTGAATTGATGCTCTTCAAGAATCTGCTTTTTTGTCCAACGGTGTGGGCGATAAAATTTAGCAATGTAACGAGTGCGCTGTTCATCATAAAATTGGTAAACACGGTTTTCATAGCTGTTTAATGGTGTTAATCCAGAATCAACACTAATCCCCATTGATGCTAAACCATCTAAAATCCGATCTGGCGATAAGGTATGAAATGAAAAAGCAGCACTATTCATTAACTAGTTTCCTTTATTGCAAATTAAACCATTCATTTAATTTTTGTTTTAATGGTTCTAGCCCAATGCGTTTAGGTGACGAAAAGGGCGCTACAGTAATGTCACCTTGGAAAGGTAAAATCGCTTCTTTAATCATGTTAACTTGTTTTTTTTGTGCTCCAGAGGCCAATTTATCGGCTTTAGTCAGTAATAACATAATTGGGATATTGACCGAAACTGCCCATTCAATCATTTGTTGGTCTAGATCTTTTAAGGGGTGTCTAATATCCATTAGGACAATTAGTCCTTTTAAACTTTCACGCTTTTGTAAATATTCACCCAGTGATTTTTGCCATTTGCGTTTGATTGCTTCAGGCACTTGGGCAAAGCCATAACCCGGCAAATCGACTAAACGGCAATTTTCTTCGACTTCAAATAGATTAATTAATTGAGTCCGTCCAGGCGTTTTACTGGTTCTGGCTAACCCCTTTTGATTGGTTAATGTGTTTAGTGCGCTTGATTTTCCTGCATTTGAGCGGCC
This sequence comes from Gilliamella sp. Choc4-2, assembly GCF_001690355.1. Lineage (GTDB taxonomy): Bacteria > Pseudomonadota > Gammaproteobacteria > Enterobacterales > Orbaceae > Gilliamella > Gilliamella apicola_A. The sequence goes on from NZ_LZHG01000003.1 coordinate 3,663, forward strand.
AGCAAAAGCAACTTCAACTCCTGTATCATTCGGTAGGTGAGAAATGTCAGGAGCACTTAATATAAAGTGAGTTTTAGCGTAATTTAATGGGCGAATGTTATTCATGAAAGTGTATCCTTTAAGCCCAGTAATGGCACTTAATCTATTAAAATGACGTTACTGTATAGAAAAACTCAAGAATTGACAACCTTTTCGATGGCTTTTGTCAATCGTGTCATGCCTTCTTTTATTTCATCTTCTGTTATGATGAGCGAAGGCGTAAAACGTAATACGTTTGGTCCTGCATTTAAAATCATGACTTTAAATTCAGTTGCAATATTTAAAAAATCACAGGCTTTATTATGGAATTGAGGTTGTAGTTCTGCCCCTAATAATAATCCTTTACCGAGGTATTGTCGAAAGACTTTAAATTTATCATTAATTGTTTCGAGGTGTTCAATAAAAATGGCTCGGCGTTTTGGTATACTTTCGAGTAATTCAGGTGAGTTGATCATGTCAAAAGCTTCACACCCTACTGCACAAGCAAGTGGATTTCCACCATAAGTTGTGCCGTGAATGCCTGGTTGCATAACTGATGCAATCTCTTCTGTGGTTAGCATGGCACTAATTGGAAATCCGCCACCAAGTGCTTTTGCTGAGGTTAATATATCTGGCGTTACACTATAGTGTTGGTAAGCATATAAACTGCCAGTACGACCCATTCCGCATTGGACTTCGTCAAATACAAGTAGTGCTTTATACTCATCACATAGCGCCTTAACACCCTGTAAAAATTCAGGTGTTGCTGAAGTTAAGCCTCCTTCTCCTTGTATTGGTTCAAGCACTACTGCACAAGTATGATCATCCATAACTGCTTTTACTGCTTCTAAATTATTAAACGGTACGTGAATAATATCAGCAGGTTTGGCGCCAAAACCGTCGGAATATTTAGTTTGCCCACCAACCGAGACAGTAAAAAAAGTACGACCATGGAAAGATTGGTAAAAGGCGATAATTTTAGTTTTGTTAGGATGATATTTTTTAATCGCATAATAACGAGCTAGCTTGAAAGCTGCTTCATTGGCTTCGGCCCCTGAATTGGCAAAAAAGACACGATCAGCAAAAGTATGGGTAGTGAGTTTTTGTGCTAAAGTTAGAGCTGGTTCATTGGTAAAGACATTGCTTACATGCCATAATTTTTCACTTTGTCGATGTAATGCGTCTATTAATCGAGGATGACAATGCCCAAGCGCATTAACTGCAATGCCACCTGCAAAATCAATATATTCTTCGTTGTTTTGATCCCATATTCGGCTACCTTTTCCTTTTACAGGAATGAATTGTGCTGGCGCATAAACAGGTAAAATGACTTTGTCAAACAAGTCGCGTGTGATTTTTGGTTGCATTGTTTTATTCCTATCGTTTTTAATCAATTTTGTGTTAATAAAATAGCTGATTATTCGTTTTTTGTGAATAAATATTCATCAAGAAATGAAATATTACCTAACAAAATAGCCAATAATTTTCTTCTTTTCTATAAGTATTTTCAGGTATAATTGTTAACAATCGTTAATTGGATTTATAGAGATAAATATGAGCCGTGTTATTTATTGCCATTATTTAAAAAAAGAGGCAGAAAGTTTAGATTTTCAGCTTTATCCTGGCGAGCTTGGCAAGCGCATTTTCAATGAAATTTCTAAACAGGCTTGGCAAGAGTGGCTAAAAAAACAGACCATGTTAATTAACGAAAATAAATTTAACATGATGAATCCAGAACATCGAAAAAAAATTGAAACTGAAATGGTTAAATTTTTATTTGAAGGTGAAGATGTTGTCATTGATGGATACAAACCCGAAATTGAGAGCTAACATGAAAAATAATATTAAAATTATTACATTAATTGTTACAGTAAGTCTTTTAGCCGGTTGTCCTAGTAAACATGCAAATTTCGAAGATGAAGATTATTATGTTAAAGATACAAATGCCTTTAATATTTTAATTAGTCAATATGCCAATAATATTGAGCAGATTTGGGGTCCAAAAGAAGTTCTTATTGCAGGCCCTAAGGATTATGTTCAATATGAAGATAATTTACAAACACGTGTACATATCAATTTTGTTTCTGGTGTGATTACCATTGAAACATTGTCAAATACCCCTCAAGAGCATTTGAAAGAAGCAATTGTTTCTACATTGCTAATGCCAGAGCCTGTGGATATTATTCGCCACGATAAAATTAGCCAAGATTTGTCTCAGGAACCTTTTTTATTTAATCAGGTGTTAGATCAAGAAATGCAGCCTATTCGTTGGAGTGGCAGAGCTAATAATTTTGCTGATTATGTGTTAGTAAATAATATCAGAACACGTAAATCAGGTTCACATGAAATTACTTATGTTGAAATTAAGCTTGTTCCAAATCATATTAATCAACGCGCACGGAAATTTTTGCCATTGGTGACTGAAGCTTCAAATCGGTATTTTATTGACGAGCGATTAATTTTAGCAATTATGGAAGTTGAATCTGCCTTTAACCCTTATGCGGTTAGCCGTACTGATGCCCTTGGATTAATGCAAGTACAGCAGCATACTGCTGGGCGAGATATATTTAAATTACGCGGTAAATCAGGAGAGCCAAGTAGAAAGTTTTTGCTTGATCCTCGTAATAATGTGGATATGGGAACTGCCTATTTATCTTTACTTAAAACGAAATATTTAGCAGGTATTAATAATCCAATCTCTTTAAGGTATGCGATGATTACTTCTTATAATGGCGGCGCAGGCAGTGTACTTCGCACTTTTTCAGCTGATCGTAACGAAGCTATCAATATCATTAATTCAATGACCCCACAACAAGTTTATCGTAAGCTTGTCACCTCTCACGTTTCGCAAGAATCACGCAATTATTTAATCAAAGTAAGTAAGCTTTTAGACAATAGGTAATTTGTTTAATTTAATTATCCGTAAATACACTTTCTATGAGGCTATCGTACTATTGATAATACGATAGCGATTTTTTTAAGAAACTATTGATTGTTGATGATGTTACGCTTTTCTGGCGTATTTATTATTTTTTCTTAAAAAAACTTACATTAAACCGCATTATTAATTTCAATTTGTTGTTTTATTATGTTTTTTTTGTTTACAAGTCTTAGCAAATTATGTATTGAAGCAGAAGCCATGATGAACATACAATGACCAAGCACTCTATTAAGCATTAGTCTGTCAATTACAAAAATAAAACCACCTTAGATATAAGCAGTATTAAATATAAAGTTAATCACGGATTTTATCTTCACTTTATTTGTTAAGAGCTTTAATCCAGTCTTGTGTATAAATAAATATTTGAATGAAAGGAAATTATAATTCATGGGCAAATGTAATCGGATTCCATATTTTTCTTGTCTGGGTATAAGTGCTATTTTCCTTCTTGGCTCAAGTGCGGTTTATGCTAAAGCAGGTAATGTACCTAAACTAAATGTTATTCGGGATGAATTTAATACAGAAGAGAAGCTTAATCTCAGTATTTATAACCCAAAAGTTAAGTTAACATCCGATGGGTTATTTACCACTCCAATGGGGCTTTATGTCTACACCAACTATCCCACCAAAATAGCCGAATATCAAATTACAATTTACCGACAATCGGACGTGGATAATCAATATCCATTAAAGATATTGCGTTTTAGTGATATTAGTCCTTATGAAGCGGTATTATGGAATGGTGATACCGATAATGGTGAGCCGTTATCGATTGATACAGAGTATAAAGCGGTTTTAACTACGATTAGTCATACAGGATTAAAAGATAATGTTTATGCGGTAATGTTTCGTACTTTGGGTCATGGCGTGACTCAAGAAAGTGATTTTATTGCTTATACTAAACCCAATGTTGAAGCTGATTTGGTTAATAACGGAGCGTTATTTTACGGTCAATTAAAATCCGACAGTACGATTCCTGGATTTGGGCAAAGTCGTATTGATCATCAAGGTATAGTTGCCTCAGCTCAAGATCGTAAGGTAGTAATACAAATGAGCGGTCTGAACGATAAGAAAGAAGTCATGCTAAATGGTCAGCGATTGGTGGTGGATAATCATGGTCGAGC
>NZ_LZHG01000004.1 GCF_001690355.1 Gilliamella sp. Choc4-2
TGCCCACCATGAATCGATGGGTAGTAGTAGTTTGCAATTTGGGTTAATTGTGATTTTAGCCATGCGTTGTCTTCTTTGCTCGCTACTTCTTGCAGAAATTGCATTCGAAATGGTTCAAAAAAGGGGTAATAACGCCGATGCAATGCATTGGCAATGGTATTGCCAATATTGATTAGTTGTTTTGCCAGTACCGATGGTTTAAGGTCTGTAACAATATAAGCACAAATATAACGCTTTGACTCAAAACATTCGTTTGCTGCTTCAAAGCCAATTCTATCCAATATTGGGCTTTCTAAAAATTCATCGGGTTCGGCAAGTTTAACCAGTGTTGGGCAGACGCTTGGGTCATAATCTAAATCCGAACGTAAAACTTGCGTAAGTTTTTTTTCGCTAAATGGGTGGCCTTCACCAAATAGGTCTATTAACCCTTCTTTTGATAATGGTTCAACTGGGTTAAGGGCGACGATGTTATCAACCAATAAGTAACGATATTTAGATAAGTTGTTGGTATTATTTAATTCAAAAATCATTATTTCTTATATATTTCCTTTTTTCCATTTAAAGTAATATTTCTTTTTTATCCAATTTACTGTTGCTGATGTATTTTGAAATATTTTTAATAAAATAGTATTTAATATAAAAATGATGAGTATCGAATTTGTATAGCGATAGCTTGGAATTAATTAATAAGCCAAACCATAAAGGGAAAAAATAAAGTTTATTATGTATAAGAGTATTCAAATTAATCAATACAATGCTGCACAATGAGTGAAATCGATATATCAACAACTCTATTAACCTTACGCTTACTACTGACCTTATAATATTTCAATTATCAGCAATGATAATTAAAAACGCAAAAATTACACTTTTTTTACCTATTTTGCAATATTTACTTTTATTTAATATTTCGATTTAGTTTATTTATGGAAAGTATCTTTTATTAAAAATCTATAGCTTAAAGAAAACCACAAAGAAGAGGTATCCCGCTTTTTAATTAGATATAAGCAGGCTAAAATTGGTTAAATAGTGGGGAACTTGATTTTTTATAACCAGTGATTTTATCCAAGATATAATAGACTAAATGTTATTAATATTATCGCTTGGCTTTAATTTGTTTTATATTGTTTCGTATCAATTGTTAATATGCATAAAACCCTAATGTTTTTGAATAAAAGGATGAGTCTTTATCTTTATCCATTAGCACAATAATTGCCGTTGGTCTGTGTATTTGTTGCCTTAGTTTTGCTAAGCTCTGTTGGTCTAGTTGGGGGATGTCTTTTTTTATTTTTTCCCATTTTTTAAGGCTAATTCCAATACGACTTTGTTCCCATGCGTATTTATCACTATTAGTGCAGTACGGTATTATTTTGTCTTGTTCTTTATAAGCTAAATAGAGATTAACACTAGGTTCTGTTAAGCGGGTGGAGAGTTCAACTTCTTTATCCCATTCTTGACTTAGGTTGCCACGGCTATAACCGTCGTTAAACTTTAAGACACTTTGTTTGGCGATAGATGATTCGCTATATTTCCGTCCTGTTGCTTTATCATGCACTTCTTGTAAACCTGTTGGTGGTATTTTATCTTCACTATAGACTGACTCAATTAACAATCGTGCGTCTTCTGGCATTTTGATAACCTTTTGTTTGCGCAAAATGTTTTGGGTAAACCACAAATAGGCATGATCAGAATAGACGTAGCTAGTATTGCGGAAAGGTGCATCATCGAGCCAATCTTTATTAGGCTCTTCTTGCCAAGTTGGGGCTAGTATTGTTAATGTTGGTTTATCACGATCATCTTCAAGCTTAGTTTTATTAAACGGTTTGATATTGCCTTGGCTGTCACGAATATGACGTTGCAAGCGACCTGCGCGTTGAATGAGTAAATCAATCGGGGCTATATCGCTAATCATTTCGTCAAAATCAAGATCTAAGGATTGTTCAATCACTTGTGTGGCGATGATTACTTTTCCTGATCGAATCTGATGATTAGATGTTTTGCCTGCCCATTGCAAGGTTTTTTGTTCAATTTCGATTCGATCACAATAAGCAAAACGGCTATGGAATAGTAAAATAGCGTTGGTATCTAAATTTAATTCAAGTTGAAGTTGTTGATACAAAGTAATGGCATCACTGACACTGTTTTTGATCCAACAAATGATTTTTCCTTGTGCTAATGCTTGGTGTATTTTACTTATTCCTGCGTCGGTATTGCTGATCCAGTCAATATTTACCTGACGTTTAACTTCTTCTCTTGTGGCAATGGCTTGTTCAGTTAAACCTTGATGATTAAGTTGTGTCATTAGTGGAAAAGGTAAGGTTGGGTTTAACATTATACTTTGTTTATTGTTAGTTAATCCTCTATAAAAAGCATTAAGCAGTTTTTCACGTAAAAAATAAGGTAAGGTAGCCGTCAAAATTATAGCACTGCCACCTTGTAAAGCGTGATAATGTAATAAGACTTCCAATAATTTAACCATATAACTGTCATACGCATGGACTTCATCTAATATAAGCAATTTGTGTCGTAAACCTAATAAGCGTAATGATTGATGTTTAAATGGCATCACCGCCATTAAGGTTTGATCTAATGTACCGACACCAACTTCAGCTAATAAGGATTTTTTGCGCGTGTCGACAAACCATTCATTACATTCAGCGCTAATTGTTTGCTCACCTTTTGGGTAGTGTTGTTCGCTATTCTCGTCTCTGTTTAATATCGAATCAGTAAAGTTCGGGTTCATATCGCTGTTTCCATGGGATAAAACAAGAGAAGGATGACTATCCGGTTGATATAACTGTCCATATACACTTGCCATACGTTGATAAATCGCATTTGCAGTTGCTTGCGTTGGCAAGCCAATATAAATCCCCTGTGCTTTTTTTGCCGACATGAGTTTGTGCGCTAAGATCATCGATGCCTCGGTCTTGCCTGCTCCAGTCACATCTTCCATAATAAATAATTCCGCACCATGATCAGATAATTGACAAGAAAATGCTTGTTGTTGCAGTGGTGTTGGTTTTTCAATAAATGGAAATAAGGTTTTAATACTTGTGAAAGGTGCAATTGGTGATGATTTTGGTAAGGATGCTACGGCTTTTTCTGCCTGAATAATGGCATGGTTTTGCCAATATTGAGTGAGTGGCATTGCGTTTGAACAAAATGGGAAAAATTGTTTGTTAGATCCTAACCAATCACTAATAACTGTTAAGGCTGCAATTAGCCAACTAGTTTGTTTAAGCCTGTTGCGTATAGTTTTATCAAAAAAATAAGAAGGGTAGTGATTTAATTTATTATCAATAATAAATAGTTGATTAATCGCGTTGATATATTCAAGTGATGCTTGTTTGTCTTGTTTATTAAAAGATGAATTACCATTTGCACTAATCAATGGCGGCTTGCCATGATGCCCTGTCATAATGGGTAACCAGATATCAAAAAACAGGGTGATATCTCGATTATGGTTATCAAGCAGAATTTCTGTTTTATTTCTAAGAAATTCATTCCATAACCAAAAACCAAGTGAGTCATGTCTGGTTGTGTATTGTTTAGTTGGATCGGCGGCTACAAGCATTGGGTTATTATGCTTAAATAATTGCTGAAATCCATTAGCAAATTTGCCAATATCATGCCAAGATAAAAAATAGGCAAACCAAAGTGCGCTCTTTTCATTATCTTCTTGGGAGAAACCAATTTGTTCAAAAAGTTCAGCAGAATTGAAATAATTTTGTTTTACAATTTGATATCCACAAGCCGCTACATCTAAATTATGATAAGCAAGTAAATGATAACTATCGCTATCAGAACTTTGATGACATTTTCCCCAATATTGATAATACAGCTCACTCATTATACTTTTTATTCCTATATAACTTTTATTCGGTGTTACTTTTAAACGATAACGTATTGCAATATAAACTTTAATTAAATTAAGTTTTAACTTTTTATTAATCTAATTTTTGGGTATTAATTGGCTATTATTAATAAGACTCAATTTAAGTTATCTTATTTTAGATTATGCTTGATAAAAAGTTAAAAGTTAAAAGTTAAAAGTTAATCATGGTATATCAGTTGCTTAATATAGCGTTGTTTATGTAAAAATATAAAGCGGTTTTTTGCTAACATTTTTATTTAACATTAATTTTATCAATTAGGTTTTGCTCATTTAGTTGAAGTTTGGCAAAATAGAGCGAATTAAATAAGTAGAATTAATATTGTTTTTCGTGTTTATTAAGTAAATTAATAGGGTTATGCAATTAGTATTTGTGCAATATTATGTTTTAAACAGGGATTAAATTAGAGTGATTAATCGAATTAAACCAAAAATACAAGCGATACTCATCTTAAGTTGCATGAGTGGATTTGCTATTCTTTCTTCCCCTGTTTTCGCTAATGAAGAGCTAAAGCTTTTAAATAATATAGTACAACCAGTACAGCCGAGCGAAAAAATTTATTATAAAACAGTCTTTTCACTTTCAGGTCAACCAAAGTATCCTGATAATTTTCAACATGTTGATTATGTCAATCCTAATGCACCTAAAGGTGGCGTAATTAAAATGGCTGAAGTTGGGGCTTTTGATAATTTGAATCGCTATGCTAGCCGTGGGGCACCTGAACGAAACTCAGGCGCGTTATATGACACGCTTTTTACCAATACGGCTGATGATATTACCAGTTTTTATCCACTTATTGCGACGTCAATAACTTATTCTGATAGTTATCGTTGGGCAGAAATTACTATTAATTCCAACGCTCGTTTTCAAGATGGAAAAACAATAACTGCCCATGATGTTGAGTTTACCTTTCATAAATTTATGACTGAAGGTGTGCCTCAGTATCGTGTTTATAATAAAGGTATTACAGTTAAGGCAATAGATGATGAGCATGTGCGGGTTGATATTCCCGATTCCGATCGTGAAAAACTCCTTTCGTTTGTTGGTAGTATGCGCGTTATGCCTAAACATTTTTGGAAAGATCATGATCTTTCTGAACCATTAATTACGCCACCTATTGGTAGTGGTCCTTACTACATTAGTGATTATAAATTAGGGCAATATGTTGTTTATCGACGTAATCCAGATTATTGGGCGCGTGATTTACCCATTAATAAAGGCTTAGATAATTTTGACGAAAAACGCATTGATTATTATATGGATGATAATGTTTCACTAGAAGCCTTTAAAGCAGGTGAATATGATTTGCGTGCTGAAGATCAACCTAAAAACTGGTTTACTCAATATCAAGGTCGGTATTTTGATTCTAATTATATTATTAAACAAGAAAAACCAGTTCAAACAGCTACCGATACTCGGTGGCTTGCATTTAATTTACAAAAAGATCTATTTAAAGATATTAAAGTTCGTGAAGCAATTACCTTAGCATTTGATTTTGAATGGCTAAATCATGCCTTTTATTATGACAGTTACAAAAGACCTTATAGCTTTTTTGAAAATACCATTTATGCCGCAACTGGTACACCTAGCGAGCAAGAATTAAAATGGCTTAATGCCTATAAAGATATTATTCCAAAACGTGCTTTCGGTAATGCCTATTATTTGCCAAAAAGCGATGGTCAGGGCTTTAATCGTGATAATTTATTAAAGGCAGCTGAATTACTAAAACAAGCGGGCTGGGAAATTAAAGACGGTAAGCTGATTAACACTAAAACACATCAGCCATTTGAATTTGAACTAATCAGTTACCTTGGTAGTGATATTAAATATGCCATTCCCTTTCAACAAAATTTAGCGCGTTTGGGGATCACCATGAATATTACCTTACTAGATTCAGCACAACAATTACGACGTGTTCGTGAACGTGATTATGATATGGTTGCACGTGATTATTATGCCGTCAATTACCCAAACTCTAATTTGCAGATACTTTGGGGGAGCGAGTATCTTAATTCATCTTGGAACGCATCGGGTTTGCATAACAAGGCGATTGATGCCATTATTGCTGAAATCACCAAGCATGTGGATAATCAAGAAGAATTAGTCCCGTTAGGACGAGCGCTTGATCGTATTTTAACGCAAGAATATCCAATGATTCCAATGTGGTATAACAGTAAAACGTATTATGCATACTGGAATAAATTTGGGCAACCAGCTATACAACCGACTTATGCAATAGGTGTTGATAGCTGGTGGTATGATGCTAATAAAGCAGCTAGCCTGCCTAAAAATCGGGAACATTAATATGCTAAATTATCTTATTCGCCGCTTGTTGTTGATTATTCCAACATTGTTTGTGATTTTAACTATCAACTTTTTTATTGTACAAGTTGCGCCTGGTGGACCCGTTGATCAGGCTCTTGCTATGATTGAAAACGGACCGCAAGCAGGGCAAGGGCTATTGCCTGGGAGTGGTGGCTCATCTACGCCAGTGCAGCAATATAAAAATGAATCAAATTATCGCGGTTCACGCGGACTTGATCCCCAAGTTGTCGCAATGATAGAAAAGCAGTACGGCTTTGATAAACCGATATTTGAACGTTATATCGAAACACTAAAGAAATATATATTATTTGATTTTGGTAATAGTTTTTTTAAAAGTGAATCGGTACTAGGTTTAATTGCCAAAAGTTTACCTGTTTCAATTTCATTGGGATTATGGAGTACTTTGATTGTTTATCTCATTTCAATCCCGTTAGGCATTTGCAAAGCAGTGAAAGATGGTTCTGCATTTGATTTTTGGTCAAGTACATTAATTATTATTGGCTATGCGATACCTGCTTTTTTATTGGCAGTTTTATTGATCGTATTATTTGCTGGTGGTAGTTATTGGGATATTTTTCCTCTACGTGGGCTAATATCAAACCATTTTGATCAACTCGATTTTTGGGGCAAAATAAAAGACTATGCATGGCACATCTGTTTACCCACTATTGCAATGGTTATTGGCGGTTTTGCATCACTCACCATGCTAACTAAAAATTCATTTTTAGATGAAATCCGCAAACAATATGTAATAACCGCACGTGCTAAAGGATTAAGTGAAAGAAAAATTTTATATAAACATGTTTTTCGCAATGCAACATTACTGATTGTATCAGGCTTTCCTGCAGCTTTTGTTGGTATTTTATTTACTGGTTCATTATTGATTGAAATTATCTTTTCGCTTAATGGAATTGGGCTATTGGGATATGAGGCAATTATACAACGCGATTACCCAGTGATTTTTGGTTCATTGTATATCTTTACATTAATCAGCCTTATTACTAAATTATTATCTGATTTATCTTATATGATGATTGACCCACGTATTGACTTTGAGGCTCGCAACTAATGACCACCCATTATTCTATTAATCAACAGCGTTGGCAACGATTTAAACAGAATCGTCGTGGTTATTACTCACTTTGGTTATTTATGATCTGTTTTGTGATTAGCTTATTTGCTGATTTTATTGTTAACGATAGACCCATTTTTATTAAATATCAGGATAATTACTATTCGCCGATTTTTCATTTTTATCCAGAAACGGAATTTGGTGGACAATTAGCCACGCAAACTAACTTTCTTGATCCTGCTGTACAAAATAAAATAGAAGCTAATGGCTGGATTTTATGGGCGCCATTTCGTTATAGCTACAATACATTAATTTATGATACATCAAACACGTTTCCAACGCCGCCTTCGGCATCACATTGGTTAGGCACCACTGATGCAGGTTTCGATGTATTAGCCAATATTTTATATGGTTTTCGCATATCTATGTTTTTTGCGATTTTCTTGACGATTTTCACTTCAATTATTGGTGTCATTTTTGGGGCAATACAAGGCTATTATGGAGGTAAAATTGATCTAATCGGTCAACGTTTCATAGAAATATGGAGTGGGTTACCAGAGCTATTTGTTATTATTCTATTAGCTAGTATTTTACCGCTTAATTTTTGGTGGTTATTAGGTATTACCGTATTATTTGGTTGGATGGCTTTAGTAGGTGTAGTGCGTACTGAATTTTTGCGTACTCGCAATTTTGATTATATTCGTGCAGCTAAAGCAATGGGAGTTAGTGACAGTAAAATTATGTTTCGTCATATCTTGCCTAATGCCATGGTGGCAACATTAACCTTTTTACCTTTTATACTTTGTGGCTCGATAACAACACTAACAGCGCTAGATTTTTTAGGTTTTGGTTTACCGATTGATTCGCCATCACTAGGACGATTATTACTACAAGGTAAAAACAATCTACAAGCTCCTTGGCTTGGCATCAGTTCATTTTTAGTTATTGCAACTTTACTGTCACTGCTTATTTTTATTGGTGAAGCAGTAAGAGATGCATTTGATCCAAACAAAGGAGTGTATTAATGAGTTCTCCTTTATTATCCGTTCAGGATTTAAGTGTTGCATTTAAACGTGGTACGCATTTACTATCGCAAGTAGTAAGTAATGTTAGTTTTGATATTAATGAGCAAGAAACACTTGCGCTAGTGGGTGAATCTGGCTCTGGAAAAAGTATTACTGCGCTATCTATTTTACGTTTATTAGGTAAAGAACAGGTGGTATACCCGACGGGCGATATTTTGTTTGAAGAAAAATCATTGTTACATGCGCAAGACAAAGAACTTCGGAAAGTTCGTGGTAATGAAATTAGTATGATCTTCCAAGAACCGATGGTGTCATTAAATCCTTTACATACAGTTGAAAAACAGCTTTACGAAGTCCTTGCATTGCATCGAGGTATGAGCCGCCAGAATGCACGTAGTGAGATTTTGCAATACCTTGATCGTGTAGGCATTAGGGAATCAAAAAGTAAATTATCAGCTTATCCTCATCAACTATCTGGTGGCGAAAGGCAGCGTGTAATGATTGCCATGGCTATATTAACGCACCCTAAATTATTGATTGCTGATGAACCGACAACAGCACTTGATGTATCTGTTCAGGCGCAAATTATTCAGTTATTAAAAGAGTTAAAGAAAGAATTGAATATGAGCATGCTGTTTATTTCACATAATCTTGGTATTGTGAAAAAACTAGCTGATAAAGTAGCTGTTATGCAACAAGGCGAAATTGTTGAATACAATAATAAACAGCGTATTTTTTTACGCCCGCAGCATACCTACACACAAACATTATTGAATTCAGAGCCTAGTGGCGATCCAGTGTCACTGCCAGATACACCGGGTATACTACTTAATGTTAATCATCTTAATGTCGAGGTGATTACTCAAAAACGGCTATTTAGTAATAAAAAAAAGAAAATTATCGACAACGTTGGCTTTTCAGTGCACCAAGGTGAATCGCTTGGTATCGTTGGGGAATCAGGTTCAGGAAAAAGCACAACAGTGTTGGCTATTTTACGTCTGATAAACTCTCAAGGTGAAATCGTATTTGATAGTCATCCAATACAAAATTTAACGGGAAAAAAATTGTTACCATTTCGTAGTCGTATCCAAGTGGTGTTTCAAGATCCATTTTCTTCTCTTAATCCCCGTCTTAATGTTGAGCAAATTATTAGTGAAGGGTTAAAAACTCATAAAAAACTTAGCAAATCCGAACGTGAGCAAGCTGTAGTTGATATTATGCAAGAAGTTGGCTTAGATCCGCAAATTCGTTATCGTTATCCAACCGAGTTTTCAGGTGGGCAGCGTCAACGAATAGCCATTGCAAGAGCATTAATTTTGAAACCTGAGTTATTAATTTTAGATGAACCTACTTCATCTTTAGATCATACAATGCAACAGCAAATTTTAAATCTGCTTAAATCATTGCAAGAGAAGTATCAGTTAAGTTATATATTCATCAGTCATGATTTAGCTGTGGTTTGCTCAATGTGTCATCAAGTGATAGTCATGAAAGACGGTAAAGTTATTGAGCAAGGCTCGCATGATAAGATCTTTTTTGAACCAGAAAGTGAATATACTAAAACATTACTGTCATTTTTAGATAAGTCGTTTTTCTTAAAAGCAAAAAATAAAACATTTATTTATTCTGATAAGACCAATGAACAACAGGATAAAGATGATAAAAAACAGAAAAATAAAATAAATTGGGGTGATGCGCTGTTAATGCGTAAGGAATAAAGCAAATCAATAATGATGTGTTGATAACTGATTTAACCAAATAAATATATCGGAAAATTATGCAAAAAAAAATACTCTCTTTATTATTAATACCGTGTTTATCTTTGATTTCGTTAAATGCAATGGCATTATCATGTGGTGATAATGCCGATCAAAATACTGTTGAAGCAAACAATTATATTTTTCAACTATTTGATTATATTGATTTGCCTGTAAAAGGTATTAAGCAAGAAACCACAACGACAATCACAAAAGACGAAAATACAAATCAAACAATAGCAAATCATACATTGGATTATGACCCAAATGGACTAATTATACAAAGTCACTATGAACTTTATTCGGATAATAATAAGCAGCTGTATTCCGAACATTTGCAAAAGATTGATACAGGCTGGGAAAACATTATTGAAGATTTTGAAGATAAAACTAACAGCATCACTCAATTCACTACAGATACACAAGGTAAAATTATTCAGTCGCATCAAGTGAAAAAAGCTGTTAATTTTATTTTTATTCAAAACGATAGTTATCAATATGACAGCAACAATTGCTTGATTAATAAAAAGGTAAGATGGCAACTTAAAGAAACCGATATCAATGGTCAATATACTGATAAAGCTTTAAAAGGTAACTCTGTTTTTACTTATAACTATCAAGATCAAAAACTTTCTAAATTTGTCTCTCAATTTGGTAAGGATTTGAAAAGTGAAAGTGATTTTTTATACCAATATGATAATAATCACCGCTTAAGCGCAATACAGTCTTTTTACTCTTCATCTGGTAAAAGATCGATCCATTATGCAACTAATTTCTTAACCTTTAACGATAAAAACGATTGGTTAACAGCCAGTAAAGTAAGGAAAGATCAAAATAATAAACAGGCAAATATTATTAGAAAAGTGACTTATTATTAAATTTTCTAATTAATAAGCGTTATTTTAGGAATAACGCTCATTTCCATTTAGCCATAAAACAAACAGTTATACTCTAACAAACAAAATATAGATTGCATGTAAAGTCCAAGCCAATGCGATGCCATATGCTAGAAAGTTTTCGCGTTTAGGGGAGATTTTAAAATGGTGTAAAATGGTTAAAATCTGCTTCAATCCATACCAGATTGGTAATGAAATCATTAATAATAAAAAAACTTTGCCAAAGTCAGTATTTGCTAATTTTAAAATATAAGAACGGGTTCTAGCATCACCTAAAGGAATAATAAATCCCATGATAATAATTACAACTGGAACAAAAATAGCTGCCCATGTGCTACCTAAATTAAATAACCCTTGGATAATACGATTTCTTGAGCATTGCTTTTGTTTTTCTTGAATTTTCATTATTTAACCTACTTAACTTAATACCACTATAATTAACCATGCCGATCCCATTATTGTTATTAACCATAAGCTAGCAATAAGTAAAAAGGATTGAGGTTTACTTTTAAACATTAATAGGTTAGGCATCTGTTTAAACCACATTAAGCTATGCGCTAGCGCCAATAGTAACGCAACACTATTAAGTATAATCACAATGGGTTTTTGCAAAAAAAAGATGAATCGATAAAACTCATCTTGCCCAGCGGCATTAGTGTACATACAAATTACGCCATAGGTTAGAACAAAACTAACCCAAATCATCGAAAAGGGAGTTAACTTGATAAAGATTGAAAAAAACAAATGCATTTTAGTTTCTATGTGATTAGTGCTAGAGCTAGAAGGCGTATCTATGCTGCCTTGGTTATCTGTTAGTGGGTATTTATCGTTACCTTTTTGATTCATAACTTTCTCAACATTACATTTTATTTATCTGTGATCAGTAATTAAATGTCGTTTATAACGGTAGCGCTTATAGTTTGCAATTATAATGCTTACTTGACTTGAAATCACTAATACTAAGCTAATAATTATATAGATTTTAATAGGGTAATGTTACGCATTATGTGCTTCATCTTTTAAATTTTTTTATGAAAATTAAATGTAAAAAAATTTAAAATGTATTATATTTATAACCTATATGAATTATTAGCTGTAAGTATTTATTTGGAGTATTATAATTTGTCTACTTTATCTTTATTAGACGAAAAATGGATACCGGTTGTTCATTTTGATGGTCATATTAGTAAAATAAGTCCCTGCCAGTTAGTTGATGAAACCATTTCAGATTTAGCCTATTTCAGACCCGATTTTCAAGGTGCCGCTTATCAATTTCTTATCGGTTTGCTACAAACTACTTTTGCTCCAGACGATAATGATGAGTGGTATGAATATTGGGATAATGGTATTAAACAATCTCAATTAGACTCAGCTTTTAAACCTGCTGAGCTTGCTATGCAATTTGGGGCAGCTAAACCAGCTTTTATGCAAGACTTTAATAAGTTAAAAGGCAGTAAGGTATCGATAGCTGGCTTGTTAGTTGAAGCGCCAGGTGAAAATGCATTAAAGAAAAATACCGATCACTTTATTAAACGTGATTTTGTTAAAGGTATTTGTCCGCACTGTGCGGTAATTGCGCTATTTACTTTACAAACTAATGCACCATCTGGTGGGGTTGGGCATCGTGTTAGTTTGCGTGGTGGTGGACCTATCACTACCTTAATAATGCCAGAATGTAATCAATCTACCCCATTATGGAAAAAATTATGGTTAAACGTTATACCATTAGATGACGAAGAAAAACCACAACAATTTGATGATTCGGTCTTCCCTTGGCTCAGTGCTACAAAAACCAGTGAAGCACCAGGAAATTTAAGTGTTTTTCCTGAACAAGCCAATTATTGTCAAGCCTACTGGGGGATGCCGCGTCGAATAGAGCTTGATTTTGAACAAACCGAACAAGGACAATGTGATCTTTGTGGAGCGGCTTCATCTACACTTATTACTCAATACCAAACTAAAAATTACGGTACTCAATATCAAAATTGGCGACATCCGTTAACTCCTTATCGGACTGACATCAAAACAGGTGCACCGATTGCTATAAAGGGGCAACCGGGTGGTTTAATATATCGAGATTGGTTAGGTATGGTCAGTATAAATGATAATATGCAATCAGCCAGAGTGATATCCACGCATTATGGTCGTAGATTACAATCGAGTGATAAATATCATTTATGGTGTTTTGGTTATGATTTTGAGAATATGAAAGTACGTTGCTGGTATGAACATACTTTCCCTTTTTATCTTGATTTAGCTGATCCTGATTCTGATATCAAAGAATTAATTGAGCGGGCATTAGATCTTAGTAAAGATACCTTGCCGATATTGCGTAAGGCCATGACTAGTATAAAAAAAGAGTCAAGTTACTTAGATATTGCTTATTGGAAGGAAACAGAATTTCCATTCTATCAATTGGTCAAACAGCTTATTGCCGAAAAAGATAATCCAGAAGGTCGGCTACCTTTATTGAATAGTTGGGCAAAGACTTTGCTAACTTATATTACTCAAACTTATGATAAAGCCGCTTTTGGTGATCCTGATCAGACATTTAAATTTATTAAAGATAACAATAGCAACCAAAAGGTGTTTTGCCAAATTAGTGCGAGAGAAAGATTGCTCACAGATTTTAATAAACTTAAATATTTTAAAAAAATTAAAGAAAGCAAATAGTCTTGCTTGTAGAAATGGAGAACAATATGTCAAACAGCCTTATCCAAAAACCAATTGTACTTAATGAAAACCATAAAAAAATTATTGATGAATGGTTTTCGATGCTACAACAACGGCTATATAACTTCAACGGTGGCACTTATAATGGGCGAAAGCTTCGCTCAGAATTACGTCGATCATCGTCACTTTACGCAGTAATGTTACAAGAAGGCTATATGATTTTAGCTAATGCATTATTTAATGAAAGTAGTGCATTAGCCTCAAAACCGATTTATCACCAGGCATTGGCTCAATTTACGAGGGTTGCTGCATTTGCTGATGCAAATAATGGAAAGGGGACTTTTGCCGCACAACTAAGTGAAAGAGTTAAGAGTGGAGAACGTAATTTTTTATCTTGTTTGCGTTTTGAACAACTTTTAGCAAGTCAAACACCTGAAGAATTTTGCATTCGCTTAATTCGTGCTGTAAAAATGAGGGGTGAAAAAGGCGTAAATCTTTTTTCCCTGGCTGATGGCATCTTTTTATGGATGCAAGAGTGGCACGATCGTCAGCAAAATTTACTACGTAATACTGATCCATTTAAACGTCTTTCTGTTCGTTGGGCAATGGATTACAACTCAACTAAAAAACAATCTAAGGAATAACTATTATGAGTACATTTATTCAATTACATTTATTAACTGCTTATGCGCCTTCTAATCTGAATCGTGACGATTTAGGACGACCAAAAACGGCCAAAATGGGGAATAGTAATCGTTTACGTATTTCATCACAAAGTTTAAAAAGAGCATGGCGAACATCGGAATACTTTTATCAATCTTTAAGCGATAACATCGGTATTCGCTCTCGACGATTTGCAAGAGAATTGGTTTACAAACCGATGGTTGAACAGGGTGTTGTTGATAAAATAGCCAAAGAAAGTGCCATTAAAATAGCGGAGCAATTTGGTAAATTAAAAAAAGAGAAAACTCCAAAAGATCCATTGGATAATTTGGATATTGAACAATTGGTACATATTAGTAACGATGAACAACGAGCGATAGCTCAATTGGTTGAACAGCTGATCAACGAAAAAAGAGTACCAACTGATGACGAAGTAAAATTATTACGTAAACAAAATAGTAGTATTGATATTGCGCTATTTGGACGAATGTTAGCTGACAGCCCATCGTTTAGTGTGGAAGCTGCGTGCCAAGTTTCTCATGCTTTAGGTGTAAGTTCCGTTGCCATTGAAGATGATTTTTTTACTGCTGTCGATGATTTAAACAACAAAGATGTAGATGCAGGATCGGCTCATTTAGGAGAGCGTGCTTTTGCTTCAGCACTCTTTTACACTTATATCTGTATAAGCCGTGATCTGCTACTTGAAAATTTAAATGGCGATGAAGCATTGGTTGAAAAAACACTTAAAGCCTTAACTGAATCTGCAACAAAAGTAGCACCATTGGGTTTGCAAAACAGCTTTGCATCTCGTGCTTATACTTCTTATTTACTCATTGAAAAAGGAACGCAGCAACCTAGATCGCTTGCTGTGGCTTATTTTAAAGCTATTTGTAGCGAAGATTTGGTTAACGACGCTATTACGCGTTTAGAACAACAACTGGATAAGTTTGATAAGGTATATGGTCAATGTGCTGATAGCCGATATGTGCTTAACACTGAAACAGGTACAGGAACCTTAACCGATGCATTAGATTTTGTTGTGCAAAAATAAGGAGCAGACAAGGTGATAAAACATCTTATTTTTCAAATTTATGCGCCTTTAACCTCGTGGGGAGAACATGCTGTTGGTGAAGTACGCCACAGCAATATTATTCCTTCCCGCTCTGCTTTATTGGGCTTAGCGTCGGCAGCATTAGGTATTCGGCGCGATGATAAGCATATCGAAACCTTTAATCGGCATTATCATTTTGCTATTCGCCCTTTTATTGCCAATAACAGTTGGTTCAGGGATTTTCATACTCTTCAGGCGCCAAGGGCTAATAAAAAAGAACCCCTTTATACCCGTTTTGATGAAATTCGCCGAAATCCGAAAGAGTTAGAAACTTTGCTTACGCATCGCGAATATTATAATGATGTTTATTATCAAATTGTAATGACTGAAACCGAAAAGGCACCTTATTGTGTTGAGCAAATACAGCAGGCATTATTAACGCCAGAATTTCCACTTTATATAGGCAGGAAAAATTCACCACTAGCGTTACCTTTATCGCCTGTTATCTATGAAGGTACGCTCAGCGATGCTTTTGTTTATGCAGATAAATATTATCGACAACATCATCACAACGATCCTGTTATTCGTGATTTAATCGAAAGCGTTGCTGATGGATACTATTGGGAACATGCCGATCAAGAGGCTAATTTTGATTTGATTAAAATTCAGCTTCGTCAAGATCAGCCGATTAATCGGCAGCGTTGGCAATTTGAAAATCGCCGACAGTATGTAGGATATTTAAAAAGGAGCGAATAGATGTATTTTTCCCGAGTTACCCTAAAGTTAGATCGGCTTTCTTATCCGATGCAACAAAAAATGCAATCTGCTGGTTCTTATGCACTTCATCAATGGTTATGGCAACTCTTCCCTAATCAAAATAAGCGTTCGTTTTTATTTCGCGAAGAGCAAACAAACAAAGGTCGACAGTATTATCTATTATCAAATGTTGCGCCACTAGCTGAGCACGAACTATTTTTTGTGGAAACAAAACCCTATTCGCCACAATTGACATCAGGATTAGAGTTAATTTTTTCCTTACGTGCTAATCCAGTTGTTGTTAAAAATGGTAAACGTTGTGATGTCATGATGAACGCTAAGTACATTGCTAAAGCTGAGGATAAGGAAAAAAATCTATCTAGTAATGATATAAAAATTTATCAAAATAAAGCTGCACTTGATTGGCTAATTCGGCAGGGAGAAAAACGTGGCTTTTCCTTAAAGCAAAACGACAATCAGACAATTAATTGTGCTATTACTAGCTATAACCTAAACCTTTTAAATAAGGCAAAAAATCTTAAGCCGATTAGGTATAGTAGTGTTGATTTTGAAGGAGTTTTAATTGTCACTGATCCTAAACTATTTTTGGAAACGCTTTATCAAGGCATTGGTAAAAGTAAAGGCTTTGGTTGTGGATTATTCTTGATAAAACGCTATCAATAGGGCATGTAATATGGTGTATGTTCCACTTAACCCTATCCCTTTAAAAAATAGAACATCAATGGTTTTTCTGCAATATGGACAAATTGATGTGTTAGACGGGGCGTTTGTTTTGATAGATCAAACCGGTATTAGAACTCATATTCCAGTGGGTTCTATTGCCTGTATTATGTTAGAGCCAGGTACAAGAGTATCACATGCTGCCGTAAAACTAGCGGCAACAGTGGGAACATTACTCGTTTGGGTGGGGGAAGCCGGCGTGAGGATGTATTCATCAGGTCAACCTGGTGGCGCGCGATCCGATAAATTACTTTACCAAGCAAAATTGGCACTAGATGATGATCTTCGCTTAAAAGTCGTTAAAAAGATGTTTGAATTACGATTTGGTGAACCGGCTCCTAGTCGACGCTCGATTGAGCAATTACGAGGGATTGAAGGTTCACGTGTGCGTGAAACCTATTCATTATTGGCAAAACGCTATCATGTAAAATGGTATGGACGAAAATATGATCCTAAAGATTGGCAAAAGGGGGATACGGTTAATCAATGCATAAGTGCAGCAACTTCTTGTTTATATGGTATAACTGAAGCGGCAATTTTAGCTGCTGGTTATGCGCCTGCAATTGGTTTTGTGCACAGCGGAAAGCCACTTTCTTTTGTATATGATATTGCCGATATAATCAAATTTGATACAGTAGTTCCTATCGCTTTTGAAATTGCAGCTAAAAACAAAATTGACCCTGATCGCCAAGTACGAATAGCTTGCCGTGAAATTTTTAGAAGTCAAAAAACATTGGCAACTTTAATTCCTCTAATTGAAGAAGTACTATCTGCAGGGGGGATTGAACCACCCCTTCCACCTGATGACATACAACCCCCTGCTATCCCCGAACCACAATCACTTGCTGATAGTGGTTTTAGGAGTTACTAACTATGAGTATGTGCGTTGTGGTTACCGAAAATGTACCACCTCGATTAAGAGGTCGTTTAGCTGTATGGTTATTAGAAATTAGAGCTGGTGTTTATATTGGTGATGTACCTCGCCCCATTCGGGAAATGATATGGCAGCAAATCATTGAACTAGCTGAAGAAGGCAATGTTGTCCTTGCGTGGGCAACAAATACCGAATCTGGATTTGATTTCCAAACTTATGGTACAAATAGAAGAGTTCCGGTAGATCTGGATGGGTTAAGATTAGTTTCTTTTTTACCTGTTTAAAATCAATAGGTTAAATTTTTTTAAAATTTTCAAAAACCTGGTAGAATTTATTCATTGCTATAACTCTAAATAAAACAAATAGCTACATTTGGAGTGTTCCCTGTATACACAGGGATAAACCGAGATTGACGATATCGGTAAATCTGTCACGGATGTGTTCCCTGTATACACAGGGATAAACCGCTATTTGATAACAAACTGCACCACAACTTTAAGTGTTCCCTGTATACACAGGGATAAACCGTAATTAGGTATATTATGAGTCAAAACCACAAACTTGTTCCCTGTTTACACAGGGATAAATTCTAAACAACATTAGTTAAAGTTGCTCTAAAATGGCAATAATTTGGCCTTGCAAACCTTAAAATTTTTAGTGCGGTTTTAGGTGTTTGAAATATTAATGCTATTTCTTTCTTCAATGCTTGAAATGCCTGAAATTAAAACCGCACAAAACATCGTTAGAGGTTGTCGTTTTGCTATTCTTAATAATAAACAAACCGTTGTTATTAATAGTCATGTCAACAAAGGGACATTATCTATTTTAGTTTTTAGTTATTTTATGACCAAAATTAATGCCTATTCTTTCAATGAAGTAATAGGTAAAAATGCTAATCAATAATGTTATCAACATGGATACAAGGCTATTTAATAAAAAGTTTCCGCTTTTCATTATTACGCCGTTTATTAGAAATAAAACAAGCCCATGTATTAGATAAAAACTGTAGCTTAATTTACCTAATGTTATGAAGATTTTTGATTTGAGTAGTCCAAATACACTATTGTTGCTTGCAATGAGAATAAATATTAGTCCTAATGCACTTTGAAATATTAACCCTGAATACCCAAATTGTAGTTTAAATACAGCAAAGAGGAAAAACACTAATATAAATAGTGAGGTAATAGGCGATTTGATAATACCTGATTTTAATGGAATTAAATAGTTATTAACAAATAAACTTGCTAGCATTCCAAAGAAGAAAGGTAAAAACAATCTAATGTCTTTTATTTTGCCAAGATTAAATAAAACAATTGTGATAGCTATCCCACAAAAAACAAATAAAATTGCCGTTAATTTTGTTCGAGTGAATATGCTTAAGATAGGTACACATGCGTAAAACTTCCATTCAATGGCTAATGTCCATAACACACCTGCAACAACTAATGATGTAGGTATTAATGCCGATATGGTTTTAATATTTGATAACCCAAATGTTGTCCATGATAAAAAGGCTTGTATCTCTTTTTTAAGTGTTGGAAACTCTGGAATCCCTGTTAAAAAAACTGTAATAAAAACTAGAGCAATAACAAAGTAATATAAAGGAGCGATTCTAAAAAAACGCTTAATAAAAAATTTTATGATGTTTATTTTTCCTTTATTTCTAAGCAATTGGTCAAAAAATAAGAACCCTGTAATCATAAAGAAAAAACTTACACCTAATCCTCCTAAAGATAGAAAACCTATTGCGATTTGTTCATTTAAGTTTTTATCAAAAATTAAAAGCGGTGTGTTGTTGATCCAACCGCCATCCACAAAAAAATACCGCCACGATAATAATGAATGAGATATAAATACAAAAATAGCAGAGATACCACGCAAACCGTCGATAGAGGTGTATTTATTCTCATCTTTGCTTACATTTTCTTTTATGCTTTTTGGTAATAGCAAGTTAAGTATAGCAATAAATAAAAATGGACTTAAAATTATTGCTAATAGGTCATAAAAATGAATGAAATCGTTCATTAACTTAAATCCTAATGATTTTTTAATTATTGTGTTTCTCTTAAATATGTGCAAATTTTATAAACGTTAAACACGGGTAAATTGCTCATATTTAGAAAGAGAGTAAATATTTAACTATTTTGTTAGTGCCAATTATGATACAGGTTTTGTATATATTATCTAGATATATAATTAATTCACTTAGTGGGATCTGATGAAAATTTTCCCATTTTTGATTTTTTTTCTATTCATTATTAAGCTGCTAATTGTGATAGGAGCTAATAAATTTGGTAAAAATAGCGTACAATATGCAATATTAACTGTGTGGTCATCATAAATAAGTTAGGAAATTAAGCATGACAGGTAAATTTATTGTCATCGAAGGTCTTGAGGGGGCAGGTAAAACCACGGCAATTAATACTGTTGCTCAAATTTTAAATAAACATAATATTTACGATTTACGATTTACGCGTGAACCGGGTGGTACACCAATTGCAGAAGCATTACGGAATATGATTAAAAATGGTTTGGATCATGAGCCTTTAACCGATAAAGCTGAACTTCTTATGCTATATGCAGCGCGTATTCAGTTAATTGATAATGTGATTAAACCGGCACTTGAAGTAGGTAAATGGGTTATTGGTGATCGGCATGATTTGTCGACGCAAGCTTATCAAGGCGGTGGCCGTCAATTAGATCAAGTTTTTATTGAAACATTAAAAGAACAAGTTTTAGGAAATTTTAAGCCTGATCTAACTTTATATCTGGATGTCGACCCCGAAGTTGGGTTAATACGTGCAAGGTCTCGTGGTGAACTTGATCGCATTGAACAGCAATCATTACCATTTTTTAAGCGAATTCGTCAGCGTTATTTAGAACTAGCCAAGCAAGATGAAGCTATTATTACTATTGATGCAACAAAACCAATCAATATGGTGACTGAGCAAATTGAACAAATTTTAACTTTATGGTTATCAACACAGGTTAATATTACATGATTTTAAATGACTATCCTTGGCTATTATTACCTTATCAGCAATTGGCCGATGGCATAATTCAAAATCGAGCTCATCATGCTTTGTTAATCCGTTATGTACAAGGTAGTGGTGAGGATGAACTTATCTATAAATTAGCTAGCCGTTTGTTATGTCAAGCTTCAGTAAATTTAGAGCCTTGTTTGAATTGTCATAGTTGTCAGTTGTTTTTATCACGTCATCATCCTGATTTTTACGTGATTTCTAATGAGTTGGGTAAGCCGTCGATTGGTATCGATCAAGTACGTAATATTTCAAGTAAGATTTATGAAAAATCACAGCAGGGGGGCAATAAAGTTATTTGGGTGAAATATGCTGCTTCAATGACAGAAGCGGCTGCTAATGCATTGCTAAAAACTTTAGAAGAACCTCCTGAAAATACCTATTTTATTTTAAGTGATGAGCATAATAGCAATTTGTTACCAACGATTCGTAGTCGTTGTTTTTCCTATTTTTTACCCATTCCGACACTTGAACAATCTATGGAGTGGGTGAAAAAACAGCACAGTCAGCCATATAGTGATAATGAACTTGCCTGTGCACTATTATTGAGCGAAAATGCGCCATTATCAGCAGTTGCTTTATTAGCCCCCGAAAAGTGGCAACAACGAAAAACATTTTGCGAAAATTTGTTAAAGTTATTACCTGAAAATGATTATTGGTTTTTGGCAGATACTTTTGAGCATGAGCAATTTGTTGAGCGTGTTATTTGGTTTTGTGCTTTGTTAAGTGATGCGTTAAAGGCTAAACAAAGAGCTGGGCGATTTATTGTTAATCGTGATCAAGTACCTTTAGTTAGATTGCTTGCAACATTAAGTAATGAAAAGATTAATGCGCTTTATGATCTGTGGTTACAGGCTAGACGCCAATTACTTTCAGTAACAGGGTTAAATAAAGAATTAATTATTTATAATGTTCTTGCCCAATCAGAGTTAATTAATTGTCAATAGACTAATTAAAATGGTGTAGAATTTTCAGTTTTAGGCATACTTTGATGTAAAAGGATTGTAGTGAGTGAGTTATTTATCTATTGAATTTGGTTTGCTCTTTATCGCTTTTTTCGGGTTATATTGGGGATGCCGGTTGACCCCAAAATTACAAAATCATTTATTATTAATATCTAGTTATCTAATCGTTTGTAGTTACAGTTGGCAATTTGCATTTATTCTTTTTGCTTATACATGTGTGATATATTGTTTTTCAGTTATGATCACTCGTTCAAGGCGTTATGCAAAGCATTGGTTGTTTTTGGGGCTATGCTTATCCATAATTAATTTAGCTTTATTCAAATATTTTGATTTTTTCCGTTCAGAGTTACAGGCATTACTCAATTTATTAAATTTACCTATTTTATTACCTGTTTTGACTGTTTTTATTCCCATAGGTATTTCGTTTTACACATTCCATTCAATAAGTTATTTAGTTTCAATAAAAAAAAGGGAACTGCCGATTGTTAAATTTTGGGATTTTGCTCTATTTTTATCTTTTTTCCCAAGTATTATTGCTGGCCCTATAAACCGTGCTAAAGATTTTTTACCTCAAATTTCGGTAAATCAGCCTAGAGAAATTTTAGAGCCTTATAGAGCATTTACATTGATTATCTTGTCTGTAATTAAGGTGTATTGTTTAGGTGGGCTTATCTGTGAGGAATGGGTTAACCCGATTTTTGCTAATCCTTTAGAATTTAGTGTTCTTGATTTGCTGGTTGGTCTTTATGGTTATGCAATACAAATTTATTTAAATTTTTCTGGTTATACTGATTTAGTGACCGGTATTGCGCTATTATTAGGTTTTCGTTTACCCATTAATTTCAATTTTCCCTATTTGGCATTGAATTTAAGAGATTTTTGGGGACGCTGGCATATTAGTTTATCTCATTGGATTCGTGATTATATTTATATTCCACTTGGTGGTAGCCGCCGTGGCTTGGCTAGAACACAAATTAATGTTATGTTAGCCATGTTGTTGTCTGGATTATGGCATGGTGCGGGGGCTAATTTTATTATCTGGGGCGCATGTCATGGTTTTGGTATTATTGTACTTAACCTTGGTGATCACTTTTTAGGTAGAGGGTGGATAACAGCACGTTCCCCAATTATTGCACGATTATTGACGTGGCATTATATTTGTTTTACTTGGCTATTTTTTCATTGTGAAAGTTTATCGGACGCAATGGATTATTTAACAGCACTAACACATAACTTTTTGATTGAGCCACATTATGCTATTGCTTTTTTAGTTATAGCTTTTATCTATTTTTTATATCCAGTTTGCAAAAACTTTCCTGACTGGTTTGTTAGGCAACTTTATAAAATATCTAAAGTTTTTTTACCATTTGTGTTTGTTTTTATTTTATGGGCGGTTATTTATTGTGCTCCTTCCGGTATGCCACAGTTTATTTATGCTAGTTTTTAATTATGATGATATATAAAAAAACATTTTCAGAAAACAAAGTAAAATCTGAATCGGACTTAAAACGACAATGTTATAGAGCGCTGAATAAAGGTGTGCCGGCTAAATCATCCCATAATACAAGAAAGAAAACTAATCATCTTGATAATAATCCTTTGTCTGCTCGCTATGTATTGGTGCTATTATTTATTATTGCAATCTCATTAATGGCAATATATTACAAATCAATACTAATTTATTGGCAACAAACCTATCATACAGATCTTTTTGATTCTGGAAAAATCTTTGTTCAAGATAATTTAGTTGAAGAGCAGGTAGGAGCGACTCAGAAGCATTTAATTAAGTTTAAAGCATTGCCAATTGTTGATATGGGAAATTTTGCTTTTCCTAAGGAATCTCTTCCCTCATTTTTGAAAAGCAAACTATTATCACATGAAGCTATACAAATCGCAGTTACGGCTCCAGATCAGAGTGAAAAGCGCAATAATCAAGAAAAAACAAAAGTAGTTGTCTATCCAGATTTGCCACGCGTTAAAAATTATATTGAACATAATGAGCGTGTTTTGCCTCTATCACTTGGTGAGCGATCAGAAGTGGATCAAGTAGAGCATTCAGAAAATTTAGTGACTTTGCCTATTGTGTTGTCTAAAAATGATAAAGTATTTTTAGCTGGTGATTCTTTAATGCAAGGTGTTGCGCCTTATGTTAAAAAAATGCTATTTAAGGAGTATAGTATAGAAAGCCTTGATTTAAGTAAGCAAAGTACTGGGCTTGCTTATCCAAAGGCTTTTAATTGGCCACATACCATTAATGAATATTTAGCTGCTGATCCTTCTATTAAATTATTGATTATTTTTTTAGGTCCTAATGATCCTTGGGATTTTCCGGTTAAAGGATATACCAAGTATGCTAAGTTTAAATCTGAACTGTGGGAAGAACACTATCGTTTACGTATAGGAACTATTTTTGAGAGTGCTAAAAAACATAATGTGCAAGTGCTTTGGCTTGCACCTCCTTGTATGCGTAAATCAAAATTAAATGATGGAATGATTTATTTGAGTAGTTTATATGAATCAGAAGTCGAAAAAGCTAGGCAATATTTCTTAAAAACTAATATGTTATTGGGTTGTACTTACCAAGAGTTCAGTAGTTTCATTGAAATGGGGAAAGAAAAAATTAAAGTAAGATCCGATGATGGTATTCATTTTACGTCAACAGGTCAAAAGATTTTGGCTAAAGCTATTATTAAACTAATTACTTTTAGCGAATTAGAGGGTTCTCACATTGATTAAATCTATAAGGTATATTATTCCAGTTTTTACGATAGTAATCACTGCCTGTTGTTGTATGGCTGAAAGTAAAACCAAGATTGTATCAGGCATTGTTGATTTTGGTGATCCAAATGCTGAGCAATTTGCGAGTCGATTAAAATCGTTGAGCATTAACCAACATACTGAACAAGTTGTAAAAATTACTCAATTTGGTGATTCGCATACTGCTGCTGATTTTTTTACTGGTGAATTTAGAACATTAATGCAAGCTGAATATGGTGATGCTGGTATTGGTTGGGTAACACCTGTATTTATTAAAGGTCAAAATCATATTGGCGTAAGTTGGGAATCAACAAATTGGGAAGTATTAAGCAGTAGAGCTTTGAGTGATATTGATTTTCCTATGGGTGGGTTTATTGCAAAGCCTATTAAAAATAACGCTAAAATTCAAATTAGACCAAAAGTATTAGATAATAAAATCTGGCAAGTTAAATTGACATTTAAAATGGTTAAAAATACACCTAATCCGCTTGTAGTTTATGATGATAATAATCATAAAATTTATTTAAGTACTATTCCTAAAGCCAATGTTTGGCAAACAACTTCTTTTAAATCTAAATTACCTATTGAGATTAATGGAAATGAAAATACTGAAATAGGTGGTATTTGGTTAACTCGCTATCGGCAGTCAGGTGTCGTTGTTTCTGCTATAGGAACAAATGGTGCTAAACAGGCAATATGGCAAAAATGGAGCCCAAATTGGTTTAAAGAATTAGCGTTATCCCAAAGTGATTTGGTTATTCTTGAGTATGGTACAAATGAGAGCTTTGATGAAACATTAGATGTTAATGAGTATCGAAGTAATTTAGTTAAAAATATTCGTCAAATACGTAAATTATTGCCAAAAGCAGCTGTATTGCTTATCTCTCCACCAGATACAATGGTTAATAAAAAGCAGATACCTAAATTATTTTCGACGATTAAAAATATTCAAAAGCAGGTAGCAAGATCCGAAAAAACATTGTTTTGGGACTGGCAAGCTGCGATGGGTGGGCGATATTCTGTGAAAAAATGGTTGGCTCAAGGATTAGCACGTCCAGATTTAGTACATCAGACTTTACAAGGTTATAAAGAAAGTGCCAAAATCTTTTATACTGATTTAAATGAATTTGTTAGAAAAAAATAGGCTATTAATTTTTATAAAAGGAATAAATTTGTTATGTCATCACCAATTATCGTTGCTGTTGATTTTGCTAATGTTAAATCAGCATGGAATTTTATTGATCGGGTTGAACCGAAAGATTGTCGTTTGAAAATAGGTAAAGAGTTATTTACTCATGCCGGTCCTGATTTTATCAAGCAGGTCATGAATAAAGGCTTTGACATTTTTTTAGATCTTAAATTTCATGATATTCCAAATACCGTTGCCAAAGCTGTAGCTTCAGCGGCTGATTTAGGTGTGTGGATGACAAATATTCATGCAAGTGGTGGTTCTCGAATGATGGAAGCCGCAAAAGATGCACTTTACCCTTATGGCAAAGAGGCTCCGATTTTAATAGCGGTAACAGTATTAACTAGTATGGAGTCTTCCGATCTTCAAGAAATCGGTATTAATATTTCTCCGTTAGAGCAAGCAACAAGATTAGCCTTGCTTGCTAAAAATTGCGGACTTGATGGTGTTGTGTGTTCCGCGAAAGAAGTACAAAGTTTTCGAACTCGTTTAGGTGGTGATTTTAAATTAGTTACGCCAGGCATTAGGCCTGCAGGTTCGCACCCTGATGATCAGCGTCGAATTATGACGCCACAACGTGCACAAGCTGCCGGTTCTGATTATTTAGTAATTGGGAGACCGATTACGCAAGCAGAAGATCCAAAAGCAGCTTTACAAGCTATTTTATCCACACTTGATGTAACCAAAGGTTAATTAAATATGTCTAATAATCCGCTTGTTTATTCGACCGATCTTGGTCGGATTAAACCAACAGAGCAAACTATTGTACGTCCAAAAGGTGATGGTATTATTCGAATTCAACGACAAACGTCGGGTCGTAAAGGAAAGGGAGTTTGTGTTATTTCTGGATTTGATATTGATGATACCCAATTATTACATTTAGCGACTGAATTAAAAAAGCGTTGTGGTTGCGGAGGATCTTTAAAAGGAGGGGTTATTGAAATTCAGGGCGATAAACGTGATTTATTAAAATCATTGCTTGAAGATAAAGGATTTAAAGTTAAATTAGTAGGTGGATAAACCTATTGCTGATAAGCGATGCGACCATGGTTGAAGTGGTCGTATCGCTAAACTAAAGTTAGTTTGATCTGTAAGTACGCATTTTTTTACTGATTTCTCGGCGCTCTTTAGAAATTTCTGCATTTTTTATAATGTAATCATCAACACGATCATCATAATCACTTTTCATATTTGCAATAACCGCCTGAAGTTCATCGTAAGTCATATCTGGTTTAATATAATCACTTAAATTTTCAAGTAATAATACGCGTTTTTGGTTATCTCGAATTTTTTTCTCGTTGTCTGATATTTCGCGTTTTAATTTATTTAAACGACGAGATAAACGAATGTACTCTAGTACATCTTGAAATGATGATGCGGTTGCTTTTTCCTTGTCCATCTATAACCCCTTATGTCTAAAAATGGAAAAATAAACTGTGACTAATTATATACCAATAAATTTTTAGATCATATTAAATATATCTTCATATTACATTGTTTAGCATCTAGATTAAATGTTATTTTATATAGTTATTATGTTTAATCTTTCCATTAAGCTCAATATTATGTTAAGTCAAAATCTGTTGCAATTGAAAAGAGTCTGTTATGCCTCATTTTTACTTGCCTACATATCAGCCATTAATGCACAATTTAATTTTACTTGTTTTAATAGTTTTATGTGTGTGGCTATAAGCCTAGTTTTTCCCAAATTTCGTCGATATGAGCAATGACTTTAGGATCTTTTTTGATGATTTTTCCCCATTCACGAGTTGTTTCACCAGGCCATTTATTCGTAGCATCTAATCCCATTTTAGATCCCAATCCTGAAACCGGAGAAGCAAAATCTAAATAGTCGATCGGTGTATTGTCGATAAAAGTTGTATCGCGATGTGGATCCATACGTGTTGATATAGCCCATATCACATCTTTCCAATCCCTTGCATTAATATCATCATCACAGACAATCACAAATTTTGTATACATAAATTGGCGTAGGTAAGACCATACACCTAGCATGACTCTTTTAGCATGACCTGGGTATTGCTTTTTAATTGTGACAACCGCTATGCGGTATGAACATCCTTCCGGTGGTAAATAAAAATCAACAATTTCTGGAAACTGTTTTTGAAGTATAGGGATAAAAACTTCATTTAATGCTAACCCCATAACCGCAGGTTCATCTGGTGGTCTACCAGTGTAAGTTGAATGATAAATAGCATCTTTACGATGAGTTAGATGTGTGACAGTAAAGACCGGAAATTGTTCAATTTCATTGTAATAACCAGTGTGATCACCGTATGGCCCTTCTGGTGCTAACTCGCTTGGATCGATGTAACCTTCAAGAATTATTTCCGCAGTTACAGGTACTTCTAAATCATTTGATAATGCTTTAACCACCTCGGTGCGACTGCCTCGTAATAATCCAGCAAAGGCATATTCCGGTAGTGTATCTGGCACAGGCGTTACAGCCGCTAAAATTGTTGCAGGATCAGCACCAATAGCTACGCTAACGGGGAATTTTTTATTAGGGTGAGCTTGTTGCCACTCTGCGAAATCAAGAGCTCCTCCACGATGTGATAGCCAACGCATGATTAGCTTATTTTTATCTAATAGTTGTAAGCGATAAATTCCTATATTTTGGCGATCTTTATATGGACCTTTCGTGATAGTTAGCCCCCAAGATAGCAATGGTGCCACATCTTCAGGCCAACAGTGCATAATGGGTAATTGTGTTAAATCAACTTGCTCACCTTTGAATATGACTTCTTGGCAAGGTGCTGATGAACGGTGTTTAACAGGCATATTCAATACTTGTTTATATTTGGGTAAAACATTAAAAAATTGCCGTATACCTTTTGGTGGTTCTGGCTCACGTAAGAAAGCTAAGAGTTCGCCTATTTCCCGTAATTCTGCGGTATCTTCTCGCCCCATTGCCATTGCAACACGTTTTGCCGTACCAAATAAATTGCATAAAACCGGCATATTATAACCAATAGGGTTTTCAAATAATAAAGCGGGACCTTCAGATCGTAATACTCGATCTGCTATTTCGGTCATTTCAAGATAGGGATTAATAGGATAAGTAATTCTTTTTAATTCACCTTGCTGTTCAAGATAATTTAAAAAATCACGAAAGTTTAAAAAGTTCATTATCGGTTACTCTCTATTTAAAACTTATCTTGTTTTATTTAACTAAAAAGATAACTTTAAATTTTTATAAAATTAATGTATTAATTGATGTCGACTAGTCTGCATCAACGTTTTCACTGTAAATGGGTACTAATTTATTATTATTACATTCAACAATCTTTGGTAGTAAAATTTGAAATTGTGTCTGATCAATTTCAGTAAATTTGTTTTGATCAACTTGATAAAAAAGGAATTTATTATCTTGATCTTCAAACTCGAAAGATGCAATCCAATAATTTCTATCATTGTTATTTTCATTAGCAAAGATTTTAATAATGCTATTTTCACGTAAATCAGGTTGGTTATGTAATTGGTACTCAATTATATTTTCGGCAATTTGGGAGTCTTTTTCATCAAAAATAACGTACTCACTTCCATTCGTTTTACATTTATTAATGCTTATCTCTGCATGGCTACTTGTTATAGAAAATAATAAACCGATTAAGTTAATAATAGTTTTTTTTAAATTCATTTTTTTGTTCCTTAATTAATTTTAATCATACTGGCTATTTGGTTAATCGCATCACGATTATTGGGTGATAATGTAAGATTGGCAGCATCATCAATTATTAGCCATTGATAAGCTAGATGTTCAGTTAGTATTGGTGTTATCTCATGTGAAAGCAGTAAGTAAAACCAATGTTCTGTATTCATTTTAACTTTCGGAGCATATTTATGTCTAAATTGTGGAAAAATCTCAAACTCAATGGTATGTTTAGCGTCAATTAACTCAAGATTTTGTCCGATAATGTCAATATTTGTTTCTTCTAAAACTTCACGAATTGCCGCATTGAATGGCAATTCGTTAATTTCTATACTGCCTGTGACTGATTGCCAAAAATTAGGATCATCTTGGCGTTGTAGCATTAGGCAGCGGTTGGTTGTTTTGCAGTAAATTACCACTAGCACTGATTCAGGATTTTTGAATTTTTGCATCAAAATTTTGTTACTTTTTACTTACTTCTATCCCTAGCTCTACCAACGCAGTTGGGTTTGCAAGGCTTGGTGCATCAGTAAGTAAACAAGTTGCTGCTGTAGTTTTAGGAAATGCTATCACATCGCGGATGTTATCCGTTCCAGTTAATAACATACTTAATCGATCTAATCCAAAAGCTAAGCCAGCATGCGGTGGTGTACCATATTTTAATGCATCAAGTAAAAAGCCAAATTTTTCACGTTGATCGTGCTCATTAATTCCTAAAATTGAGAATACAGCTTGTTGCATTTCACTACGGTGAATACGGACAGAACCACCGCCCACTTCATAACCATTTATGACCATGTCATAAGCATTAGCGACGGCATTTTCAGGGTTTTTAAGCAATTCTTCAGGGGTATAATCTTTGGGTGATGTAAATGGATGATGCATTGCACTTAAGCCTTCATCTGTTTCTTCAAACATTGGGAAGTCAATTACCCAAAGTACCGCCCATTTATTTTCATCAGTTAGTCTTAAATCTTTACCCACTTTTAATCGTAATGCACCTAATGCATCGCTAACGACTTTATAACTATCAGCTCCAAACAGTAAAATATCACCATCTTTGGCATTGGCACGGTTAAGTAATGCTTCCATTTGTGATGTATTAAAGAATTTAGCAATAGGACTTTGTATGCCTTCTAAACCTTTACTGCGTTCATTGACTTTGAGCCAAGCCATTCCTTTTGCACCGTAAACAGAAATGAACTGGGTATATTCATCTAACTGTTTACGCGTTAATTGAGCACCATTTGGTACACAAAGTAAAGCTACACGACCTTTGGGATCATTGGCTGGTGTTGAAAACACTTTAAAATCGACATCTTTAACCAAATCAGCCACATCAATAATTTCAAGTGGATTACGTAAATCTGGTTTATCGCTACCAAAGCGACGCATCGCTTCGGTAAAAGTCATAACTGGAAATTTGCCTAAATCCACATTTTTCACATGTAACCAGAGCTCACGAATCATTTTCTCCATAACATCCCGTACTTGCTCTGCTGTCATAAATGAAGTTTCAACATCGATTTGCGTAAATTCAGGCTGACGATCGGCTCGTAAATCTTCATCGCGAAAACATTTTACAATTTGATAATAACGGTCAAATCCTGACATCATTAAAAGTTGTTTAAATAATTGTGGCGATTGTGGTAGTGCATAGAACTCACCCTTATGAATTCGACTTGGAACCAAGTAATCTCGTGCGCCCTCAGGGGTTGCTTTGGTTAACATAGGCGTCTCGATATCTAAAAAACCATGTTCGTTCATAAACGAACGAACAAATGCGGTAATTTTAGCTCGCGTTTTAAAGATCATTGCCATTTCAGGGCGACGCAAGTCAATATAACGATATTTTAGACGTTGCTCTTCACTGTTGTTTTGATTGAAATCAAGAGGCAAAACATCGCTACGGTTAAATATTGTCAATTCAGTTGCCAAAATTTCAATCTCTCCGGTTGCCATATCTTTATTGATTTGACCCTCCGGACGGGATCTTACTTTACCTTTAATTTGGATACAAAATTCATTACGAAGTTCTCCTGCAAGTTGGAATGCTTGTTGATAATCTGGATCGAAAAAAACTTGCACAATACCTTCACGATCACGCATATCAATAAAGATCATTCCACCTAAGTCTCGGCGCTTGTTGACCCAACCACATAATGTTACTTCTTGATTAACATGAGAAGCTGTTAACTGACCACAATAAATCGAGCGCATAAAATATCCTGTTTAAATATCAATCTATAAAAATTAGTGAGTATTATAAAACAAATAAAGACCTTATAAAGGCATTTGTTGAGTTTTATTCTTTATTATTAAAATGTGGTTCAAAAAAATTCATTAAAAACGAAAAAAGTTGATATACATAACATTTAATTTTTTATTATCAACGTGTTAATTTATTGGTTGTGAGATGTGATTAGTTTATAATGGCGAAAGGGTAATGTATTGCTTTGTCTAGCTTTGATTTATAATCTTAATTTCTTGGCACATTATTAGGTCAAGTTTTTGCTATAATGCACTTTATCTTTTAACAAGTATAATACTTTATGCAAGAGCTTACAGATAAAGAATTGCTACGTTATGATAGGCAAATTACACTACATGGCTTTGATGTTGAAAAACAGCAGATACTAAAAAGCAGTTCAGTATTAATTATTGGATTAGGTGGTCTTGGTTGTGCTGCGTCCTTATATTTAGCTGCCTCAGGAGTGGGAAAATTAACTTTATTGGATTTTGATATTGTGTCAAAATCAAACTTAAATAGGCAAGTTTTATATACTGAAAAGTCAATTAATCATTATAAAGTGGATGAAGCAAAACTTGCGCTATGTAAAATTAATAATGATATTGTCATTGAATCCATTAATCAACAACTTGATGATAGTGATCTTATTTCGCTTATAAAACAGCATAATATTGTGATTGATTGTACGGATAATTTAATCACTCGTGAGCAAATTAATCGTTGTTGTTTTCAGTCCAAAACGCCATTGGTTTCGGGGTCGGCTATTCGGATGGAAGGGTTATTGACTGTCTTTACTTATCAACAAGACGAGCCATGTTATTACTGCTTAAGTCGCTTGTTCGGTAATGATCAGTTAACTTGTATTGAAGCTGGAGTATTGGCGCCACTAGTTGGTATGTTTGGTTCCATGCAAGCATTAGAAGCAATAAAGGTATTAACTCATTATGGTGTTCCTTTAGTGAGAAGGTTGCTTATTGTTGATGTAATGACGATGCAATTTAACCAAGTTACATTTCCAAAACAACCTAATTGTTATGTATGTGCTAGTAATATAAATCAGATAAAATAATGAAAATTAATCGTATCATTTTAGCACCTATGGAAGGTGTGCTTGATTATCATGTTAGGCAAATTTTAACTGAAATTAATGAATTTGATTATTGTGTTACTGAATTTATTCGGGTTACCCATCATAAATTATCAAATCAAACTTTTTATCGTTTTTGTCCTGAACTTTATCATGGCGGCAAAACTATATCAGGTACACCAGTTCGTATTCAGCTTTTAGGGCAATCACCGCAATGGATGGCAGAAAATGCAGCGAAAGCGATTGAGTTGGGATCTTACGGTGTTGATATCAATTTTGGTTGTCCTGCTAAAACTGTAGTTGGAAGCCAAGGCGGTGCGTATTTATTGCAATACCCTGAACAAATTTTTAATATTGTCAGTCAAGTTCGACAAGCTATTGCAGCTACTGACACATTATCTGTGAAAATTCGGTTAGGTTGGGATGATAAATCGTATTGTTATGAAATAGCTAATGCTATTCAACTAGCTGGCGCAAATGAAATTGTTATTCATGGTAGAACTAAAATAGATGGTTACAGATCCGATAAAATTGATTGGCAAACGATAGGTAAAATTAAAAAAAAACTGAATATTCCTGTTATTGCTAATGGTGAAATTTTTTCGATTGATAATGCTAAAAGTTGCATAACCCAGAGCTTAACTACTGATATTATGCTTGGTCGTGGAATACTCAATACTCCTAATTTAGCCAATGTAATTCGTTTCAGACAGTTAGCATTACCTTGGAATCAGGTTATGCAAATTCTAATTCGTTATGCAACAACACCTATTGATGACGCCAAACCTTTGTACCACTCAGCACGAATTAAGCAATGGCTTGCTTATCTTCGACAGCAGTATCCTCAAGCTTTGGCGCTTTTACAAAGTATTCGAATTTTTAAAACACAAAAAGAAGTTTCTGATTTTTTAATTTCCTTCAGTAATAATGATATGAATTAAAAGATATCTAAAAAAATAGAATAAATTTTATTATTGAGATGTATAAAGTTGTCCTAATGCAATTAAATTAAGGGTTAATTTAAAAAATTAATTGTCCACTCTTTTTTATGTTTATGATTTTTTCTTTCAAAAATTTTATCATTGACAATAATTAAGACAATAAGGCTGGCTATTATTCAATAGGCATAAAAGATAATATAACAAAGGGTTATCCATAATTAAAAGCAGACTATCTTGTTAGTGAGTATATAATTTATTGCATAACTTTGTTATAGTGTACAAGTTGTAAGTTTTTTATAAAATAGAGAGGCAGGAATGATGCTTGGTAAGCGACAATCGGATACAACATTAGAATGGTTTTTATCTCATTGCCATATTCATAAATATCCAGCAAAAAGCACCCTTATTCATCAAGGCGAAAAAGCAGAGACTCTCTATTATATTGTTAAAGGTTCAGTTGCAGTTTTAATTAAGGATGATGAAGGCAATGAAATGATCCTGTCATATTTAAATCAAGGACAATTTTTAGGTGAAATCGGACTTTTTGAAGAAGGTACCGAGCGAAGCGCTTGGGTTAAAGCCAAAATAAGTTGTGAAGTAGCTGAAATATCTTACAAAAAATTTAAACAGCTTGTGCAAGTTAATCCCGATATTTTAATGCGATTGGCTAGCCAAATGGCAAGTAGATTACAAGTTACATCTGAAAAAGTAAGTAATTTGGCGTTTTTAGACGTGGCAGGACGTATTGCTCAAACCTTATTAAATCTTGCCAAACAACCTGATGCCATGACACACCCTGATGGCATGCAAATCAAAATTACTCGTCAAGAAATAGGTCAAATTGTTGGTTGTTCTCGCGAAACCGTTGGACGTATTTTAAAAATGTTGGAAGACCAACATCTTATTTCTGCACATGGTAAAACGATTGTAGTTTACGGCACACGTTAATTATACGATTACTAGAGCTTAGTCATAAAATGATTGTTACGATATGAGATATAACATGACACAAGAAAGATGTATTCCTAGTCATGTGGCTATAATTATGGATGGAAATGGTCGCTGGGCAAAGCAACGAAATCAGTTACGTGTGGTCGGTCATCGCGCCGGCTTGAAAGCTGTGCGTAAAATTGTTATGCATGCTGCAAGTATAGGCGTAAAAGTATTGACTTTATATGCATTTAGTAGCGAAAACTGGAAACGTTCTTCAAGCGAAGTTTCAGCACTGATTTCACTTTTTATTTATGCGTTAAATCGAGAAATGAAAACGTTAAATAAAAATAATATTCGTTTAAATATTATAGGTGATATTTCACGTTTTAATGATCAGCTTCAAACGATGATTATTAATTCCGAAGCATTGACTAAAAATAATTCGGGACTTGTATTGAATATTGCAGCAAACTATGGCGGACGCTGGGATATATTGCATTCTGCTAAAAATATTGCAAAGCAGGTTATGCAAGGTGAATTAATGGTAGATGAAATTACGGAAGATCGATTTGGTTTGGAAATGTGTATGAGTGACCAGCCTGAGGTAGATCTTGTTATTCGTACGGGTGGTGAATATCGTATTAGTAATTTTTTATTATGGCAAATTGCTTATGCAGAACTTTATTTTACTGATGTTTTGTGGCCTGATTTCAATCAGGTATTATTTGATGAAGCAATTAATGAATTTAATACCAGAGAACGACGCTTTGGTGGTATTTTAGTAGAGGAATAATAATTATGTTAATTCACCGTATATTTGCAGCTATTGTACTTATACCTTTAGTGATTCTAGCGCTTTTTTTAGCTCCATTATCCATATTTGTTTTTATAATGATTGTTGTATGTGGATTAGCCGGTTGGGAATGGGCACAGTTTTTTGGTATTATTAATAAACAAACAAAATTATGTTTCGCATTAGCTGTCGTTCTATTATTGAATTTACTTTATTTGGCTCCGATATCTACAGAAGTAAAATTGAAATTATATAGTGTATTATTATTACTCTCCATTGTTTGGTGGTTAGTTGCACTAGCTTTGGTGGCTAGTTATCCTCGTATTGCTAAATATTGGAGAAGCTCTTTAATTGCCAAGTTATTATTTGCTTTTTTTACAATAGTTCCCTTCTTTATTGGTATGATTGAGCTAAGAGCGATTGATTACACTATTAATTCTTATACAGGTGCATTTTGGCTTCTTTATGTTTTTGCTTTGGTTTGGGCAACAGATACGGGGGCATATTTTGTTGGGCGTAGTTTTGGAAAACGAAAATTAGCTGCTAAAGTATCTCCAAGTAAAACTATTGAAGGTTTTATAGGGGGAGTTAGTGTTGCCATTGTAATCAGTTTTATTGCATATCTTTCAGGCATATTTAAGATCAATTTTGTTATTTTTTTGATTAGTTCTATGTTTGCAATTTTTGCTTCGGTCCTTGGTGATTTAACAGAAAGTATGTTTAAACGAGAAGCCGGCATAAAAGATAGTGGGAACTTGATTCCAGGTCATGGCGGTATTTTAGATCGGATAGATAGCTTGACTGCTGCAGTTCCAATTTTTGCTACTTTTTCTTTATATTTATTGTAAAAAGGTTATAAATTTTGCTTTGGTCACTGTTGTTATTTCTTATTACAATCAGTATATTAGTTACTGTGCATGAATTTGGGCATTTTTTTATTGCACGGTTATGTGGTGTACGTGTTGAGTGTTTTTCTATAGGCTTTGGTAAAAAGTTGTGGTCACATAAGTTTTCAAGTGGAACAGAATTTGTAATTGCTATGATTCCACTAGGCGGTTATGTTAAAATGCTCGATAAAAATGTAAAAACAGTATCGGTAGAATATAAAAAATTTGCTTATGATGAAAAGAAAATCTGGCAAAGAGCTGCAATTATATTTGCTGGTCCTTTAGCTAATTTTGTATTAGCATTTATTCTTTATTGGATTATTTTTTTGATGGGCATAGTAACTTATCCTGTCAAAATCGAAGGTACGATACCGAATACACCAGCAGCAACGATTAATATTCCTGCTGGTGTAGAATTAAAAAAAATAAATAATATTGATATTGAAAGTTGGAATGATGTGAATTTAGTACTGATATCTCTTCTTGGGAAAGATAGTATCTCTCTTTCATATTTAGAAGATGTTGGTAATAATAACCGAAAAGAAATCAAAAAAAATGTTGATATAAGTCATTGGCATTTTGATGTTGAAAAAGAATCTGCGATTAAAACATTTGGATTTATACCTAAAACATTGGAAATTTATCCAATTGTGAGTAGAATTATATCAGGATCGGTGGCTGAGAAGGCTGGATTGCAAATAGGTGACAAAATTATAAGCTATGATGGTTGCCCCTATGAAAATTGGGATGATTTTGCAGCTACAATAAAAAAGGGTAAACAAATAAGATTAAAAGTTGAGCGAGAAAATGAGATCCTTGATTTTGATCTTAAACCGGCAATTCAAAAAAATGGCGAAGGTATAGTGGGACTATATCCAACCTCAACTGCTGTACTTAAGCAGTATGGCTTTTTAGACGGATTTAGTAAAGGAATTGAACAAGCAGTGTTGACAATTCGGTTAACTGCACGTTCTCTTTATCAGTTGGTAACAGGTGTTATTGGTCTAAATCAATTATCAGGACCAATAACTATAGCAAAAAGCGCAGGGCAAACAGCAAGTTATGGTTTTACACCTTACTTATATTTTCTAGCTTTTATTAGTATAAGTTTAGGTGTTATCAATCTTGTTCCATTACCCATGTTAGATGGCGGGCACCTTATTTTTCTATTATTTGAAAAAATAAATGGTAAAGCGCTATCCAATAAAGCAAAGGAGCAATTTTTTCGTATTGGATTTGTTTTATTAATGGTAATAATGGGAATTGCACTATTTAATGATTTTTTACGATTGTGATGGGATGGGGTTATAAACATTTACAATGAAAATAAATAAATTACTTATAGCATCTTTGCTGTTCAGTTCTACAGCAGTATATAGTTCCAATGCCTTTTGTGCTGAAGAATTTGTTGTGCGAGATATTCAATTTGATGGCTTGCAGCGAGTTACTGAAGGGGCTGCTTTACTTGATATGCCAATTCAAGTTGGTGATTATGTGAGCGATTCAGATCTGGGACACATCATCAAATCACTTTATTCTAGTGGAAACTTTGACAATATCACTGTTTCTAGAGATGGCGATCGTTTAATCGTTCATGTTCAAGAACGCCCAACAATAGCTAGCATTAATTTTTCAGGCAATAAAGCAATTAAAGATGACATGCTTAAAAAGAATTTAGACAGTTCAGGTATTCGAGAAGGTGATGCATTAGATCGCACTATGCTTTCTGTAATAGAAAAAGGCTTGGAAGATTTTTATTATAGTGTGGGTAAATATAATGCTCAGGTTAAGGCTGTTATAACACCATTGTCTCGTAACCGAGTTGATTTAAAAATAGTAGTAGCTGAGGGGAAATCAGCTTTAATTGATCAGATTAATATAGTTGGCGCTAAAGCTTTTTCTCCAGAAGAACTTGTTTCCCGTTTTTCATTGCGAGATGAGGTTCCGTGGTGGAATATGTTTGGTGATCGAAAGTATCAAAAACAAAAATTAGCAGCTGATTTAGATGAATTACAAAGCTTTTATTTAAATCGCGGCTATGCTCGTTTCAATATTGAATCAACGCAAGTTAGCTTAACCCCTGATAAAAAAGGTATATATGTTACTATAAATATTCATGAAGGAGAGCAATATAAGCTATCTAATTTAGACTTTAGAGGTAATTTTGCAGGGCATAAAGAAGCAATTGCCAAAATAGCTAACGAACGTATTTCAATTGGTGAACTTTATAATGGTCAAAAAATAACTGAAATTGAAGATAAGGTTAAACAGCTACTTGCAAATTATGGTTATGCTTATCCACGCATTAATGTTCAACCTGAAATGGATGATTCCGCACATACTGTTAAATTAGTCGTAATGGTTGATGTAGGAAAACGCTATTATGTTCGTAATATCAATATTGATGGAAACACCGTGACAAGTGAAGGTGTTGTGCGCCGGGAGCTTCGCCAAATGGAGGGCGCTTGGTTAAGCAATGGATTAGTTGAGTTAGGGAAAGAACGTATAAGCCGATTAGGTTTTTTTGATACTGTTGAGGTAAGTACAGAACGTGTTCCCGGTGTAGAAGATCAGGTTGATGTAACTTATAAAGTGGTTGAACGCAATACTGGTAGCATTAAACTGGGTATTGGGATTGGTTCTGATAGTGGATTAAGCTTTAATGCGGGGATATCACAAGATAACTGGTTAGGAACCGGTAATAGTGTGTCATTTGATGTTAATACGACAAATACTGATAAGACAGCTTCAATATCAATTTTGAACCCATATTTCACCGTTGATGGGGTAAGTTTAGGAGGAAGCTTATATTATAATACTTACAAAGCAGATGATGACGATGACGAATCTGTTTATTCAAGTAAAGTATGGGGCGTTTCAGCAAGTTTAGGCTTCCCACTTAGTGAAAATAACTTTATTCGATTTGGTACTGAATTTACTAATCATAAATTATCTGATATGCGCGCTCAGTACGGTATGTGGCGCTACTTTGATTCAATGGGCGAAAATATGCAAGACAAACGCTCAATGACTTATAATGCGAATGATTTATTGTTAAATGCTTATTGGACTTATAATTCTCTTAATAGAGGTTATTTCCCAACATCAGGTCTAAAAATAACAGCAAATGCTAAAATAACTGCCCCATTATTTGATAATCGATTCTATAAAATTGTTACTGATGCATCATATTATTATCCAATTGATTCAGACCATAACTGGGTATTTCTAGCGCGTGGTCGCTTGGGATATGGTAATGGGTTTGGAGGTAAACAATTGCCATTTTATGAGAATTTTTATGCTGGTGGCTCAACAGTTCTTCGTGGCTTTAAATCCAATACTGTAGGTCCTAAAGCCATTTACTTTAACAATGAAGGCTGTGATGGACTGAATAATACGCTAAAATGTACAGAGTCTAAGGATGCAGTAGGTGGTAATGCATTAGCATTTACAAGTGTAGAATTGATTGTTCCAACCCCATTTGTGAGTGAGAAATATGCTAATAGTATTCGCACATCGTTCTTTGTGGATGCAGGTACTGTTTGGGATTCTGAATGGAAGCTAAAAGGTAATAATATGCCAGATTATAGCTCTCCTTCTGATATTCGTGTATCAGCTGGTATTGCTGTTCAATGGATGTCACCATTAGGACCATTGGTCTTTTCTTATGCTCAACCGCTTAAGAAATTTGATGGTGATTCAGCTCAACAATTTCAGTTTAATATAGGTTCAACGTGGTAATATACGCGTTGTATAAATAAAAATACAAATAGGTGAAAAAAGTGAAAAAAATTATATCAATTCTTGGTATTAGTGCTACGTTCTTCTTTACAGGTATCGCAAATGCAGAAGTAAAAATAGGCGTTATAGATGTAATGTCTATATTACAACGCATGCCACAACGAGAAGCAGTAGGTAAAGCATTAGATAAAGAATTTGATGCAAAAATTAAATCATTACAAGATGTTGAATCTAAGGCTAAAAATGCAAGTGCACGCTTG
Organism: Gilliamella sp. Choc4-2; assembly: GCF_001690355.1. GTDB lineage: Bacteria > Pseudomonadota > Gammaproteobacteria > Enterobacterales > Orbaceae > Gilliamella > Gilliamella apicola_A. Next base: position 40,245 of record NZ_LZHG01000004.1, read on the forward strand.
AAAAAAGAAGGTCAAACGTTATCTGCGTCTGAAAAAAGTAAATTAAATAAAACAATTTCTGATTTTGAAAATAAAGCTAAAGCGTTTTCAAATGAATATCGTAAACGTGAATCTGAAGAGGCAGAAAAGTTATTAGCTAAAATTCAAGAAGCAGTTAAAGATATCGTTGCAACAGAAAAATATGATCTTATTTTAAAAGCAGAAGCCGCTTTATCTGCTTCAGATTCTGTTGATATTACAGAAAAAGTGTTGGAAAAGGTCAAAAATTAATGTTGGCTTTTCGTTTAGAGCAACTAGCTAAGCATCTTGATGCAAAATTACATGGTGATGGTAATTTAACTATCACCGGTATAGCGTCAATGAAAAATGCAGTACCTGGGCAAATTACTTTTTTGTCCGACAAAAAGTTACGGAATAATTTATTGGATTGTAAAGCTTCTGCTGTAGTCTTAACAGAAGAAAATCTTAGACATTGGCATGGTGCAGCTTTAATAGTTACAAATCCTTATCTCTCTTACGCTAAATTAGCTCAATTTCTCGATACTACGCCAAATCCAGCTAAAGATATCGCTCCTTCATCAGTAATTGATCCAACGGCACAATTGGGTAAAAATGTCTCAGTAGGAGCTAATGCTGTTATTGAAAGCGGTGTGGTATTAGGTGATGAATGTATCATCGGAGCTGGTTGTTTTATAGGTAAAAATACCATAATAGGTAAAGGTACAAAATTATGGGCAAATGTTTCTATTTATCATAACTGTATAATTGGTGAAAATTGCTTAATACAATCAGGAACAGTTATTGGTGCTGATGGTTTTGGTTATGCAAATGATAAAGGTAAATGGATAAAAATTCCTCAACTTGGTCGAGTTGTTATTGGCAATAATGTTGAAATTGGAGCATCAACAACAATTGATCGCGGTGCACTTGATGATACGGTTATTGGTAATGGAGTTATTATCGATAATCAGTGTCAAATTGCACATAATGATATAATAGGTGATCATACAGCTATTGCTGGTGGCGTGATTATGGCTGGAAGCTTAACTATTGGTCGCCATTGTTTAATTGGTGGTGCAAGCGTTCTTAATGGTCATATGGAGATTTGCGATCAAGTCACTGTAACTGGTATGGGTATGGTAATGCGTCCAATAACTAAACCAGGCGTTTACTCATCAGGTATTCCTTTACAAGAAAATAAAGTATGGAGAAAAACTGCTTCTTTAGTTTTACATATTGATGAAATAAATAAACGCTTGAAATCACTTGAGAAGAAACTATTAAATGTCTCGACGTAAACGGTTTCGGTCGGTATAATGCCTGCCTATTTTATAAATTTTTTAGCTCAATTATCACTTTTAATGTAATTAAGAGCAGAATATTCAAAAATTCCGAGGTATAAAGATGCAAGTTTCGTTAGAAACAACACAAGGTGTAGGTCGACGTTTGTCAATTGCAATTAAGGCCGATGAGATTAAAAAAGCTATTGATAAAGAATTAATTAATACTGCAAAGAAAGTTCGTATAGACGGTTTCCGTAAAGGAAAAGTACCTTTGAAAATTGTTGAACAACGTTATGGTGCTTCTATTTTGCAAGATGCATTAAGCGATTTAATGCAACGAAACTTTATTGAAGCAATTATCCAAGAAAAATTGAATCCTGCAGGTGCGCCGACTTATATTCCAACCGAATATAAAAATGGTGAAGACTATACTTTTACTGTTGAATTTGAAGTTTATCCGGAAGTTGAAGTTAAAGATCTAGATAAAATTGAAATTGAAAAGCCAGTTGCAGAAGTAGTTGATGCAGATATTGAAACAATGATTGAAACGCTACGTAAACAACAAGGAACTTGGAAAGAAGTTGACCAAGATGCTAAAGAACAATTCCGTGTTACTTTAGATTTTGTTGGTAAAGTTGATGGTGAAGAATTTGAGGGCGGTAAAGCTAATGATTTTGTATTAGTATTAGGCCAAGGTCGAATGATTCCAGGTTTTGAGGATGCAATTATTGGACATAAAGTTGGTGATAAGTTTGATATCAATGTTACTTTCCCTGAAGATTACCACTCAGAAAATTTGAAAGGTAAACCAGCCGTTTTTGCTGCAACACTTAAGAAAATTGAAGAACTTGAACTTCCTGAACTTACCAAAGAGGTTATCAAACGTTTTGGTATTGCTGATGGTACTGTTGAAAGTTTACGAGCAGAAGTTCGTAAGAACATGACTCGTGAGCTTAATGCAACAATTCGTAATAAAATTAAAACACAAGTTATTGATGGTTTAGTTAAACATAATGAGATTGATGTTCCAACAGCATTAATTGAACGTGAAGTTGATGTCTTGCGTAAGCAGGCTTTATCACGTTTTGGTGGCAACATGAAGCAACCAGTCGAATTACCAAAAGAATTGTTTGAAGTTGAAGCGAAGAGACGTGTTAGTATTGGTTTATTATTCAGTGAAATTATAGAGAAAAATAAGCTTAAAGCGGATGATTCTCGAGTTCAGTCATTAATTGATGAAATTGCGACAGCTTATGAAGATCCCAAAGAAGTTATAGAATATTATCGTAACGATAAGAAAGCGATGGATAATATTCGTTCTGTAGCTTTAGAAGATCAAGTTGTTGATCTATTATTAACCAGTGCAAAAGTAACAGATAAAAAATATTCTTTTTCTGAATTAATGAATCAGCAAGTAGCATAATTATTAGCTGTTTAATTTAATCTAAATAAGATCACTATAAAGCCCAAATAAGGAATATCTGTTTGGGCTATTTTGTTTAAATAGGAGATAAAAATGTCTTTAGAACCATACATGAGTGTTATCCCAATGGTTGTTGAGCAGAGTTCTCGTGGTGAGCGAGCTTATGATATTTATTCAAGGTTATTAAAAGAGCGCATTATTTTCTTAACTGGTCAGGTCGAAGATAATATGGCTAACCTTGTTATCGCTCAAATGCTATTTTTAGAAGCTGAAAATCCAGAAAAAGATATTTATTTATATATTAACTCACCTGGTGGTGTAGTGACAGCAGGTATGGCTATTTATGACACAATGCAATTTATTAAGCCAGATGTAAGTACAATTTGTCTTGGTCAGGCTTGTTCAATGGGTTCCTTACTTTTAACTGCTGGAACTAAAGGGAAGCGTTATTGTTTGCCTAATGCTCGTGTAATGATTCATCAACCATTAGGTGGTTTTCAAGGACAGGCTTCTGATATTCAAATTCATGCTCAAGAAATTTTACAGGTTAAAAGTCGATTAAATAATATTTTATCGTTACATACAGGACAAGATATTAGTGTAATTGAAAAAGATACTGATCGTGATAATTTTATGTCTGCTGAAAAAGCAGTTGAATATGGCTTGGTTGATGCCATATATAACAAACGATCTTAAAAATATAGGTAGGTGGTAAAAGTGAATAAAGAAAGTTCAGAAAAATTACTCTATTGTACTTTTTGTGGTAAAAGTGAACATGAAGTTCGTAAACTGATTGCTGGACCAGCATCTATATATATCTGTAACGAATGTGTCGGATTATGTAATGATATTTTAAAAGAAGAAACAAAAAGCTTTCTTTCACATGAAGAGTTCATCAATAAGCCATTGCCAACACCACATGAAATTCGAGCACATCTTGATGAATATGTTATTGGTCAAGATTATGCAAAGAAAGTTTTATCTGTTGCTGTTTATAATCACTATAAGCGTTTACGTAATTATACTAGCAGTAAGGATGTCGAGTTAGGTAAGAGTAATATTTTATTAATTGGTCCTACTGGTAGTGGTAAAACATTATTGGCAGAGACATTAGCTCGGTTTTTAGATGTACCTTTTGCAATGACTGATGCCACAACATTAACTGAAGCGGGTTACGTTGGTGAAGATGTTGAAAATATTATTCAGAAATTACTGCAAAATTGTGATTATGATGTGGAAAAAGCGCAACGTGGGATTATTTATGTCGATGAAATCGATAAAATAACTCGAAAATCAGATAATCCATCTATTACAAGAGATGTATCAGGAGAAGGTGTTCAACAGGCTTTGTTAAAGATTATTGAAGGAACTATTGCTTCAGTTCCCCCTAAAGGCGGTCGTAAACACCCTCAACAAGAATTTTTACAAGTTGATACCTCAAAAATCCTTTTTATTTGCGGTGGTGCTTTTAGTGGGTTAGACAAGGTAATTGAAAATCGTGTTTCAACTAATACTGGAATAGGTTTTGGTGCTGAAGTAAAAAGTACTAAACAAAGGGCTTCTGAATCTGAATTATTAGCTAAGATAGAAGCTGAAGACTTAGTTAAATTTGGATTAATTCCAGAATTTATTGGTCGGCTACCTGTTATTGGTACTCTTTCTGAATTGGACAAGGAAGCATTAATTAGTATTTTAACTGAGCCTAAAAATGCTTTAACTAAGCAATATCAAGCATTATTTGAACTGGATGGTGTTGATCTTGAGTTTTCTAAAGAATCATTAGATGCTATAGCAATAAAAGCGATGAAACGTAAAACTGGTGCACGAGGTTTACGTTCAATAGTAGAAAATATTTTACTTGATACTATGTATGATTTGCCTTCAATGAACAGTATTAAACAAGTCGTTGTTGAACAAGATACAGTAGAAAAATCTCAAGCACCAAAATTAGTCTATCGTAATGATACAGAACTTACTGGTTAGATACCTCTACTTGCTGCTATTTTGTTAGCAGTAAGTAAAGAATAAATAATGAAATTTAACATTAAAATTCTGAATGATTTTATCAACCATGTTTTAAGGATAATACATATTATAAACAATAAAAAATAGGCTTGAATACCTTAAAACGATCCCAATATCTATCAAATGGGGTTGTACTACTAGAGAGAAAAAAATGAAAACAAAACAAACTAAACAAATGATTATGCCTATTTTACCATTACGCGATGTTGTCGTGTTCCCTCATATGGTAATTCCTCTCTTTGTCGGACGAAATAAATCAATACGTTGCCTTGAAAGTGCAATGGAAATGGATAAACAAGTCTTTCTTGTGACACAAAAAAACCCATCTCAAGATGACCCTGATGTTGATGATTTATATGAAATCGGCACTGTGGCTAATATTTTGCAATTACTTCAATTACCAGACGGAACTGTGAAAGTTTTAGTTGAAGGGGTTGAGCGTGCTAAAATTTTGGATATTGTTGAACAAGATGAAGATGATTTTTTAATAGCAAATATTAAACCTCTTAGAGAAAAGAAAAATCCAGAGGATTTAAATGAAGCATTAATTCGTGTAGTGCTATCTAATTTCGAAGAATATTCAAAACTTAATAAAAAAATTACCCAAGAAGTAGTTGATTCCATTAGATTAATTAAAGAACCTTCACAATTATCTGATTCGATTGCTGCAACTTTATTTTTGAAGGTTGAACAAAAGCAGCAAATTTTAATAACAGCTGATCTTGAAAAACGGTTTGAATTGCTTATTGCAATGATGGAAGCTGAGATCGATTTGTTACAAGTTGAAAAAAATATTCGGCAACGTGTTAAACAACAAATGGAAAAAGCACAGAAAGAATATTATCTTAACGAACAAATCAAAGCAATTCATAAAGAGTTAGGTGATATAGATAATAAACCTGATGAATATGAAGAATTAAAAAATAAAATTACTAAAGCAAAAATGCCTCAAGAAGCAACAGATAAAGCCTTGGCAGAACTAAATAAATTGAGAATGATGCCAGCAATGTCAGCTGAGGCAACTGTTGTGCGTGGTTATATAGATTGGATGATACAAGTGCCTTGGTATAAGCGTAGTAAAGTCAAGAAAAGTATAGAAGGTGCAAAAAAAGTATTAGATAAAGATCATTATGGCCTTGAAAGAGTAAAAGACCGGATTTTAGAGTACTTAGCAGTACAAGGTCGAGTAAATAAAGTTAAAGGTCCAATTTTATGTTTAGTTGGACCTCCAGGTGTTGGTAAAACTTCACTTGGTCAATCAATTGCTAAAGCAACAGGCCGCCAATATGTTCGAATGGCGTTAGGGGGAGTACGTGATGAAGCTGAAATTCGTGGGCACAGACGTACATATATTGGTTCTATGCCGGGAAAATTAATTCAACGAATGGTTAAAGTCGGGGTTAAAAATCCATTATTCTTATTAGATGAAATTGACAAAATGGCATCTGATATGCGAGGGGATCCCGCATCAGCTTTATTAGAAGTACTTGATCCTGAGCAAAATAATGCTTTTAGTGATCACTATTTAGAAGTTGATTACGATTTATCCGATGTAATGTTTGTTGCTACAGCAAATTCAATGAATATTCCTGCGCCATTATTGGATCGTATGGAGGTTATTCGCCTTTCTGGTTATACAGAAGATGAAAAGTTGAATATTGCCAAACAGCATTTAATTACAAAACAACTTGAAAATAACGGTTTGAAGCAAAAAGAAATTAGTATTGAAGATTCTGCTATTATCGGCATTATTCGTTATTATACTCGAGAAGCAGGGGTTCGAAGCTTAGAGAGAGAAATTGCAAAAATTTGTCGTAAAGTTGTTAAACAATTAGCTTTGGATAATAAGTTGAAAAAAGTGATAATTACTCAAGATAATCTTAAAGATTACTTAGGTGTGCAGCGCTTTGATTATGGTAAAACAAATAATGAAAATCGTATTGGAGAAGTGGTTGGCCTTGCTTGGACAGAAGTAGGTGGAGACTTACTAACTATTGAATCTGCCAGTGTGCCAGGTAAAGGTAAATTAACTTATACAGGATCACTCGGTGATGTGATGCAAGAGTCTATTCAAACGGCATTAACTGTTGTACGGGCTCGTGCAGAAAAATTAGGTATAAATAGCGATTTTTACGAAAAACGTGATATCCATGTGCATGTACCTGATGGGGCAACTCCAAAAGACGGACCAAGTGCAGGTATTGCAATGTGTACTTCACTCATTTCAACGTTAACTGGTAATCCTGTTCGTTCTGATGTTGCTATGACTGGTGAGATAACATTACGTGGAGAAGTTTTACCAATAGGTGGGCTAAAAGAGAAGTTACTAGCTGCGCATCGAGGTGGAATTAAAATTGCACTTATTCCAATTGATAATATTAAAGATTTGGAAGAAATACCAGATAATGTTAAAGCAGAAATTGATATTCGTCCCGTCAAATGGATTGATGAGGTAATTACTATTGCTTTACAAAACAATCCATTTGGTATAGAGCCAGTAGCTGAAAAAGTATCATTAAAGCAAACTGCTAAAAAAACAATCAAAAAGGTAAAAAATAATGTTGGCGTATCTACTCGTTTAAATTGATTATTTTATTATAAAAAGATCAGCTTAATGTTGATCTTTTTTTATCCTTTAACATTCCTATAATAGCCAATTTAGTTAAATATGCTATACTTGCGAAATTCAACTTTCTTTTTATGGAGAATCGCAAGAAATGATGGAAACAATCCGAAATGCGGCAAATAATATTGCTGTTAAAATTATTTTTGCAGTAATCATTATTAGTTTTATCTTTACCGGTGTCGGTTATTTAGGGTTTGGTGGTAGTTCACATGATGAACAGAAATATATTGCAAAAGTAGATGGTGAAGGAATTAGTCGAGCAGAGTTTGAAGCTCAAGCTAAAGCCCAAACCGCCAATGCAGGAGGAGATAGTGCTTTTATTAAGCAACTTCGCCGTAATATATTGTCTTATCAAGTAAATAATGCTCTAGTTTATAAATTGTCAAAGGAAGTTAATACTATTATTTCTAATGATCAAATAAAAAATTATATCAGAAAACAACCTGTCTTTTTTGAAAATGGTAAATTTAATAATAAAAAGTATTTAGATTTACTTTCTGCTAATAACTATACTCCAGATAAATATGCTGAATCTTTAAGAGCATTGCTACAACAACAACAATTGATTGGTGCGCTAGTTGACAGTAGTTTTGTATTACCAGTTGATTCTGAAATATCATTATTAAAAGATCAAACAAGAACAGTTTATGCTGCTACAATAAACTCTTCTATAGTTAGTATGAATGATGTGAAAATATCAACAGAAGATGAACAAAAATATTATGATGAACATCAGAATGAATTTTTTAGGAAGGAAAGGGTAAAATTTAAGTATATTGCTAATAATAAGGAAGATTATTTTGACTCAATCTCCGTTAGTGATGAAGAAGTAAAACGAGAGTTTAATAATAATATTAAAGATTACACATTCCCTGCCAAAAAAGCTTTTAGTGTCATTTTTACAGCTGATAATCAACAAGCCAATAATATTATAAAAGATCTTTCATCTGGCATTGATTTTACTGATGTCATAAAGAATATGAACCAAAGTAGTGAAATATCACCTTACGGTAAAAATGGTTCACTAGGTTGGTTTGCTGATGATGACTCTTTACCACAAGCATTTAAAGATGCCAATTTACACCGAATCGGCGAAATTTCAAAACCTATACAAGTTGAAAGTGGTTATCTAATTGTTAAATTAGATGATTTAAAAAAATCAAAAGTAACAGATTTTGATGATGTAAAAAATAAAATCAAAACTAAACTACAAAATGAAAAAGCAGAGAAAGCTTTCATAAATACAGAAAATAAGATTAAGTCTGCACTTAGTAACAATCCAAATGATTTAGAGGTAGTAGCTAAAGAAGTAGGATTAGAGCTAAAAGAATCAGACTGGACCTATTACAATAATAACGATTCTATTTTGCGTTATCCTGAAGTTAGAGATGTTGCGTTTAGTAATGAAATGGTTGCTAATGGGAAGGCAACAAATAAAGTTTCTGATATGATTCCTGTTGGAAACGATATTAATGTTAAAGATTTTGTAATACAAGTTATTGACTATAAATCTGATGGTATTGCTCAGTTTGCTGAAGTTCAAGATATCATCAATAAAAAGCTGTATGATGATATAGCTAAGAGCCGTTTTAAATCTACTGTAGATAGTTTTATGACTGAATTAAATGAAAAAGGGAAATCTGAACATATACAATTTACTCAAAATTATAATTTGAGTAGAGAATCTAAAGAATTTGATCCGAAAGTAGTTCGCATGGTTTTTGATTTGGTACCCTCAGCAACTAACAAGCGTGTTTATGGTGTTGAATATTTAGATTATAAGAATGCTTATATTATGGCATTAACAAAATTCAAAAATCCAGAATTAAAGAGAGATATTTCGTCTGAATTGCTCCCTTTCATTAATGAAAGCACTTATTACTTTTTAATCAATGATATTCGCTCTAAAGCTAAGATTGAAATTATGCCAGATGCTAATTTGTGATATATCTCGAATAATAAAGTAAAATTGGATGAAAAAGAAAAGCCACCTTGGTGGCTTTTCTCATTTTTCGCATATTTAAAATTTTTTTGCTTAATTAGGTGAGATAGTGATAAAGCAAATTTACTTGCGTAATTATTTTAGAGGTTAATTAAATGAAACTTTTTTCACTATTATTTATTTTTTTATTTAGTATTACTTTTTCATCTTTGAGTTTCGCTGATTCATCAGTTACAGAAACGATTAAACAAGAGTCTGTGAAACAAGAACAAAAACAAGTTATTCAGGTAAATGTTAACACTGCTACCGCTGAGGAGTTAACAAAAGCTCTAACAGGAATTGGTATTAACAAGGCTCGTAAGATTATTGAATATCGTGAAAAATTTGGTGCATTTGTATCAATTGAGCAACTTAAGGAGGTCTCCGGTATTGGTCAGGCTACATTGGACAAAAATGCTGGAAAAATAACATTATAATTTGATTATCCACCGATTATTTTCGGTGGATAATCAATATTAATTATCGATAGGATCAATATCAATATTCCATCTTACTTTTGATATTTCACTCCATTTTCCAATTTCGATAACGAGTTGATTTAATATTTTTTGCAACAATTGACGATTAGTATGTTGTAAAAGCAATTGCCAACGATTGTAGTCTGCTTTTTTAGGTTGATTGGCAGGAATAGGACCAAGCTGCCATAATTCTGGAGCACCATTTTCTTTTAGCCATTCATGAATTCGTTGTAAAAATGTAGGTGCATAGCAATTATTACGATCTGCTGCACGAATCAGTACTTGATAACTAAAAGGGGGTAATTGTGTTTGTTGCCGTTCTTGTAAAGTTGCATTAGCGAATGCTCGATAGCCTTTTGTTAATAATATATTAAGTAATGGATGATCCGGATGATATGTTTGTAAAATCACTTCTCCTGCTTTTGCTTCACGTCCGGCTCTTCCTGAAACTTGAGTGTAGAGTTGCGCAAATCGTTCAGTTGCTCGAAAATCACTTGAAAATAGAGCGCCATCAACATCAATAATTCCGACTAAAGTGACTTCCGGAAAATGGTGACCTTTGGCTAAAATTTGTGTTCCCACTAAAATATGAGCTCCACCTTGTTGAATATTATACAAATAATTGTTTAAAGCTCCTTTTTTACTTACTGTGTCACGATCAATACGGCTAATTTTGATATTAGGAAATAGAATTTCAAGCTGTTTTTCAAGTTGTTCAGTTCCTACGCCTATTGGTATTAAATGAGTTGATCCACATTTAGGGCATTGCTCAGGGACTGATCTCGGGGTATCACAATGATGACAACTTAATTTATGTTGCTTTTGATGATAAGTATAAGGATGTTCGCAACGGGGGCATTCAGCAATCCAACCACAGTCATGACAAAGTAATTGTGGTGAAAACCCTCGACGATTTAGAAATAACATTACTTGATTATTATTAGATAAATGTTTTTTTACTTGGTCAACTAAAGATTGTGATAGCCCAGCTATAAGCGGTAGTCCGCGAATATCTAAAATTGACTGCTTGGCAAGAGATGCATTACCTGCTCTTTCAGTAAGTTGTAATAATTGGTATTTATGATTTTGAGCATTTTTTAGTGTTTCAAGTGATGGTGTTGCTGAGCCTAATAAAATTGGAATATTTTCAATTTTAGCACGCATGATAGCTAAATCTCGAGCATGATAACGCCATCCTTCTTGTTGTTTATAAGAGCTATCATGTTCTTCATCGATAATAATCATTCCCAAATTTTTGAATGGGCTAAAAAGTGAAGACCGAGTACCAACTATAATTGCATTTTCATCATTTTTACTTTGTAGCCAGACCCTAAGCCTTTCTTTGTCAGTTAAACCAGAATGCAAAATGTCTATAGGTGCGTTAAAACGTTGTTTAAAACGCTCAATCGTTTGTGGTGTTAGGCTAATTTCTGGTACGAGCACTAATGCTTGTTTGCCTGTTGATAATACATTAGCTAGGATATTTAAATAAACTTCCGTTTTTCCCGAGCCTGTTACTCCTTCTAATAAAAAAACACCAAATTGGTCAGTTTGTTCATTGATTGTATTAATTGCATAAGATTGCTCTTTGTTTAACTGAATTGGACTACAATTTACTGAGAAATTAATTTGCCATTTAACGCTATCAGGTCGGTAACTGATTTGTTGAATTAATTTTTTTTTATGTAATTCATAATAAATAGTTGCACCAAAATGATTTTCCTGCACAGTATTATTTTTTAAGGATGAAAGTAATAATTGTTGTTTGGGGGCACGTTTTAATAACGCTAAATCAAATTGTTGTCCCAATTCGGTTAATTGCCAATGTTTGATTTCATCTTTAGCCGCTTGGCGCCCCTGTCTCAATAAAGTTGGCATAGCGTGAAATAGTACTTCACCGATAGGATAATGATAATAGCTTGCTGCCCAATTTAATAGCTGCCATATTGAAGGTGTAAAAAGAGGAACAGTATCAATAATAGCGGTAATTTTTTTCAAATTTTTAATATCAAAATTAGTGTGTTGGTCAATACTAACAATAATGCCTATTGCATCTCGTTTTCCAAAAGGAACCTTTACCCGCATTCCGACTTCTGCAGGTGTCATTAATTGATAATCAAAAAGCTGGTAAAGTGGTAAAGGTAAAGCAATATGAGCGATAAACATTAAACTATCACAATATAACTAAAGAAAGCTATATTGTACGCAGTTTTTGCTTAACTCGCAAAGTGGCTGTCCCAATTAACTTTTTTAAATCTTTGTTGAAAATTTCTAATTAATAGAAAGGTGGTATCTACTTGTAAAATTTGTTATCTTGATTGTATGGATTGAATGATCATTTTAAAAGGAACAAAATACCAGTGTCATTTTCACATATTAATCAGCGCGGTGATGCTCATATGGTTGATATTTCAGATAAACAAATAACTACGAGAGAAGCAAGGGCTGAATCGTTAGTAATAATGAATGCTGAAACAATTAATATGATTATTGAAGGAAAACATCATAAAGGAGACGTTTTTGCAACTGCAAGAATCGCTGGAATTCAGGCAGCCAAAAAAACTTGGGAGCTTATTCCGCTTTGCCATCCATTATTATTGACTAAAATTGAGGTTAATATTCAAGCTGATATTACTAAACAATGTGTTATAATTCAGTCAATTTGCCGTTTAAATGGACAAACAGGCGTTGAAATGGAGGCTTTAGTTGCTGCATCTGTTGCTGCTTTGACTATTTATGATATGTGCAAAGCAATTCAAAAAGATATAGTAATTAAGCAAGTAAGATTATTAAACAAAACAGGTGGTAAATCCGGTGATTTTATCGCCGAATAAATGTATAGAGATAAAATGAATAATGTCATTTTTTTTGCTCAGATTAGAGAATTAGTGGGTATTGATAAAGTTACGTTAGATGCAGATCAACTCTCGGTTTCCCTTCTGATTGAGCGGTTAAGTAAACTTGGTGATAAATGGTCATTAGCATTAAAAGAAAGAACAGTATTATGTGCTGTAAATCAATGTATTGTTGATTTTGATTATATTATTCAATCTAGTGATGAAATCGCTTTTTTTCCTCCAGTAACAGGCGGATGATATGGATATCATTAAAGTTAGTAATGAACCGATTTATACTGAAAAATTAATTGATTGGCTTTCTGAATTGTCACAAGATGGAGCCGTGGTAACCTTTATGGGAAAAGTTCGCTGTTTTGAAAAACATATGTTGAGCCTTTTTTTAGAACATTATGCAGGAATGACAGAGAAAGTTTTAACTAATATTATTTCTCAAGCTAGAGAAAGATGGCAATTGAGTCGTATTGCCGTTATTCATCGAATTGGTGAGATCAGTGTTAATGAACAAATTGTATTTGTTGGTGTGAGTAGTGCGCATCGATCTGATGCATTTGCAGCAGCTGAATTTATTATGGACGTATTAAAAAATCAAGCTCCATTTTGGAAGAAAGAACGAACAGAAAATGGTGACGTATGGATTGATGCAAAAAAATCGGATATAGAATCATTGAAAAAATGGTATTAATTATTATTTAATATATAATAGTGATAGTTTTTGTTATACATTTAATTCGAGAGGTATGGAATGACGAGTTACACCCCTAACGGTTCAATTATTGAACAATCTAATAGCCGTGTACAAACGTATATGAGCCATGTTTATGGTTGGATGACAGTTGGTTTACTTTTAACAGCCTTGGTAGCATGGTATGCATCTAATAGTATACAGCTTTTGGAAATTTTGTATCGAGGTATGTGGGTTCTGTTGATTGCTGAACTAGGATTAGTTTTTGTTATTTCTGGTTTTATTAATCGTTTGTCGGGAGCTGCAGCAACCACATTATTTATGATTTATTCAGTTTTAAATGGATGTACTTTTTCTATTTACTTTATAGTTTATACTTCATCTTCAATTGCAAGCGTCTTTTTTATTACTGCAGGGATGTTTGGTGCTTTGGCTTTTTATGGTTATACCACAAAACGAGATTTATCAGGTTTTGGGCGTTTCTTATTTATGGGACTAATCGGTATTGTTATTGCATCTTTAGTTAACATATTTTTGCAAAGCGCTCCATTAATGTGGGCTGTGACTTATATTGGCGTATTTGTTTTTGCTGGTTTGACAGCTTACGATACTCAAAAACTTAAAGAATTTGGTCAAGATTTACCTCAAGACGATCAGAATGTATTTAGACGTTTTGTCATTTTGGGTGCATTGACACTTTATCTTGATTTCATAAATTTATTCATTATGTTATTAAGAGTTTTTGCAGATCGTCGATAACCATATATTAATAATATTAAAAGGCTCTATATAGAGCTTTTTTTTTGCCAATTTTCTATTAGAATTTTACCTAGATGTGCTATTTTTTAAAATTTTAGATAGTAATTACTGACAAACAAAAAGGCCTTTTTATTATTGTGGGGAGCACAATCTAAAAAGCTTTAGGTTAATCGCCATAAATTAACAAATCATGAAGATGTAATACCATCATTAATGAAGTATTATATGTTTATGGAGATGATATAAGGGATTATTTTATTTAACCCAATAAAAGATAGAAATTGGTTATTGATTTCAAATTATAATTCTTACGCTATTCGAACTGAGTAATATTTATCTTGTTAATCGTATGGGTATTAACCATTATATGGACTCATATAATTATGAAATTGACGAAACAGTGTGTTATCCATACATCCATGATCTGATAAATAATATGTGTTATTTTTATCAAAATAGCAAAAAGAGATCAATTAAGCCACCAAAAAGGTGGCTAAAATTGAATAGTATTAATGCACATCTGCACAGTTTAAACAATAAATATAACGATTTTGCTTATCAGAAAATTTATCCCATAAAGATGCTTTTTGTTGGATTTGTTTAACGCTAGGTAATTTTTCAAACAAAACTTCTGCTGTTGATTTAGGTAACATAGCAATCATGTCTGAATAAAAAGCATTAAACCAGTTTGTTTCAGGTTTTTGCCAGTCAATTCTGTAATCAGTAAGATTAGCTAGCGACGCAGCCATTTCAATAGCATCATCAAAGTCTCCTAATTTATCGACTAAACCATTTCTGTAAGCTTCCGCGCCTAACCATACTTGGCCTTGTCCTATTTTATCGACTTGCTCTATTGTCATGTTTCGTGCTTTTGCTACCAAAGAGATAAACGTGCTATAACCGTTATCAATATTCATTTGAATAAGTTGCTTCATTTCATCTGGTAAATTTTTAGCAAAATTATTATTTGCTAATGGGGATGTTGATACACCATCGCTATGAACACCAATGTACGAAAGTGAATTTTCAAATGTTGGAATAATACCAAAAATACCAATAGAGCCAGTTATAGTATTTGGACTAGCAACAATATAATCGGCAGCTGTTGAAATCCAATATCCTCCGGAAGCCGCCATTCCGCCCATTGAAACAACAACAGGAACTTGATAATCACGTAATGATTCTAACTCACTACGTATAGCTTCAGAGGCATCAACACTTCCGCCGGGGCTATTTACTCGCAGAACAACAGCTTGAATATTTTGAGTATTAATGTTTTCACGAATATTTTTTAATTGTGTAACTATTTCTTGGCTTCCTGCAATATTGCTATTATTTTCACCTTCAGCAATAGCGCCATTGACAAAGACTACAGATATAAGTGGTTTTGTGATGTTTTTATTAATTGGCTTGTTTTCAGCTTTTAGTTTGTAATCATAAATACTAATTTCAGGCAAATCTTCTTTTTGAATAACGGATTCAAAGAAATTTTTCTCAAATTCATAATTTGATGTTACAACATCGACTAAGCCATTTGATAAAGCATACTGGCTCATACTGCCATTAACTGCTTTTAATTCTGATAACATAATATTAGAAGGTGGAACTAATTGTGTTGTAGCTTTTTTTCGTTCTTTAGATATATCATTTAGATAATTATTCCACATAAGTGTCAACCAATGGGTAGTGTTACTTTTTGCTTCTTCCGACATATCATCTCGGATAAATGGCTCAATAGCTGATTTGTAGGTACCGACACGGAAAACATGAGTATTAATTTTTAAATTATCCAGTAATGTTTTATAATACAGATTATTTGCAGCAAAACCATATAAATTAACGGCTCCTTGTGGTGTCAAAGCGATTTTATCGGCATAGCTTGCTAAATAATATTGGCTTTGATTAAAGTTTGTACCAATAGCATAAATAGGCTTTTTATTTGCTTTAAATTTAGCTAAGTATTTACCTACATACTGTAGCGAACTAAGATCGGCACCAACAAAGTGATCTAATTTCAATACCATATTTTTAATATTGGGGTCAGCGGCTGCTTGATCTATTTTTTGTGTTAATTCGAACAAGCTATTTTCACGAGCAAGATTTACCTTTTTTCCATAAATTTTATTTTGTAAAGCATAGATATTATCATTGTAAAGTGTACTATCTACGATAATACCTTCAAGATCTAAAACTAAAGTACCGTGTTTGGGAGTAGTATCTTCTTTTTGTATTTCTTTAATTAATGCAATACCACTAAAAATGAGAATAAGGATAATTAAGAACACTAGGTTTAGAAAGACTTCCCTAATAAAGTTGACTACTTTCCAAATAGATTTAATGACAGATAAAAAAGACATAATAAATGTGATCCTTTTATAGAAGTTTATCTAAATTCTTCGTTTCAATGTTTCTTTTTTTGAAATATTTTTTATCTTCGAACCGTAAGCATGTTAATTTTCCTCCCCAACAACATCCTGTATCAAGAGCATAAATATTTTCAGGCGTTCCTTTACCATTCAATGCAGCCCAATGTCCAAAAGCAATATGATATTCATCAGGAATTTTTCTTGGCATTAAAAACCATGGTTTCAGTTTTGCAGGGGCTTGGTCAGGATGTTTTTTGTAATAGAAATCAAGCTGGCCATCTTCATAACAAAATCGCATACGTGTTAAAGCGTTGCTAGCGTAACGTAATCGATCAAACCCTTTTAAATTTAATGACCATTCATTTGGGAAGTTACCATACATTTTATCAAGAAAAAGAGGATAAGAATCACTTGATAACATAACATTTAGGTCATGGGCACATTTTTTTAGTGTTTCAAGATCCCATTGTGGTGAAACGCCTGCATGGGTCATAATGAGCTTTAAGTTTTCATCTATTTGAAGAAGAGGTTGTTTTCGCAGCCAATTCATCAATTCATCATAGTCGGGAGCTGCAATTACATCATTAAGATTATCTTTCTTTTTAGAATACGTAATTTCAGCATAAATGGATAGTAAATGTAGATCATGATTACCTAATACTAAACGAATCTGTTGATTATTTTGTTTAACAAATCGTAAAACTTCAAGTGATTTAGGGCCTCTTGCTACCAAGTCTCCGGTCAACCATAATACATCTGATGATGAAAAATTGACTTTCTCAAGTAATCGCATAAATTCATCATAACATCCATGAATATCGCCGATAAGTAGGTTTGCCATACGATTATATCCATGCATTAGCGAGCTGACAGTATTGCTCTACAGTAAGATTTTCAGCACGTAAAGTTGGATCAATATTCAATTCTGTTATTTGTTTCACAGTAAACATATTGCCTAAACTGTTACGAATAGTTTTACGACGTTGATTAAAAGCTTCAGTTGTCACTCGCGAAAGTATTTTAATATCTTTAACAAAATAAGGTTTTTCTTTATAAGGGATTAATTTTACCACTGCTGAATCAACTTTTGGTGCAGGCTTAAATGATGTTGGGGGCACTTCTAAAACAGGAATGATATGACAATAATATTGTGCCATAACGCTCAATCTACCATAATCTTTACTATTTGGTGCTGCAACTAAACGAGTAACTACCTCTTTTTGTAGCATAAAATGCATATCCATAATAATATTTGCATATTCAAATAAATGGAATATCAAAGGAGTTGATATATTATAAGGTAAGTTACCAAAAACTCTTAATGGTTTACCTAGTTGCTTGGAAAGTTCATTAAAATCAAAAGCTAATGCATCTTTTTCAATGACTGTTAGTTTATTATTTAAATATGGGTTTTCAATCAATCTGCTAGCTAAATCTCGGTCTATTTCAATTACAGTTAAATGATCCACATATTCACTTACTGGCATGGTCAACGCAGCAAGACCTGGACCAATTTCAACTAACGCTTGATCAGCTTTAGGTTGTATAGTCGCAACAATATTTTTAATAATGTAGTCATCATGTAAAAAGTTTTGTCCGAAACGTTTCCGGGCAAAATGCCCTTGATGAACACGACTATTCATGCTTTTCATCACCTTTAATTTTAATATAAGCATCATCTTTTAATTCTTTAATCCAAACTTGTGCTTCTTCAGCGAATTTTCGATTAAATATTAATCGATAAGCTTGCTCTTGTTTTGCTAATTCAGTTCTATCTACTTTTCTTGTATCTATTAATTGAATCAAATGCCAACCATAAGCTGATTTAACGGGTTCACTTATTTGCCCTTTTTTTAGTTTGAGTAAACCGTTTTTAAAGCCAGTATCATAACGTTCTGGAACGCTCCAACCAAGGTTGCCACCATTATCTGCAGAGCCTGGATCTTCAGAATAAGTTTTAGCTGCTGCTTCAAAAGTTGTTGTACCATTTACTATTGCTTTTTTAATATCATTTAATTTTTGTTTAGCTACTTCATCGGTTATTAGTACATTAGTTTTAATTAAAATGTGACGAGCATTAATTTCTCTAACTGTGATAGCTTTAGGTTTTTCAGTTCGTGTATCATTAACTTTTAGAATGTGTAAACCGACACCTGAGCGAATTGGACCAATAATGCTTCCTTTAGGGGCTCGTATTAAGCGCTCCTCAAATATTGTCGGTAGTTCATTGAGTTTACGCCACCCCATATCTCCACCTTTTAAAGCTAGAGTGTCATTAGAATATGAAGTTGCTAGTTTTGCAAAATTTTCTCCTTTCTGGGCTCGATTAATGATATCTCTAGCTTTATCATTTGCTTCATCTATTTTTTGTTTTGATGCATTTTCTGGGATCGCAATTAGTATATGACTAATTTTTACGTCAATATTATTAGTCAGTTGCTGAGATATATCTTTGACTAAATTTTCAACTTCTTTTTCGGAAATATTAATTCGATGCTTTACTTCACTCATTTGTGTTTGCTCGATTAGCATCTCATTATGTATCCGATCTCGGTAAGCACCATAGCTAATTCCCATAGTTGATAGTTTGCTTCTTAACTGATTGATATTTAAACCGTTATCAGCGGCAATTCTAGATATAGCCTCTGTTACTTCATCATCGCTAACAGTTATTTTTGCTTTAGCTGCTGTTTGAAGTATCAAATTTTCGGTAATTAAACGATCAATGATTTGTTGTCTAAGTATTTTATCATCTGGTAAATTTCGTTTATCGGAACTTGCTTTAATAGTTTTTAACATCTCATTAACATCACTTTCTAAAATGACATTATTATTGACAACTGCAGCCACTTGTTCAACAACCCGAGGTGCTGCATATATAATAGATATTGGTGCAAAAATACCAATACTGATACTTAAGTTTAAAGCAATAATTAGTTTTGATAATTTCATATTTATTTAACTCATTTTTTTGCTATAGATTAACTATTATAGTAATAACTTTATTAATCATATTTTTTATTACAACATTTACTCAAATGCGGTGACATAAGGTAATTTACCAAAATCTAGCATTTTGGCTCTGGCATCACTATTACGACCTAATCCTTGTAACTCGAAATGTATTGAAAATTTATTTTCATATTTGCTGCTACGTGTATCAGGTTCCCAGTCTGTTAATTTTCGACCATATTGTACAGTTACACCCCAGCAACAATCTTGGTAGTGTAGTCCAATAAAACTATCTGCTGTTTGACCTAGTTTAATATCATGATAGTAAGATCCTACTGCTGTAATTGTATTAGTTAATGGCCAAGATGCCATAATACCAGCTTGTGATATATCTTGTTTATATCCTTTATAGGTTGAACTTTTATCAACTGTATCAATATAGTTATGGTTTGCATAACGGTAAGATAACTGTACCAGTTTATCATTAGATGGTTGATATTCAAAAATGGAGTTTGCCAAAGATATCGTATCAAGTCGAGTATCATATTGAAGTGCACTTCTAAATATCATGTCATCATTTATGCGCCAAAAATTGTTCGTTGCCCAAGTTATGCTTCCAGTATCGGAATTTCTATCTAATTCTGTGTTATTCTCACTTGTTCTTGATTTTGTAAAATAAGTAGTTTGCCCAATAGATAAATTAAATCGTTCAACTTTATTATTGTCATAAAAACGAGTAGTTACTCCTATAGATATTTTATTGGTTGAAGGAATTCGATCTAATCCACTATAAGGTTTATCTCTAAATAGTCCAATATAATCTGACTGTAGTAAAGATGAATCATAATTTAAAATATTAGACTGTTTGCGATATGGTATATAAATGTACTTTACTCGCGGTTCTAAGGTTTGTGTATAACCTTCAATAAGAGTGGTATCACGTTCAAAAATGATTTTACCATCTACCGCTATTTTAGGTATGAAACGATTGACATTTCGATCTAAAATTTTATCACTATTATCTTGATTTTTATCATATTCTTGCTTTAAATCTTGATTGTAGTGCGTTGCCATAAAGCCCACTTCAGTTGATAATGTTGACCAAGCATTGGTTAATGTGTAGTTAAGTGTTGGCTCAATGTGGGCCCGCCATGTTTTCGGATCGTTTTTACTTGGACTTACAAAATGTGTTATTTGAGAAAAGGTCTTAAATTTAAAAGGTCCTAACTCATAATTATAATAAGTCATATCTAACTGTGGTTGAGTTTGATAAAGGTTATCTTTCGCAACTGAATGGAAAGTTTGAAAGTTTAAATGACTTAATTTAATATCCCAATTTTCATCGTTATAACCAATTTGGTAAAGCTGAGAAAGGTATCCAGCTGTTTGTGGTATATATTCAGAGCTTAAATCTGACAAATATTGATTATCACTGACGCGCGAAGCATTTACTTTAAGCCGCCAATGATAATTAATTAATTCTTCATTTTTCCAATAAAATAACCAACGATGTTGATTATTATCATAATCATTTCCGTTCAACCCATTTTTTCTATCTTTATTATATTTACTATCATGTTGCAGCCAGTCAAATGCTAATGTACCTAACCCTAATTCATTTAAATAACGAAATTCAGATTGTATTTGAAGACCTCGTTTTTCAAGAGCTCTTGGTTTAAAAGTGGCATCATAGTTTGGCGCAATATTCCAATAAAAAGGAATAGAAAAGTCAACGCCATCAACACTGTCATAACTTATATCTGGCATTAATAAACCGGAACGGCGTTTATCTCCTGTTGGTAATTGTAAATATGGTGAATATAATACAGGAATTTTACCAACACGAAATATCGCATTCCAAACCTCAAGCAATTGTTCTTTATTATCATGAATAACAGTGGAGCCTTTAATACTCCAAGTGCTATCATTGATTGGGCAAGATGTAAAACTACCGTTTTTTAAAATAACATAACGATTTTCCTCAAGTTTCATTTCATCGGCATCACCACGTCCAAGTCGGTTTACAAGATGATATTCACTAGGTTTCATTTTGGTATTATTGTTATTGAGATTCATTGATGCATTATTACCTTTCATCTGAATCAAATTATCTTGATAGATAATGTTCCCTTCTAAGGTCACAACACGATTATTAGTGCCTTCAGAATCAATAGTAACTTTGTTTGCTTTAATGGAACGATTCCCTTGAATTATCGATACATCGCCTTGATAAATAGCGATATTTGGATAAATTGCTTCAAATTGATTGGATTCGGCGTTTACAGGAATGTTGTTAGTATCTCCACTAATTAAAGGTCGATCAAATCGAGGAACATTGATCATGCACTGTGGATTATTGCTAGCAGCTTTAGGTAAAGCTATAGCATAACAAGCACTGTTGTACAAAGAAAAGGTAACGGTTATAGCAATAAGTGAAGGCGTTAATTTTTTCATCAATGATTAAAAGTAGTTATGATTTTTATAATTAACACATTATAACGGTTATTTATAAAAGTGCGAACGAAAAATTAATGTTTCACTCTTCGCCTTTTTGCTTTACTTAATTGCTTAACCATAGTTATTCTTTTTTCGACAGAGCTATATTGAAATTCATCCCACCATTTGGCTAAAGCTAAAAGCTCTCCTTTTTCGATAGAAGCCCTTATTTCGAGAAGATCGTAAGCTGCGCGGAATTTGGGATGTTCTAATATAGTAAACGCACGTTTGCCATCGCGTTTCTTCATTCGTAACTGCAGTCTCCATATATCCCCTATTGTTGAGGTTAAGCGTTTGGGGATAGCAATAACACGACATTGTTCACTTAAAATATCGTTAATAGCCATAGAAAAAGCATCATAAAATTGTAACCCGCTTTCAATACAGGTTAATTGCGTTTGTTCTACGACTGGATACCAAAAAAATGCTGCAAATAAAAATGCTGGATTAACACGCTTATTATTGGCAATGCGATAATCAGTATTTTTTAAAACTTGCTCGATAATTTTTTCTAAGTGGCTATTTTTATTATTAGTAAATAGGCGATCAATAATAGGAAAAAGCTGCTCAAAAAGGTGATAATCTCTTAATAGGAGATAAGTAGCATATCCATGACCCGCCTGTAATAATTTAAGTGACTCATCAAACAGTCGAGCGGAAGGTATATTCATTAGCAACGGTGCTAAGCTTTTAATTGGTTCTGCAGTAGCTGGCTCAATGGTCATATTCAACTTAGCTGCAAATCTTACTGTTCTTAGCATTCTAACGGGATCTTCTCGGTAACGTGTTTGAGGATCACCAATTAATCGAATAACTCCATTTTGTATATCGTTTAATCCGCCACAATAATCACGTAAAGTAAAATCTTTAATACTATAGTAAAGAGCATTCATGGTAAAATCGCGTCGTACCGCATCTTGCTCTATTGTTCCATAAACATTATCACGTAATAGCATACCTGATTGTGAACGTTTTAATGTATTATTTTGTTCTTCTTGATCGCCAAGAGTGCCACGGAAAGTCGCAACTTCGATGATTTCTTTGCCAAACATAATATGAGCAAGTCTAAATCGTCTTCCAACTAAACGACAGTTGCGAAAGATTTTTTGAACTTGTTCTGGGGTAGCATTTGTCGCAATATCGAAATCTTTAGGCGTTTTTCCTAATAAAAGATCTCGAATACAACCACCTACTAAATAAGATTCGTAACCGTGTTTGTTTAATCGGTAAAGAACTTTTAATGCATTTTCATTAATATTATTACGTGAAATGTTATGCTCATTACGTGAAATGGACACATAATTTGGCTCTTGGCGTTTTTTATGACAAAACATCTTACGATAAAATTGAGAAACTTGTTTAAAAATAGTACACCCCAAAAATAATGTTTGATAAGAAACAAAATATAACATTGGAGTATAACTTAATTATCATTAAGTTTCCATGGATCTTCTAATGAGTATTATAGATTATTAAAAGTTAAATATGTTTAATAGCACTGGTAATAGATAAATTTTCAAATGGATTTTTTAAACACAATTATTAACATTAGCATTTATTTATATACAGCAATGTAGTAATATCACTTAACCAAAATGACATGTTAAATTTCGTTCATATCTATGTAATATCATGAAGTTGATTATAAATCATACAAACTAATACTTAATTTTTTTTGAGTTAATTGTAGGGAAACAATAATTTCCACCAAGAGATAAAGCGTTAACCATGTATCAAAGAACATTTTTATCGTTAATTTTAATGCTGCAATTAATTTCCCAAAATTACTTGAGTATATACCATTAACTGATAATTTATTGGGGGCATTATGAATATTCGAGATTTAGAATATTTTGTTTCGTTAGCTGAATTCTGTCATTTTCGCAAAGCAGCTGATGCTTGTAATGTAAGTCAACCAACCTTAAGTGGACAGATCAGAAAATTAGAAGATGAGCTTGGTGTAATGTTATTAGAGCGTACTAGTCGTAAAGTATTATTTACTCAAACTGGTATGATGCTTGTTGAACAAGCTAAAGAAATTTTACGTAATATTCAAATTTTAAAAGAAATGGCTAGCCGACAAGGTGAAGAAATGTCAGGGCCAATGCATATAGGTCTAATTCCTACTATTGCGCCTTACTTATTACCGCATGTTATCACCGTTCTACATGAATCTTTTCCTCAATTGGAACTATATTTACATGAGGCACAAACAGCGGGGATTGTTGCTCAACTTGAAAGCGGTAAGCTTGATTGTGCAATTGTAGCTCAGGTTAAAGAGACATCGCAATTTATTGAATTGCCTTTATTCGATGAGCCAATGTTCTTAGCTGTTCCTGCAAATAACGAACTAGCGAAACAAAGAGTAATTAATCTTTCAAATTTAAAAGGACAAAAATTTTTAATGTTGGAAGATGGTCATTGTTTACGTGATCATGCTATGGGATATTGTTTTCAAGTTGGTATTGAAGAAGATAAACAGTTTAAAGCGACTAGTCTTGAAACTTTACGTAGTATGATTTCAGCTGGTCGTGGCATTACTTTATTTCCTGAGCTTGCTGTGCCCAATGAGCGTACTCGTGATAATATTTGCTATATTTCTTGTACTGAACCTGTACCATCACGTAATATTGAACTTATTTATCGCCCTGGTTCGCCATTGCGTTCTCGTTATGAAACAATAGCCAAAACGATTCGTGATCACATACCAAAAGTATTTGCAGAAAAGGAAAGGTTACTCAAAGCAAGTAATTAATTTTTTAGGTTGTATTAAAATATAATGAGTTTTAAAAATATAAAATGAAAAATAGCAAAGCTGGTGGTATTCGAGCACAACAGAAAGAGAAGACTCGTCGTAGTTTAATTGACGCGGCTTTCAACCAGCTTAATGCCGAACAAGGTTTTGCTAGTTTAAGCTTACGTGAGGTCGCTCGTGAAGCAGGTATAGCAGCTACTTCATTTTATCGTCATTTTCGAGATATGGATGAATTAGGTTTGGCTATGGTTGACGAAAGTGGCTTAACGCTTCGTCAATTATTACGCCAAGCGCGAAAACGTATTGAAAAAGGGGGAAGTGTTTTACGTACCTCAGTAACAACTTTCATTGAGTTTATTGATAAAAACCCTAAAGTTTTTTTATTATTATTGCGTGAAAAAGCTGGGACTTCCTCTGCTTTTCGTTCAGCTATTGCTCGAGAAATACAACATTTTATTGTTGAATTAGTTGATTATCTTGATAACGCTAATAACATGCCACATCATTATAACAAAGCACAAGCAGCAGCAATGGTAACTATTGCGTTTAATGCAGGAGCTGATGCCATTGATTTTGACGCAGTACAGCGTCAGAAATTAATTGAAGATCTTATTTTCCAACTTCGAATGGTATCGCGTGGGGCTTACTATCTTTATCATAAAGAGTTATTTAAAAAAGAAATCTTATAATTATCTATAATGTTAAAAATACATTACTTTCTAATCAATTCAATATGATTAAGTAAAAAACTGCAGTATTTGCTGCAGTTTTTATAATGATATATACTTGCTTAAAGATTTTGTAATACTTTCTCAACGCTATCTTTAGCATCACCAAATAGCATATAGCTATTTTCTTTAAAGAATAATGGATTTTGCACGCCTGCATAACCAGTATTCATCGAGCGCTTAGAAATGATAACTGTTTTTGCTTTCCAAACCTCAAGAACGGGCATGCCAGCAATAGGGCTATTTGGATCTTCTTCTGCTGCAGGATTAACGGTATCATTTGCACCAATAACCCAAACAACATCAGTATCTACAAAGTCGTCATTAATTTCGTCCATTTCAAGCACGATATCATATGGTACTTTCGCTTCTGCTAATAATACATTCATATGCCCCGGTAAACGTCCTGCTACTGGGTGAATACCAAAACGAACTTCTATACCCATATCACGTAGTTTTTCAGTAATATTGCTTACAGCTGCTTGAGCTTGTGCTACAGCCATACCGTAACCAGGAACAATAATCACTGAACGGGCTTCTTTTAATGTTTGAGCTACTTCAACAGGTTGCATTTCGCGGTATTCACCTTGTTCTTCATCTGTTGAACTAGCTGAACTCCCATCACTGCCGAACCCACCAGCAATAACACTAATAAATGAACGGTTCATTGCTTTACACATAATATAGGAAAGAATTGCACCAGATGAACCCACTAACGCACCAGTGACAATTAAAAGATCATTACCAAGCATAAAGCCTGCAGCTGCAGCAGCCCAACCAGAATAAGAGTTTAGCATTGAAATTACTACTGGCATATCAGCACCGCCAATTGAAGCAACAAGATGGAAACCAAATACAAATGCCACTATTGCCATAATTAACAGACTAATTAGTGCCCCTGCTCCACTTTTTACTTCAATAAAGGTAAACATCAATATTATAGAAACAACGATAGCCGCTAAATTCCAATAATGTTTATTAGCAATAGAAAGAGGTTTAGAGCTAATGCGTCCATTTAATTTACCAAATGCAACAACAGAACCAGAGAAGGTTACTGCACCGATAAAAACACCGACAAAAATCTCTACTAAATGTACAGTTAACTCTCCACCTTGAAAATTTTGAATGTGAGGGTCTAAAAAGCTGTTTAAACCAACAAGAACTGCTGCCATACCGACAAAACTATGAAGTAGTGCAACAAGTTCTGGCATTTGAGTCATCTCAACTTTTTTCGCAAGATATAAGCCAATAGATGCACCAATTATCATGGCTATCACTATCCAGTGTAATCCACCTTTAATACTTGCAATTGCTGCAATAAGTGCGATTGCCATACCAATCATACCGTAAATATTACCAGATTTTGCAGATTCTTGGTTAGAAAGACCTCGTAAGCTAAAGATAAAAAGTAATGCAGCAATAACATAGGCTGCTTGAATGATTCCATTACTCATAATTTATACTCTCCTTTACTTGCCGCGTTGAAACATTTTCAGCATTCTTTGAGTAACAAAGAACCCACCAAAAATATTGATACTAGCAATCAAAATAGCAACAAAGGCAATTGCCGTAGTTAAGCCATTATCATCGCCGACTTGTAATATTGCACCGACTAATATAATCCCAGAAATTGCATTTGTTACCGACATTAGTGGCGTATGTAAAGAATGCGTTACATTCCATACTACGTAGTAACCAACAACACAAGATAGTGCAAATACGGTAAAGTGTCCTAGAAAGCTTTCAGGAACAGAGTTAGCAAGCCAAAAGTAAACAATGATCGCTAGTGCTAAAAGCCCATATTTTTTATGGGGTTCCATTACTTTGGGTTCTGGTTTAGCAACAGCAGGTATTGCTTCTTTTTTCTGCGGTTGTGCTGATACTTGGATTGGAGGAGCTGGCCAAGTAATTTCCTTATCTTTAACCACAGTTACACCACGAATTACAACATCATCAAAATTGATATCAATATTACCGTCTTTTTCTTTAGCAAGCAGTTTTAGTAGGTTAACAATATTTGTACCATAAAGTTGTGATGCTTGAGCTGGCATACGATTAGCTAAATCAGTATAACCAACAATTTTTACGTTGTTATTTGTTTCGAAAACTTCGCCCGGTTTAGTTAACTCACAGTTACCACCAGTTAATGCAGCTAAATCAACAATAACACTGCCGGGTTTCATTGACTCAACCATTTCTTTCGAAATAAGTTTTGGTGCAGGTTTGCCTGGAATAAGCGCAGTTGTAATAATAATATCAACATCTTTGGCTTGCTCAGCAAAAAGGGCCATTTCAGCCTCAATAAAGGCAGCAGACATTTGTTTAGCGTAACCATCACCAGAACCTGCTTCCTCTTCGAAATCTAATTCTAAAAAGTCGGCACCCATACTATTAATTTGTTCGGCAACTTCAGGGCGAGTATCAAAAGCACGAACAATTGCCCCTAAACTCACCGCTGCGCCAATGGCTGCAAGACCTGCAACACCTGCCCCAATAACTAATATTTTAGCGGGAGGCACTTTACCTGCAGCGGTAACTTGACCTGTAAAGAATCGACCAAATTGATTTGCAGCTTCAATAACTGAACGATAACCAGCAATATTA
Organism: Gilliamella sp. Choc4-2; assembly: GCF_001690355.1. GTDB lineage: Bacteria > Pseudomonadota > Gammaproteobacteria > Enterobacterales > Orbaceae > Gilliamella > Gilliamella apicola_A. Next base: position 68,262 of record NZ_LZHG01000004.1, read on the forward strand.
GACATTGAACTCAATGCATCTAAAGATTGTGCGCGTGAAATACGTGGTACACAGTCCATTGCCATTACATTGATATTTTTAGTGGCGAGTTTTTCTAATAGCTCTTTATGTTGAGCTGGATAAATATAACTGATGAGGGTTGCTCCCTCTTTCATTAAAGAAATTTCATCATCGGTTGGTGCATGAAACTTCAGAATTAAATCATTTTGCCAAATATCTTGTGTATTTTGAATTATGGCTCCAGCATCAATAAAAGCTTGGTCTTCAAAATGAGCCGCATGTCCTGCCCCTTGTTCTACAGAGACTGTAAAGCCAAGTTTTAACAGTTGTCCAACAGTTTGGGGAGTTGCTGCAACTCTAGCTTCATTGGTTAACCGTTCTTTAGGTATACCGATATGCATTTCGTTACGTCCTTATGTTAAAGATAAATTGTTAATGTCATTCGATTCTAGCATAAAATAGCTTCAGTACTAATAGAGAATTTAATTTTTATTATCGAAAACTTATTATTATTTTTAATAATAATTGGATTTTAAATCTTTAAATAAAAATTAAAATATTTACCTTGCAATCATTGTGATTACGTCATTATGGGGAAAATAAACTCAAGTGACCACAAAACTAACTTAGATTGGTCAAAAATTAAGTTTTTCTTCTATTTTTGCCTTCAAACTAATTGGATTGACTCTGCTTATTCCCATTTAACTACTAAAGTTATGCATGAGCCTAAGCTTTGTATCAAAGTAGACTCATCGATATGAGTAAGTTAAAAAACAAGACATAAATAATGTTAACTTGATGAAAAATATTCTGATCGATATTAAATTCAGCGGAATCTTAACAATAAGTATATTTGTAACATTTTTTTATATTATTTATTTAAAAGTAAATTAAAAGTGACTAACAGCAATACTTGGTAATTCTGGTTTTTGAGTTTAATCGCTAATATTTCAAAAGCACTAACGAGGTAAAAATATGGCAAAACAAAGCCAGAAAAAAAATAGCATCTTAACTTTGATGTTTACATTGCTTGCGGCTTGTATCGCATTTCAACTTAATGCAAGCATGTTAAGCCCAGTATTGGTCACTATAGCTAAAGATTTAGGTACCAATGACGCTGAAGTTGGCTTATCGCAAACGGCATTTTTTACGGCAGCGGCATTATTCTCATTATTTTTACCAAGACTAAGCGACATAAAAGGTCGAAAAAAAGTATTAATGGTAATGCTTTCAGTTATGACATTAGGTACAGTATTGGCTGCAATTGCCCCTAATATTGAAGTGTTATGTGTCGCACGAATTATTCAAGGTATCTCAGGGCCAGTAGTTCCGCTTTGTTTGTTAATGCTAAATTATGCAGTAAAAGATGTAAAACAATATGGCATGTTGATGGGAATCATAACTGCAGTAAATGGTGGTATTGCAGGTATCGATGCTATTGCTGGCGGTATAATAGCAACGCATTTGGGTTTTAGAGCTGTATTTTGGGTAATAGCGATTGTTGCAGCAATTTCCACTTATTTAGTTTTTCGTTTTGCTCCTGAATCAAAACCTTCGGTTGATACTAAAATGGATTGGCTTGGTGTGATATTGTTAGTCTCAGCTATTGCAGCTCTTTTATTTGCACTTAATGAGGCAGGAAACGTTGCTAGTGCTAATTACTTTAAAATTATAGGATTAAGCGTATTTGCTACTATTTGTTTTATCTTGTTTTGGTATACTGAAAAAAGCGTTTTACATCCATTAGTCACAACGATCCATCTAAAAAGGCGTGAAACTTGGTCTTTATTGCTCACAACAATTCTTATTATGACAGGTATTTTTGCGATAGTTAATGGTTTAGTCATGTCAATTGCACAAAACAATGAAATAGGGTTTGGATTGGATCCCGATTTAGCATCACTAATCTTATTAACACCTTATGCTTTAATTGGATGGCTAGTTGGCCCTTTTGCAGGTCGGTTAGCCCCAACTTTAGGTTATAACAATGTGCTTCAATTTGGGTTATTGGGTTGTATCATTAGTATCTTAGTGATTATGTTTTATGGTATTAACTCCTTAATTATTTTAGCATCTGGAGTAATTGCTTTAGGTATATTTTATGCAGGAATGGTCAATATTATTCTTAATGGTCTTGGTGTTATTTTGTCACCAAAAGAAAATTTAGGTTTTTTACCAGGTATGAATGCTGGAGCATTTAATTTGGGTGCCGGATTAAGTTTTGCATTATTGCCTGCCATTCAAATGCTCAACGCTCATTCAATGCTAGGTTACTTTAATGGAATGTTTGTAGGATTGATTATTACTGTATTGGCATTAATCTCAAGTTTCTTTATACCGCGGCCGACTCATGCTGAATTATAAAAAATACTACGTATCGGGCAAAACCTAACCCATTTAATCTAAAATTTTTTAAATTTAGCGGTTAATACTAATTGTTATTATAGATGTTTTGGTGGCGGTTCAACTGTTACATAATTTCCATGCGCTACTTTAGCGCTAGGTAAAGATGCTCAGTTGTTTTTACAGCATAGGTTCGTAACCACGACTTAAAAGTTTTCTTCCAAAATAATTTGTTTTTGAACAAGGCAATTTACAATTTAAATCCCGTGAGCAGAAACAGATTATGGTATTAAGCAAATAATGGAGAATGATAACACCAAAATTAATAATTTACGCATAGCTATTTTTCTTTAAATAAAAACGATGATCATTATTGTTCAAGTGATAAATAATGTTAACAATTACTGATACAGCAATTAAAATACATTAAAAATAATTTTAAATATTAATTGGTTATGAATTTATTAGCCATCATCTATTTAGACTAATAAAAATAATAAATAAATGCGATTAAAATTACTTTTTATATTAAGTCATTTCATAATAAATCTTAAGTTTGGCTATTTTTAAGTACTACAAATTGTTATATAATAAGTAAAATTTTGTCATATAACTCTATATTGTATTTATCATATTATTTTTAAAGTGCTTTTTGTAATTAAGTATCTTTAATTAAGGAACCGCTATGATTGATTTTTCCCAATCAGTGCCAGAACTGGTCTCTTGGGCAAAAAAGAATGACTTTTCGATTGCTTTACCTGTGGAAAGGTTAGCTTTTTTATTGGCTATTGCTGTATTAAATAGCGAGCGTTTTGATGGCGAAATGACTGAATCTGAATTAATCGATGCATTTAGGCATGTTTCGCAGATTTTTGAACAGAGTGAAGACACGATAGCGGTTCGCGGCAATAATGCTATTAATGATTTAGTACGCCAACGCCTAATCACACGTTTTGCAAGTGAAATGACTGACGGTTTCTCAATTTATCGTTTAACCCCGTTAGGAATTGGCATTAGTGATTATTATATCCGCCAACGAGAATTTTCTACCTTACGTTTATCTCTCCAACTTTCTATTGTTGCACAAGAGTTAAAACGTGCCGCAGATGCAGCCCTTGAAGGTGGTGATGATTTGCATTGGCACCGAAATGTCTTTGCTCCGTTAAAATATTCAGTTGCTGAAATTTTTGACAGTATTGATATCACTCAACGAGTGATGGATGAACAACAAGCCGATGTTAAACAAAACATCTCTGCATTATTAAGTCAAGATTGGCAAGCGGCAATTAGCAGTTGTGAAGGATTACTGACAGAAACATCACAAACACTTCGTGAACTGCAAGATACTTTAGCTGCCGCTGGTGATAAGTTACAAGCAAGCTTACTTCTAATACAAGATGCAACATTAGATAACCCTAATCTAGATAAAATCAACAACGTAGTTATTGACCTGCAAGGTAAACTTGATCGCATTATTGGCTGGGGACAAAAAGCAATAGATTTATGGATAGGATATGACAGGCACGTTCACAAATTTATTCGTACTGCTATTGATTTAGATAAAAATCGAGTCTTTTCACAGCGATTGCGCAAATCCATTCAAGGTTATTTTGATTTACCATGGTCACTCACTTATGCAAATGCGAACCGTCTGCTTGATATGCGTGATGAAGAGCTAGCATTACACGAAGCAGAAGTAACTGGTGAATTACCACCTGAACTTGAATTTGAAATGGTTGACGAGATTCAAGAGCATATTATTACACATATAGAACAAAACTTATTGGTCTTTAAACAAGAAAATAAACCGCTTGATATGAGTACTGCTATTCATAGCTATCTAAAGCAGTTCCCTAGACAACAACATTTTGATATTGCAAGACTATTTATCGATCAAGCTATTCGTCTAGGTATTGCTGAAAATGATTTGCTCGGTATCCCTGCCGAATGGAAACCTATTAACGATTATGGAGCTAAGGTACAAGCACATGTCATCAACAGATACTAAAGATTTAAAAACTGAACAAAACACTCATCATCTAGGTGACGTTATGGAACGCGTTGCGACAAGTTCACAGACCTCTATCGATAAATATATGCCAGTTAAATTGGCACAAGCGATTGCTAATCCTATTTTCCCTGAGCTTGATAGTTTATTACGCTCAGGGCGTCATATTGGCATTGATGAACTTGATCATCATGCTTTTTTAATGGATTTTCAGCTTGAGCTTGAACAATTCTACCAACGTTACAATGTGGAGCTAATTCGTGCGCCAGAAGGATTTTTCTATCTTCGTCCTCGTTCAACAACATTGATTCCACGTTCGGTCTTATCGGAACTTGATATGCTTGTTGGCAAAGTGCTTTGTTACTTATATTTAAGCCCTGAACGGCTTGCACATGAAGGTGTCTTTACCTTACAAGAACTGTTTGATGAGTTGGTTTCACTCGCGGACGAAGGAAAATTACTTAAATTAGTGAACCAGCGTTCAACAGGTTCAGATTTAGATCGTCAAAAACTGTTTGATAAAGTAAAAACGGCATTAAACCGCTTGCGTCGATTAGGAATGATATTTTTTATTGTAGGCAATGACAGTAGCCGCTTTCGCATCAACGAGACTATTTTCCGTTTTGGTGCCGATGTGCGCAGTAGTGATGATGCACAAGAAGCGCAACTACGCTTAATCCGAGATGGCGAAGCAATCAAAATCGAATCATCACTTATTTTAGATGATAATAATGAAGAACAAAAACAAGATGAAGATGTTAATGAGGAGACTGAATAATCATGATTGGACACGGTAAATTTCACTCATTAACTTTGATAAACTGGAATGGTTTTTTTGCGCGAACTTTTGAGCTTGACCAATTAGTGACAACGCTATCGGGCGGTAATGGAGCGGGTAAATCAACCACTATGGCGGCATTTGTTACAGCATTAATTCCAGATTTAACTTTATTACACTTTAGAAACACAACCGAAGCAGGGGCAACATCAGGTTCACGTGATAAAGGTTTACATGGTAAATTAAAACCGGGTGTTTGTTACTCTATGCTCGATGTAATCAATTCTCGTAATCAGCGCATAATTTGTGGTGTACGTTTACAACAAGTGGCAGGGCGGGACAAAAAAGTCGATATCAAACCATTTCTACTGCAAGGTTTAGCTGTTGGTATCAGCCCAACAGAATTGGTAACAGAAAGATTAAATGATAAACAGGCTAGGATTTTATCGCTACCAGAGTTAAAAGAAAAAATTGAATCTATAGAAGGTGTTATCTTCAAACAATTTAACTCCATAACTGACTACCATTCGGTTATGTTTGATTTTGGTGTATTGCCTAAGCGCCTGCGCTCATCATCTGATCGTAGTAAATACTATCGCTTGATTGAAGCTTCACTTTATGGCGGGATTTCAAGCGCAATTACCCGATCACTACGTGATTATTTATTACCAGAAAACAGTGGAGTGCGCAAAGCTTTCCAAGATATGGAAGCTGCACTTCGTGAAAACCGCATGACATTAGAAGCGATTCGAGTAACTCAATCGGATCGTGACTTATTTAAACACTTAATTACTGAATCAACTAATTATGTAGCGTCTGATTATATGCGCCATGCTAACGAGCGCCGAATTCATATAGAATCTGTGCTTGGCTTACGTCGCGATATGTTTAAAACGCAAGATCTACTTATTAGCAATCAATACCGCCAAATTGAAATGGCGAAAGAACTTAAAGAACATCAAGATGCGCAAAGCGATTTAGAAACCGATTTACAAGCAGCCAACGATCACCTAAATCTTACGCAAACAGCGCTACGCCAACAAGAAAAGATCGACCGCTACCAATCTGATTTAGATGATTTAAACTTAAAGCTTGAAGAACAAAACGAAGTGGTGCTTGAAGCGAATGAACAGTATCAAACCTATCGTGATCAAGTAGAACAAACCGAGCAAGAAGTTGACGAAATCAAGACTCAATTAGCTGATTACCAACAAGCACTGGATGTTCAACAAACACGAGCAATTCAATACCAACAGGCTTTACAGGCACTAAAAAATGCTCAGTTGCTATGTCAATTACCAAAACTAGATATTAGCAATATCGAAGAACACTTTACGTTTTTTGATGAAAAACAAAAAGAAATCACCGAACAAGTTCTTGAGCTTGAACAAAAATTAAGTGTATCTGATGCAGCGATTAATCAATTTGATAGAGCTTATCAACTAGTGGTGAAATTAGTGGGTGATGTGGTTCGCAGTGAAGCGTTTGCTGCAGCCAAAGAAGCACTAAGACAGTGGCCTTCACAATGTTATCAAGCTCAGCAGGCCGAACATTTACAACTACAACTTGATGAACTAGAACAACGACTCTTTGAACAAAAAGAAGCTGAATCATTATTAACACAATTTTGTAAGCATATTGATCGCCAAGTTAATTACGATCAATTAGATGAATTAAAACAAGAGCTAGAATTGCAATTAGACGAAAGTGCCGAACGAGCTAACGAATCAAGTGAAAAGCGTATTGAATTTAGACAAGAGCTTGAACAAATTCAATCGAAGCTTACTGAATATCGACAAAAAGCACCGTTATGGTTAAAAGCTCAAGATACATTAATTTCATTGCAAGAACAAACTGGTCAAGTGTTTAGTCATAGTCAAGCAGTTACGCAACACATGCAACAACTGCTTGAACAAGAACGCCAACTTGTTACTGAACGGGATCAAATTAGCTTTAGACGAAATCAATTAGATGTTCAAATTGAGCAACTAAATCAACCTAGCGGTGTTGATGATGGTCGCTTGTCTTTGTTAGCAGAGCGATTTAATGGGGTATTACTCTCGGAAATTTATGAAGATGTAACAATTGATGATGCACCTTACTTTTCTGCATTATATGGTCCTTCAAGACAAGCCATTGTGGTGCCAGATTTATCATTAGTTAAACAGCAATTAGAAAGTCTTACTACAAGTGATGAAGATTACCCAGAAGATATCTATTTTATTGAAGGTGATCCTGCATCATTTGATGATAGTGTTTTTGATTGTGAAGAGATGAATAAAGCGGTACTTGTCAAAACGGGCGATCGTCAATGGCGATTTTCAAGTTTTCCTAAAGTACCACTATTTGGTCGTGCTGCTCGTGAGATTCACCTTGAAAAATTATCTCACGAACGTGATGAATTACATGAGCGTTATGCAACTATCTCATTTGATTTACAAAAATTACAACGTATTGAACAAAATGTTGGGCAATTTATCGGTCAACATTTAGCGGTGGCTTTTGATATCGACCCTGAAGCTGAAGCGCAAAAATTAACGGCAAGACGCACCGAACTTGAACGCCAATTATCATCTCAAGAAAGTATTGATAAACAAAATCAGCAACAAGTGACTAACTGCAAAGAACAATTAGCAACCGTAAATCGCTTGGTTGCACAAATGCATTTATTAGCTGATGATGATCTGGCTGATAGAGTTGACGATTTACGTGAACAAGTTGCACAAGCACAAGAATCTGCGCAATATGTTAACCGTAATTGCAATACCGTTTCAGAACTTGAACCAATTTTGGCTGTTTTACAAAGTGATCCAGAGCAGAACGAAGCATTACGTGAACAATACAATACGGTTAAAGCACAGCAACAAACCATCCGCCAACAAGTTTTTGCCTTAACGGAAGTAATGCAACGTCGAGCCCACTTTAGTTATGAAGACTCGGCTGGAATGCTAAATGAAAATACTGATTTGAACGAAAAATTGCGTGACCGATTGGAAGTGGTTGAAGCACAAAGAACAGAAGCACGTAGACAAATGCAGCAGTATCAAGATAAGTATAATCAATACAATCAAACGCTGGCTTCATTAAAAAGTGCTTTTGAAACCAAACGTGACATGTTAAATGAACTCCATAAAGAAATTGAACAAATTGGTGTTAAAGCCGATGCGAACACTGAAGAACGTGCACGATTAAGGCGTGATGAAATCCATCAAAAATTAAATAACAATCGTCAGCATTGCACATCGCTTGAAAAGCAACTCATTATGTGCGAAAGCGAAATGACACAACTACAAAAACGGCTAACTCAAACACTGCGAGATTATAAACAACTACGCGAACAGGTAGTACAAGCTAAATCAGGTTGGTGTTTAGTATTACGTTTAGTAAAAGAAAATAGTGTTGAACGTCGGTTACATCGCCGAGAACTTGCCTACTTAAGTGCTGATGAACTACGTTCTATGTCAGATAAAGCGTTAGGTTCGTTACGCTTGGCTGTTAATGACAATGAACATTTACGGGATGTATTAAGACTATCAGAAGATCCAAAACGCCCAGAACGTAAAATCCAATTTTATATTGCTGTTTATGCCCATTTGCGTGAACGAATTCGCCAAGATATTGTTAAAACTGACGATCCAATTGAAGCCATTGAACAGATGGAAATTGAATTATCACGATTAACAGAAGAATTGACTTCACGTGAACAGCAACTGGCAATTAGCTCGAAGAGTGTATCTAATATTATTCGTAAAACCATACAGCGTGAACAAAATCGTATTCGTATGCTTAACCAAGGATTACAAGCAGTAGCATTTGGTCAAGTTAATGGCGTGCGCTTAAATGTTAATGTTCGCGAAGCTCATTCAACACTTTTGGCAGCACTTGCCGATGAGCAAAATGAACATCAAGATCTATTTAGTAATAATCGTATTACCTTCTCAGAAGCCTTGGCTAAACTCTATCAACGTTTAAATCCACATATTGATATGGGGCAACGAACGGCTCAAAATATTGGTGAAGAATTACTCGATTATCGCAACTACCTAGAAATGGATGTTGAAGTGAATCGAGGTGCAGATGGTTGGTTACGTGCTGAAAGCGGTGCATTATCGACGGGTGAGGCAATTGGTACGGGGATGTCTATCTTACTTATGGTGATTCAAAGTTGGGAAGAAGAATCTAAGCGTTTGCGTAATAAAGATATCTCTCCGTGTCGTCTACTATTCTTAGACGAAGCGGCTCGATTGGATGCCAAGTCCATTGCAACACTGTTTGAGCTTTGTGAACGATTAGAAATGCAACTAATCATTGCAGCTCCAGAAAACATCAGCCCAGAAAAAGGCACAACATATAAACTAGTACGTAAAGTCATCAATAACCAAGAGCACGTACATGTGGTTGGCTTAAAAGGCTTTGCTTAACTTATTATTGTTTCAACTTACTAAACATTTTCGCCGGCATTAATCGGCGAAAATGTTTTATCTGACTCTGATAATTAGTCTTATTAAGATTTAAGAAACAACACTATCAGATTACCAACAAGAAAAGTAAGCTAAAATAATTAACAAGATAAAAGCCTAAGTAAAAACCTTTTAGCTCAAAATTATATTAACTCCATTTTGCTATCCACTTATTATTGGTCGTAATTAATAACTGCTTAAATCAGATTGCCAAAGAATATAAGGGTCATAGTCGTCATCACCATCAGGTAGTGAACCAGTTAGGGGGGCTTGGAAAAAATCCGTTTCAGCTAGCTGATTATTATCGATATATTCAATTTTTAATTTTAGCAAATCTTTTCTATTTTCAGGTTTATCAAAGTTATAAGTAATATGAGAAAGTGAATTGTGATAGATGATTTGACGCCAACATTCATCTGAATCTTTCATACAGTATTTGATACTTAAAGGTTGGTATTTTTGGCCACCTATAAATAAAACGGGAACGGCTTTTTGCTCTTGACTATCAACAAAGAATGATAAAAAAGTATCATCACCTAATTTAGCTTTATACTCGGTAAATTTGCTATCACTTTTTGCTTCAGCTTGTTTTAGGAAACTATGTCGACTTTCATCGGCGTAACTATTACTACAATACAAACTACATAAGAATAATACTGATATTAATTTTTTCATAACATATTCCATAAGTTAGCTTAGTAATTTAGATAAGTAATATAGCCAGTGACTAAAGGCTAGTAGAAAAGCTATAAATCTAAAAAGATTTATAGCATGTTTAATAGAATAACTTAAAAAATAGACAAATAGAAAGTAAAAAATAATAAAGGAGAAAAAAGAAATATAGAAGGAAGCGCCCCTATTTTCTTGTATATGCCACAAGATAGTAATGAATTAAAGGTATGATAATAATTTTAAAAACGGAAAGATGTTATATGGAATTCAATGCATTAACACCTAAAATTCCCAAGTTTACTACAGAACCACTTGATTATTTTTATAAAAATGGGAAAATACATAACCTATAACCAATAATTCTAATAAGATAAATATAAAAATTTTTAAGGATAAAAACAATGGAAAAAAAGTTGTTCAACTTATTAGATAATGAAAGTGCACGTAAACAGTACCGATATTTATTAATTGATAATCTAGTTTCGCTAAGTTATTTTCATGTATTATCTATTCAAAGCTTGCAAGAAAATTTAGGAAAAGAAGCAATCCAAGTGGTACCAAGAACGAATCTTGCGCACGATTTAGAACATTGCCCTAAATTAATTGTTATTGCAAAACCTAACGAACCTATAAACGAAAAATTATTACATCATATTAGTAATGAACTGCAAGATGATGGCTCACTACAAAGGCGCTATATTTCGGCATGTATCGTTAGCAAAAACAATCCTAAAACGTTAAGTGAACAACTGATTGATATAGGATTAAAATTAACAAAATTCACTCATACCCATTTTGTTCCTTTTTACGAACCATTTAAAATGTATTTAATGTTAGAAGGTAACAAAATTTGTTCAGATTGGTTACCTAGTTTATTAAATTGTTGTAGCACCTACTGTTTCACCTCATTTACCAATCGCTTACAGGTTATTCAGTCGTTGGATCATACCCCGGAGCCATACGAAATTTGGGTTACAGAAGAAGTTAAATTTTACCTGAAAGAATCTGCCAAACTGTATCAGTTGACAACTGCTTGGAAAAACATATGTCAAAAGCAAAATAAAAACATTCAAGATAATGACATATTACAATTAGCTGAATATTACTATGAAGCAAAAACAGCAGGGTTAGAAGATACTTATGATAAATTCTCTTTAGCGCTAACGTTAATGAATTATCCCAATTTATCCATTCAAAACCAACTAAAAGCCCCAATTGAAAAAGCAAAAGAAGAGCCAGGCACATTAGCAAATCATCTAAGTAAGCTCGAAATTGCAGAATAATGTAAGGAATACCGAATGAAAAAATTTGATAGCCGTATTTATGAAGAAGCAAAAAACACCTCAGCCATGTCAAACAGTGGGTGTGGCACGTGTCAACGTAATGGTATGCCGTTTTTTTTAGTTCGCCAATCGGTAATAAATCCACGGGTTGACAGCAGCAAAGATTGGTCGCAAGGTGTTCCTAAATTAACCGATAGGCGACCAGCAGGCGAGTTAACGCAACATAAATATGCATTAAGGATGTTACGTAAAGGTTATGTTTATGTATTAATGGAAAAAGACGGTGAAAGGAAATTACTGGGTTATGAAGTAACATCAGAAGGCGCATTAAGGCATCGTTCCATTTACTATATGAAAAAATACGAAATTGAAGACTTAGCCAAACAATGCACCAAAATGAATCACAATATACCAGCCATTTTTGCCAATATCGATGTATTAAATGCCACAGTATGGATAGCTTACAGCCGTCGGGCTTGGTCAAAAAAAGTAGAAGATTATTACCGCTCGCCTGAAGCAGATTTAAAGCGTTTCACTAAAGTAACCATTAACGACAGCACCCGTAAAGATCCGAGCTCATTAACCGACGGGCGTAGCTTTGCTTTCAACGATTTACTCGACGAAAATAAAGCACCTTATTTACCTGAGTTTTTATTTGAGAAAAAAGATTTTAATGTACGTTTTCCAAGTGCCCATGAATTTTATGACTACTCGCATAAAAGAGATTTAGCCGCCATAAAAGACGTATCAGAAAAACTGGAACAAACATATCAATGTAAAATCGGCTGCATAGTGTTAGAAGACACCTTCGGTATAGCTGAAGAGCTTAATGCTCAACGATTGCGGAACTTTGACCCCATCAATAATGCCTTTTTAGAGCACGAACGGGAAATAGAGAAAAAATTAACCGATGCATATAACGAAAAAATAGCGGATTTTACCCCGACAAGCAACTGGTTAACCTCGCCCGATAAAGCAGAAAATCTATTCCCTTATGCGAAAGATTATTTTAAAAACATTTTAAATCTAAATATTGATGACAACCAAAATGATGCATCACAAGCGCTGACAATTCCTTTAAAACCCAATACAAATACCCCCAAATATTATCATGAATATTTTTCCACTAATCGAGCCTATAAACGTAGAATAGTGTCTTGTATTGACGCTTATAAAAAAGGATTAAAGAACTATTTTGCGAATCAAATAGAGCAAGAAAATGAAAAAGACGGTAAATATAATGAAACACAATATAAGGATGTTTATGAACCACATTGGAGGCAAGGACGGTACGAACAACAAGAGATGGCTGATTATATAAATAGTATTAACAAATTAAAATCAGAAGGTTGGAAAGAAGTTGCCTTAACTGATGAAGAAAAAACAGTATTATTAAAACAAAAAAATCGATCTCAAATTCCTTATAACAACTATGTGGAGGTACATCGTTTTTCATTAACAAAAGAAGGTGCTGTACAATCTAAATTTGATAAAGAATGGGCAAAACTGTCTGCACGGCTAGATAAGGGTAAACTCGATGCATTTCGCCAAGAAGAAAAACAACTATTTGACGAAATTGTTAAAGATATCCGCAAAATATCAATCGATTATTTAATTTATGTCACATGGCTTTTTGGCTCCAAAGACAAACCATCGCTTTATGCACCAGTTGAACTGACCGATTATAACCAAGTGGAATTTTGGAAGCGTGAACAAGAAAACGACTACTCTAAAGACCACTTAGGCTATTTTGAAGATGTTACCGCCATATTACAAGGTAATATCCAAATGGCGAAGCTACCCGAACAGTTTGGCTTATGGGACAGCCTATTACGAGACGAAAACTCCATCTATTTTTATCTATTAAAAGGTCAGGATAATAACCTGTATGAAGGGTTACTAAAACAACGGATTGTTGAAATGGAGAAAAATCAAGATGCAGCAAACCACAAAACGAAAGTAACAACTCTCAATGAATTAGTGGGCAAAATTAACGATATTTTGAATTTGCCAATTGATAAAAAAAATACAACCTTATTTGTTGATAAAATGGAAGTATTAATGAATTGGATGGCAGCAGGTATTGCAAATCCACCAAAGAACGCCAAGTTAATTAACGACGTTTTAATGAAAGACCATAGCATAGAACAGCTTAAAGTTTTTTCGGGCGTTGAGCATAGGCGTATAAGTTTACCGGTGAAAATTAAAAACTTACCCAAAGTTTATGAAATTTTGATGGAGCATTCAGATGTATCAACGGTGAGTATTGATAAAAATTCCAAGCTGTATAAGTTATCAAAAGTATCAGATACCGATAAGCGCTGGCAATTTGAAAGCCAACTGACTAAAAAACAGCTCGAAAAAACGGTTCAAATGGAGTTTATGGTAATAGCTGATGATATAGCCTCAATGAATAACATGATTGATGAGTTGAAAAAAGGTGGTAATTTAAAAGAAACCGCCCTTGCTAAAACCCAAAAGGTATTAGGCGCTGAAATTAAACACGCTCACCAATTTAGTGGCGAGCTAACCTTAGCTGACCTTGAAAAAACAATAGCACAAGCCAAACGACGAATCGCGTTTGATGCCTCAAAAGGGGTTTTTATGAATGGGTTAATGATATTTTTACAAGGCCACCTGTACAATCAAAATAGGAAAGTACTCGAGGCTGAAGGGCGTGAAATGCGGCAAGATGTGAAAGAGGAAATTCTTAATGATATGGCCAAGACTTGTGTAATTATGTCGTTAATGTCGGTCGAAGTAATGGCTCACACCATTAATCTAGTTGGTGCATTGCCTAAAATAAATATTTTTACCACTATGATACCAGGTTGTGAGAAATTTCTGAAAGTCACTGGATCAACGCTAGCGCTTATTACGATATTGGACGGGGTCATGGATATTTATAAAGGGGTTGGTTATGTGAAAAATGGTGATGTGTTTGATGGTGGATTAGTTTTTACTGGTGGTATGTTAACTACTATATCTGGAGGTATAGGTTTGTATGGTGCAATAGCTGCTATAACTTTACCAGTAGCGCTTTTAGCTATAGCTATTGCCGTTATTGGCGTAATTTTAGTGTATATAGGCTTAGAAGCCGATCGTTGGTCGCCCATGGAAATTTGGTTTAACCGTTGCTATTTTGGTAACCATAAACATCCAGAAAAAGGGCAACCTTACCCACTCACCGCAGTTGGCACCAGTGCGGCGTTAAATGACTATTTTGCTTATCTTTCAGGCATCTATTTAGCTTTAAATTATCAATCTTATGATATGGAGTTCTTTTTTGACGATATTCGTAATGATTCTGATGAAAACGCCGCATTAATTTATGCCGGTGGACTGCGTGTACATATTAAACTGCCCAATTTTGATGCGCAAAGCCGCTATGTCTGTATGGTCTATCTAACTGATTCTGAAGGGCAATCGGCTAAGGTCCTAATTGTAAAAGGTAAAGACGATAAACATTTACATGTTACGGTATCACCCAATCAATGTAATCATGACTTAGTGCGCTGGGTTGATTCTAAAGATTATCCTATCGAATCAAATATAAATGATACAGTGGCGATAGACCAAAAAGTTGCCGAATTAAGGGTAAAAGCGAAAAAAGTGATTGGCATATTACATTACTGGCAAGGTAAAGACGCCAAATCGCCACTACGTGTAGAACATATTATCAATTAAAAAAGGAGAACGTAATCATGCCATCCAAATACCAGCCGCAAGTTTCCGCATGGCGCGAGGATTTGCATAAAGGAATATATACAACAAAATCACATTTAAGTAATAATAAAAAACTACGTTATGCTAATGATGATTATTGTGAATTTTCAAGAAGATTACCTGTTATGCAATATTTTCTTCGTTGCATAACAGTAATCTTCTCTTTAATATTTGTTGTATCTATAATATTAGGAATATTATTTATTATTTATATTATTACTAAACTAAATGAAGGTAGGTCTATATTTATACTTTGCACTTTTTTAATAATATTGTCATTTCAACTTTTTCTTCAGATGTTTTTGAATATTTGTTTTGCTCCTGAAGATTGTCCCATTCGTTTAAATAGAAAAACAGGTAAGGTTTATATTTATGACCATTTCCTATTATATTTTGGTTCATTAAGAACGTTTACTCGCTCGCCCTTTAGAGCCAAAGAGATCAGTGTTAAAGAGTTTAATTGGGCAGATATTCAAGGTTGTATGACCTCAGTATCAGTTCCTCTTGCTAGTGGCGGAATGGTTAGAAGCTATCGTCTAGAATGTGTGGTATGCGAGCCTAATACCACTAAAGTGATTGACCACTTTCTACTAGCAGCCTATAGCAGTTTAAACTATTACGAATGGATGTGGATAAATAGCTATATGGCGTTTTCGGATAATAATTTGGATGCCGAATTTATGCCAGAAGAAGAATTCACATGGCCAATCAAAGTCAATTGGCCAGAAGAAATCGACAAAAAATCCAAAGCTAGCTCGCTTGAAGAGTATCAACAAATAGATGCCGAATATAAAAAGCTAGGAAATAAATAATGCCATCCAAATACCAACCGCAAGTCTCATGTTGGCGCGAAGATTTATACAAAGGGGTTTATACAACGCAATTGCCTTTAAGTAATAATAAAAAATTACGTTATGCTAATGATGATTATTGTGAATTTTCAAGACGAACTACAGGATGGGGGAAAATTGGTCGTTTAATTACAATGATTTGTCTTTTTTTAACTATGGTTATGATTTTATTTGTATTGTATATGGTAACGCCAGGTATAGTTGAGGATGAAATAAGAAATAAACTTATACTTATACCAAGTTGTATTGTATTTATTTATGTTGCTTATATTTTAATTCAGCTTTTTTTCTATCTGCTATATGCCCCCGAGGATTGCCCCATACGTTTAAACCGAAAAACAGGTAAGGTTTATATTTATGACCATTTTTTATTATATTTTGGAGCATGGTCTACCTTTACTCGTTCACCCTTTAGAGCCAAAGAGATAACCGTTAAAGAATTTGATTGGGCAGATATTCAAGGGGTAATGAGTTCAGTTTCGGCACCGATTGCCAGTGGTGGTATAGTCAGAACTTACCGTATTGAATGTGTGGTATGCAAACCTAATACCACCAAAGTAACCGATCACTTTATTCTGTCTACTCATAATTGCCTAACCTATGATGAATGGATGTGGATAAATAGCTATATGGCGTTTTCTGATAATAATTTGGATGGGGAGTTGATGCCAGAAGATGAGTTTACATGGCCCATCAAAGTCAACTGGCCAGAAGAAATCGACAAAAAATCCAAGGCCAGCTCGCTTGAAGAATATCAACAAATAGATGCCGAATATAAAAAGCTAGGAAATAAATAATGCCATCAAAGTACCAACCGCAAGTTTCCGCATGGCGCGAGGATTTGCATAAAGGAATATATACAACAAAATCACATTTAAGTAATAATAAAAAACTACGTTATGCTAATGATGATTATTGTGAATTTTCAAGAAGTTTTACAGTAATGAGATTTTTTTTTCGTTTGGTGACTATTTTTTTTTCATCAATAGTTATTTTATTTTTAATATTTGCACTCTATTTAACTTTACCAAGTATTTTGAGGGGAACTAAACATGAAATGTTGTTGTTAATGTGCTGTTTTATAGGTTTGTTTTTGATTTATTTTTTCTTTCAGATGTTTTTGAGTGTTATTTTTGCTCCTGAAGATTGCCCAATACGATTAAATCGTAAAACAGGTAAAGTTTATATTTATGACCATTTTCTTTTATATTTTGGGTCGTGGGCAACTTTTACTCGCTCACCTTTAAAAGTAAAAGAAATTACGATTAAGGAGTTTAATTGGGCAGATATTCAGGGGTGTATGACCTCAGTATCAGTTCCTCTTGCTAGTGGCGGAATGGTTAGAAGCTACCGTCTAGAATGTGTGGTATGTGAGCCTAATACCACTAAAGTGATTGACCATTTTCTGTTGGCAGCCGATAGCAGTTTAGGTTATGACGAATGGATGTGGATAAATAGCTATATGGCTTTTTCTGATAATAATTTGGATGCCGAATTTATGCCAGAAGAAGACTTTACTTGGCCAATCAAAGTCAAGTGGCCAGAAGAAATCGACAAAAAATCCAAAGCTAGCTCGCTTGAAGAGTATCAACAAATAGATGCCGAATATAAAAAGTTAGGAAATAAATAATGCCATCAAAGTACCAACCGCAAGTTTCCGCATGGCGCGAGGATTTGCATAAAGGAATATATACAACGCAATTACATTTAAGCAATAATAAAAAACTACGTTATGCGAATGATGATTATTGTGAGTTTTCAAGACGCCCAAACGGAATCGGTGTAATTCTCCGTTCCTTTCTAATTTTTATATCGTTTTTTTCGCTACTACTTACAATATTTGGAGTATTTGTAAGTTTTTATGATATTAATATCATGCAGTTAAGGGGGATAGATATTTTATTTATTTTTTTGGGAATTATTTTTATTTTTATTAGCTTTGTTGTACTTCAAATTTTTCTAACAACTTTATTCATGCCAGAAGATTGCCCAATACGCTTAAATCGTAAAACAGGGAAAATTTATCTTTATGAACATTTCATCTTATATCTAGGATCATGGGCTACTTTTACTCGTTCACCCTTTAGAGCTAAAGAGATAACGGTTAAAGAGTTTAATTGGGCAGATATTCAAGGTTGTATGACCTCAGTATCAGTTCCTCTTGCTAGTGGCGGAATGGTTAGAAGCTACCGTCTAGAATGTGTGGTATGCGAGCCTAATACCACTAAAGTGATTGACCACTTTCTACTAGCAGCCTATAGCAGTTTAAACTATTACGAATGGATGTGGATAAATAGCTATATGGCGTTTTCGGATAATAATTTGGATGGGGAGTTGATGCCAGAAGATGCGTTTACATGGCCCATCAAAGTCAACTGGCCAGAAGAAATCGACAAAAAATCCAAGGCCAGCTCGCTTGAAGAGTATCAACAAATAGATGCCGAATATAAAAAGTTAGGGAATAAATAATGCCATCAAAGTACCAACCGCAAGTTTCCGCATGGCGCGAGGATTTGCATAAAGGAATATATACAACAAAATCACATTTAAGTAATAATAAAAAATTACGTTATGCGAATGATGATTATTGTGAGCTTTCTCGGCGCTTCACAGGGATGGGAAGCTTATTAATTAGATTGATTGTTATTATTCTTTTCTTTATATGTGTATTGATAGCAAATTCTGGATTAGTTGCTGTACTTTTTGCTATATTTTATTTTGATACCTATAAAGCACTATTTATTTTTTTATTTTTTGTGTTTTTAATGTGCAGTCAAATATTTATTCAATTTTTTCTTACTTTTTTATTCTGTCCTGAAGATTGTCCTGTTCGCTTTAACCGTAAAACAGGTAAGGTTTATGTTTATGACCATTTTCTGTTATATTGTGGCTCATGGGCTACCTTTACTCGCTCGCCCTTTAGAGCTAAAGAGATAACCGTTAAAGAGTTTAATTGGGCAGATATCCAAGGATGTATGACCTCAGTATCAGTTCCTATTGCTAGTGGCGGAATGGTTAGAAGCTATCGTCTAGAATGTGTGGTATGCGAGCCTAATACCACTAAAGTGATTGACCACTTTCTGTTGGCGGGCAGTACCAGTTTAGGTTATAACGAATGGATGTGGATAAATAGCTATATGGCATTTTCGGATAATAATTTGGATGCCGAATTTATGCCAGAAGAAGAATTCACATGGCCAATCAAAGTCAAGTGGCCAGAAGAAATCGACAAAAAATCCAAAGCTAGCTCGCTTGAAGAGTATCAACAAATAGATGCCGAGTATGAAAAAGTATAGTAAATCAATATGTTGATGTGATAAAAGTTAAATTTTTTGTAAAATAGACTAAAATACGTTCATAAGCAAGAAAATAATAAAGGAAATAAAAATGAGTAATTTAAAAGCGGTGATTTGTTTTGCTAATTCAACAGTTCATGGTGGGAAAGTTATTACCGTATCAATAGCTTTAAATGGTCATAAAAGCGTTTGTAGGAGCTCTTTAATCTTATCACTATTAGAAGTAGGAAAAAGCTAATGTCTATAGATTTAACATCACT
This sequence comes from Gilliamella sp. Choc4-2, assembly GCF_001690355.1. Lineage (GTDB taxonomy): Bacteria > Pseudomonadota > Gammaproteobacteria > Enterobacterales > Orbaceae > Gilliamella > Gilliamella apicola_A. The sequence continues at coordinate 87,939 of NZ_LZHG01000004.1, forward strand.
GCCAAAGCCAATGCCCGAAGCTAAAAAGTTAAATTTAAGATTATGGGCGCTTTTGTTGATTGTGTTTATATTTATTGGCACTATCATTACAGTAGTTGCCAGTTTTTTTTATCGTATCCCAAATGCTCTATTTTTATCGGGAGCTTTTGTTTTCCCTGTGCTTATTTGGGGTGGGCTTTTTTTGTACCGTTTTTATGCTTATAGTTATCGCAAAATTTATAATAATGAATGGAATTTATATCGAGAACAGCGCAAAGAGGAGATGATAAATGATGGGCAAAGAGGTTTATCGGTTTTAGGGTATTCGCTTATCACAGAAAAAGGAACAATCGGAAATGCCGCTGCTTTGATAGATAATCGTTTTTTAATGACTTCAAAACACCATCCTACATGCTCGACTGTTGTTCCCCATACTTCTTTATTTTTAAATAGCGAAATAGATATCAATAACGTTAATGGTTACTTAACATTTTTATTTAATCAGTGGAAAAAAGAACTCAAAAATAAATTTTCCACCCTTTTAGCTCATGAAAATATTCATGTGCGTTTATTTATGGAAATTGGTAAAAGTGTCGAAATAGATAAATTACAAACATTATGGAATGAAACAATAGGAACAATTATTCCTCACCCAGCTAGTTTTGTATTTGAAAAGCCAAGCGATTCAAACACATTTATAGAGTCATGGCTAGATAATGAAGAATATTATAATGATTTACTTCTAATCTTCAATCTACACCTGTTCGATATCCCGACTAAAAATGAAGGCGAATTTGCATCATGGCTTTTTTTAGCCGGTGAAAATACCGATATTGGCGCCTTGTTAGAGGATGACTCTATATTAGTAAAAGTACACCGAAGTGAACAAACTTCGTCGTTAAGCCAAACTATTGATAATGCTTTGTTATGGGGTAATGTCAATAATGCAAGTTATGATAGCGTATGGTATAACGGTGTATCTTCAGAGTTAAAAATTAATATTGCCAATTACTTTAATCAAATTGAGTTTAAACCAAAGAATATGTTGAATGTTGAAGGCTCTATTGGTTATGCAGGGCTTTGTTCATATTGGCTATGCTTGTCTTTAGCTATTGAAAATGCCTATAATTCTAAAAGTAACCAGTTGATAGTAATTGGGAAACCTCAAAAAGCTACTGTTTCTGCTGTTTCATGTTCGCAAAACAATAATAAAAGCAGTAGTGATAATGGAATTATTTAACATGGTTTTTATTGAGTAAGATAAAGTTTGCTAAAAGCGAAAGTTATGGTTTTAAATAAAGTGAATTTCGTGTGTGTGCATGAAATTTACTTTTAATGTTAAAAATATCCGAAATTAAAGCAGTTTTTAAGTTAGGTTAGATTTCACGTTTTTTAGACTTTTAGTAAACAAAAATGAACCTAGTGTTCTTCTCTGACCAAAAAAGAATTAATCTCTATTCTCCATTATAAAACTAGCCGTTGCATCAATTGTGTTGAGGCTTCCTTCGACCTTTAGTTATATGCTACCAGTATATCTAATTGCAATTTTAAAACTTTTGTTATAAGTGTACTTCATTGATACTTTCAGGATGATAGCATAGCCTTCAAGACTTGTTACTGTTGGATTTGATATACTTTGTAGGGTTTAAAAGAATGTTGCTGTTTATTGATTTGGTGCGTGGGCGGGACTTGAAAAGCACTGTTTAAATCATTTTTCATAAAGCATTGTGTTTGTTTCTTCTATTTGCTGTACCCCCATTTGTACCCCCAAAATAAAAACTGACCCCCAATATTAGGTATTTTAATCTTGCCAAATTGAAAGGTTAAAAATTGGTTTTAGAATTTTGACGGTGTAAAAATTTATCTAGGTGAGCGGTGTCCATTAATTATGGTTTAGATTTTTATACCTCTCCCCATAAAAATAAAATTTTATAAAAAAGTGTTTACGGTGTTCACTACCTGATTGAAGCCTTATTCTAAAAGGGTTTGAGCGGTGTATACTTGAATGTTTACTATTCACAAGTATACACTTTATGTATTCACTCAATAAAAAACCGCTAAATAATAGCGGCTCATAATTATAATAACGATATTAGTTATCTAATAAGTTATCCAACAAGTTAGATGGTGAAATATATGTTCTAACTCTACTGTTTCCAATAAGCAATAATAGTCCTTTATTTTCTAGCACTTTTAAATCCGATCTTGCTGTATTTTCAGATACACTGTATTCAATACTTATTGATTTTGCAATAAATTGCCTACCCGGTTCTTTAGCTGCTTTTTTAAGAATATCAATTTGTCTAAAATTTAACTCTGATGCTTTTTTAGAATTTTGAATTCTAGTTAAGAAGTCCGATAATTCTTGTTGCTTTCTTCGTAGATAAATATTTAATTCGTCAATCGACCGTATAATAATATCGATTTGGTGGTATAGAAAATAAGTAGTATCTAATCCATCATCTTCTACATATAAATAAGCTTTTGCATATTTTATTGGTGCTTTTTTAATTAATTTACTTATTGATGTATATTCAAATAACCAATAGCCAGACTTCATCATAAACCAATAAAATAAAGCTCTTGCAGTTCTTCCGTTTCCATCTCCGAAAGGATGAATAAAGCCAATAAAAAAATGTAACAATATTGCTTTGATTACAGGATGTATAAAAAATTCTCCTGATTCACAATCATGAGGAGTATTAACAAAATTACATAAATCGTTCATCAAATCATTAAGTTTGTCTGCTTTAGGTGGAGTGTAAACAACTTCCTGTAGATGGTTTCTAACATAAATATCATCTGTTTGTCTAAACTCACCACAGACAGCATTATTTTCTATCGCTCCCTCTGTTGCTATTTGATGAAAACTCAGAATTAAATCAATAGATAAACTTTCATTTTTCATTTCCAATGCTTTTTTCATCAATGAATAATTATTCACGATCATAATTTCAGCTTTGTTTTTTGGCTTTCTATCTAATTCAAGCATTTCTTTTGCTATTCTTCTTGTTGTTGAGGCTCCTTCAAGTTGAGCCGATGAAATAGCTTCTTCCATAATTAAAGAATGAACTAAATATTTATTATTAACCCCATCCATCGACTCAGGATTATTCATCCCTATATAACCACTGGATTTTTTATCTATTGTGTGGAGATCTCTTTGTAAAGAATCAGGAACACAAAAACTAAACTGATATCCCCCTATGTTAATTTTTTTATTTGATTGGAGTCTAGACATTTTAGTCGCAGCCCATGCTAAATCAATATTAATATTTTCATCATTTTTTTTATATTTAAAGTCATTCCAATGGAGATACCGACCTTTTGCATCAGTTTCCTTGAATTTACCCATAACATTAATTAAATCAGAAGGATTAATGACCTTCATAATTTCATCGAATGATTTAGCGTGTGATATTCTCATGTTTAACTCAATTTTTTAAAATTGAGTTAAATGATATTATTTAATGACCATAAAGTAAATATTACATTTAATAAAAAATTTAGTTTTACTGATAAATAAATACTATTACAGGTTATCTTATAAAATCTTCGGCTTTAGGTAGCCAATCTTTACACATATCTGGGTTTATTTCTAAATTAGTTTTTACCCCTATATTAGTTCGTTTTTTAATGTACGCCTTTCTATTTTCTTTTATGGCGTAATTTAATGATAAACCGAACCCACTCAAGGACAATGGATTATTAAGCCCTGTATTTCGCACATACTCAATATAAGCATGATATAAATATTTTTTAGGGTTAAATGGTATTATGCCTAAATTACCCATAAGCATACCATTGGGATGATCCAGCACATCAAGATAACTACAAAAATCTACCAAGTGGTCAGATTCGCGTTTAATCGCCGTCGCTTCGTCTGATTGTTGTTGCTGGTGTAGTCTTTCTTTAGCTTCTGCTGGACTGGTAAACTCATTTAATAGCAACCTCACAATTGAGGGGAGCTCTTGCTCTATTTTGCTAACCAAGTTTAAATCTCGCTCTTTTTCAGGGATGACCTCGCCAAAGTGAAAGATACCCCTACGCCGTGATATACCGCCGTTACGCTCGTTAAATCTCATTGCCTCGTTATTGATAACCAAGACTACCGCAGGGATTTTACAAGAATAGGGTTGCTTGTGTTTTGGGTCTATTGCGACTTCATCACCGCCAGTAATTGCTTTTAATCCTGCGCCACTGCCCATATAACGCGGTTGGTCGGGTAGTATGACTAATGAGTAACCCACGATTAAGGCTCTGTCCCTTGCCTTTTCTAATGCGTCCATAGTGCCTATTACAGTATTGTTTTTACCTGATAACATCGTCGCAATCTCAGCAAAAACACTTTTACCGCTACCGCCTGCGCCTGTAACCTCTAAGAATAATTGCCAGTCATGGCGATTAGCCAATATCATATATAGCGCAGCTAAGATATTTTTAGCCTTATCTTGATTGCTTGATGCTCTTTTTAGCCATTTAGCGAAGTTGGGCGCGTGAGTATCGAAAGATTCCTTTTCCTTGGCAGGGTAGTAATCAATATCATTACTGACTAATAGCCAATCTTGCTTATTGTGAGGTCTAAAGGTTTGGCTTTTTAGCTCATATACACCATTTTTAAAGCAGATTAAATCTTTCTGAGGTGTTCCCATTATCGGTAGGGACAATCTGAGCGATTCAACCGCTGAGCTAATTCTTAATGGGTTAAATGGCTCGCCTGATTGAGTAAATAAATCGGCTAAGGTTCGCATTAGCATTTTATCGCTGATGGGTTGCCATGCGTTATCTTGATAGTAATAGATTTCATCGGTAGTAAGATTAATTGCAAGGTTATTATCATAATATTGATTGAGTAGCTCGGCGCGTTGGCTTGATGCCATTTGCGATAGGTTCATACTTGATAACTCGGTTTGCATGTTAAGTTTTGTCACGGTGGGTAACTCTGGTTTTATGAGGTTTTTATTAAAATGAGTCAAAGCGTTATCACTCCCAAATTGTTGCCTATAATCATCCCAATCACATTTATAATCTGTATCAGGAATGGAGTAATAACCATTTACCGCTTGAGCTGCTTCTATTGCTTTAGCTAAGCCCGTATTTGGGCTTTGGCCAATATCGTTATCACCTGCAATAATGATTTTAGCGGTCGGATTTAGTTCACGAATAGACTTAGCTACATGAATAAGATTGCCTGCGTCCATTGCTGATATAACCATAGATTGATGGCGGAATTCCGTTATTGATATTCCAGTCGCTAATCCCTCGCAGATAATAATTTCATTATGTGCGAGCAAATTTGCGTACACCTCGGTAGGTCTGCTCAAAACTGAGCGCACTAATATAAAAGCACTTTTCTTATTTGAGCCTCTCATTAAGTGTTTACTGCCGTCTAGTTCAATAAATTGACCGCCTGTGTATTCATTATAAAGATTCAGCATGGGCACAAAAATGCGCCCGTTATCTAACAAGGGTAAATCAAAGGTTAACCCTTTCTTGGTCAGGTATTGAGATTGCCCTAATGTTGCTTTAGATAGCAAATATTCCACTTTTTTGGATATGGAATTATTTTCAGTTTTACATACGGGATTATCTGGTATGTTATTGTGGTTTTGACCAACATTCAGGTTTAAACATTCCGCTACTTTGTTTGATGCTTCTTTAGCCTCACAGTGATAATAGTTTTTGATAAGCTCTAAGCCGTCACCACTACCGCACTGGTTACAGATGTAAGTACCTCTGCCATTTTGGTTATCAAATCTAAATCTATCCTTACCCCCACAGACAGGGCAGGGGCAATGCTTGCCATTACCCACCTCAATACCTAATGATTGAAAGATATAATCCCATTTACCTACGGCTTGGGCTGTAATTTCATTGATTTTCATTACATCCCCCCTTAATGAATTGTCGAGCTAGATTCAGATTTAATATCTTCGGCTAAATCAATAAATAACGATGCAAACATTTCTTGCCCGAATTGTGTTAGTGCCATAGGTTTATTATCACTTTCGGCGTACATCTTTTTTAATAGTCCATAGGTACGATTTAAGCCATCACTTTCGCCAAAGTCTTCAATTAAGCTATCTTTAAGATTCATTTTTAGCCCTAACACAATTAAATCTTTATCAATATCAATCTTGATACCCTCATGAATAAACACCTTGGCACCGTTTTTATTAATCTGCTCAATTAAAAATAAACCTGCTATAATCGCCATGGTAGAATCAACGATACTGTGATGAATTGCTGTTACTTCTTGCTGATTATCCATGATTTACCCCCTTAATTTGTGTCATGTATCGCCTAACTTCGGGCGGTAATCGTTTGGTGACATCAGCAAGCAAGTCAGGGATTTCATCCTTGCCAAAAGAAAATAGTGCTACATATTTGCCATTTTTAAGCCTTAATGCGGTAATAGTGCCGTCATTGTTATGGACAAAATCAAACTCTTTCATTCTTTGCCTCCTTGCGCTCGGTTTCACTTCTAAATAGCTTTTTAGAATCGTTAATTAAGTCTGATACAGCATCAAGGGCAGAGGATCGTAACTTATCGCTAATAGCCGTATTTGAATTATATTCAATCATTAAAAGCATTGTGATAGCCTCTGCTTGACCTAATTTTGTATTGATAGTATTTATTGCGTCTAGTGAGATATTAGCCATTGTTTTTCTCCTCCATTAACCCATACTCTTGTAACTCATCAAAAGCTTGCTCTACTAAATCAACGATAACCCACAGTAAATTACTCATATCGGCTTGTTCGATAAAAGGCTCGTCATATCCTGCGCACTTATAATTAGTGTTATCCAAAGCGATTTTAGCCATGCTCTGAACTTGAATAAGTTTAGACTCAACATTACAAATTAACTGATCATTACTCATGGCTGTAACCTCCAAAGTTTCTTGCTCTTTCAATGACTGGATATAAGCGAATTCTGGCAATAAAGATAAGGGATGATTTGCCTAGGCTCTTGCGTGCTTGGCGTTCGGTTGTTGCCGTTATTTGGACTACTTGAGCCATTGATAGGTCATAGAATTTAAATAGTTTGGTTTCACGATTACCCTTTTCTTGATGATTCGTTTTCAACATACTATTTACCTCCCTTATGGTTTTGCGTAGCATCAAGTAGGTTAATTTGATTTGAAGCGAAACAAGCGACATCCCTTAATTGTGCTAGTAAATAGCCAATATCGCGCATATCACTTTTAAGGTTCTGCTCGGAATAACTCTCACTTTCACTAGCCCAAAACATCAGGTTACCAATCGCACCTATTCCATATAGAATAGATTGCTGTAGTTCTTCAAAGTGATTCTCAGCTTGTAATAAATGGTATGTTGGAATATCTGCTTGATAGAGATTTAAAACAGAAATTAAATTAGATAGGTCAGGTTGCCCATTTTTAGGGCGTAGGGTATCATTACTATTAGCCATAGCATTACTCCGTTTAATGTTTGTGGTTAGATCCCTTGATAGTGTTGCGAGCACATCAGGGGATTGTTTTTTTAACCTAATAAATTTATTAGGTGTGTGCTCACTATATTTTATAGTGTAGGCACACGTCAAGTCTTTTTTATTATTTAGCGATCGTGTATAGTGTCTGCACACTAATAAGCATCTTTTAGGTATAAAAATGGCTACAGGTAACAAAAATAATAAATCGGATAGAAAAGCAATCCGCTTCCCCCATGATTTAATAGAACAAATAGACGAACAGTCCAAGAAAGAAAATACTAACTTTTCCGCTTGGGTTATTGCTACTTGTCGCGAAAAACTAGCTAAATTAGATAAGAAATAATCTTTTAACTTAATGCCACTGATTGGTGGTTTTTGTTTTCCCATTCTCCTTTTTATGGACTCAAGAAACATACTTTTGAAATTCAACCCCATGCAATGATTAGTACGCATTAAAAAAACGGTTTTCACTGCGTACTTAGTGCGTACTTTTACACTGGCTTCCGTTTTGGTTTCCACTGAAATAGGCTTTTTTGACTGAAAACTAGAATTATTGCCAACCAAGAAAAATGATTTCACCTTTTGGATGGCATTAATCCCATCAAAATAGCAATTTAAGCGATTATTTAGGGCTTGGGTATATTGCCCTATTGCTAGGGCGTTAAATGGGTGTGTAGTCATCATAATTAAGCCACCTTACCCAATAACCGAATCATGTAGCTTTGTGATAGCTTGATGAGTTCTGCTTTTCGTTTTTCATAATTCCAACCCATATCTATTAACGTGATATTGGATTTCTCAAGGTAAGCTAAGTGATTAAGTTGTTCTTCGGTGATATGGTCGCGAATATCACCCGTGAGATTATGAGCTTTTCGGTAAGCCTTTGCTGTCATACCAAGTACAATACGATTAATCATATCAAATTCATTAGTATAGTGATGTGGCTTGGTCTCCTTGCCTAGGGATAATCGCTGTATAGTTAAAGCGTCACACATAGGACGGCTATAATCTGCGACTTCTAAACGTGCTTTTAACCGCTTAAGCGCTTTCTTTTGGATTGCTGGCGCGATTTCTTTAAGGTGTTCTTCACAACGTATAAAGTACTTTCTTATTGCTCGTCCTTTCTCGTTGTTTTCAATCATCGCCAATTCTTTAGCGGTTCCGATTGTGAGAATGTAATCTTTTTCTGGTCTACCGCGTCGGGTATTTTTCGCCAAATTTGGCGTTAATTCATTAGGGAGGGATATCCCCCCATTGGGGAAGTACTGCTCATTATTTGCACTTTGATTCACCAAAATGGGGGAATCAAAGATGAAAAAATCATCATTTAAAGTAAAGCCGTATTGCTCAATTCTTCCTTTTATCCAATTAGAAAAGTCTCGACCAACACCAAGAAAAAGATGTAATTGTTTTGCGCTAACTGTTTGCTGTAATTTACCGTTTAATTGTGTTTCTGTTACTGGCACTAAATTATTAAAATCTGTCATTTTTTATCTCCTAACGTGTCCGAAAATTCCCCGTTTAGCTAAATTTAGGCAAAGGGATACCGTCAGCTCAAAAATGAGCTTTGCTATAAAATCAATTAATTAAGCTGCTTTGCTTGGGTAAAGTGCTAAAATTTGGCTGATATCTGATTCAGTTAATAAGCTATTTTCATAACTAAGAATCAGATTAACTACCTTTTGAGCATCTTCCCTATTGGCTAGGTAATAGCGATAATGTGAGCCTATTCCGTCGGTATTAGGTTCATCCATGCGCTTTAATGTGATACCTAACTTTCTTTCTAGTTCTGAACAGTAATTTCTACCGCTAGAAAGCCTACAGGTGCGCAATATCTCATTTTCTGTAATACCATTGTCACCAGTACACGCAATTAATAGGTAAGCTCTTGGCTTTTTAGGTAGCTTTTTATAATTAGATTGGCTATGATTGGAAGCGTCAAGATTCCAATGCAAGCCCTCGATTATTTCGCGATATAGAGGGTTTTGTTTTATCACCATTATGCTACCTCGCGACGTTCTACTCTGCGAGATTCAAGCCAAGAGTAAATCTCATCAGCTCGATAGCCAACACGGCGCAAGCCAATTCTGATTTTTTGGGGAAAGGTTTCATCTTTCTGTTCTAGTGTATAAAGGCTAGTGTCAGATTTGAAATGTAGTAAGGCTTTTACTTCTTTTTTGGATAGGATTTGATTGGTCATTCGTTACCTCATCTAAAAGTTTATAAAACAAGGTAACTATATCAAAAAGACAAGGAGTGCTGTATGGAAAAACAGTTATTTTATTTTTCTGAGAATTTTACAAGATACAAAACTCTCTACTAATAATTACATATCTAGCAGAACAGATGTTGTAATATTTTTTAAATGTTCGTTTTTTTCAACAAATAATTTATATAATCGTAAATATTCATCCGTAAAGAGATTCTCTGCGAATGGTTTTATAGTATCTTTAATTACATAACTATCTTTTAATTCATCTTTAAAAACCAAAAATGATAACAAAGTGTCACTGATAGAATATGAGTTAATACTACACCATAAAAGAATATCTATTATAGGTAATGCTCGGTAAGATACGATTTTTTTCAGTGATTGAATGCCAATATTGACTTTTGGTATTTTGGGTTCTTCTATTTGTAATGACTTTCGCCATATTGGTAAAAATTTTTCCATACTTTTTAATATTTCTTCATCAGAATACGTTTTTATATTACATCCAATAATTAAAGGAAAAACAGAAATATCGTCACCTTGAGTCATTTTTGATATCTGGGTAAAAGTTCCATGCTTACCATAATGGAATTTATTATTATTCAAGGTTAAAATTTTCTCATCAAAAAAAAGTTGAACTAATTTTACTAAACCATGTAAGTTTAATGGAACTAGGCTACAATCATCAGGATATGGCATTACTTTAGAGGAAGATGTATAAGAATTTTTATTATCCAAAGAATTATCATTATCATTTCTATGTATGTATGGATCACTATATAATGCAGAGTAAATGGTTGACTCTGCATATTCTTCATTATCATATAAATCATAACAAAATAGACGAGTTTCAAATTCTCTTAATAACTGTTCTATTGTTATCGAAGAAATAAAATCATAACGTTCTAATTTAAACCATTTTAGATCATGAGATTCTGCTTTAAATAAACCTGTCTTTTTGCATGTTTTAACCATACGCCCCTCACGCCCTAATAGATATTTGCGCCAGTTCGCTAGGGTTGCGAATATTCGGGGATCAGCCTAGACGCAAATAATACATTAATATACAGTTAGGTACATTATAGCACTGTGTTTATATACATGGAATGGGTTTTGGGGTATTTGAAACCAATATGAAGCGACTAATTCAAAACTGAGGATTTAATAATTTCAGGGTGTTGAGTGAAATACGATTGCTGAGTGTCAATAATATTAGGCATCACATCATCATTAGATAACACATTAAAAGATTGGTGCATAAATTTTGTGCCATCAAATCGTAGAGAAACGAATCTATTCCATTCATTACCATTAGAACACAACAAATCAAAAATAACTAAAATTGGTTTATTTTTGATTTTACATTCTTTTAGACGAGCAACCACATCCTTTAAATTATCTAAAGGTGATTCATGGTTAAGTGCTGTAATAACAATGATGTCATTGCTATTTAATAATGAATAATTTATATCAAACATTTATATTAAGTTCTTTAAGTGCGAGTATATAATATTACTAATTCTATTCATTTCGTTTATATCACTTATCATTCTACTTGAATCAACATATTCATTCATATGGAATAATCTATTTCTATGTTTGTTAAAAAACTCAAAAGCATCACATAGTCTCTTTTGCATATCCTTACATGGTATTTTTTGTTGATATTCTTGTTTTATGGAGAAACTCTCATTTGGCGTTTTTTTAACAAAGAATCCTCCAAAAGAATCAATACCCTCACACTGACTTGCAATGAGCTCATACTCAAGCAATTTCTGCTTTAACATTCCTTCTAATGCTCTGAATTCGGGATAAAGTAACATACAATAATCAGGAAGCTTGGGTGATGTAAATTTGACACAAAAACTAGATAATAACAACGACTTTATACTGTGATTAAATTGCTCAAAAATATCCTCACCTAACTGACTTTTTAAATGAAACTCAGCCATTCCTAAATTTAACACTTCCGCCCGCGAGGAGTCAGACTTCATTAATACAGATTCGATTCCTGAAAGATTTAACAAATCAGATATATAATAAATCAATCTTTTATAACAAGTTAGCGGCTTACCTTGTATTTGTAAAGTTCTATTTTGGTGGTAAGTTAACTTAATAGCGTCATTATAAGTGCTAGAAGTAACATTAAATAATTTAATCTTATTTTTTTCTTCCTTGCTAATATTTATATCTTCATATTCAGAATCCAACTCATTAATAACAGAAATAAATTCATCTTCCGGTATATTTTTTAGCGACATATTAACCGTCATAAATTCATCTGGATTAATGGTATCAAACAGATAATCCGCTAACTTCTTACCCTCCGCTTGGTTCTTCCCTTGTGAATATTGAATTGTCGAAGTTCCGTCCTTATTAAAGAAAATAGTTATTAAACAAACTTCTTGATTTGGATGATAAAACTCTAAGCGCCATTTAGAATTATCTTCTTCATCTTTATGCAAATTAAATCTATTATCCTGAAGATAATTAGTAATACTTTGCCTCAAATTAGTTCTATCTAAAGGTAAATCTTTATAGTTTCTTTCATTCATGATCATTCTCACAATGAACAATTTACGATACCTAATTAGTATAAAAAATGGGGACGGATAATATTTCAGTTTGTTTTAGATGTCAATGGAATTAACAATATATAACTGAACATAAATGAACGCAACTAATTAAATTTTTTTGCGCACACATAAAAAACATTCATTCTAATCATTTCTTAACCAATCTAGGCATTAATCTATCAATATAATCACTAACATTATGCCAGTAAATACTTTCAATATGAGTTAATTTAGCCTGTTCCCTATCAAACCGCTTGCGACTAATTCCTTTTGACACCTCAAATAAATAAGAGCATTTAACACTAATTTTAAATATTATCTTTGTATTTATAATTTATATTTTTTGGCTTTTGTGCTACATGTAAGCATTTTGTTAATTTATGAATTAAATATTCAATCTCATCACTTTCAAAAACCAAATAAATATATGAATCAACATCACTATAGTATTTACTTTCAATATCCCACTCAGGTGAAATATACCCTTTATTTATGATATTTTGGAAATGCCAATCTTCATGGTTTTTTAGTGGGTTAATAACTTCCGTCATCCAAAAATATTGATGATCCGTATTTTTTCCTTTAATAAAAAAACCTAAGAAATTATTCTTCCTGTCATACTTAGCAAATAATGTATTTTCGGGTAAACAATGTAAATAATGATCTGTGCATGGGTACATTACAATTCCTCTTTCATAATAATAAAAATGTTACCGTTTAACCTATCTAGGCATTAGCTTATCAATATATTTATTAGCGTTACGCCAGTAAATATTTTCAATACAGATTAATTAGCTTGTTTTAAATCAAAATGCTAAAGATACAATTATAGCTGTCTTTATTATGAAGATAACTGCTTGTCTTATTTTATCATCCAAATTTGGATCATCTTTATCTTCTGCTATTAGTTGCTGTTCGTTAAGTATATTTTCCGTGCGTACCTCTTTAGTGCGTACCAATTCATCAGGTTTCACATTAGCTAAACCAAAGATATATAACTATTGTTAGTACGTATCTATTAAGTACGTTCTTGGAGTGCGCTAACTTGTTAACTGCCTTTTATGATTAAATTGGTATCCATTTATTAAATACCTTTTCACTGGATACTTGTTGGATACCTATATAAGTACTAGTAATTATATATTAAATGGATTTTCGGATATTTAAATTCTATAGGAAGCGGCTCAATTTGAGAGTCTAAAAATTGAGCGGATAACAAGCCTCTAATTACTCGTAAAACATTTTTATGCTCTTTGCTTGTCGGCGGTTAAACCCTTTGATGGTGGCGATACTAGTTCTATGCGCATTGGTTTAGATTTGACTATAATGCTACTACCCATAGATTGATGATCTAATGTCTGCTTTTCAGAATAACCATGATTAGCAAGCATCAATTTAGCAATACTCGCGTTAAACTCGCCTTTTAAGCCTTTATTAATTAACTCCACTTCTTGGCGCGCTTTGATAAGTTCTAACAGATCCTTAAATTCTTCGTTTGAACTCGCATAATTATATAAACTTGACCTTGAACAGTTAGCATATAAAGCCAGTCCAGCCATAGAGGGAATGATTTCGCCATTTTTGATATAGCCCTGTTTATGTAAATACGCTTGCCCTAGTTTTAACATGTCCTTTATCTTTGATTTTCGCCCTGCCATATTACCACCTAACTTACTAATAATAAGGCTATTATAATCCAATAAGGCGAATTATTAGATTGCTTTCTAACGTGTCCAAAAATTCACTAAACCAACCAAGAGGAGGGGGGAGTAAATTCCTACGACCTTATACGCTCTAAACCGCCTACCCTCCTTTTTATGCAAAACCGCGAATTGAAATAATTTTTTTGACTGCTATTACTAAATGGGTAACCATAAATAGCTATGGTTGAGTAATTCAATTTAATAAACCTGCTGGCTTTTTAGCAGATTGCAAATGTAATACCTGTATGGTGGAAATCACAATAGAGCATTTATTCTTTTCCTCTAATAATAGCCCTGGATCAACCTTAAAATCATCCTAGCTTAACATTATGATTAATAATTATTTTATTTTAATAAAAAAATAACGCTATTTAAATATATTTATATTTCAATTAGTTAATTACAGGTTCAAGATTATTTTAATAATGTGTATAGTAGTGAACAGTAGTGAATACTAGTGAACACTTTATATTAAAAGTTTAAGATTATGGGGAGGTAAGCATAAAAACAGCCTAATGACTGGGTAAGTAAAGGGTGACATTTGAAAAACCACCCCTCAGATATGAGGAGTGGTTATTATGGATAATTGAAGTTTGTAACCCAAATATGGGGCATGGTATGAATAGCGCGATATGGTTAATGATTAACTAGCTTTAAATTGCGGTTACCTGATAGTGAGACATTTCCTTGGCTTGCTTGCTCGACAAAGTCACCCCACCAGTCAAGCATAATACGCTTTTGATGTTCATATTCTGCTTTGTTGTAGGCTCGCCTTACTGCGTTTTTATCTACATGCGATAACGCGCTTTCAATGACATCATAATTAAAGCCTTGTTCGTTTAAAGCGGTACTAGCTAAAGCTCTTAATCCATGCGCAACTAACTTATCTTTGTATCCCATGCGCTTTATTGCCATGTTAGCGGTTTGGCTACTCATTGGCTTGTTATAAGGCGGTCTTGCTGTTGGGAAAACAAACTCACTTTTATGATTAATAGATTTCATTATCTCAAGTATTTTTATTGCCTGCGGTGATAAAGGTATATTGTGTGGTCTATCCATTTTCATGCGTTCGGCAGGAATACTCCATAATTTTTTATCTAGATTAATTTCTTCCCACTTAGCCCCAACGGCTTCACTTGGTCGCGTTAATGTTAATAACTGCCATTCAATCACGCATCTGGTTTGTAATTCAATCTTTGCCATAGCTAAAGCTTGCATGAACTGCGGTAACTCAGTAGGGGGAATAGTTGGCTGATTTTTTACTTTCGGGCTATTAAATACGTCGGTGATTTTGGCTAGAGGGTTATTATCGATAATTCCCATATTGACAGCATAATACATTATTTCATTAATTCGCCGGCAAACTCTTTTTACTGTTTCGTATTTATTATTGTTATTTAATGGCTGTAATGCGTTAATCGCTTTGATAGCTGTTACTTGGTTTATTGGAATATCTTTTATATAAGGGAAAACATGATTTTCTAATGAACGCCAAGCCTTTTTGAGCGTTTGTTCTTCTAAACCTTGTTCTGTTTTGAATTTGAACCATTTCTCAGCCATAGCGTAAAAGGTATTATTACAAGCTTCTTGCTTACGTTGTTCTTGTTCCGCTTTGTGATGTTGTGGATCTACACCTTGCTTAATTAATTCGCGCGCTTCATCTCGTTGTTTTCGTGCCTGCTGTAGCGAAACTTCTGGATAACTTCCGAAGCTTACAGTAGTCCTATTATTAGTTATAGGGCGGTAATATCTGAATTGCCATATTTTTGCTCCCGTTGACTTAATAAGTAAAAGCAAACCATTTCCATCATAAATAGGATAATCTTTACTTTGTGGCTTGGCATTCTTTATTTGTGTATCCGTCATTGGGGTTACTTTTTTAGGCATACTTTTCTCTTATGGGACTATCAAATTATTTTAATATGTTTGCATAGTCCTTAATATAGTCCTAAAAATTTTGGTTGTAAATGTACCTTACTGATACTTAATGGGCAATAAAATAGACTTTAAGGCTTGTTATTACTGGATTTGATGTGCTTTATAGGGTTTAAAAGAATGTTGCTGTTTATTGATTTGGTGCCGTGGGCGGGACTTGAACCCGCACGCCCTTAGAGCACTACCCCCTCAAGATAGCGTGTCTACCAATTTCACCACCACGGCACTGTTTTTATTCAGGAATATCTGATGTTGGATTTTTACTTGTTGGTTGTTGTGTGATCGGAGCTTTTTGTTCATCTGTATTTTGTTGTGTTGCTACCGGTGCACTTTCATTCGCTTCGATATTATGGAATTCGCTATTTTTACTTGAATTCCCCATATTTGATAATACGATGCTTATAACAAAAAATAGTACCCCTAAAATAGCTGTTGCATGAGTTAAAAAGTTACCACTTCCAGATGAGCCAAATAATGTTGCTGATGCACCAGCACCAAACGATGAACCCATATCAGCACCTTTTCCGCGCTGGATCAATACTAAAATAATTATCACAAGGGCAATAATCAAATAACCTGCAATTAAAAGTCCGTACATTTCAACCTGTCAATTTTTATGTGTTATACAACAAAATTTTATAGATGCGAAATATTAGCGAAAGAGTGGCCAACAAGCAAGTATATTTTGCTATTTTCTGTATTTATCGTAATCAATTGTGTGTTTTTGAGGAAAAATAAGTATAATATTGCCATTTTTATATAGTTAGTACGCCTTAGTTTTATGAAATTTATAGTTAAGCTTTTTCCCGAAATTACCATTAAAAGTGACTCAGTTCGTTTGCGATTTATTAAGATATTAACAAGCAATATTCGTAATATTTTAAAGCACCATATTGAGAACGTTGCAGTCGTCCGTCATTGGGATTTTATAGAAGTCCGTCCGAAAGTTGGCAATAGTGAAAATCAAATATTAAATCTATTAATGCGTATTCCAGGTATTCACCATATCCTCATTGTTGATGAGTTAACGTTTGTTGATCTCCATGACATTTATGAAAAAACATTAGATTATTATGCACCTTTGATTGAAAATAAAACATTTTGCGTGCGAGTTAAACGCCGTGGGCAACATCCATTCTCTTCCATTGATGTTGAGCGCTATGTGGGTGGCGGACTTAATCAATTTGTTGCTTCAGCCAAAGTTAAATTAACGCAACCTGATATAACTGTTAATTTAGAAGTTGATAAAGATAAATTGTTGCTTGTGAAAGGTCGATACGCCGGTATTGGTGGTTTTCCTACAGGTACTCAAGAAGATGTTATTTCGCTTATTTCTGGTGGCTTCGATTCTGGTGTATCAAGTTATATGTTTATTAGGCGTGGCTCAAGGGTACATTATTGCTTTTTTAATCTTGGCGGAAAAACACACGAAATCGGTGTTAAACAAATGGCTCACTATTTATGGGAGCAGTTTGGAAGTTCACATAAAGTTCGTTTTATCTCTATTGATTTTTCTAATGTTGTCGGAGAGATATTAGAAAAAGTTGATGATGGCCAAATGGGCGTTATTTTAAAACGTATGATGATTCGTGCAGCATCTAAAGTGGCTCAGCGCTATAAAGTTGAAGCGCTTGTAACTGGTGAGGCATTGGGGCAAGTATCAAGCCAAACGCTAACAAATTTGCGTTTAATTGATAATGTTAGTGATACATTGGTTTTACGTCCACTTATTACTCACGATAAAGAAACCATTATTAAGCTTGCTCGCCAAATTGGCACAGAAGACATTGCTAAAACAATGCCTGAGTTTTGTGGGGTAATATCAAAAAGCCCTACTGTTAAGGCCGTTAAAGAGAAAATTGAAGCGGAAGAGCAGAATTTTGATTTCTCGATTTTAGATAAGGCCGTTGAAGAAGCCGAAAATATTGATATTCGTGAAATTGCTAAACAAGCTAATACAGTTATTACTCAATTGAAAACGGTTACATCAATTAATCCTGAACATATTATTATTGATATTCGTTCCTATGAAGAACAAGAAGAACAACCACTTGTATTAAATGATGTCGAAATTAAATTAATTCCATTTTACAAATTAGCAACGAAGTTTGCTGATTTAGATCAATCTAAGCAGTATTTACTTTATTGTGATCGTGGTGTGATGAGCAAATTACAAGCACTTTACTTAATTGATCAAGGTTTTTCTAATGTTAACGTATTTAAAATCCAAAATAGACAATAATTTTGTATATTGTTGTTACCGTTTACATATATAATAAAGTTAATGGAGAATATTAAGTTTCATCAAAATAGGATAAATAATAAAATAATGTAATGAATTAATAGGATTAAGAGGGTTGTAATGAACAAATTACTTGTAGTTGATGATGATCCAGAAATAGCCTCGTTATTATGTGAATTATTAGAAATAGAAGGATTTGAAGTTGTAACAGCAAACAATGGAGTGCAAGCTTTAGAAAAGTTTGACAGTACTATTGATCTTATTTTACTTGATATTATGATGCCTGAAATGAATGGGCTCAGTGTGTTATCTCAGCTTAGAAATAAATACACTGTACCTGTTATTTTTTTAACCGCTAAAGATAATGAATTTGATAAGATTATTGGGCTAGAGCTTGGTGCAGATGATTATATTTTAAAACCATTTAATGACAGGGAACTTGTTGCCAGAATCAACGCTCTTTTACGTCGAAAGCGCTGGGATAATTTAGTCGGAGGCTTTGGGGAAAAATCTATTCAATATACTATTGATAAACTTACTGTTAATCGTAAACAACAATCTGTTTCTTTCGATGATAAGTATATTGAATTAACCGGAACTGAATTTCAAATATTGTTAAAATTACTTGAAAATGCAGGGAAGATAATTTCTCGAGATACCTTGAGCGAAACAGTTTTAGGTAAAGAGTTTATTCCATTAGCTCGTTCAATTGATGTTCATGTATCTAATTTGCGTAAAAAGCTTCCTCCACGTAGTGATGGTTTGCCGTGGATTAAAACTTTACGCTCTAAAGGCTACCTTTTTGTTGTAGACCAAAGTGATGAGCTTTTACATAATTAGGATATTATTTTAAATAAGGAAGGAAATTATGTGGATTTTTGATCGGTTAACTATCAGAATTTTCACTATTTTCTTTCTTACTATAGCTTTTTTTTTGATGCTGATTACGCTATTGCCAAATCTCGATTCTCGAAATTTAACTTATTTGGCAAATAAAGAGAAAGAGATTGGCAATATGCTTGCTAATCAGCTCGAAAAAGAGCTAACTAATATACCGAAAAATAGTTTTCGTTGGTGGATGCGTTTTATTGTTTTGATGGATAACCACCAAAAACCAGGTCAGTTTTTATTTATTGTTACACCAAATGGACAAATTATTACCGC
The DNA here is from genome assembly GCF_001690355.1 of Gilliamella sp. Choc4-2. Classification (GTDB taxonomy): domain Bacteria; phylum Pseudomonadota; class Gammaproteobacteria; order Enterobacterales; family Orbaceae; genus Gilliamella; species Gilliamella apicola_A. The sequence continues at coordinate 107,205 of NZ_LZHG01000004.1, forward strand.
TGATACTAAAAATATAGATCGTATTAGGAACTTTAGTGAAAAGTCACATAATGTTGATGATCCAGCTAAGAAAATCTATGATTCACAAGAGGTTATAGGTCCATTCCTAATTAATTATGCGGGTGCTAATTACCAATTATACGTATTGCAGCCTGCTTCAGATATCCAATCTCAATTTGTTAATTTAATTTTTGATCATCCTTTCTTGCTATTAATTTTAACTATGTTAGCAAGCTCGCCTTTTTTACTTTGGCTGTCTTGGAGTATTGCAAAACCTGCTCGTGGCTTAAAGCAGGCTGCTGATCAAGTTGCAAAAGGAAATTTACGAGAGTGGCCAGAACTTGAAAAAATAGGATCTACTGAGTATAAAGCTACAGGTGCAAGTTTTAATCATATGTTAAGAGAGCTTAAAAGGATGCAGGAGTTACAGCAACATTTATTTTCTGATATTTCTCATGAATTACGTACACCCTTAACTCGCTTACAATTAGCTGCATCTTTATTGCGTCGTAAGCAAGGAGAAAGCAATGAAGTTTCCCGTATTAATAATGAAGCATTAAAACTTGATGCGATGATTGGCGATTTGTTGTCTTTAGCAAGACAACAATATGACAATAATGAAATTCGTGAATTTAACACAATGAATGTGTTATTTAGACAAGTACTTGAAAATGCCTCTTTCGAAGCGGAACAAATTGGTAAAAAATTCTTGGTTATTAATCCACCAACAAATCATACTATTTTATGTTATCCTGTCGCTTTATGCAGTGCTCTTGAAAATGTTATACGTAATGCCTTTCGCTATTCAAATCATGAAATTGTGTTGAATTTTGTTGCTCAGCAACAACACATTACTATCACTATTGATGATGATGGTGTAGGGGTTGCTGATAATGAGTTAGAGCAAATTTTTCGACCTTTTTACCGTACAAGTGAGGCTCGAGATCGCGAAACAGGAGGAACAGGCTTAGGGCTAGCCATTGTATCTAATGCGATCACTCGTGATAATGGTACGGTTAAAGCTGAGAAAAGTCATCTTGGTGGACTTAGAATTGTGATAGTATTGCCAATTCATAAATATTAACTTTTAAAGAGATATAATTGTGTCAAATGCTGCGTTAAATATCGTTTTATTTGAACCTGAGATCCCAGCAAATACCGGTAATATTATTCGCCTTTGTGCTAATACTGGTTTTAATCTACATATTATTGAGCCAATGGGTTTTTTCTGGGATGATAAAAAACTAAGGCGAGCAGGACTTGATTATCAAGAGTTCGTCAATGTTAAACGTTATAAAAATCTCAATCATTTTTTAAACTCGAATCAAATTAATTTAGTTACGCAAGTTTATGCTTTAACAACTAAAGGGCAAAAGTCACATAGCGATGTAAAATATAAAGAAAATGATTTTTTGATGTTTGGACCCGAAACCCGAGGCTTACCTGCATCAATTCTTGATATTTTACCGCAAGATAAAAAAATTCGTATCCCGATGTTAGCGAGCAGTCGCAGTATGAATTTATCTAATTCAGTTGCAGTTGTGGTTTATGAATCATGGCGACAATTAGATTATTTTGGTGCAAAGTGATTTAGAATTATGAAGTTATAAAATTTTTGTAACTAATTGTTTATTTGTTTCTGATGATAATAAGCTCAGCTGATTAATTTATGAGTTTAAATTAAAGATTATCTTCAATCTTTAAATAAAAAGAGAGGTTATATTATCCTCTCTTTTTATTTCTATATCATTCAAGTATAGAAATAATTATATTAACTAATGTTTATTTAACTCGCGAAACATATTCACCTGAACGCGTATCAACTTTAAGTATTTCACCAATTTGTATAAATAATGGTACACGAACTACCGCCCCAGTTGATAAAGTTGCTGGTTTACCACCTGTTCCGGCAGTATCACCTTTTAAACCTGGATCAGTTTCAATCACTTCGAGCTCAACAAAGTTTGGTGGCGTAACTGCAATCGGTTGACCATTCCAAAGTGTTAAAATACATTCAGCTTGATCGACTAACCATTTAGCATTGTCGCCAACAGCTTTAGTATCAGCAGAAAGTTGTTCAAACGTCTCATTATTCATGAAGTGCCAAAATTCGCCGTCTGTATATAGATAAGTTAAATTCATATCGACAACATCAGCGGCTTCAACTGATTCCCCTGATTTAAAAGTTTTATCAACTGTTTTACCTGAAAGTAATTTTTTAATTTTCACACGGTTAATAGCTTGCCCTTTACCAGGTTTATAAAATTCATTTTCAACAATTACACATGGCTCGCCATCTTGCATTATTTTAAGGCCGGCTTTAAACTCATTAGTACTATAAGATGCCATAAAAGCTCCAATTATCATTCTGGATTACAAAAAATGAGCCACATTATACAGCAAAAAGTAGAACTACCAAATAAAGATGACTGGATTTTTGATCTTGCAAATGTTGTAACCGATATTAATAAACTGTACTCTTATTTAGAGCTAGATCCTAGTTCAATAACTATTTCGATGTTACAGGCGAAAAAACAATTTCCACTGCGTGTTCCCATGACCTTTATACAGCGAATGAAGAAGAAGGATTATAATGATCCCCTTTTATTGCAAGTCCTTTGTCATGATCATGAAATGATTTATGTTAACGGCTATAGTAATGATCCTTTGCATGAGCAGGATAATGCTATTCCTGGATTACTACACAAATATCATAATCGAGCCTTACTAATAACAAAAACAGCTTGTGCGATTAATTGTCGTTATTGTTTTAGAAGGCATTTCCCTTATCATGAAAATCAAGGGAATAAGAAAAATCTTAATGCTGCGCTTGAATACATTGCCAATCACTCGGAACTTAATGAAATTATCCTTTCAGGAGGGGATCCCTTAATGGCAAAAGATGATGAAATCGCTTTTTTAATAACAGCATTAGAAAAGATTCCCCACATTAAACGGTTACGTATTCATACTCGTTTAGCTGTTGTTATACCATCACGTATTACATGTAAACTATGCCAATTGTTTGCAAAAAGTCGATTACAAATTTTAGTTGTTACGCATATTAATCACCCAAATGAAATTGATGATACTATTGCTAAGGCTGTTTCATTATTAAAACAACATAATGTTACCGTGCTCAATCAAAGCGTTTTATTAAAAAATATTAATGATAGTGCTGATACATTAGCTAATTTGAGTAATAAATTGTTTAATGTTGGTATTTTGCCTTATTACATACATTTATTGGATAAAGTACAAGGAGCTGCTCATTTTATGATAGATGATCGAAAGGCTAGACAGATAATGAAACAACTATCCGAGCAAGTTTCTGGTTATTTAGTACCCAAATTAGCACGTGAAATTGGTGGGGAAAAGAGTAAGCGTGTGTTAGGATTCTGTGATTAATTTGATGATAGCTTTTTATGGTTATTAATTGTGTTGCTACGTTTTGTTCAGAATATAATTTCAATATTTGTAAAATTGTCATTATCTGTCATTGATGATTTGTAATTTTAATGCCCTAACATGATACTTTTATTTGCTTTTGATAGGCGATGTATTATGTTTTTTATTTTATTGTGCCATAGTTGAGTTTTAAAATATTTTCTCATCATTTCATGCATAAAATCTGATTGACGAAAAATAAAATAGCTTCTATAATTCTGACCTCTTTAATTAATGCTGTGGAGTCTATACTCTGCAACTTGTTGATAAATTAGATTTGGATATAAATCGTCATGAAACGCACATTTCAACCATCAGTATTAAAACGTAATAGAACTCACGGTTTTCGCGCTCGTATGGCTACTAAAAACGGTCGTCAGGTTCTTGCTCGCCGCCGTGCTAAAGGCCGTGCTCGTTTGACTGTTGCTAGCTGATTTAAAGTTGAGTGATTAAACTCACTTTTCCTCGGGAGTTGCGATTGTTGACTCCCTTTGATTTTAATCGTGTCTTTGAAGATCCCATTCGCGCTGGGTCTCCTTTTCTTACCTTGGTTGCTCGTAAAAATAATTTGACGTATCCCCGTTTGGGTTTTGCTATAGCTAAAAAACAGGTTAAGCGAGCACATGAACGTAATCGTATCAAACGCCTGGCAAAAGAATATTTTCGACATCGACAACATCAATTACCCAGTATTGATTTTATTTTGATGGCTAAAGCACCGGTTATAAACTTAGAAAATCAACAACTAGTTGTAACATTAGATAAGTTATGCCAACGAATCATCGCCAAACACGGAGTTTAAATAAAATTATATTGATTATCAAACAGCATGTTTTTGCGTTTAATGCATTGATAGTTAATATTTTTATTTTTTTTGTTCGAGCTTACCAACGTGTTATTAGCCCCTTATTTGGTCCAAAATGTCGTTTTACTCCGAGTTGTTCCCAATATTCAATAATTGCACTAAGACGCTTTGGGTTAATAAAAGGAGGTTGGCTAACGGTCAAACGTGTATTAAAATGTCACCCTTTACATGAAGGAGGAGAAGATCCTGTTCCTCCTAATACTAAAAACAAAAGAGAAAAACACTAATGGCATCTCAACGTAATATTTTAGTTATTGCTTTACTTTTTTTATCATTTTTTATTTGGAAAGCGTGGGAAGAAGACCATGCCCCTAAAGTGCCAATGGCGAACCAATTATCACAAGTGAATGAAGATGATACACCTAATGGTGAGGCTCTTGGTAAAACAATTACTGTAAAATCGGATGTATTATCACTGATCATTAATACCTATGGGGGTGATGTACAGGCTGCTCAATTGTTGAAATATGAGCAAATACTTCACTCTGGTACGCCTTTCCAACTTTTGACTTCTCGACCTGATTTTGTATATATTGCGGAAAGTGGATTAACTGGAAAAGATGGTCCAGATAATGCCATTCAAGGTGCAAAACGTCCAGTATATCAAGCTCAGCAGACAGAGTATGTGTTAGCTGATGGACAAGATGAATTACGGGTACCATTAACCTATCAAGTTAATGGCGTAGATTATACTAAATATTACGTGCTACATCGTGGTAGTTATGCAATTGATGTTCAGTATACAATTAATAATCAAAGACAAGTTCCCGTTGAAGTGTCTATGTATGGGCAATTAAAACAGACAATTGAATTACCTCATGATGCAGTGACAGAAGGAGGAGGCGGATTAGGATTGAGCGCCTTCCGTGGTACAGCTTATTCAAGTTCTAGTACAAATTATAGTAAATATAGTTTTGATGATATTAAGGATAAAGCTTTATCAGTTAATACCCAAACTGGTTGGATTGCAATGTTGCAACACTATTTTGCTTCAGCATGGGTTCCTGCACAGAATCAAGATAATTTATTTTATTCTCGAGCGACCGCTAAAAATTCGCAAGCAACAATCGGTTTTAAAGGTGAGTCAACTGTTATTCCTGCTGGTAGTACACAAACTATTGGCGCAAAATTATGGTTAGGACCAGAAATTCAAAGCCAATTAAAAGAAACGGCTAATCATCTTGATTTGATAGTTGATTATGGATGGCTATGGTTCTTATCTCAACCACTATTTTATTTATTGAAATTTATCCATAGTTTTATAGGTAACTGGGGCTTTGCAATTATTGTTATCACATTTATTGTTCGTGGTATTTTATTTCCTTTAACACGTGCTCAATATCGTTCAATGGCTAAAATGAAGATATTGCAACCTCGTTTGCAAGCCTTAAAAGAGCGTTATGGTGATGATAGACAAAAAATGAGTATGGAAACCATGGCGCTTTATAAGCAAGAAAAAGTGAATCCATTAGGCGGTTGTTTACCACTACTTATTCAAATGCCAATTTTCTTATCATTATTCTATATGCTAGGGAATACAGTTGAATTACGTCATGCGCCATTTGCTCTTTGGATTCATGACTTATCAGCACAAGATCCTTATTATATTTTACCTTTATTAATGGGTGGTACCATGTTCTTAATTCAGAAGATGTCACCGACCCCTGTTACTGATCCGTTGCAACAGAAATTAATGACTTATATGCCATTAATTTTCACTGTATTCTTTTTATGGTTCCCTTCAGGATTAGTTTTATACTATATTGTAAGTAACTTATTCACAATTGCCCAGCAACGTATTATTTACTGGGAGCTTGAAAAAAAAGGGCTTCATGAGAAGAAAAAGAAATAATTTTATTAAAAAGGAGGAGTAAAAAACCTCCTTTTGTTTTTTCTATTGGGTTTTAATAAATATGAATTTACAACAACAATTTAATTTAAGTGGCAATGAAAAAGGCTATTGGTTTGTTAGCCAAAACGGACGATTATGGTTACCTAATGGTGAGGTTCCAGTTGGATTTGCTAGTGAATTTGGTTTTGCTGATCAACTTGCTCAACCAATAGGCGAATGGAATGGGCAAACTGCTTGGTTGATTTGCCGAGAAATGGAAAACGAAATGTGTTCCATACGTCCATTGCTTGATGGTGCAGATCAATCATTGTTTAATATGGCAGGGAGGGCTATACAATTATCAGAGTTTTATCGATCGCATAAATTTTGCGGTTACTGTGGTAAAAAAATGCATCTTAGCAAGACGGAATGGTGTTGTTTGTGTGATAACTGTCATCAACGTTATTATCCACAGATATCGCCGTCAATTATTGTGTCGATTCGGCATAAAAATAAAATTTTATTGGCAAAGCATGTCAAACACAATAAAGAAAACTTATACACCGTTTTAGCTGGTTTTATCGAGGTCGGTGAAACAGTGGAAGCCGCTGTTGAACGAGAAGTCTTTGAAGAATCAAAAATTAAAATTAAAAATATTCGTTATATTGGCTCACAACCTTGGCCATTTCCTAATTCTCTAATGATGGCTTATTTGGCAGATTATGATAGTGGTGAAATTGAAGTAGATCCAGTCGAATTAATTGAAGCCAATTGGTATCATTACACAGCGTTACCTAAAATTCCTCATTATGGTACTATAGCTCGGCGTCTGATTGAGGATACGATTATACTTTGCCGAGAATATGACGAGTTTGGCGGTGATTAATTATATTTGTTAGCGTTATTGTCAGCTGTTAGATATTTTATGCTTATTTATGATAGTGAAACGTTTTATATTTAATTTATGCATATTATTAATAACGTTTACATCAAACAACCCGCGTTTGGAAATTTTGTTTTTTTAATCATCTCACATCAAGCAGATTACTAGCGTCCAATTGTATTATCATAAGCATTAACCTTTTTTAATTTGAAGATTATTTTTTTTATAAATTATTATGAAGGGGAAATAATACGTATTTGGAGGGAATTAATTTTGCGAATTAGGGGCAATGTTAACTTAACATTTTTATTAACTCATTTGTTTATCAATCAAAAGCTAATAAATAAAAACGACATTTATGTGAGTATGTCGATTTTATTTATATTCTCATCTTGATTATTAGTTATTTAGCCATTGAGCTACTTGTTTTGCAAAATAGGTTAAGATTCCGTCGGCACCTGCTCGCTTGAAACAAAGTAGTGATTCCATAATTGCCGATTCTTCGTCTAACCAACCATTTTGTATTGCAGATGTTAACATTGCATATTCTCCAGAGACCTGATAAGCAAAGGTTGGTACAGCAAATGTCTCTTTTACCCTACGTACTATGTCTAGATAAGGCATTCCTGGTTTAACCATTACCATATCAGCGCCTTCAGTAATATCTTGATAAATTTCTTGTAAAGCTTCGTTACTGTTTGCAGGATCAAGTTGGTAAGTTTTTTTATTGCCATTTCCAATATTTTTTGCTGAACCAACTGCATCACGGAATGGACCATAAAAACTTGAGGCATACTTAGCAGAATAAGACATAATTTGGGTATTATAAAATCCTTGTGCTTCAAGTTCATCGCGAATCGCACCAATACGTCCATCCATCATATCACTCGGAGCTATAATATCAACACCGGCATGAGCTTGCATCAAAGCTTGTTTGACCAATGCGTTAACAGATATATCATTTTCAACATAACCATTGTTATCAATGATACCATCTTGACCATGAGTGGTATAAGGATCAAGTGCGACATCAGATAATATGCCAATTTCAGGAATTTCTTTTTTTAATGCACGTATAGCTCTAGGAACGAGGCCGTTTTCATTGTAAGCCTCTTTACCGAGGAGTGTTTTTTTGTCTGATTCTATAGCTGGAAATATTGAAAGAACCGGAATCCCCAATTTAGCAACTTGTTCAGCTTCCTTCAATAATACATCAATACTCATTCTATTGACTTGCGGCATGGAAGGGATTGATTGAAGGATGTTGGTGCCTTCAATGATAAAAACTGGATAAATAAGGTCATTAACGGTCAAAATATTTTCAGTAACTAAGCGGCGAGTAAAATCTTGTGCGCGACTACGGCGTAAACGACGTTTGGGATATTGACCAGCAATAAAAAGTGACATAAAAGCTCCTGCTTATTTTTATTAAATTATGGGTAATTATCTATTGCTAAATGATGTTTAGCAAATTAATTTGCTGTATTACAATAATTCGATTTTTTACTTTACAACGTATATTAATTAGAGGTAGAATTGCGAACTAATTTTTAGTCCTTTGTGATATTAACCAATTTGAGGTGAGAGGCACATGCCAGTAATTAAAGTACGTGAAAATGAACCTTTTGATGTAGCGTTACGTCGTTTTAAACGTTCTTGCGAAAAAGCAGGAGTTCTAGCTGAAGTTCGTAACCGTGAGTTTTACGAAAAGCCAACAACAATTCGTAAACGTGCTAAAGCAGCGGCAGTTAAACGCCATGCTAAAAAGTTAGAAAGAGAAAACGCTCGTCGCACTCGTTTATACTAATATTTTTGCGATTATTTATATATCAAATTTAAATTGATATTTAAATCAATTTGTTATTTTTTAATATAAAGAATTCTAACAAGCTGTATATTAGATACGGCTTGTTGTCTTTCTAAAATGCCAATATTGGTTGAAATTTTATCATGAAAGGCCAAATTCCTCGCGATTTTATTTTGGAATTGATAGCTCGAACTAGCATTCTTGATGTTATCAGCAAACGCGTAAAAATGAAAAAAAAGGGGAATAACTATTTTGGTTGTTGTCCGTTTCATGATGAAAAAACAGCTTCTTTCTCACTTAGTGAGAAAAAACAGATCTATCATTGTTTTGGATGTGGTGCATCCGGTTCCGTTGTAACTTTTTTAATGCAATATGAACGGTTATCTTTTCCAGAAGCCATTGAAGAATTAGCCAGTATGCAAGGGATTAGAGTCCCTTATGTCGATAACGAACAAAATCAAATAGATCAATCCAAACATATTGAATCTCGTAATGTTCGTCGCGATTTGTATACGTTAATGGCAAAAATAACTAATTTTTATCAAAGTCAGTTATCATTACCAACATCAAAAGAGGCTAATCAATATCTTGAACAAAGAGGCCTTAATAAAGAAATCATTGCACGATATAAAATTGGTTTTGCACCTAACGAGTGGAGATTGACATCACAAAATGTTGTCAAAACTAAAACAGAAGCGGCGCTTTATGATCAAGCAGGTATGCTGGTAACCAATGATAAAGGGAATCAATATGATCGTTTTCGTGGGCGAATTATGTTTCCTATTCGTGATAGGCAGGGTAATGTTATTGCATTTGGTGGGCGAACAATTATAAACGATTCTGCGAAATATATTAATTCACCAGAAACACCCATCTTTCACAAAGGTTTTCAATTATATGGACTTTATGAGGCTCAAGAAGTTAATCGTAATCCTGAGCAATTAGTTGTTGTTGAAGGCTATATGGATGTTGTTTCTCTTGCGCAATATGGCATTGATTATGCAGTTGCTGCTTTGGGTACCTCGACGTCTGAAGAGCATATTAAGCTTTTATTTAGGGCTACCGATTCAGTTATATTTTGTTATGATGGTGATAATGCAGGACGAAGTGCTGCTTGGAGGGCTCTAAATGTATTATTACCTTCTTTAATTGACGGAAAAGAAATCACCTTTGCTTTTTTACCACAAGACGAAGATCCAGATAGTTTGGTTCGAAAAATTGGTAAAGAGGGATTTGAAGCTTATTTAAAAGCGGCCCCAAATTTATCAAAGTTTTTATTTGATGAACTTTTAAAAAAAGTTGATTTAAAAACGGCAGAAGGTAAAGCCAAATTGAGTTCATTAGCTTTACCACTTCTTGATCAAGTTAAAGCAAAAGCATTTCGATTAAATTTATTACAGCAGTTAGGTAGTTATTTAGGGTTGTTAGACGTATCTCAACTTCAACTTTTATTACGTGAAAGCCGTTTTAGTAGTAATGAAAAAACAGTTGAAAAAGTGCATGTTTCACAAATGAAATTAACTACTATGCGCATTTTAATTGGCTTGTTGCTTCAATACCCTAATCTTGCAAAGCAAGTATCTGATATTAATGTTTTACGTAAAGTGAAGATGGCAGGTATTGAAATTTTGATTGAATTACTTGAATTATGCCAACATTACCCAAATATAACAACAGCACAGATATTAACTGAGTGTGTAGATAAACCATTCTATAAACAATTAAAGCGTTTAGCAACATGGGAGTATCATTATCAAGACAACCAAATAGAGTCATTTTTTTCTCATACATTAAAAGAGTTATATGATAATATACTCGCCCAAAGGCAAGATGAACTGATCGCAAAAGAGAGAGTCTCTGGCTTAAGTACCGCAGAGAAAAAAGAACTAGCGACACTAATACTTGTTTTATCAAAAAAAGACTAAATATAGGCTATATACAGAACAGCATTTTTGTTTTGTGTATATAATATACATGACTGAATAACTAAATGTGGACACCTTTTATGGAGCAAAATTCTCAATCACAGCTAAAACTCCTGATCATTCGAGGTAAGGAGCTAGGATACTTAACCTATGCTGATGTTAACGATCACTTGCCTGAAGAGATTATTGATTCAGATCAGATTGAAGATATTATCCAAATGATTAATGATATGGGGATTCAAGTTCTTGAAGAAGCCCCTGATTCTGATGACCTATTACTTTCAGATAATGTCCCTGATGAGGAAGCTGTTGAAGCAGCAACAGCATTAGTACTGTCTAATGTTGAATCAGAAATAGGTAGAACAACAGATCCTGTACGTATGTATATGCGTGAGATGGGGGCTGTTGAACTATTAACACGAGAGGGCGAAATTGATATAGCAAAACGTATAGAAGAAGGTATTAATCAAGTTCAGATTTCGGTATCAGAATATCCAGAAGCAATTACTTATCTTTTAGAACAGTATAATTTAATTGAAAGTGGAGACATTCGTTTATCTGATATCATTACTGGTTTTGTTGATCCTAATGCAGAAAGTTCTACAGATACGCTTCCCGAAAATTTAGAAGAAAGCGAAACAGAGATTGATATTGATGATAGTAATGATGAAAATGAAGATGAAGACGGTGATTCATCTGCAGATGATGATGTGTCCATTGATCCTGAAGTAGCAAGGGCTAAGTTTATTGAGTTAAAAGAGCAACATGATAAAACGTCTGAGGCTATTAAAAAGTATGGACGAGCCCACAAAAAGGCACAAAAAGAGATCGAAAACCTATCAGAAATTTTCAAGCAATTTCGTTTAGTTGGTAAACAATTTGATATTCTAGTTAATAATATGAGAAGTATGATGGATCGAGTAAGAGCACATGAGCGTGTAATTATGAAGATCTGTGTTGAACAATGCAAAATGCCAAAAAAACAGTTTATGACTTATTTTACGGGTAATGAGAATAATATGAACTGGTATACTAAAGCATCAAACTCAAAAGGTGCATTTGCTTCTAACTTAAAAGAGTTTGAAGATCAAGTTGCAGAGCAAGTTGCATTATTACAGAAAATCGAAATAGAAACGAATCTCTCTATTGAGCAGATTAAAGATATCAATAGGCGTATGTCAATCGGTGAAGCGAAAGCTCGGCGAGCTAAAAAAGAGATGGTTGAAGCAAATTTACGTTTAGTTATCTCTATTGCGAAAAAATATACTAATCGCGGCTTACAATTCTTAGATCTTATCCAAGAAGGTAATATTGGTTTGATGAAAGCTGTGGATAAGTTTGAGTATCGCCGTGGCTATAAATTTTCAACTTATGCAACATGGTGGATAAGACAGGCTATTACGCGTTCAATCGCAGATCAAGCTAGAACTATTCGTATCCCAGTACATATGATTGAAACGATTAATAAATTAAATCGTATTTCGCGTCAAATGCTACAGGAAATTGGTCGAGAACCGACGCCTGAAGAGTTGTCTGAACGTATGCAAATGCCAGAAGACAAAATTCGAAAAGTACTTAAGATTGCTAAAGAACCAATTTCAATGGAAACACCTGTTGGGGATGATGAGGATTCACATTTAGGTGATTTTATTGAAGATACAGCACTTGAGCAACCATTAGATGCAGCAACATCAGAAAGTTTACGTAATGCAACTCGTGATATTTTATCCGGTTTAACACCTCGAGAAGCGAAAGTACTACGTATGCGATTCGGCATTGATATGAATACCGATCATACATTAGAGGAAGTTGGTAAACAGTTTGATGTAACACGTGAACGTATTCGTCAAATTGAAGCTAAAGCTTTGCGTAAATTGCGTCATCCAAGCCGTTCCGATGTGTTGCGTAGCTTTTTAGAATAAATTTTATCTTCCTTGTATATCGCCACTTTTGTGGCGATTTTTTTATTCTTGTTAATCAAAGATACTAAAAATGATGAATATATTTCAACGTTTTAAGATTGATTCATTCTTATTGATTCTAATTTGTGTTGTGATTACAGCTAGCTTTTTTCCTTGTGAAGGACAGGCTAAAACAGTTTTTGAATACCTTACCACTTTTGCTATTGGCTTGTTATTTTTTATGCATGGTGCAAAACTTTCTTTTCAAGCAATTGTCTCTGGTATAAAAAATTGGCGATTACATCTGTTAATATTTACAACTACATTTGTAATATTCCCTATTTTAGGCGTGATGATGCAGTTACTAGTGCCCACTTTTTTATCACATGATATTTATTTAGGGTTTGTTTATCTTTGTGTTTTACCAGCAACTGTGCAATCAGCAATAGCATTTACTTCAATAGCTAAAGGTAATGTGGCAGCTGCTATTTGCAGTGCCTCAGCATCAACATTATTGGGCGTGTTTATTACCCCGATTTTAGTAGGATTGTTAATACACACTCAAACTTCGGCGTCAATGAACATAATTGATGCAATTATCTCTATTATGCTGAAATTAATGTTGCCTTTTGTTGCTGGGCATTTATCTAGACGTTTTATTGGTAAATGGATAGATAAATATAAAAATATTATTTCTAAAACAGATCGTTTGTCGATTTTATTAGTGGTTTATGTCGCTTTTAGTGATGCGGTTGTTAATGGTATATGGTCGCAAGTTGGTTTTTTATCTTTGTTAAATATTATATTTTTCTCAATTATTCTTTTAGTAATAGTTTTAATTATTACCACTTATAGCGCAAGATTTTTTGATTTTAATAAAGAAGATGAGATTACAATTGTATTTTGTGGTTCAAAAAAGAGCTTAGCAAGTGGTATTCCAATGGCGAGTGTTATCTTCCCCATGTCGATGATGGGTATTTTGATCTTACCTTTAATGATCTTTCATCAAATTCAATTAATGATTTGTGCTTTTTTGGCTGCTCGTTATGCTAAACGAAAAATGTAAAAATTGTTTTGCTCATTAGACTATTCTCAAGGATAATAGAAACGCTATTAACAACAGAAAGATATATTATGTTTCATCTATTTGCAGATTTAGAATTCTCAACCATTATATTATTAGTCTTAGCTTTACTTTTTGTACTCTTTTATGAGGCTATTAATGGATTTCATGATACTGCTAATGCTGTTGCCACTGTTATTTATACAAGGGCATTGAAAGAACAACTTGCAGTTTTTATGGCCGGAGTATTTAATTTTTTTGGCGTACTACTTGGTGGACTTAGTGTGGCTTATGCCATTGTGCATTTGTTACCAACTGATTTATTACTTAATGTAAGCTCTGCTCATGGGCTTGCTATGGTATTTTCTATTTTATTTGCAGCAATCATTTGGAATTTAGGTACTTGGTTTGTTGGTATTCCTGCATCAAGCTCACATACATTAATTGGTTCTATTATTGGAGTAGCACTTGCAAATGCATTGGTTATGGATACATCAATTATTGATGCACTTAATATTCCTAAGATGATTCATATCTTTTTATCCTTGATTGTTTCTCCTGTTGTAGGTCTTGTGATTGCAGGCTTGATGATCTTTCTATTGCGGAAGTATTGGACTCGTAAAAGCCAAAGTAAAAAAAGTAGCAAAAAAAGAGAACGTATTTTCATGACTCCAGAGCAGCGAGAGAAACTTTATGGTAAGAAAAAACCACCTTTTTGGATCAGGATAATGCTTATTATCTCAGCTGCAGGTGTGAGCTTTTCTCATGGTGCTAATGATGGTCAAAAAGGTATTGGTTTATTAATGTTAGTATTAATGGGCATCGCTCCTGCGGGTTTTATTGTTAATATGAATGCGTCTACCTATGATATTACTAATACTCGTAATGCTATTGATAATATTCAAGAGTATTTTATTACTCACAATGATGATCTAACTACAATAATAGGTAAGCAACCAGCATTAGATACAAGTATTCTAGAAGGCGATTTGAATAAGTATCATTGTGATTATTCACATTCATTTATAACACTGAGTATTGCTCATAATTTATTTAATAAAATGAATAATTATGAATCACTCACCGTTGAACAACGTTCACAAGCTAGACGCATATTATTATGTTTATCGGATACTGTTTCGCATGTAGCTAAACAAGCTAACGTGACAACAGAGGAAAAACAATATTTGAAATCTTTGAATAACGATTTACTTAAAACTGTTGAATATGCGCCGATTTGGATCATTATTTCGGTAGCTTCAGCGCTAGCAATTGGAACAATGATAGGATGGCGTCGTGTAGCTATTACTATTGGTGAAAAAATTGGTAAAAAAGGGATGACTTATGCACAGGGAGTATCGGCACAAATTACTACCGCTTTATCAATTGGGATTGCAAGTTATACTGGTATGCCTGTATCAACAACTCAAGTACTTTCTTCATCAGTTGCCGGAACAATGATTGTTGATGGTGGTGGCGTTCAAAGTAAAACTATTAAAAATATTGCATTAACTTGGATTTTAACACTTCCAATTTCAATTTTGTTATCTGGGTCACTTTTTTGGCTTGCTCAAAAATTGATTTAGTAGTAAAAAGATAATATCACTTTTGAAGTTTTGTCTGACCGTTAAATTGGAAGGAGTAATGTATTATGGCTTATAAACACATCTTAGTTGCAGTGGATTTATCACCAGAAAGTGAACTACTTGTCGAAAAAGCAGTTTCTATGGCCAGACCATATAATGCTCAAATATCATTGATTCATGTTGGTATTAATTATTCAGATCTTTACACAGGTTTGGTTGATATCAATATGAATGATATGAAAGACCGAATTACTGAAGATACACATCTTGCATTAAATAAATTAGTGGATGGCGCTGGCTATCCTATCTCCCATACGCTTTCAGGTAACGGTGAATTTGGTCAAGTATTGATTGAAGCTATTCATGAGTATAACATTGATCTAGTTGTGTGTGGTCATCACCAAGATTTCTGGAGTAAATTAATGTCTTCTGCCCGTCAACTTATCAATAATACTCATATCGATACTTTGATTATTCCATTAAAAGATGAAGAGCCAGTGGAAGGACCTGCTAAATGAAGTATTAAATACCAGCCCGCTTAATTAGCGGGTTTTTTGTAACTATTTTATAAGGTTGTAGAAAAATTCAGTAAATTATGTACTTTAATATATTTTATTTGATGCTTTCTTTTTTATGTATATTGTAGTTTATGATAATACATCCAAATTGTTATTTAGCCGATAAGGAGATTTTATATGAATATCGCTTTAGTTACAGGAGCATCCTCTGGATTTGGGAAGGCGATTTGCCGTAAGCTTATAGTAGATGGTTATAAAGTTGTAGGTATAGCTAGACGTGCAGATAAACTACAAAAACTTGCAGGTGAATTAGGCGCTAATTTCTTTTCATTACCATTAGATATAACTAAAAAAGATGCAGTAAACACTATCTTATTGCAACTACCAAATGAATTTAAGACAATAGATATTTTAATAAATAATGCAGGTTTAGCATTAGGTTTAGAGCCTGCTTATGAAGCAGATTATAACGACTGGGAAACAATGATTGAAACTAATATTATTGGGCTAGTAAATTTAACTCGACAAATTTTACCCGAGATGGTTGAGCGCAATTTTGGTTATATTATTAATCTTGGTTCTGTAGCTGGTACTTATGCTTATAAAGGCGGAAATGTTTATGGTGCATCTAAAGCTTTTGTTAAACAATTTAGTGCTAATTTACGTGCTGATTTATTAGGTACAAAAATAAGAGTAACTAATATTGAACCAGGCTTATGTGGAGGTACAGAATTTTCAAATGTACGATTCCATGGTGATGATAAGCAAGCTGCTGCTATATATAAAGATGTTGATTATATTACTCCAGAAGATATAGCCAATACTGTTTCATGGTTAGTCAATACGCCAGCACATTTCAATGTTAATTCAATTGAAATAATGCCAGTAGCACAAGCTTCAGCTGGGTTATCCATTTATAAAGAAATAAAGTAATCATAGGACATAATCGGTATTGAGTTATGAGCGCCGATTTTATTCAAAATTAAAATTACATTTGGCAAATAAAATACACTTGCACTTCTGTTAATGGATTGATATCCTTTTATCTTATAATTTTTGATTGAGGTTCACTGCAATGACATTTTCAGAAGTAACGAAAACATTTGCGACAAGTTTGCCAGGTACTGATAGTTATGTAAAGCTAAGAAAGGCAATGAGAGCATTAATTCAAGAAGATCCAAAAAATGCGTCGGTTTATTTTTTGATTTTTGGATTTGCTCGTACATATGTTATGTTATATGAGGATCAAGAAGTATCACCACAATTTGCCGAAGATAATCAAAAATTAATGTCATCGTATCTTAATATTTTAGATGAAGCATTAAAAAAACAAGATGAAAAATGCATATATCAGGCATTGAATAAAGTTGTTAATGAATACGAAAATAGCAAAAAGGTTTTTTAAAATTACAGCCTGACATGAAAATGTTGGGCTGTTTTGTTTTTAGTTTAATTAAATATTTTTTAGGGAAAATCATGATAATTTTAGTTAGTATGACAGGAATTATTAGCACCTTAGGTACTATTATGCGATCTAGGGCGGGTTGATTTTTTCAATAAATATTAAAAAACCCGCCCCCTAAAGGCGGGTTTTTATTTTGCATGGAAATAAAGTAGTTAACCTGTGCAAAAAATTAAAAATAGAATTATCAAACTACAAGATTTTCGATACCTATAAATAAGTTCTAAAAACTATAATTATAGATAGTAATGGGCATAAACTAAGATAATAAGTAAGGTGTGATATGAAAGTTTTAAAATTTGGAGGAACATCTGTTGCTAACGCAGAACGCTTTTTGCGAGTTGCAGAAATTATTGAAAATAATGCTAAACAAGAGCAAACCGCTACTGTTTTATCGGCACCTGCTAAAATTACCAACCATTTAGTAGCCATGGTTGAAAAAACGGTTGCTGGGCAAGATATCAAAAGTAACATTTATGATGCTGAAAAGATATTTGCAGATTTATTAGCAGGTCTTGCAAAAGCTCAACCTAATTTTGCTTATGAACAGATGAAGCATTTTGCTCTTAATGAATTAAATCATGTTAACCAATTACTTGAAGGTATTCGTTTACTCGGTCAATGTCCTGATAGTATCAATGCATCAATTATTTGTCGTGGAGAAAAGCTATCAATTGCTATTATGCAAGAACTTCTCAAAGCAAGAGGCCATACGATCACGGTAATAGATCCTGTTGCTATGCTTATTGCAGAAGGTGATTATTTAGAATCGACTGTTGATATACCTGAATCGACTCATCGAATTGCTGAAATGCACATTCCACAAGACAATTTTATTCTAATGCCTGGTTTTACTGCCGGTAATGAAAAAGGTGAATTAGTTGTGCTTGGACGAAATGGTTCTGATTATTCTGCTGCCGTATTAGCAGCTTGTTTAAGAGCAAATAGCTGTGAAATATGGACCGATGTTGATGGAGTTTATACTTGTGATCCCCGTATTGTACCAGATGCCAAATTACTAAAAACAATGTCTTATCAAGAGGCGATGGAACTTTCATATTTTGGAGCAAAAGTGCTTCATCCAAGAACTATTTTACCTATTGCCCAATTTCAGATTCCCTGTTTAATCAAAAATACAAATAATCCTGATGCGCCAGGCACATTAATTGGTGCTAATATTGTTGACTCAACCACACCTGTGAAAGGTATTACCAATTTAAATAACATGGCAATGATCAATGTTTCAGGTCCTGGATTAAAAGGTATGGTTGGTATGTCGGCTCGTGTTTTTTCTGCGATGTCTTATGCTGGTATCTCAGTTGTACTTATTACTCAATCATCATCTGAATACAGCATTAGTTTTTGTGTGCCACAAACAGAACTTTATCGTGCAGAAGAAGCTTTAAGTGATGAATTTTTCTTAGAATTAAAAGATGGATTACTTGAACCGATCGAGGTGATTGAAAGGCTTGCTATTATCTCTGTAGTAGGTGATGGCATGCGTACCTTACGTGGTTTATCAGCTAATTTCTTTACAGCATTAGCCAGAGCTAATATTAATATTGTTGCTATAGCACAAGGTTCATCTGAGCGCTCAATTTCAGTTGTAGTTGATAATGATGTTGCTGTAATGGGCGTTCGTGTTGCGCATCAGATGTTATTTGGTACTGATAAAATGCTTGATGTCTTTGTTATTGGTGTTGGTGGGGTTGGTGGTGCGCTTGTCGACCAAATCGGACGTCAACAGAAATGGCTTAAAAACAAACAGATTGATTTGCGAGTATGTGGTTTGTTTAACTCTAAACACAGCATAACCAATAGAGACGGTATTGATCTTAGTAATTGGCGTGATCAAATCAAACAGAGTGATACTAAATATTCATTAGATAGTATTATTGAGTTTGCCAAATCTAATCGATTACTTAATCCGATTCTCGTTGATTGTACTTCTAGTTGCGAAGTATCTGACAAATACGCAGATTTTTTAGCTAATGGCTTTCATGTCGTTACACCAAATAAAAAAGCAAATACTAGCTCAATGGCCTACTATTTACGCTTACGCCAAGAAGCAGCAAAAAGTAAGCGTAAATTCCAATATGATACTAATGTAGGGGCTGGGTTACCGGTAATTGAAAATCTTCAAAATCTACTTAATGCAGGTGATGAGTTAATCAAGTTTTCGGGAATTCTATCTGGATCGCTTTCTTTTATATTTGGTAAACTTGACGAAGGCATGTCACTGTCTGAAGCAACTAAACTGGCTAAAGAGAAAGGTTTTACTGAACCAGATCCTCGAGATGATCTATCTGGAACCGATGTAGCTAGAAAGTTACTTATTTTAGCTAGAGAATCAGGTTTACAATTAGAACTTAATCAAATCAATGTCGAATCCGTATTACCTCCTGAATATGCACAAGGTAGCATTGATGATTTCATGGCTAAATTACCGCAGTTAGATGCACAGTTTAAAGCAAAATCTGAACAAGCAGCAAAAGAAGGTAAAGTTCTACGTTATGTGGGTAGCATAGAAAACCATCAATGCAGTGTTAGAATTGAAGCTGTCGATAGCGAAGATCCTCTTTATAAAGTCAAAAATGGCGAAAATGCCTTAGCTTTTTATACTCGTTATTATCAACCTATTCCTCTTGTATTACGTGGTTATGGTGCTGGTAATGATGTTACTGCAGCAGGTGTTTTTGCTGATATTTTACGTACAACATCAGGTAAAATAGGAGGTTAAATGACTCATAAATCTTTAACTGTTTATGCGCCTGCATCAATGGCCAATATTAGTGTTGGTTTTGATATATTAGGCGCTGCAATTAGCCCGATTAATGGTACTATGCTTGGTGACTGTATTACAGTTAAATCTGCTAACGAATTTTCCCTTACTAGCAAAGGTCAATTTGTCAAAAAGCTACCACGTGATCCAAAATGTAATATTGTATTTCAATGTTGGCAGCGATTTTGTCAAGCAATGGGTAAAACTTTACCTGTTAGTATGACTCTTGAAAAAAATATGCCAATTGGCTCTGGTTTAGGTTCAAGTGCGTGCTCAGTAGTTGGTGCATTGGTTGCATTAAATGAGTTTTTTGATAAACCTTTTAATGAATTTGAAATGTTATCCATGATGGGAGAACTTGAAGGTCGTATTTCGGGCAGTGTGCATTATGATAATGTTGCGCCATGCTATTTAGGTGGGATGCAACTTATTCTTAATGAGATGGGTATTATTAGTGAGTCAATTCCGCATTTTGATGATTGGTATTGGGTGATGGCTTATCCAGGTATAAAGGTATCAACGGCTGAAGCACGTGCAATTTTACCTGCTCAATATCAAAGGTCTGATTGTGTAGCACATGGTCGCTATGTGGGGGGATTTTTGCATGCTTGTTATACCAAACAACCTAAGCTGGCTGCCACAATGCTTTTTGATAATATTGCTGAGCCTTATCGTAAACAATTATTACCTAATTTTGATGAAACTCAAAAACGGGTTAAGCAACTTGGTGCTTTGTCATCGGGTATTTCAGGTTCAGGGCCAACAATGTTTGTGATTGCAGATAAACTTGAAACAGCTCAGCAAATTGAATTATTACTTAAAAAATATTATTTGCAAAATGATGAAGGTTTTACTCATATTTGTAAAATTGATACTCAAGGAACAATAGTTATTTAATGTTTACTATAAAAAGTAGAGTTAAATATAACAAAAATGCCAATTATTATTGAACAAGTTGATATTACGAAGAGTGAAATATTACAGCATAAAGATAACCGGAAAATATTATGAAATTATATAACTTAAAAGATCATTCCCAGCAAGTTAGCTTTGCACAAGCAGTTCAACAAGGATTAGGAAGAGGACAAGGTTTATTCTTTCCTCAAGAATTACCTAAATTTTCATTAGCTGAAATTGAGTCGTTATTAAAACTTGATTTTATTACTCGAAGTGCCAAGATCTTATCTGCTTTTATTGGTGATGAGATTAATCATGATGATATGCATAGACTTGTTAAAAATGCATTTCAATTTCCTGCTCCAGTAACTTCAGTGGAAGCAGATATTGGTTCATTAGAGCTATATCATGGACCAACATTGGCATTTAAAGATTTTGGTGGACGCTTTATGGCTCAAGCGTTAGTGCAAGTTGCCGCTGACAAAAAAATTACTATTTTGACTGCTACTTCTGGTGATACTGGTGCGGCTGTTGCTCATGCGTTTTATCATTTACCAAATATTCGCGTCGTGATTTTATATCCAGAAGGTAAAATTAGTCCATTACAAGAAAAGCTATTTTGTACTTTGGGTGATAATATACATACAATTGCTATTCAAAGTGACTTTGATGCGTGTCAAGCCTTAGTTAAAAAGGCATTTGATGATGATGATTTGAAAAAAACAATAGGTTTAAACTCCGCTAACTCAATTAATATTAGCCGATTATTAGCACAAATCTGTTACTATTTTGAAGCTTTTGCACAACTCACATCAACCCAACGTAAACAGTTGGTTATTTCTGTGCCGAGTGGAAATTTTGGTGACTTAACAGCTGGTCTACTTGCGAAAACAATGGGATTACCTATTAAACGCTTTATTGCCGCAACGAATGCCAATGATACAGTACCTCGTTATTTAGAAAACGGTAAGTGGGAACCTCACGCAACCATTGCAACATTATCGAATGCAATGGATGTAAGCCAACCAAATAACTGGCCACGCATCGAAGAGATTTATAAGCGTGAGGGATGGGATATTAAATCACTTGGTCATGCTACTGTTTCAGATGAAGTTGCTAAGCAAACTGTTTGTGAACTTGATCAAAAAGGTTACTTATCTGAACCTCATGGTGCAATTGCTTATCGAGCACTACGTGATCAGTTACAAGGTGGGGAATATGGACTATTTTTAGGTACGGCACATCCTGCTAAATTTAAAGAAGTGGTTGAAGATATTTTAGGTAAATCAGTTCCATTGCCTAAAGAGTTAGCGGAAAGAGCAGATATGACATTACTTTCCCATAATATGCCTAATGATTTTGTTAAATTGCGTGATTTTTTAATTAACTTAAATTGGTAAATTTTTCCGTCGCCAAATTGGCGCGGAACTTTTCCATTAATGATAATAACCTCTATTTGTTTATATTCATTAATTAGCTAATTTTACTTTCAAAGCCTCGCCATATTTATTTCCAACGCTCAAATTTACTTATACATGTCTATCTAAAAATAGAAGATATTAACCAAACTTGTTTAAATTATAAATTTCAGCTATTGTAATCCTAATTATGCCATTATAAGGATGTTGTTATGTACTGTCCGTTTTGTAATGCAGATGATACAAAGGTGATCGATTCACGTCTTGTTGGTGAGGGATATCAAGTTCGTCGTCGCCGCCAATGTGTCGAGTGCAATGAGCGTTTTACTACATTTGAAATTGCTGAATTAATTATGCCTAATGTAATTAAAAGTAATAAAGTTCGAGAGCCATTTAATGAAGCTAAATTACGTAATGGTATCAAAAGAGCTCTTGAAAAACGTCCAGTGAGTTTTGATGATATAGAAGATGCGATTACACGTATAAAATCTAAACTAAGAGCAACAGGTGAACGTGAAGTTCCAGCAAAATTAATTGGTGATTATGTGATTGAAGAACTTAAAAGCCTAGATAAAATAGCTTATATTCGCTTTGCTTCGGTTTATTTTAGTTTTGATGATATCGAACAATTTAGTAATGAAATTGCTAAGTTACAACAGAAATAATTTTCCAGATGATGACAAGCAATAACGATAATTTTTATATGCAGCAAGCAATTGAGCTAGCTAAGCTTGGTCGTTTTACAACATCGCCTAACCCTAATGTTGGTTGCGTTATTGTAAAAGACAATGAAATTATTGGAAAGGGTTACCATCAAAAAGCAGGGAAATCTCATGCTGAGGTTTACGCACTGCAAATGGCGGGTGATAATGCTCAAGGCGCAACAGCATATGTAACATTAGAACCATGTAGCCATTTTGGTCGAACTCCACCTTGTGCCGATGCCTTAATTAAATCACAAATCAAACGTGTTGTTATTGCGATGCAAGATCCTAATCCAGATGTTTCTGGTAATGGTATTAATCGATTACGAGATGCGGGAATAGAGGTTGTGGTTGGAGTATTAGCTGATCAAGCTGAATCACTCAATAAAGGTTTTTTAAAACGAATGCGAACTGGGTTACCATATGTACAACTTAAGCTTGCTACTTCTCTAGACGGCAAAGTTGCAATGGCATCGGGGGAAAGCAAATGGATCACATCAACTTTGGCAAGACAGGATGTGCAACAGTTTAGAGCACAGGCAAGTTGTATCTTAAGTACTCGCATGACGGTGCAAACCGATAATGCTAGCTTAACGGTCAGGCATGCCGAATTACCTAATGATATAAAACAAGTTTATCTTGCTGAAAATATTCGACAACCAATACGCATTATTATTGATAGTCAAAATCAACTAACAGGTGATGAAAGACTTTTTAAGCAATTAGGTGAAATATGGTTGGTGCGGAAGCAAGCTATTCCAATCAATAAGCCTAACATTCAATTAATAACTGAATCTTCTCCAAAAAATAATATTGATTTAGTGAATTTACTGACAATGTTAGGTCAAAAAGGGATGAATTCTGTTTGGGTTGAAGCAGGTGCTCACCTAGCGGGGGCATTGATAGAACAAAATTTAGTGGATGAACTGATTATTTATTATGCACCTAAATTACTTGGTCATAATGCATTGGATATGTGTATGCTTCCTAATCTACAAAAGCTCTCATTAGCCCCCCAATTTAAGTTTGAATCAATTAAAATGATTGGTGAAGATTTGCGCGTTATTTTAAAAAGAATATGATTACTGTAGCAAGTTCTCTTATTAAGCTATAAATAAAAGTGCAAATGTCAATTAGTATTGAATAAAATATAAAATAGATCTTATGAATTAGAATGTTATCTCATCGTGAGATAATTAATATCAATTACTTTGCAATATTTTAATAACTTTTTAATATTTTTGATTATTTTAATGTGATCAAGGATATCTTTGGTGATTACGGTATGCTGTGATTGTTGTAAAATATTTAAATACTCATTAGTTTTTGCTGCTATATCAATAATAAAACAAGCAATATTATTACCTTGATCACGATAAATTTTTTGATTAAATCATCTTCATGCCATTTAACACTAATATCGTAATGGTGACTATATTTAAAACCTTATTTGATAAGGTAATATTTTACTCATATGGAAAATTGGAACCATTAATCATTATCAATCTTACTTTTGCATTAATTTTGTTAGCAGTATTATTATACTTTTTGTTGCTGCATAACTATAAGAACTAAATATACCTAGCTAGAATAACATAGACTTGTAATTTAATTGACGTTTCGAAAGTGAAATTACTGTGAGAAAGATCACAAAAATATACTTTAGTTCTGAAAGTAGAAAATAATTTAAAATTAAAAAATAGCCTTTTAGATGCTAGCTAGTAAACTAGAAATCTTTTGTGCAACGAGTTATACCTAAATTACGTTTAATTATGAAAGTGATTTCTTGTTGACCACTTGTATGATAAATTTTATCATCATTATTCTTAACATATTATTTGTAATATAGGAAATAACAATTGACTAGAGTGTCTTCAGCCCTATTAAAACGTAGATTAGATATTGCGGAAATTATACGAAAAAAAGGTGAAGTAAAAGTAGAAGAGCTATCATACATGCTTAAAGTTTCAACCGTAACTATTCGTCAAGATTTAACCTACTTAGAACAACAAGGGTATTTAAAACGTTTTTTTGGTGGGGCAATTTATTTATCATCTGAAGTATCTTCAAATAAAGCTAGTGCTTTAGGGGCTAATGATTTGCCTCAAATAGATGATAGTTGTGATATTGATTTAGTTAAAAACTGTTTAAGTTATATTAATGATGGTGATACTATTTTTTTAAGTCATGGGCGATTGACAAGAAAACTCATTCCTTATTTACATAGTAAAAAATCATTAACACTGATTATGAATGATATCAATAATGCCCAATTGGCTAATGAATTCACCGATTCAAATATCATTCTTGTTGGCGGACTATTACTTGAAAGTAATATTTTGCAAACTGATATTATTGGTGTTATTTTGCAGAATTATCCAGTTACACATTTCATTATAGAATTAATTGCAATTAATAGTGATAATAACTTAATAATTGAAGATATTGAACAAATTAATGCATATCAGCAAGTAGCAAAAAAAGCGAGTCATCTCATTGGTATTTTACCGCAACGAATTGTTTATAACGATCAGCATTGTATTGGAAAATTGAAAAATATCGATGTCTTGATTTTATCAAAACCAGCAGTAACTGAATATCATCAGCAATTATTGGATTCAAATTTTAAGCAACTTTTTGCAAATAAATTTAGTGTGACTTATCAAAATGCATTGGAGGCATAATATGGGATTTAAAATTTGTACTATTGGAGAACTATTAGTTGAGTTTTTAGCAAAAAAAAAGCATCAACGATTTGATCAAGCAGGCGAGTTTATTGGTCCCTTTCCTAGTGGTGCTCCAGCGATATTTGCTGATCAAGTTGCAAAATTAGGTTTTCCTGTTATTTTTTTTAGCTGCGTTGGTAAAGATACCTTTGGTAAAATGTGTGTTACTCGGTTAAAAAAAGATGGTGTAATTATTGATGGCATAACATCTCATAGTAAGGCTAATACAGGAAGTGCTTTTGTTTCTTATAAAGAATCTAATGAAAGAGATTTTATTTTTAACATACCTAATAGTGCTTGTGGTCTACTTTCATTTAATCTTATCAATGAAAATTTATTAAAAGATTGCACACATTTGCATATTATAGGATCATCGCTGTATTCATTTCGAGCAATTGATGCAGTACGCAAAGCCTTAAACATTATAAAGCAAAAAGGAGGAACTATTTCATTTGATCCCAATTTACGTAAAGAGATGTTTAATATTCAAGAAATGGAACAATCTTTTGGATATATTATAGAATATACAGATATATTTTTGCTAAGTGAAAGTGAAATAAGTTATTTTGCATACAATAATCATGAGACAGAACAAGAAACAGCAATTAATTTATTACAAAAAGGAATTAAGCATATTGTTGTAAAATGTGGTAATAAAGGTGCTAATTATTACGGTTATGATGAAAAAAATAAAATTAAAATTATGCATATAGATGGTTTTAAAACTCAATCTATTGATCCAACTGGAGCGGGTAATTGTTTTGCAGCTACATTTGTAAGTTTAATGTTAGCAGGATTTTCTATTGAAAAGGCATTACAATATGCTAATGCTAGTAGTGCATTAGCGGTATCCCAAAAAGGACCTATGGAGGGTACATCAACATTAATTGAATTAGGACAATTTATCTCCAATTCCAAAGCAAATTAAAAATTGTAAGTTTATTTTATACAAAATAAACAGCAAAAAAGTCCCAATAACAAAGTTATTGGGAAAACATAAGGAATAGGAAAACAATGAAATAAATGCATTGTCAGATATATTATGTACAATTTTTTAGTAAAAGTATGTAATTAAATGTTAATAAATTATTAAATATTTAGATTGTATTATGTTAATTTATTGTAAACACATCATTGAATGAACAATTTGTTTCTCTATAAAAAAATTTCTAATAGCGAATTTAGAAATAGTTTACCATGCTCAGTTATTTGCCAACTTTGTTTATCTTCAACAAGATAATTTTTTTCAATAGCTGATGAAATTTGCTTATCAATAGTATGTAAATGTAAAAAAGTGCGTTGCTCAAATTCATATTTTGGCGTTGGCTCTAATAATCTAAAGCGATTCATAAAAAATTCAAATGGTAATTCTTCTTTAGGTATAGTGTAGGATTTATCTAAATAATGTCCTTTTAAATACCCTTTTGGATGACGAGTTTTTACTGTCCTAATTATTTGCCCATTCGTTTGTGTTATTTTTCCATGTGAACCACACCCAATACCTAAATAATCGCCAAAACGCCAGTAATTTAAATTATGTTGACACCAAGAACCTGCTTTTGCATAAGCTGAGGTTTCATACTGTTGGTAGCCATGTTGTATTAAAAGTTGATGACCTTGTTGATAAATTTCCCATAATTTATCATCATCCGGTAGAATAGGCGGTTTAGAGCCAAAAAGGGTATTGGGTTCAATAGTTAATTGATACCAAGATAAGTGTGGCGGGGCAATATCAATGGCCTGCTTTAAATCATAAAGTGCATCATTTAGTTCTTGATTTGGAAGCCCATGCATTAAATCTAAATTAAAGCTACGCAAATTTAATCTATGGGCTAGTTTACCTGCATTTATCGCTTCTAAAGGGGTATGAATGCGCCCTAAGCTAGAAAGCTTATCTGGTTGAAAACTTTGTACGCCAATTGATATTCGATTTACTCCTGCTTGTTGATATCCTATGACTCTTTCAATATCAACCGAATTTGGGTTTGCTTCAAGAGTAATTTCAGCATCATTACCTATCTGAATAATTTTATTTACTCTTGCTAACAAGTAATCAATTAATTCAGCCGAAAATAAACTTGGCGTACCTCCACCAATAAAAATAGAATGAATGACACGATCGGTACAAAGCTTTGCATCGTGTTTTAAATCTTCAATCAAATGATCTATGTAAGAACTATATTCAGGTGTTTTTTTTATGGTATGAGAATTAAAATCACAATAAGGGCATTTTTGTATACACCACGGCATATGAATATATAAACTAAGGGGAATTTTATACTGAAACATTTGCCGATCCTAAAACTTATAAATATAGCTAGTTTATTCTATTATACAAATATAGCGTTATATTAACTCAATTTATAAAAAAAAGCTTATTTAATCTATTTGGTGTTTTTAAATTTTGTGTTAAAAACGTACAATGAATATTAATTTTTCGATATTAATTATCGAGAAAACTTATTTCAAGTAGGAGAAATTATGAGTATTTCAAAAGACATTTTGGATAGTAGTTTGTCAGGTTATTTAATAAGCTCTTCGGTTATTCAGTCTAATTTCAATGAATTACCAATTCTGATAATTAAACATAAAACTTGTACCGCAGCTATTTCACTACAAGGTGCTCATTTATTATTTTGGCAGCCATCAATAGAATTAACGCCGGTGATTTGGATAAGCGAAAAAAACTTTTTCAAAAAAGGCAAAGCTATCCGTGGCGGTATCCCAATTTGTTGGCCTTGGTTTGGGCAACTAGGAAATCCTTCACATGGTTTTGCGCGTATTGTTGACTGGACTTTAGAATCTTGCCAAGAAAATGATAATGGAGTTGATCTAATTTTATCACTGACTAATAATCAACAAACTTCGTCTTTTTTTTCAAAACCTTTCAATATTTCATTAAATCTTCATTTGGGGAACACTTGTGAAGTTGGATTGAGTTGTATGGGAGACTTTGAAGCAACTAGCGCATTACATACCTATTTTGGTATAGATAACATTGACCATGTCGTAGTCAAAGGATTAGGTAAATATTATCAAGACCATTTATCAGTTGAAAATAAGCCTAGGACTGTTGGAGAATTAACTTTTAATCAAGAGGTAGATCGTATTTATACCTGTGCTGATAAGCAAATAATTATCACTGATGGGAATCGAACAATTCAGCTAACTAATATTAATTCTAGCGATGTGGTGACTTGGAATCCATGGTCAGAAAAAGCGAAAGCAATGGAAGATTTTGGTGATGATGAATATAAATCAATGGTTTGTGTTGAAACAGCATGTATTAATAAATTATTAACATTATCTTCAACACATAAAACAACCTATGGTTTAAAATTAGAATTGCTATAATCCCATGTATTCAATAATTATATACATAATCAATAGACTTTGTATCTATAATGAGTGGATTAATTGATTGCGTTTACAAACATAACGCATTATAATCCTCTAGCTTTTTAAAGCACCAATTTGATAGCCAACTACTGGGTCGCCTGTGATTGGTTTTTTGTTTAAACAAATAAGAGAAATAAACATGTTTACATTAAAAGCAGAAGTTAGAAAAGTGCATGGTAAGGGTGCGAGCCGCCGCCTGCGTCACGCTGGTCAATTCCCAGCCATAATTTATGGTGGAGCTGAGGCAGCGATCTCTGTCGTGTTGGATCATAACAGAGTTTTTAATATGCAAGAAAAACCAGAATTTTATTCTGAAGTTTTAACGATTGAAGTTGATGGCAAAGCGGTTAAAGTTAAAGTACAAGCAGTTCAACGTCATCCATTCAAGCCAAAATTAGTTCATATGGACTTTGTGCGCGTATAATTTTATTGTTTAATATAATAAACAAAACTTAAGCAAAAGGTCACCACAATTGGTGACCTTTTGCTTTTCTGTTTTAAAATAAATAAAGGCAAACGCCTATTATTATGATTTATTGAATTAATTGGGTATACACTGACTGTCTAACATAATAAAATAAATCATATTTATATCATTTTAGGAGAAAACCATGTCTGATATCCCGCCTTGCGATTTAGTTATTTTTGGTGCTAAAGGGGATTTGACAAGACGTAAATTATTGCCGTCTTTATATCAATTAGAAAAATATGGAAAACTACCTGAACAGACAAAAATATTAGGTGTTGGTCGAGCTGATTGGGATCATGCTGCTTATATCGAAGTGGCAAAAGAAGCATTAAACACATTCATGTTAGAACCTTTAGATGAAAATATTTGGAAAAGGTTTAGTCAACGGCTTAATTTTCATAAATTAGATGTTAATGATATATCCGGTTTTGAGGCTTTGAAAAATAAGCTTGATCATAAATACCCTTCTATTTTTTATTTTGCAATGCATCCAGGAGCCTTTGGAACAATTTGTAAGGGGTTAGCAAAAGCAGGATTGAATCAATTACAAAACCGTATTGTCATGGAGAAACCGCTTGGAACTGATTTACAATCTTCTCGTGAAATAAATGATTCAGTCGCTAAATTTTTTAGTGAATCTCAAGTATATCGTATTGATCACTATTTAGGGAAAGAATCTGTTTTAAACTTACTGGCTTTGCGTTTTGCTAATCCCGTTTTTGCTTCTTTTTGGGATCGTAACTCGATTGATCATGTTGAAATTACGGTTGCTGAACAAGTCGGCATTGAAGGGCGTTGGGGTTATTTTGATAAAGCTGGACAAATGCGTGATATGGTACAAAATCATCTATTGCAAATTTTAACTATGATTGCGATGTCACCACCGGCAAATCTTGAAGATGATAATTTGCGCAATGAAAAAATAGCTGTACTTAATGCACTTAGACCAATAAATAAAACTAATATTCATGAAAAAGTAGTTCGAGGTCAATATACATCCGGCTTTATAAATGGTATTAATGTACCAGGATATTTAGAGGAAGACGGTGCAAATAAAGAGAGTAATACTGAAACATTCGTCGCCATTCGTGTTGATATTGATAATTGGCGTTGGGCTGGTGTGCCATTTTATTTACGTACAGGTAAACGTTTACCAAGTAAATGTTCTGAAGTGGTGGTTTATTTTAAACCTTTACCTCTTAATCTTTTTAGTGAATCTTATCCAAAATTACCACAAAATAAGTTAACTATTCGTTTACAACCAGATGAAGGTATGGATATTGAGATTTTAAATAAGGTCCCGGGTTTGGACAGCACACATAATTTACAAACAACCAAACTAGATTTGAGTTTTAGTGAAACTTTTCATCAACATAGCGCTGATGCTTATGAACGATTATTACTTGAAGTAATGCGTGGAAGACAGGCTTTATTTGTACATCGTGATGAAGTTGAAGCTGCATGGAAATGGGTTGATT
Source organism: Gilliamella sp. Choc4-2 (assembly GCF_001690355.1). Classification (GTDB taxonomy): domain Bacteria; phylum Pseudomonadota; class Gammaproteobacteria; order Enterobacterales; family Orbaceae; genus Gilliamella; species Gilliamella apicola_A. Next base: position 138,366 of record NZ_LZHG01000004.1, read on the forward strand.
CAATTATTAATGCATGGGATTGTAAAAAAGAATTACCTAAAACTTATCAAGCAGGGACTTGGGGACCGGTGGCATCTGTTGCTTTAATTACTAAAGATGGACATTCATGGCACGAATTTTGATAAAGGAAACTTAAATATGTTTATATTAAATAAATATGCAAGTAGTCAATTATTGAATGAAGATTTAGCTTCACGCATTATCGGTGCGTTAAAACAGGCGATTGATCAAAAAGGATATGCATCTTTTGCTGTTTCTGGCGGTAAAACACCAATTCCATTGTTTACAATACTTAGCCAACAAAGTTTAGAATGGAATCGTATTTTTATTACACTTGTTGATGATAGATGGGTGGATAATACGGATGATGCAAGTAATGAAAAGTTAGTCCTAACTTATTTATTACAAAATAAAGCTAAGTCAGCTAATTTTGTTGGTTTAAAAAATGATTGTGATAACCCATTTGATGGCGCTGAAATTACGGACAAAGTTTTAGATAAATTTCCGATGCCATTTGATGTTTTAATTCTAGGTATGGGCGAAGATGGGCATACTGCTTCGCTTTTTCCTGGTGCGGCTAATTTAGCTGCAGGATTAAATATGAACTCAGGTAAAAAAGTTGTTGGTATGACTCCATTAACAGCACCTCTTGATCGGATCTCCTTAACGTTACCAACAATATTAAATAGTAAAAATATTTATTTACATTTGATTGGTGGTAGCAAATTAAATGTGTTAGAACAGGCTGAAAAAGGTGATGATATTAACCAAATGCCAATTAGGACAATAATTAAGCAAAATCAAACCAATGTAACCGGATTTTGGGCTGAATCTTAAACTATTTAAGTTTGCCGACAATTGTCGGCAAATTTTCAAATTCTCTTTTCAACGATTTTTACTTATTTTTATTAATATTATCATTAACTATCGGAATACATAATCCAATTATAAATTAAGTTAGATATTCCGTTAAGAGATCATTATTTCCTATTTATTTATATCCATTTAACAATTTGAATTTTTTAACATAATAAGTTAAAGACCCTGCAATCAAATATCTACAAATTAATTAATTAAATATCTATTATTTTAGGAATTTTTGTGGTAAAAAGTGGGGTTAAGTGGTAAAACCAATAAAGATATCTATTTTTTTGATTTTTAACAATTAAAAAATAGTAAAATTTTATAAATAATGGTGTTTAAATGTTTAGTGGGGCAATTTTAGTCAATTTAGATAGTAAAGGACGGATGTCTATTCCTACTCGCTATCGTGAAAATTTGTCTGAAGGTATGGTTTGCACAATTGGTTTATATCATTCTTGTCTTACACTTTATTCTATGTTTGAATGGATGAGAATTGAACAGCAGTTGTCAACATTATCTACAATCATTGAATCTGAACGTAGAATTAAACGATTATTATTAGGTTATGCGGCAGAATGCTTTATGGACAATTCAGGACGTATCTTAATACCATCTACATTACGCACTTATGCTAAGTTAGAAAAACATATAATGTTCGTTGGCCAATCTAATAAATTTGAAATTTGGGATGAAGCAATTTGGTATCAGCAAATTAGTGAAGATATTGCTGCACTACCAGTAGATATTGAAAACTTATCTGATAATTTAAAAAATTTAACAATTTAAAAAGAGTAAAAGTTTGATGGATTATCAACATACAACAGTATTATTAAATGAAGCAATAACAGCATTAAATATAAAAAAAGACGGTATTTATATTGATGGTACTTTTGGGCGAGGTGGACATTCGAAATTAATACTTCAGCAACTTGGTCCAAAAGGAAAATTAATCGCTATAGATCGCGATGATCGTGCTCAAAAAGTTGCTTTAAATATAAATGATTCTCGATTTACTTTTATACATGGTGAGTTTTCAAATGTTTATCAGTATGCTGATGAGCAAGGCTTATTAGGCAAAATTGATGGATTTTTGTTGGATCTTGGTGTGTCTTCACCACAGTTAGATAATCCTGAAAGAGGGTTTTCTTTTATGCGTGATGGGCCACTTGATATGCGGATGAATAATCACAAAGGAATGACGGCAAGCGAATGGCTGCTAAATAGCAGTGAAGACGATATAGCATGGGTGCTGAGAACATTTGGTGAGGAAAAATTTGCTAAACGCATTGCACGAGCCATTGTAGAGCAAAATAGAGTTTCACCTATTACGCGTACTTTAGAATTAGCTAATTTAATCGTAAAAATAATACCTAAAAAAGATAAGAATAAGCATCCTGCAACGCGTAGTTTTCAGGCTATCCGAATCTATATTAATAGTGAGTTAGAAGAAGTTGAACAAGCATTAAATAGTAGTTTGCCTTTGCTTGGAAATAATGGACGACTTGCCATAATTAGTTTTCATTCTTTAGAGGACAGAATAGTAAAACAATTTATTAATAAACAAAGCAAAGGTCCAGAATTTCCAGCTGGATTACCACTGACAGAAGAACAAATTAAGCAATATGGAACAGCGAAATTAAAATCGCTTGGTAAAATTAAGCCTAGTAGCATTGAAATCTATAATAATCCACGTTCTCGAAGCGCAATATTAAGGATAGCAGAAAGGAAAAATGAACACTAATCAATACAATGATAATTATCATGATAATACTTATGTTGGCACAGGCAGTCAAAAAAGGTCAACTAAGAGTTTATTTGGCTTGATTATTAGTGATTTTCTTACGCATCAAAAATTTTCATTATTTTTACTGGCACTTATTGTTGCTTCATCTGTTGCTGTTTTAATTACAACTCAGCAGGTTCGTAGACAGTTATTTGAACGTGAGCAACTTTTATTAGAACAAGATGTATTAGAAAGTGAATGGCGTAATTTAGTTATTGAAGAAAATGTGCTTGCCGATCCAAAACGTATTGAAAGTAAAGCTAAAAACCAATTAGGCATGTCCTATGTGGCGCAAAAAAATGAAACTGTTATTGTGATAAAGAGTAAATAATGAAACCAATAACAAAACATAAAAAAGATAGAGCTAAGAATAATAAAATTAATAAACTAAATAGTAAAAAACAGTTTTTTACGCCTAGTCGATTTTATCTTGTCTATTGTTTAATTATTTTTGCGATTATCTGCTTAATGACCAGAATGGCAATTTTGCAAATCATTGAACCAGACAAGCTTATTGCTGAAGGAAATAAACGTTCTCTTCGTCATCAAGAAATGGATGCACCAAGAGCAATGATTACTGATCGCAATGGGCGTGCATTAGCGGTAAGTGTGCCCATGTTTGATGTTTGGGCTGATCCTAAAATTGTAGTGCAAAAAGGTGGCGTGAATCCAGCAGATGCAAGGTGGCAAGGATTGGCAAAGGTTCTTAATATTCCAATGTCAATACTTGAACAAAAGCTTAATAACCCATCGATGCGTTTTGTTTATTTATCAAAACAAATAACACCGACAATATCTGGTTATTTGAAAAAATTAAAATTACCGGGAGTATCTTTTGCTAAAACGTCTAAGCGTTATTATCCAGCTGCTGAAAATATTGCCCAATTGATTGGTTTAACAGATATTGACGAGCATGGCACTGAAAAAGGATCGGAAGGTATTGAAAAAAGTTATAATAAATGGCTAATAGGAGAATCAGGACAACGTATTGTAAGGCGTGATCGGCGTGGTAATGTTATTGAAGAATTAGAACGAATAAATAGTGAAACTGCATCTGATTTAACATTAAGCATAGACGAACGCTTACAATCTTTAGTTTATAGTGAACTTACTCAAGCAGTTGAATTTAATAAAGCAGACAGTGGTACAGCAGTACTGATTGATGTTCATACAGGTGAGATTTTGGCAATGGCAACAAGCCCATCTTATAATCCTAATAATCGTTCATTAATTGATTATGCTTTATTGAGGAATCGTGCAGTGACTGATGCCTTTGAGCCAGGTTCAACAGTTAAACCTCTAGTAGTAATGGCGGCGTTAGAAAAGAAAATTGCAGATTTAAATACGGTTATTGATACGAGACCATTTTATGTAAATCGTTACGAAATTAAAGATGTCTCATATCAAAAATCACTTAATTTAGCCGGTATTTTAGAAAAATCGAGTAATGTAGGGGTAAGTAAATTAGCCTTACAGATGCAACCAGCTGACTTAGTTGAATATTATAGCCGTTTTGGATTAGGACAAACTACAGGTCTTGGATTAGGAGGTGAAGTTAGTGGATCAATTGCGGCCGATAGAACTCGAAAATGGGCAGATATTGAAAGAGCTACATTTGCATTTGGATATGGTTTGAGTGTTACCCCACTACAATTAGCCAGAGCTTATGCAACCATTGGTAGCTATGGTATTTATCGCCCTGTTTCAATAATAAAAGTAACAAAACCTGTCCAAGGTGAAAGAGTGGTACCTGAAAATATAGCTAAAAAAGTGGTTCAATTGATGGAAGCTGTTGCTGTCACTGGAGGTGGAGTTAAAGCATCTATTCCAGGATATAGTGTTGGAGTTAAAACAGGTACAGCAAAAAAGCTATCGGATGGGCGATATGTTAATCAATATTTAGCTTATACAGCAGGTATAGCTCCCGCTACAGCACCAAAATATTCGTTGGTTGTCGTTATTGATAACCCAAAAGCTGGTCAATATTATGGGGGATCTGTTTCTGCACCTGTTTTTAGCCATATCATGGGGGGGGTGTTACGAACAATGAATGTAAAACCGGATCGTCAAGTTGATGGCCAAATGATTATTTATTAATGGGTGGTAAATGATGACTATAATCACATTTAAAACATTATTCAGCTTATTAGGTGGAAATAATAACGAATGTATAGAAGATTTTCCTGTCAATTATTTACGTATTGATAGTCGTATGGTCAAAAAAAATGATGTTTTTGTTGCAATTAAAGGGAGCACTGTTGATGGAAAATCATTTATTCCACAAGCTATTCAAGCCGGAGCTGTTGCTGTATTAATCGAGGCAGATAAAAAATCAGATGATCTTCATATTGATTATATTAAAAAAGGAAAAAGAAATATTCCTCAAGTAAAAGTGTTTCAATTATCTAACCGTATGTCTTATATAGCAAATGATTTTTACCATTCTCCTTCAAAAAAATTATCCGTTATCGGTGTGACAGGGACAAATGGAAAAACTACAGTTACGCAGCTTATAGCTCAATGTGCAACTTTACTAAATGAAAAAGTAGCACTTTTGGGAACCATTGGCAATGGTATTTATAATCAACTTGAACAGTCAGAAAATACAACAACATCAGCAATTGATGTTCAAACATTTTTGGCTGATTTTGTAAAAAAATATGTCAAAATTGTTTCTATGGAAATTTCTTCTCATGGATTAGTTATGAATCGAGTTAAAGGAATAACTTTTGCTGCAACAGTATTTACTAATTTAAGTCGTGATCATCTTGATTATCATAAAACCATGGGGAAATATGCTAAAGCAAAGTGGTCATTATTTAGTCCTGAAACAAAAGATAAGCAAGTTGTCAATTCTGGTAAATCAATTATCAATTATGATGATAAATATGGTAAGCGGTGGATTGAGAAACTTTCACAAGTCACTGCTGTTTCATGTCAACCAAAATCGCTGAGTCATTTAAAAAATTTGAATATTCCGTATGTAGGTGTATCCATGATTGAGTATCATGATAAAGGGGCCAAGATTCATATGGAATCAAGTTGGGGTCATGCTGTTATTTATAGTCGATTATTGGGTGAGTTTAATGTATCAAATTTACTAATGTGTATAGCAACATTATTAACACTTGATTTTCCATTTTTTTCTGTAGTTAACATGGTATCTTTCCTTAAACCTATCTGTGGGCGTATGGAGGTACTACATGCCAATCATCGGCCGACCTTCATTGTTGATTATGCTCATACTCCAGATGCATTGCAAAAAGCTTTACAAGCAAGCCGCATTCATTGTAAAGGATCTTTATGGGTGATCTTTGGTTGTGGTGGTGATCGAGATTCTGGTAAAAGACCATTAATGGGTGAAATAGCGGCACAGTATGCTGACAAAATCGTCTTAACTAATGATAACCCAAGAACTGAAGATGGAATGAAAATTATTAATGACATTAAGCAAGGTTTAGCTGAGAGTAAAAACGTACAGGTTATTATTGATAGAGTTGCTGCTATTACGCAAACTTTTGCTCAAGCCAAGGCTAATGATGTGATTTTAATTGCGGGTAAAGGGCATGAAGATTATCAAATTATTGGAAAAACAAAATATTATCATTCAGATCAAGAAATAGTGAAGCAGCTTCTAGGAGTAGAGAATCCATTATGATTCCATTAACTATAAAACAAATTAAAAACATGGTGGGTGGCGAATCTTATTATATTCAAGATGAAGGTCTTGTAGTTAATTTAATTTGTACAGATTCACGTAAAATTGCTAAACATGCATTGTTTATTGCTCTAGTTGGTGAGCATTTTGATGGGCATTTATTCGCTGAGCAGGCAGTTAAAGATGGTGCTACTGTCGTGATTGTCAATCATAAGCTGGATAAGATTGTACCACAGATAGTTGTGAAAGATACTCGGCAAGCTTTAGGGCAAATAGCGGCTTTTATTCGACAGCAAAGTCTGGCTAAGATTGTTGCTGTAACGGGATCATCAGGTAAAACATCCGTTAAAGAGATGACCGCTGCAATTTTGCAATGTTGTGGTAACACTCTCTATACTCAGGGAAATTTTAATAACGATATTGGTGTTCCACTGACATTACTGCGATTAACTGAGCAAAATCAGTTTGCTGTCATAGAATTAGGAGCGAATCATATCGGCGAGATTGCTTATACTACTAATATGGTCAAACCACAAAGCGTCTTAATCAATAATATAGCTGAAGCACATATAGAAGGGTTTGGCTCATTTGAAGGTGTTGCAATGGCTAAAGGTGAAATATTTGAAGGGTTATCTCGAGATGGAATCGCTATTATTAATTTAGATAGCTACTGCGATAAATGGCTTAATCAATTAGTAAATAAAACTGTTTGGACTTTTTCATTAAATAATACATCAGCTGATTTTTATGCTAGCGATGTTCAAATTTCAGAAAAAACAAAATTTATTTTACATACGCCCAATGGTGAAAGTGAAATTGTATTACCAATAATTGGATTGCATAATGTTTCTAATGCGATAGCAGCATCTGCTTTAGCTCTTTCAGTAGGAGCAGATATCCAACAAATCACAAAAGGTTTAGCAACATTACAACCAGTTAAAGGCCGTTTATTCCCAATCAGATTAAATAAAACCCAATTGATTTGGGATGATTCATATAATGCTAATGTTGGTTCAATGTCAGCTGCTATACAAGTTTTAGTAAAACAGCCAGGATTTAGAGTTTTAGTGGTTGGTGATATGGGAGAATTAGGACTAGAATCTGAAAAATATCATCGACAAATAGGCAAACTTGCTCATGATGAAAAGTTAGACTGTGTGGTAAGTGTTGGCAAATTAAGCTATTTTATTAGTCAGTATAGCGGTGTAGGTCACCATTTTAATAATAAACAAGACGCAGTAAATTTTCTGTTAACGTTATTACGACAATACCCTATTTTAACTATGCTAGTTAAAGGTTCTCGTAGTGCCAAAATGGAAGAAATCATAGAAAAAATTCAATTACACAATTCAAAATGAATCAGGATTAAAATTATGTTGGTGTGGATATCTGAGTATTTAGTTAAATATTTCTCTTTTTTTAATGTTATCTCTTATTTAACCGTAAGGGCAATTTTAGGTCTATTAACCTCATTAACTATTTCATTAATTATGGGGCAAAAAACTATTGATTGGTTACAAAAATTACAAATTGGACAAGTTATACGGAATGATGGTCCAGAATCACATTTAAGTAAAAAAGGTACTCCAACTATGGGGGGAGTGCTTATTTTAGCATCCATTATATTATCGGTGTTTTTATGGGCAGATCTCCGTAATCCATATGTTTGGGTGGTGTTATTTGTTTTAATTGGTTATGGTGTTATTGGATTTGTCGATGATTATTTAAAAGTAATTCGAAAAAATAGTGCTGGACTTATTGCGAGATGGAAATATTTTTGGCAATCATTTATTGCATTGGTTGTTGCTTTTGGTCTTTATACTTATGGTAAAGATAGTTCGGTTACAGTTTTGCTTGTTCCATTTTTTAAAGATGTCATGCCGCAACTAGGACTATGTTTTATTTTACTAACCTATGTGGTTATTGTTGGAGCGGGTAATGCTGTTAACTTAACCGATGGGCTTGATGGATTGGCAATTATGCCGACTGTTTTTGTAGCTGCAGGGTTGGCTTTGGTTTCTTGGGCTACAGGTAATATTAATTTTGCCACCTATTTACATATCCCCTATATTAAATTTAGTGGAGAGTTGATGATTATTTGTACGGCAATTATTGGTGCTGGCCTTGGCTTTTTATGGTTCAATACTTATCCTGCAATGGTTTTTATGGGGGATGTCGGATCACTTGCTTTAGGTGGTGTTTTAGGTATTATTTCGGTTTTATTGCGACAAGAATTTTTGTTGCTTATTATGGGGGGGATATTTGTAATTGAAACCTTGTCTGTTATTTTACAAGTCGGCTCATTTAAATTACGAGGAAAAAGAATTTTTAAAATGGCACCAATTCATCATCATTATGAATTAAAAGGTTGGCCAGAACCTAGAGTTATTGTGCGATTTTGGATAATTTCATTGATGTTAGTCGTAATTGGTTTATTAACTTTGAAATTACGTTAATTATAATATACCAGGATAAAATTATGATCAGCTATCAAGGCAAAAACGTCGTCATTATTGGTTTAGGCATCACAGGGCTTTCTTGTGTGGATTATTTTCTTTCTCAAAATGTTATTCCTAAAGTAATTGATACCCGTTTATTGCCATCAGGATTAGAACAATTAGATAAACGTGTTGATTACCACTTAGGAGAGCTGAAACTTGATTGGTTGCTTAATGCTGATTTGATTATTACTAGTCCTGGTATTGCTTTATCCATGCCTGAACTAGTACAAGCATCAAAAAGAAATATTGAAATTATAGGTGATATTGAGCTTTTTTGCCGTGAAGTAAACCAACAAAACAATAAACAAATTGTTGCTATAACTGGAGCTAATGGAAAAACTACAGTTACTTCGTTAGTTGGTGAAATTATTAAGTCTTATGGTATAAAAGTTGGTGTTGGCGGCAATATAGGTCAACCAGCATTATCGTTGTTGTCACAGGATTGTGATATTTATGTACTTGAGCTATCAAGTTTTCAACTTGAAACAACAAATAGTTTAAGAGCCACAGTGGCGACAATTTTAAATATTTCAGAGGATCACATGGATCGTTATCCACAAGGTTTAATGCAGTATGTTGAAGCTAAACAACGTATCTATATTAATGCTAAATATTGTGTTATTAATAATGATGATAAATTAACCCATCCAAAAATTGAGCATAGTGATTGCTTCTCATTTGGATTAAGTGTTGGCAATTATCATTTAGATAATCAATATGAACATTTAATTGCTCAAGAACACTCTGTTTTATCAACAAATGTTATGAAACTTACTGGCTCTCATAATTATCTTAATGCATTAGCCGCTTTAGCTATTGTAGATAAATTAGGAATTTCCCGTGAATCGAGCTTAGCAACAATAGCTAATTTTCGTGGATTACCTCATCGTTTCGAATTGGTGTTTGAACAAAATGGTGTGAAATGGATTAATGATTCTAAAGCAACTAATGTGGGTAGTACTGAAGCTGCGTTAAAGAGTATCGTTTGCAATGGTACATTATTTTTATTATTGGGTGGTGATGGGAAATCTGCTGATTTTAAATCATTAGTCCCCTATTTTAAGAAAAGAAATCTTAAAATTTTCTGTTTTGGACGCGATCGCTTTATACTTGCTAAGTTAGCACCTAATGTTACAACGGTTACGGAAACGCTTTCTGAGGCAGTGCAAATTATTGCTAAAAAAGTTGTTTCAAATGATGTTGTTTTACTTTCGCCTGCATGTGCCAGTTTAGATCAATTTAAAAATTATATTGAACGTGGAAAACAGTTTGTACAACTTGCTAAGCAATTTACGCAAAGGAGCACGAAATGACATTTTTATGGATAAAAAAACAAGTTAATCCACATATACCATTTGATAATGATCTACTTTGGACCATACTAGGATTAATGATAATAGGATTAATTATGGTGACATCTTCATCAATGTCATTTAGTGAAAGTAATCCGTTTTTTTATACTCAGCGCCAACTTATTCAGCTTGGTATATCAAGTTTTTTAATGTTTATAACTTTATATATTCCAATACAGCGCTGGCAACAATTTGGCACAGTGCTATTAATTATCGCGATTATTATGTTAGTCGTTGTCTTAGGTATCGGTTCTTCAATTAATGGTGCTTCTCGCTGGATACCATTAGGCGTTTTTAATTTTCAACCTGCAGAACTTTCAAAATTAGCACTATTTTTATTTTTAGCTGGGTATTTGTCGCGTAAATCAGATGAAGTACAAAGTGGCTTTTGGGGTTTTTTTAAACCAATGGTTGTTATGGCAATCCTTTCAATTTTGTTACTGAGACAACCTGATTTAGGCACAGTCATTGTTTTATTCATGGTTACAATTGGTATTTTATTTATTGCTGGTGCTCAATTGTGGCAATTTATTGCTATTTTATTAACGGGTGTTGGTGCAGTGATTTGTCTAATTTTATATGAAGCTTATCGTCTAACTCGCTTACTAACATTTCTTGATCCTTGGAAAGATGCAACTGGATCGGGCTATCAATTAGTTGCCTCTTTAATGGCTATTGGTAGTGGTGGTATAACTGGGCAAGGTATGGGGAATTCAATATTAAAATTAGGTTACTTACCGGAATGCCATACTGACTTTATTTTTTCAATTATTTCTGAAGAATATGGTTATGTTGGTGTGGCAGCATTGCTGTCTTTACTGTTCTTTTTGACATTTAAAGCAATGGCGATTGGTTATCGTGCTTTAAATGATGGTTCGCTATTTTCAGGTTATTTAGCTTGTGAAATAGGTATTTGGTTTGGTTTCCAAACTTTCGTTAATGTTGGGGTAACATCGGGTATGTTACCAACTAAAGGTTTAACATTACCATTTATTAGTTATGGTGGTTCAAGCCTTATTGTAATGAGTATTGCCGTTGCAATATTACTTAGAATAGATTTTGAATTTAGACAAAGACAAGCGCAAGCAAGAATGAGGTCAATAAAATAATGAGGAAATTATTAATTATGGCAGGTGGAACTGGAGGACATGTATTCCCTGGTATTGCTGTTGCGCATTATTTAATGAAACAAGGTTGGGAGGTTAGATGGCTTGGTACTGCGGACAGAATGGAAGCACATCTTGTTCCTGAAAATGGTATTGAAATCGATTTTATCGAGATATCGGGTTTACGCGGAAAGGGTATTAAGAGTTTATTTAAAGCCCCTTATAAAATTCTAAAAGCGGTTTTACAAGCGCGAAGAATTTTAAAAACTTATGCTCCTGATGTTGTTTTAGGCATGGGAGGGTATGTTTCTGGTCCTGGTGGAATTGCAGCTAAAACACTGGGAATCCCTATAGTATTACATGAGCAAAATGGCGTTGCAGGCTTAACAAATAAATGGTTGGCAAAAATTGCGACTAAAGTTTTACAAGCATTTCCTACTGCGTTTCCTAATGCAGAAGTTGTAGGAAATCCTGTTCGTAGTGATCTATTAACAATGGCACCGCCTGAAATAAGATTTAAAGATTCAGAAAGACCAATAAGAATACTCGTCATGGGAGGTAGCCAAGGAGCCAGAATTATTAACGATGTTGTTCCTCAAGTGATAACAGAATTATCTGACAAATATGTTGTTTGGCATCAAACGGGTAAAAGTATGTTTGAATCTGTAATACAAGCTTATCAACACTGTGATATGACAAATAATAAAGTTACTGAATTTATTACTGATGTAGCAGAAGCTTACAATTGGGCCGATATTGTAATTTGTCGAAGTGGGGCATTAACAGTTAGTGAAATAGAAACTGTTGGGATTGGCGCTATTTTTGTTCCATTTATGCACAAAGATCGCCAGCAATACTGGAACGCAAAACCTTTAGCAGATATAGGCGCAGCAGAAATTATAGAACAACCTGATTTTAATGTGAAATCATTATCAAATATATTGTTAAAATTAAGTTATGAAAAGTTAAGTGAAATGGCGATTAAAGCTAAAAGTTTATCTATTGTAAATTCAACAGAAAGAGTGGCAGAAACACTTAAATCAGTGATAAAATAATTAGTTTTTGATATAACTTTATGTAATAATCTTTTCAATTTATTATAGATTAGGTTAATGTATAGGTAAAAATAATATTAATTACAGAAAAAACAGTTAATAATAATTTAGAAAAGCTTTAAAAAAAAATAAAACTAAACATTATTAAACAATAACAAAATATTTAGGGGTTAAATGGTGGATACAAAGGAATTAGTTGAGTTAAGAACAATTATTCCCGAAATGAAACGTGTCAGACATATCCACTTTGTGGGGATCGGCGGTGCAGGTATGGGGGGGATTGCTGAAGTTCTTGCTAATGAAGGTTACAAAATAAGCGGCTCGGATATCTTAGAAAATGCAGTTACTCAACATTTAGAAACGTTAGGTGCTAAAATTATTATTGGCCATGCAGCTGAAAATATACTTAATGCTAGTGTTGTTGTTATCTCATCTGCTATTTCACAAGATAACATTGAAGTAGTTGCTGCTCGTGAAGCACGCATACCTGTTATTCAACGAGCTGAAATGCTTGCTGAGTTGATGCGTTTTCGTTATGGTATAGCAATTGCCGGAACACATGGTAAGACAACAACAACCGCCATGGTTACCGCTATTTATGCTGAAGCAAAATTTGATCCGACATTTGTAAATGGAGGTTTAGTTAAAGCCGCGGGAACTCATGCTAAATTAGGTAGTAGTCGTTATTTTATTGCTGAAGCCGATGAAAGTGATGCATCATTTCTACATTTACAACCTATGGTGTCTATTGTTACCAATATTGAAGCTGATCATATGGATACCTATCAAGGTAATATTGAAAACTTAAAACAAACATTTATCTCTTTCTTACACAATCTTCCTTTTTATGGACTAGCAATAATGTGTTATGACGACCCAATTAATCGTGAATTATTACCTATTGTTGGTCGTAAAATTATCACCTATGGTTTTAATGAAAATGCCGATGTTGTTATAAAAAATTATCGTCAAGAACGAGGTATGAGTTATTACACTGTTTGTCGCCCAGGTCATAACGACTTGCATATAGAATTAAATGCACCAGGAAAACATAATGCCTTAAATTCAGTTGCAGCCATTGTTGCTGCAACTGAAGATGGTATTGATGATGAACCAATTGTCCAAGCATTGGCTAAATTTGCTGGTACAAGTCGCCGTTTTGATCTATTAGGTATCTTTCCTCATGTAAGTGGTCAAGATATTATGATGATTGATGATTATGGCCATCACCCAAGTGAAGTTAATGCAACAATCCAAGCAGCAAGAAATGGTTGGCCCGATCGTCGCTTAGTGATGTTATTTCAACCTCATCGATATACTCGAACTCGTGATTTATTTGATGACTTTGCGCAAGTGCTTTCACAAGTAGATGCATTGGTAATGTTAGATGTTTATTCTGCAGGTGAACAACTTATTACAGGTGCTGATAGCCGTTCTTTATGTCGATCTATTCGTAATCGAGGTAAAGTTGACCCAATTTATGTTTCTGATTTAGATTTTTTGCCTCAAATAATGAAAGAAATATTAAAAGGTGGAGATCTGTTGTTAACACAAGGTGCTGGAAGTGTTGGTCGTATTGCTCGCCAGTTGGCCAACATTGAATTATTTTCGAGAGAGGATTTATAATGGTGGTTGATAAAGTTGCAGTATTGTATGGCGGAACATCTGCCGAGCGAGAAGTTTCACTCAAATCAGGTAAAGCTGTACATGCAGGATTATTGGCAAATGGTATTAATGCACATCTTATTGATACTAAAGATCACTCTATTACACAATTAAAAAAAGAAGGGTATACAAAAGCATTTATTATTTTACATGGACGTGGTGGTGAAGATGGTATTGTTCAATCAATCTTGACTTATCAAAACATTCCTTATACAGGTAGTGATATTCTTTCATCATCACTGACTATGGATAAGCTAAAAACAAAGTTAATTTGGAAAGCACTTGGTCTACCTGTTGCTGATTATGTTATGATTAATAAATCGCAGATGATTGATATTGATGCTATTGTAAGGCAACTTGGATTTCCTTTGTTTGTAAAACCAATTCATGAAGGTTCTAGTGTAGGTATGGCTCGGGTTAATGAAGCATCTGAGTTAAAAACTGCCATTGGCATTGCGTTTCAATATGATGATGCGGTTATGATTGAGTCATTTTTAGCTGGACCAGAATTTACAGTAGCAATTGTAGGTGAAGAAGTTTTACCTACAATTCGTATTAAACCCACTGCCGAATTTTATAATTATGATGCAAAGTATCTATCGAACTCAACGCAATACTTTTGCCCAAGTGGATTACCTGATAACAAAGAACAAGAGATTCGTAAATTAGCACTAGATGCTTATAAGGCCGTAGGATGCAGAGGTTGGGGACGGGTAGATGTTATGTTTGATGCTAATGAAAATCCGTATTTGCTTGAAGTTAATACAGCACCGGGCATGACCAATCATAGTTTAGTACCAATGGCAGCAAAACAATATGGGTGGTCATTTAATGAACTTGTAGCTAGAATCTTAAATTTGGCAACTCTATAATTAACTTTATTTATGAAACAAGTTAGGCAGGCGGCACATAGACGAGAAGATAAAAATAGAAGGCGGCTGCTTATTTTTTGTAATACTGAACAACTGATAGGCTTTTTGTTCTTTATTATGATTATTTTTATTAGTGTTTGGATTGTTCAAAGTGTTAAAGATTGGATGGATGATCCAGAGCAGATGGTATTATCACAATTGACGTTAAGTGGTGAACATACTTATACGTCAGAAGATGATCTTAGAGAGGCTATACTCGGATTGGGGTTACCCAATACTTATATAGGTCAGGATGTAAACGATATACAACAAGAAATACTAAGATTTCCCTGGGTTAAACAGGTTAGTGTACGTAAACAGTGGCCTGATAGATTAATTGTATATATAGAAGAATATAAACCTGCATTTTATTGGAATGATTTATTTTTACTTGATAACAATGGAAATGTGTTTAGCGTACCACTAGATCGTATTTCTGAATTAGAATTACCAAGGCTTTATGGTCCAGAAGGCAAAGCAAAGCCTGTATTAGAGACTTATGTCAAATTAAATGATATTTCCAAAAAATTAGCTAGCAACCAACTGGTTTTGCATATTAAAGCGGCCATAGCGGATGAAAGAAATGCATGGCAATTGATAGTGAAACAATGCATAGGTGATTTTTGCGAGGAAGCTCAGGAATTAAAATTGATGTTAGGTAATGAAAATATTGAACAACGTTATCAACAATTTATTAAATTATTTCCTGAAATACAGTTAAGAATACCAGCAGATGAAAGAATAACGGTCGCTGATTTACGTTATGAGAATGGCATTTCAGTAAAGAGAGAAAAAATGCTGCAGAAGGGAATAAATTAAGGCTGAAATATGAAAGTAACTGAAAAAAAATTGGTCGTTGGACTAGAAGTGGGTACATCTAAAGTTCTCGCTCTTGTTGGCGAAGTTCTCCCCGATGGTATTATCAATATTATCGGCGTTGGTCATTGTCCGTCTAAAGGTGTTGATAAAGGTGGCGTAAATGATTTAGAGTCAGTAGTTAAATCAATTCAGCGAGCAATCGATCAAGCGGAATTAATGGCCGATTGTCAGATATCTTCTGTTTATTTAAGCCTTTCAGGTAAACACATTCGTTGCCAAAATGAAATAGGTATGGTACCGATAGCTGATGAAGAAGTCACTACTGAAGATGTTGAAAATGTAGTCCATACTGCGAAATCTGTTAGAATTTTAGATGAACATCGTATATTACATGTTATTGCACAAGAATATTCCATAGATTTACAAGAAGGAATTAAAAATCCGATAGGTTTGTCAGGTGTTCGCATGAAGGCCAAAGTGCATTTAATTACTTGTCATAATGATATGGCAAGAAATATTGTGAAAGCAGTAGAACGTTGCGGTTTGAAAGTGGATCAACTTATTTTTTCTGGATTGGCTTCAAGTTATGCTGTTTTAACGGATGATGAAAAAGAGTTAGGAGTATGTGTTATTGATATCGGTGGTGGAACCATGGATGTAACAGTTTATACTGGCGGTGCCTTACGTCATTCTGTTGTAATCCCTTATGCAGGTAATGTTGTTACTAGTGACATTGCTTATGCATTTGGTGCTCCACCGATGGATGCTGAAAATATTAAAATTCGTTATGGTTGTGCTGTTGGTTCTTTAATTGGTAAAGATGAAGTTATTGATGTTCCAAGTGTAGGAGGAAGGCCATCACGTTCATTACAACGTCAAACTCTTGCAGACGTTATTGAACCTCGTTATTCAGAATTATTGTCATTAGTGCAAAAAGAATTATTAACGCTTCAAGATGAGCTTAAAAAGCAAAATATAAAATATCAATTAGCTGCAGGAATAGTTTTAACTGGTGGTGCAGCGCAAATAAAAGGGATGGTTCAATGTGCTGAAAAAGTTTTTCAAAATCAAGTCCGTATTGGACAACCACTGAATATTTCAGGATTAACCGATTATGTACAAAAGCCTTATTGTTCAACAACAGTAGGATTATTGCATTACGGAAAACAAAGTTTATTAAATGATGATAGCAAAGATAATAGCAAGTCATCATTAAAAGGGATAGCTAAACGATTGACCGGTTGGTTTAAAAAAGAATTTTAGCTAATATATTTCAAGAACTTCGTGGACATTGTTGGCGGCTATCTGTACAATGTTCTCAGATTGTATATTTGGAGATAAGTTATGTTTGAGCCTATGGTTGCAGATGATGAACCAGCAGCAGTCATTAAAGTTATTGGTGTCGGTGGTGGTGGCGGTAATGCTGTCGAACATATGATTGCTGAGCATATTGAAGGTGTTGAATTTTTTGCAGCAAATACTGATGCACAAGCATTAAAAAGAATTAAGGTAAGTCAAACTATCCAGATCGGCACTAACGTTACTAAAGGACTTGGTGCAGGAGCTAATCCTGAGGTGGGTAGGAACTCAGCAGAAGAAGATCGAGAGGTTATTCGCAGCGCAATTGAAGGTGCGGATATGGTTTTCATCGCTGCAGGAATGGGGGGGGGCACAGGCACTGGTGCAGCTCCTGTAGTTGCTGAAATAGCAAAAGAATTAGGTATTTTAACGGTGGCTGTCGTCACAAAACCTTTTGGTTTTGAAGGTAAAAAACGAATGGCTTTCGCTGAACAAGGTATTGCTGAATTAGCAAAACACGTTGATTCACTGATTACTATTCCAAATGATAAATTGCTTAAAGTTTTAGGTCGCGGTGTTAAATTACTTGACGCTTTTGCTGCTGCAAATGGGGTTCTAAAAGGTGCGGTGCAAGGCATAGCTGAGTTGATTACTAAACCAGGTCATATAAACGTAGACTTTGCTGATGTTAGAACAGTGATGTCTGAAATGGGGTATGCTATGATGGGGTCTGGTCGCGCAAGTGGTGATAATAGAGCTGAAGAAGCAGCTGAAATGGCAATTTCAAGCCCATTACTTGAAGATATTGATTTATCCGGTGCTCGAGGTGTATTGGTTAATGTAACCGCTGGTTTAGATTTAGGTTTGGAAGAATTTGAAACCGTAGGTAGTACTGTTAGAGCTTTTGCGTCCGATAATGCAACAGTTGTCGTTGGAACAACTTTCGATCCTGATATGTCAGATGAAATTCGTGTAACGGTGGTTGCAACAGGTATTGGAATGGATAAACGCCCAGAAGCAAAAATCACTAAGCCGATTCAACAAAACTCATTATTTGGCCAAAGTAATACTTTGGGAAAACAAGAAGAGAAATTAGCTAAAGTGGTGAATGAACAATCAATTTCACCTCTTGAAGAAAATAAAATTTTAGATATTCCTGCTTTTATTCGTAAGCAAGCGAATTAAGAGTGAACTTATTTGGATTTTTATTGTCTTATATCAATAGAAACAAATAAAAATAGTAGGTGCCAAGTGAAACAAAGAACATTAAAAAAGACAATTCAAGCAACTGGTGTTGGTCTTCATACTGGCAAGAAAGTTACTTTGACGTTGCGTCCTGCACCTGAAAACACAGGTGTTATTTATCGACGTACTGATTTAAACCCATACGTCGATTTTCCAGTTGATGCAAAATCAGTGCGTGATACCATGCTTTGTACCTGTCTGGTGAATGAAGATAACGTTCGAATCTCGACTGTTGAACATATTAATTCTGCATTAGCTGGGCTTGGTATCGATAATATTATTATTGAGGTAAACGCACCAGAAATTCCAATTATGGATGGAAGTGCAAGCCCATTTGTATATTTATTGTTTGATGCAGGTATTATTGAGCAAAATGCACCTAAAAGATTTTTACGTATTAAAGAAACTGTCCGTGTTGAAAATGGCGATAAGTGGGCCGAAGTTAGACCTTATAGTGGATTTAGGTTAGATTTTACTATTGATTTCCATCATCCAGCTATTGATAGCAGTTCACAACGCTACCAGTTAGATTTTTCATCTGAATCGTTTATTCGTCAAATAAGTAGAGCGAGAACATTTGGTTTTATGCGCGATATTGAAGCATTACAATCAAAAGGTTTGTGTCTTGGTGGTAGTTTAGATTGTGCTATTGTTGTTGATGATTATAAAGTTTTAAATGAAGATGGTTTACGTTTTGAAGATGAGTTTGTGCGTCATAAAATGCTCGATACAATCGGTGATTTATACATGGTAGGTCATAATATGATCGGTGAGGTAGTTTGTTATAAGTCTGGGCATGCACTAAATAATCTATTATTGCAAGCATTATTAGCGAAACAAGATGCATGGGAGTATGTGACATTCACTGATGAGCAGGCTGTTCCTCTTGCATTGGGGACTCAGCAGCTTGTTTTAGCATAACCTTTTCGATTAATTATTATTTATAAACGCTTCCATTTCTAATGGGAGCGTTTTTATTTTATTGTTAAAGAGAAACTAGCATGAATAATAGTCATTTTTTTGCTCATTTATCACGATTAAAATTGATTAACCGTTGGCCTTTAATGCGCAATGTAAGGACTGAGAATGTGTCAGAGCATAGCCTTCAAGTTGCTTTTGTTGCTCACGCCTTAGCAATTATTAAAAATAAACGATTTAATGGTAAGATAAATCCGGAAAGGGTAGCTTTATTAGCAATGTATCATGATGTATCAGAAGTTATTACTGGCGATCTTCCAACTCCTACGAAATATTACAATCCACAAATAACAGTTGAATATAAAAAGATTGAAAAAATTGCACAAAATAAGTTAATTAATATGCTTCCAAAAGAACTACAAGATGATTTTAGAACACTTATTGATGATGATTATTATGGTGAGTTTGAAAAGAGTATAGTAAAACAAGCAGATGTATTATGTGCTTATCTAAAAACAATTGAAGAATTAAGTGCCGGTAATAATGAATTTAAATTAGCAGAACAGCGTTTAAAAAAGACATTATCAGAGCGTAACAGTCCTGAAATGAATTATTTTTTAGAAGTATTTGTTCCAAGTTTTAGTTTATCTCTAGACGAAATAACAATGGATAAATAGAGTGGGGATAAAAATTTTCTTGGATAATCTCTCTTAACCTTAGATTTATTATGATGCTCTTTTAAGAAAATAAAGCATCATCTTTTAACTGACTAAATTAAAAAGCTATTATTAAAAGGAATAATTGTTGAATGGAATCAAAAAATAATCGTTAGTAATTATTTGTTATTTTGATTGGTTAGTAGTGAGATAAGAACCACGTAATTGCAATTAAATCGGCAGAACCCCCTGGGCTTAGGTTGCGCTTTATTAGCTCATTATCAAACTTATTTAAATTTTGTAATCCATTTGGGTGTGTAATACCACCTTGTAAAATGAGTTGTTTTGCCTGTTTTTGAACAAAATCTAAACCATCGATTCCACCTCTTGAAACTAAATTAGTATCTTGATTATAGGCTAATAGATATAATAGTGCTTGCAATAAACTTGTTTTTTCATCATAACCACTCTTTTGCATGGTTTGAAAGATAGGCAATGAAATATTTCGAACAGTCGCATATCCTGACTCAGCTTCTCCTCTTGCACCAGAAAAGTGATGAAGTTTAAATAATTTTTCTCCAACAGAGCATGGACGATTATTTTTTTTTAACTCATTGGCGACAATCCCTTGGCAAATAGTAGAAACTTGACCACAAATATTTTTAATGTTGATTGGCAAGTTTAACTGTTCTAATTTACCAATTGCACCAAGTAATAATCCAAAAGCAAAAATGCCACCTTTATGTGTGTTTACTTGATTTGTCGCACTAAACATAGCTTGCTCGCATTGAATACCAATAGGTCTAATACCAGCTAAGAACTGTTGATTGTTCAACTGAGCCGATATCTTACCATATTGATAAAAACGCTCAAACCAGACGCAAATAGCTTTAATGCTTTGCACAAAAGTTTCAAAGTCCATATCATTATGTGCACCACTATTATTCATATCAACCAATCCAGGCTTGGGTGATAAACAGATCTCTTTTATTAATGCTCTTATCGCTAATTGTGCATGCAAACATCGATTGTGATCATTGTTGAGTTCTAATTCTAACAATGCTATTTGTTGTGAATAATCACTCATTATTAATGGTTACCTATTTGTAAGATATATAATAGATTTTAGTAATGCTTAATATAAAGATTGCCAATTTATAGGTTTAAAAGAAATGGCCAGTCTTAATACATTAAAATCAATAATCGCTATGCGATGGTGTAGCCAGAACTTCTCTATTACCATTATGACTAGGGGGGCTAATAATTCCTTCAACTTCCATTTGTTCGACAATTCGAGCTGCTCTATTATAACCGATACGAAATTTCCGTTGCACACTAGAGATAGAAGCTCTTCGTGTTTCAACTACAAAAGCCACCACTTGATCGAAAAGTGGATCGAGCTCTTCCTCTAGCATATTTGAACCACTATTATCACTATCATCAGAGGAAACAGTGACATTTTCAATATATTTAGGTATTCCGCGTGCTTTCCAATCTTGTACTACAGCGTGAACCTCTTCATCTCGTACAAATGCACCGTGAACACGAATTGGAATGGAGCTATTAGGGGCTAAATAAAGCATATCCCCCATACCAAGTAATGATTCTGCTCCCATTTGATCTAAAATAGTACGAGAATCAATTTTACTTGATACGGTAAAAGCGATACGAGTTGGTATATTTGCTTTGATTAAGCCCGTAATGACATCCACCGATGGGCGCTGTGTAGCTAGGACTAGATGAATACCTGCTGCTCGCGCTTTTTGAGCAAGCCGTGCAATTAGTTCTTCTACTTTTTTGCCTACAGCCATAATTAGATCAGCAAACTCATCCACCATGACGACAATATATGGAAGTTTTTCCAGAGTCGGCATATTAAGATCCATGCTATCGGTTGGTTTCCAAAGTGGATCAGGAATAGGTCTACCCATTTCTTCGGCTTGCTTAATCTTTTCGTTATAGCCAGCAATATTACGTACACCTAATGCCGACATGAGACGATAGCGACGTTCCATTTCATTTACACACCAATTTAAGGCGTTAGCTGCATCTTTCATATCGGTAACTACTTGAGTTAACAGGTGTGGTATGCCTTCATAAATAGAGAGTTCAAGCATTTTTGGGTCAATCATAATAAACCTGACATCTTCAGGTTGCGATTTATATAAAATGCTTAAGATCATGGCATTTACACCAACCGATTTACCAGAACCAGTAGTACCAGCAACTAATAAATGTGGCATCTTGGCTAAATCAGCAACTACTGATTGACCTGCTATATCTTTACCTAATACAACAGTAAGTGGTGATTGAGCATTTTTAAATTGTGGGCTATCTAAAACTTCTCTGAAGTAGACAGTTTGTCGATTTTTATTTGGTAATTCAATACCAACATAAGGTTTTCCTGGAATGACTTCAACCACACGTACAGAAGGCATAGATAGTGAACGGGCCAAATCTCGATCCAATGTTGAAATACGGGCAGCTTTAATGCCAGGAGCTAGTTCGATTTCAAATCGTGTAATAACTGGTCCAGGCATGTAATCAACTACTTTAGCTTTAACACGATAATCAGACAAACTTTTTTCAATAAGCTCAGACATTGTATTTAATACGGCATGATCTACTTCAATTCGAGTTGTAGATGGTGCTGTTAATAAATTTAAAGAAGGTAACGGTGTTGTTGGTTTGGGTAAAGGTTTATTATCACGTTTTAATAATGGATGAATTAAGCTATCTTCACTGCCCGACTCAAAAGAGGATAGAGTTTGAATGTCGTCAATTACCGGATTTGCTTTTTTTAATGCTTCAGTATCAACGTATTCTTGTTCTTCTTTTGTCTCAATAATCTCATTAAAAATATTTTCTTCTTGTATAAACGGCAACTCATTTTCTATTGCTGATATTTCTTCAACTGGTTCCAATGGTACTGGCGTATTATTTAATTTTATTTCGGATTCGTGATGTGACAACGTAAATAAAGACTTACTTGGAGCATCAGAAATTTTATATTTTTCAGATTCTTCAGAAAAAGATTTTTCCTCTGATGTATTGTGTTGAATTATTTGTTTGATTTGCTCTATAGATGAGGATAATGATTGATCTTGCGTTTGCGTAACATTATGCGAATCCATATTTTTAATAATTGATTCTAAGCGAGATAATATTTCACTAGGATCAATTTCTTTTTTGATTGTGTTAATGTTTAACGGCTGATGTGTCGGTGATTGTTCACATGATTCAAGTAGTTCTGTTGTGGTATCGATTAATTCCTTATCTTCTTCACTTGATCTTGATGTTTCAGAAAGAGCAGGATCAATCATAGCCGAATTATTTAAAGTATTATCATTTTTATAAGCGGTAGTTTCAAACTTTGCTTTTTTATTGGTAGATAATTCTGAATCAATATTTTCTTTTTCAAGAGGAATGGTGATCCGCTGTTCTTCATTTTCTTTTATAGATGTTTTATTGGTTTGATTCGTTTTTTTCGATGAAAGTAGCCACCTGATTGGGGCTAATAATATCATGACAAAAGCACCTAACTTTTCAATTAAATTAATCCATGATAATCCTGTTAATAAAGTGACGCATGCTAAACAAATGCCAAGTAAAACCAGTGACAGAATGAAGTTATTCATAAGTGGCAAAAGATTTTCAACTACTATTGCGCCGAGATACCCCCCCGCCCCAAATTGTTCAGCATCACGGATATTTAATGAAAAAAAACCGGTAGAACTAAATATAAAAGCTAAAACACCTATAATCCGAAAGGATATGCTGAAATAGTTAACAGGATCATTAGCATGTTTATAAAAATGTACTGATAATTGCGAACATATAAATATAATTATAAAGGGTAAGCTATAAGCAATAAAACCAAAAAATTGAAAAAAAATATCGCTAGCATAAGCACCTAAGTAGCCACCAAAATTACTAATTGGCGAGTGCCAAGCTGTACGAGACCAGCCTGGATCTGATGTATTGTATGAAAACTGTGATAAGAATAAGCAAATAGATAATCCTACCATTGTAATTAGGATAAATTGGAAAATAATCTGCTTTTTTGTAATTTTTGGCTTTTTCAAACACGTACCTAAATACTATCTTTATTAAATTTGTTGGCATTTTATCATAAAAAGCTTCTGCTCAAAGAGAGAATACCACTTAAAACCAAATTTATTGTTGGGTTATTATGCAATAGCTAACAAGAAAATATTAAGTATTATGTTGTTTTAGATAAAATATTGTTATTATCTTTTTTTAACATTTTTATGCTGAAAAAAGTTTCACTGCACTAAAATTACATAATAATGTTTTACCTACTATAGATCATTTAGTGGAGCTATTTTCAAGCATTGTTGAAGCAGTATGGAAAGAAAACTAAAATCGACACAATATATACCGATTAAGCTCGTACGAAAAATCGAATTTTATTATATAAAGTGTATATCAATATAGATAATAAAAGTAGTTTAAAGCAGCTCGCAATAGAAAACGAATATTATTTCGAAGCGTTCTGCTTTTTAGTTATAAATTATTAGATGTTAACCAAATGATTCTATCTCTGTTTGTGTTAGCGGTCGATATTCTCCTTCTGGGATATCAACAATTACCTTACCTATTTGTTTGCGATGCAATTGAACAACATGGTTATTAACTGCTGCAAACATACGTTTAACTTGATGATATCGTCCTTCGCTAATGGTCAATTCAGCATGAAAGTCATCAATAATATTTAATTCAGCTGGTTTGGTAAGTGATTTCTCATTTTTTAATTGGATACCATTTTTAAATATATCAATCAGTTCAATACATAATGGCTGTTCAACCGTGACGGCATAGACTTTTTTGCAATGATGTTTGGGTGATGTAATACGGTGTGACCACTTACCATCATCAGTAAGCAGAACAAGTCCTGTAGTATCAAGATCAAGTCTACCTGCTGCATGTAATTTTTCAGGCATCGGTTCATCAATAAAATAAAGTATAGTAGGGTGGTCAGGATCGTCAGTCGAGCAGACATAGCCTTGTGGTTTGTTGAGCATGAAATAGCGTTGAGCTGTAACTTGCTCAATTTGGTAACCATCATATTGAACAATCTGCTCTGGTGATAATTGATAAGCACCTGATTTTATAATTTCACCATCGACAGTCACCTTTTTAGCCTTGAGTTCTTTAGTTACAATAGTGCGGCTAGCGCCTAAGTGATGAGCGAGAAATTTATCTAATCGCATAATTTAAACAATATCCTTGTATTACTCTAGAGGTGTGTATATATCAAAACGGTGATTTTTAGTTTTAATTTCAACCGTCGGTTTTTGATTAGCTAAAAACGGTGCATAATCGGGTCTTTTTACTACAACCCGTTTTTTTGCTAATTTTCTTGCTGGTTCTAATAGGCTATCTGCATCATTATCACTGCCCACTAATTGTTGAAAAATGCGCATCTCTTTTTTGACAAGTGCACTTTTTGGTCGATGTGGAAACATTGGATCGAGATAAATAACATCAGGTTTTTCAGGGTAAGTACTCAATCCCTCAATGCTTGAATGATAAATTAAACGTAACTGTTGCTCAAGCCAACTACCGATTTGGGGATCTTTGTAGGCACGCTGCAAGCCATCTTCTAGCAATGCAGCAACGACAGGATGTCTTTCAAACATAGTGACATGGCAACCGATTGATGCTAAAACAAATGCATCTCGACCAAGCCCTGCTGTGGTATCAAGAACTGTAGGTAAATACTCACCTTTGATACCTACTGCTTTAGCAATTGCTTCGCCACGTCCACCACCAAATTGGCGACGATGAGCCATTGTTCCAGAAACAAAGTTTACGCATATTGCCCCTAGTTTTGGTTCGTCAGTTTTTTGTAACTCAAGTTGATTGTTTTGGGTAACAAGAGCGAATGGAAGATCAGCATGTGTGGATAACCACTGCTCAGCTAATAATTTTAGCTGAGCAAAGTTAGAATTAGTGGATACCATAATGACGAAGTAATGCTTCAAGTTGAGGTTCACGGCCTCGGAAGTTTTTAAATAATGTCATAGGCTCATCGCTACCACCTTGTGACAAGATGTTATCAAGAAATGCATTGCCTGTTTTAGCGTTGAAAATACCTTCTTCTTCAAAACGTGAAAATGCATCAGCAGATAATACTTCTGCCCATAAATAGCTATAATACCCTGCAGCATAACCACCAGCAAAGATATGGCTAAATGCGTGTGGAAATCTTCCCCATTCAACGGTAGGAACAACAGCAACTTGCTTTCTTATTTCAGCCAATGTATTTAATATATCAGGATCTTTTTGTGTATGTAATTTAAAGTCAAAAAGACCAAATTCCAATTGGCGTAAAATAAATAGTGCTGCTTGATAGTTTTTAGCATCTAGCATCTTTTCTAACATATCAGTTGGTAGCGGTTCACCAGTTTGATAATGCCCAGATATGAATGCAAGCGCTTCAGGTTGCCAGCACCAGTTTTCTAAAAATTGACTTGGTAATTCAACAGCATCCCATGGCACCCCATTAATACCAGAAACTGACGAAGTATCAATTTCGGTTAACATGTGGTGTAAACCATGACCAAATTCATGGAAAAGGGTTGTGACTTCGTCGTGTGTAAATAGTGCTGGTTTATCACCAACAGGGCGATTGAAGTTACAAGTTAAATAAGCAACGGGTTTTTGTACATGACCATCAGCAAAACGCATACGACCAATACAATCATCCATCCAAGCACCACCACGCTTATGTTCACGTGCATATAAATCAAGATAGAAACTACCTTTTAACTCACCATTTGCGGCAAAGAGATCATAAAATTTAACTTCAGGATCCCAAACTTCAACGCCTTGTCGCTCTTTGGCTGTAATACCAAAAATGCGATGCACTACTTCAAATAAACCATTAATAACTCGTTGTTGAGGGAAATAAGGACGCAATTCTTCATCGTTGATAGCGTACAAATGCTGTTTTTGCTTTTCACTATAATAAGCTATATCCCATGGTTTGATGTCACTTGCGCCAAAAAACTCATAAGCATAACGTTTAAGATCTGCTAACTCTTTTTCACCTTGAGGTTTAGCTTTTGTGGCTAAATCATTTAAAAATTCGAACACTTGTATAGTTGATTTTGCCATTTTTGTTGCGAGCGATTTATCAGCATAAGTATTAAAGCCTAATAACTGTGCAAGCTCATTACGTAATGCTAAAATTTGCTTAATGATATCAGTATTATCCCATTTTCCTGCATTTGGTCCTTGATCTGATGCACGCGTATTATAGGCTTGGTAAAGTTCAAATCGTAAATCACGATTATCACAGTAGGTCATGACGGGAAGATAACTTGGTATATCTAAGGTTAGTAACCAACCCTCTTTATCTTTTAATTTAGCCTGTTCTTTTGCGGCAGAAAGCGCACTTTCAGGCATGCCAGATAGTTCTTTGATATCGGTAATTAATTTTGACCATCCCATGGTGGCATCTAGCACATTGTTACTATATTTTGAGGATAATTCGGATAATTTTGCGACAATTTCACCATAACGTTTCTGTTTGTCATCAGGTAAGCCAATTCCAGATAATTCAAAATCACGTAATGAATTGTCAACCACTTTTTTCTGTGCTTTGGTTAAAGTAGCATATTGCTCGCTTTCTTTGAGTTGCTTATAAGCTTGATATAAAGGTCTATGTTGCCCAACCCATGTACTGTACTCAGATAGTAATGGCAGACAAGCTTCATAAGCTTCACGTAATTCGGGACTATTTTTAACTGAATTAAGATGACTAACCGGAGACCAAGCCCGAGTAAACTTTTCATCCATCTCATCAATTGGTTGAATTAAATTGTCCCAAGTATATTGGCTATTTTGCTTTAATACTGTTTCAATGGTATTTCTGCAGTTTTTTAAAGTTTCTTGTATAGCAGGCAAAACATGTTCGGGTTTAATTTGTGAAAAAAGGGGTAATGGTGCATCTGTTAATAATGGATTTGTCATGTAGCGATACCTTTATACAAATGGTGTTGTCTATCGATAAAACACAATATGGTGGCGAAAACAATTAATTCAAGGGATTATTATGCTAAAAATGGTTATAATCCCATCAATTTGCGTTCTCGTTGCCATTCAGTGGGTGTATACGTTTTTATAGAAAGCGCATGGATACGGTTATCATTAATAAATTCTGCCAAAGGAGCATAAATTGCTTGTTGTTTTTTTACTCGACTTAAATCGGCAAATACTTCACCCACCGCAATAACTTGAAAGTGACTTCCATCGTCAGTTAAAACATGGAGATCATCAAGTTCAAGCGAACTTTTTAATTTGTCTATAATTTCTTGTTTATTCATTAGTAATGCTCATCATTAATATAAATGTAGGACTCTTTTGTCAAAAATTTTCAGAAAAACCATGTGTTTTAGTATAAAAGTTAACATTTTTTAAGTATTAATTACAGGTTGTAGATCATATAAGGTAATTAATGTTTGTAGCTGGGGATTAATACCTTTGAGCTTTACATGATATTTATTGCAAAAATAAATTAAAGTTGCGAGCCCTGAAGAATCAACCCGTGGGAGTTGCGCTACATCAATGTATTTTACACCATTTAAAATGGAGTTTTGTGTTGACCATAAATCATTTAAAGAGTGAACATCAAGTTCACCTTGTAAACACAATACTTCTTGTTGTTTTTCTGTTTTTATTCGCGACATTATCACTAGCCTTTTGGTTTAGCGTTTGGGTCTATATTGCGATTTGAAAGTTCATTTAATTGTTTAGTCAATGCATCAATACCATCTCGACGCAAAATAGTTGACCATTCATTTTGTTTGGTGGTGATCATGCTAACGCCTTCGGCAATTAAATCATACGCTTTCCATTCGCCAGTCACTGAATTTTTACGCCATTGGAAATCAATACGCAATGGTTGTTGGTTTTTATTAGGTTGGTTTAATAAAACACGAATAGAGATAAGCGTTTTACCTGTTAAATCTTTTGGTGATTCAACTTGATAAGTTTGGCCATTATACATAGATAATGCTTGAGCAAAAGCTTGTACCAAATAGTTTTCAAAAGCAGCGAAATAAGCTTTACGTTGCGCATCTGTAGCACTTTTATAATAATTACCTAAAATTAATGCGCCAGCATACTTTACTTGTACATAAGGTAATAAATCAGTTCTTACGATCTCTTTCAGTTTGTTAGGGTTTGATTTTAATGTCGCAGATTGTGAATTCATAGTGCTAAAAAGCTTATCAGCAGAAATTTGCATTTCTTTATAAGGATCATTTTCAGCAAATGCTATCGTACTAAATACTAAAGCTAATACTAACACAATCGTTTGTTTCAATTTTGTTAACATGTGAACTCCTTATTCGTCATTTTTATTTTGTGTATCTTGTTGTTTATCTTTATTTGAGTTGCCAACGCCATAGATAAATTGACCGATTAAATCTTCGATGACCATTGCGGGTTTAGTATTATGTATGACAAAACCTTCTTCAAAGTAAGGTGGAATTTTATTTTTTTGCAAAGCGGCGTTGGCTACGCCGTCAGAATCAATATCAAACTCAGTCATTCGATCAAATCCAAGGTTAATATCAATAAATTGTTCGCCTAATAATCCGGATGTTTTAATTGAAAGCGAACTTGAGCTTGGAATTTTGTTGTATTGTGCATCAATATCTATTGTCACATAAGGTTTGTATATATCTTGTTCAGATGAGTGTAGAGTAATATCACTTATACGCCCAATAACCACACCACCAACTTTTATTGGTGAACGTGCTTTTAAACCTCCTATATTATCAAATACAGCATAAACCCGATAAGTGCTATGGCTAGCAAATGATGTTGGATCGGTGACTTTAAAACACAAAAATAGCACTGAGCAAATAACTAGCAACATAAATAATCCAACGGTAATTTCAACTTTACGATTCATCTCTATGACCTCAATGACTAAACATTAATGCGGTTAAAATAAAATCTAACCCCAAAATAACTAATGATGAATAAACAACGGTATTTGTTGTTGCTCGGCTAATTCCCTCTGATGTTGGTACGCAATCATAACCGTTAAACAGTGCAATCCAAGTGCTAGCAATGGCAAATGCAAAGCTTTTAACAAAACAGTTTCCTAAGTCGTGCCACCAATCTACATTGCTTTGAATTGATGACCAAAAAAATCCCGAATCAATACCTTTCCAATCAACACCAACCAACATACCACCTAAAATGCCAACTGCAACAAAAATAGCTGTTAGAAACGGCATGCAAAAAAATCCAGCCCAAAAACGTGGCGCAATGATTCGTCTTAATGGATCAACTGCCATCATTTCTAAACTTGATAATTGTTCAGTTGCTTTCATTAAACCGATTTCAGCCGTTAAAGCAGAGCCAGCACGACCAGCAAAAAGTAGCCCTGCAACAACAGGACCTAGCTCACGAAGTAGCGCAAGGGCAACCATCATCCCTAAACTTACTTCGGCCCCAAAGGTAGTTAGAATAAAATAACCTTGTAAGGCCAAAACCATGCCAATAAAAAGACCTGATACAATAATAATAGTTAAGGATTGAACGCCAACAAAGTAAAATTGTTTAATCAGTAAAGGAAACTGTTTTTTAAATTGTGGTTTACCAATTAATGCCCCAAAAAGCATAACGCAAGAACGACCTATCATCGCAATAATATTAATAATCCATTGTCCTAATTTTGCCAGTAAATTTAACATTATTTTGTACCTCTGCTTAGGTCTAATTTGTAATCTTCAGCAGGATAATGAAAAGGCACAGGACCATCTGCCAAGCCGTCAAGAAACTGTTTTACTCGTAAATCATCATTATCACGCAATTGTTGCGATGTGCCACCGGCAATAATATGTTGCTCAGCAACAATATAAGCATAATCGGCAATACTTAACACTTCGTTTACATCGTGGCTGACAACAATGCAGGTTAACCCTAATGATTGGTTAATTTCAGATATCAGTTTAACAATAACTCCCATTGAGATAGGGTCTTGCCCCGCAAAAGGTTCGTCAAACATAATTAGATCAGGATCAAGCGCAATAGATCGAGCTAAAGCTGCTCGCCTTGCCATACCACCTGAAAGTTCCGAAGGCATCATTTTTGCGGCACCTCGTAAACCAACAGCTTGTAATTTCATTAAGACCAAATTATGCAATATTGGCTCAGGCAATTTGAAGTGTTCGCGTAATGGATAGGCAACATTATCAAATACATTTAGATCAGTAAATAAAGCCCCCGATTGGAATAACATGCTCATGCGTTTGCGTACTTCATAAAGTCGGGCGCGAGACATATTTGAAATGTCTTCACCATCAAATAAAATTTTTCCTGACTGCGGTTTTAATTGTCCACCAATGAGCCTTAGTAGTGTGGTTTTACCTATACCTGAAGGTCCCATGATTGCTGTCACTTTTCCTTTAGGGACATTCAAACTCATATTTTTATAAATAGGTCGCGTTCCACGATAAAATGACATATCGTGAATTTCGACTAAATTTTGCTGTAATGTGTTTGTCACAGTGATTTCCTACACGACCAAAATTACGATTGTTTTTATTCTACTTGATATTTTTCAATAAGGAAATCAATTAAAGATATTGTCTATTTATGGATTATTTACAAGCTCAATAAGTTGATAACTTATCCAATATTTATATTTAACGATATAACTAACTTTAAATATTTTGCTTCTTATTTAGTTTTTAAGTTAGAACCCTAAATTACGTTATTTATGGTAACCGTCAAAAAGAGCTACACCTTTTCCTTTTTATATTAAGGAAGACTTATGTAGGATACCAATAGGTAATTTTATTCGTGTCTTGCTTTACGAGCTAAGTAGTTTCCTGTACTTTGTACCAATTGGATGAAGATAATTAGAATAACCACACAAATATAAGTGACTGTATTATCAAAACGTTGATAGCCGTATGACACAGCTAAATCACCAATACCTCCAGCACCAATGGCACCAGCCATAGCCGTAGCCCCAATTAAACCTATGGTCGCAGTTGTAAGAGTTAAAATTAAAGAACTAAATGCTTCTGGCAACATAAAATACCAAATAATTTGTGTTGGCGTTGCTCCCATTGATTGAGCCGCTTCAATAATACCACTATTCACGTCAAGTAATGAATTTTCAACTAATCTAGCAATGTAAGGAGCAACATAAAATGTTAACGGAACAATTGCTGCTATAGTGCCAATAGAGCTATTTACAATGGCCTTTGTTAAAGGTTGGATAGCAACTAATAAAATAATAAAAGGCAATGAGCGAACTATATTAATAATCGGGTTGATAATACGAAACACTCGACGATTTTCTAATAGTCCATAAGGTCTTGTTGTAACTAAGCAAATACCAAGTGGAATTCCGATTAATGAACCTAAAATTAAGGAGAAAACTACCATAATCATGGTGTCATAGGATGCTTGAACAAATTGTTCAGTGGTTACTGATGTTGCAAAGAAAGAGACCAAATAGTCGATTATAGTATTAAATATTTCCATTTTTACTCATCTCCCAATGTTTAATTTCAGTGACTTGCACACCGCACTCACGTAAGTAATGTACTGATTCTTTGATATTACTATCGTTACCTTTTAGTTGAACAAACATACTACCTAAAACTGTTTTTTCGATTTCTGACATATGGGCAAACAAAATATTGACGATAACTTTTTGTTGCAGTATAAGTGAATTCATCACGGGTTCTGACGCAGATCGTCCTAAGAATTCGAGCTTAAATAATTTAATATTGTCTTTTTTACCTTCTATTTCTAACAAATTTTCCACAACACCATTTGGAATTTGATCGTTGATCACTGAGCTAACAAAATTTTGAGTAGTTTGGTGTTTTGGTTGTCCAAATACGTCAAGTACGTTACCTTGTTCTATAATTTTTCCTTTTTCCATTACTGCAACTTTATGGCAAATTTGTTCAATTACATGCATTTCGTGAGTAATTAACACGACTGTTATTTTATATTTTTGATTGATTTTTTTGATTAAATCTAAAATAGCTTGAGTGGTTTGTGGATCAAGTGCTGAAGTTGCTTCATCGCATAATAAAATATCAGGATCGTTGGCTAATGCCCGAGCGATACCAATGCGCTGTTTTTGTCCACCAGATAGCTCTTTGGGATAGTTGTTGGCTTTATCACTTAATCCAACAAATTCCAAAAGTTCATAGACTTTTTGTTTAATCGAATGTTTATCTTTTTTGATTAAAATTAAAGGAATAGCAATATTTTCAAATACGGTTTTTGATTCAAGCAAATTAAAATGCTGAAAAATCATACCAATTTTTTGGCGTATTTGACGTAATTCAGCACTAGTTAATTGATTTAATACTTTATTTTGAATAATAACATTGCCTTGAGTTGGCTTTTCAAGAAAATTAATTAAGCGCACTAAGGTGCTTTTACCTGCACCACTGTAACCAATAATGCCGTAAATATCCCCTTTACTGATGGTTAAATTAATATCGTTTAAAGCTTGTGTTGTGACGCCATTTCTTTCATATTGTTTTGAGGCATGTTCAAATTTAATCATTATTCATCGCCTATTTATTTTCTTTTAGTTGAATAAGTGCTTGCTTAGCCAATTTGGATAAATTATTTCTTGTAGGTGTTTGGCATATTCAAAGATTGACAATAATTAATGTATCTAACGGTATCACAGGTTAAATTATTGCTCTAATAATCGTTTTTTATATCTTATTCCATATAGTTATAAGATAGAATTACTTGGAATAAATGAACGCTTTTTTCTGTGCTAGAGTGTATTTTATGCTTTAACGCTTAATGTTTATAGAGGATAGCTGAAATGAAAAATGCGTTTATCAAGCAAAAAATATTTAAATACGTATCAATCGCTTTCGTTGCTAGTTCAGCATTTTTGGCCATTGGTTGTGATAATTCGTCTAAACAAGTCGATAATCAGACAAAAAAAGAAATTAGCATGGGCGTATCACCAGGTCCATATAACGATCTTTTTAATGAAGCTGTTAAACCCATACTTGAATCAGAAGGTTATAAGGTTAAATTAGTGAATTTTCCGCATTTACTTGAATCAGATGTAGCTTTAAGTGAAGGTAGTATTGATTTAACCGTTGCACAGCACACAGCTTATATGAATGTGTTTAATGCCCAGCGTAAAGCAAATTTAAAACCAGTTGTACATGTACCATCGGTACCTGCGGCAATATTTTCACATAAGTTCACCTCATTAACGCAAATTTTTTCAGGAGCAAAAGTTGCTATTCCACAAGATGCTTCTAATGCAGCTCGTTCATATAATCTGCTGGAAAAAGCTGGTTGGATAAAATTAAAAAATAATACAAATCCTATTATTGTTAATAAAAATGATATTGCTCAAAATATAGCAGGTATTGAAATTATTGAAATGGATTCGGCCAATATCCCTAGAGTGCTTAATGAATTAGATTTTGCGGTAATTCCAGGTAGCATTGTTTATTCTGCTAATATTGACTCGAACAAAGCATTACTTTCTGAAACCATCATTCCTGACTTAGAAATTATGGTTGTAGTGAATGAAGGAAACGAAAATAGTCGATGGGCTCAAGATGTGAAGCGTATTTATCAATCTCAACAATTTAAAGATTATATGAAAACGCATAACCAAAATGGTTATTGGGTGATGCCTCAAGAATAAGCAATAGCAAGGTAAAGTTATAAAGAAACGCCCGTTTTATTACGGGCATTTTAGTACCTTATCATCTGTTTATCAACCGTTAACGCCCAAGCATCAATCCCCCCTGTAAGATTATAGAGAAAGTTAGGATCAAACCCGTTTTCTGCTAAATAATGAGCAACAGTTAGGCTACGTCTGCCGTGATGACAATAAATAACAATATCGATTTCATCTGGGATTTTATCTAGATATAAAGGGATCATATTCATTGGAATATGAATTGCGTTGCTAATACTGCAAATGGCTATTTCATTGGGTTCTCGTACATCGAGCAGAAATAGATTATTTTGCTGATTTAATTTTTGTGCAAGTTCTGTGGGAGCGATTTCTTTTATTGTCATTATTTAAAACTTATTAAAGTGATTGTAAAAAAGTTTCAGGAAACTATACGTTTTAGTATAAAACTTTAATTTTAAATTTATTAATGGCACCCTGCAACGATATTGCAGGATGCTATTTCCTACTTAGTCTTCTAGTGCCTTGTTAATTTTTTCAAATAAATCTTTAGATAAATTTTCAATTTTTAGCAATGCTTCAAGTGCTTTTTGCATTTGTTGTTGACGCTTTTTGTCATAACGTTTTAATCGAATTAGAGGATCGATAAGCCTTGCTGCAACTTGCGGGTTTTTTTGGTTTAACTCAGTAAGAATCTCAACTAAAAATTGATAACCACTGCCATCTTCAGCGTGAAATGCCACAGGGTTATTATTTACAAATGCTCCAATTAATGCACGGATCCGATTTGGGTTACTGAGTGTAAATGAGCGGTGAGTTAATAATTTTTTCACGGTAGCAAGAACATTCTTTTCTGGGCTTGTTGCGTTTAGTGCTAACCATTTGTCCATAACAAGTCCATCTTGATGCCATTTGTCATCAAAGTTAGCCAATAACTCAGTTCGACAATCAAGTTCAGCTTTTACAGCTACACTTAAGGCGGCTAAACAATCAGTCATATTATTTGCTTGATAATATTGTTGGTTAACCAATGTATTGGCGTACGAATTATCATCGGCATGAGCTAATAAAGTTAAACAACAGTTTTTAAGTGACCGCTTAGCAATATCGTTATGTTTAATTTGATATTGTGATGTTTTATTGTGGTGATAAACGGCTAATAATTCATCATAAAGTTCGTTTGCAAAATGAGTTAACAAAAATAGACGCACTTGATGAATTGCAATTGGATCAACCACAGTAAATAAATTTGCCAACTCGTTTTCAGATGGCAAGGTTAATATTTGTGCAATAAGGAAAGGGTCAGTTTTTTCTGATAACAATACGGCTCTAAATGCATCTAATACTGAATCAGGCAACATTAAATTTTGATTTTCTTGATAATTTTTCACATTCAAGCGAACATATTTTGCTAATAACATTTGAGCTGCATCGTAACGGCTAAATGCGTTAGTAGCGTGTTGCATTAAGAAAATAAGATCATTATCTTGATAATCATAAGTTAACTTAACAGGTGCTGAAAAATCACGTAGTAATGAAATGATTGGTTTTTGAGTTACGTTATCAAAGATAAATTGTTGTTTGTTTTTTGTTAAATTTAAAACATGGTGAACAGGTTTGCCTTGGTATTGTAGTGGAATTATTTCACCATTATGTTGATATAACTCGATATCAAGTGGGATATGCAAAGCCTGTTTTTGTGCTTGATCTTGAGTAGCTGGTGTATATTGTTCTACTGTTAAAGTATATTGTTGATTTTTCTCGTCATAATTATCGGTAACGGTTAATTCAGGTGTTCCTGATTGGCTATACCATAATTTAAATTGAGTTAAATCGATACCTGAGGCATCTTGCATGGCTGCAACAAAATCATCACAAGTTGCGGCACTACCATCATGGCGTTTAAAATAAAGTTTCATCCCTGCTTGGAATTTATCTTCTCCTAATAAAGTATGCATCATACGAATAACTTCAGCGCCTTTTTCATACACGGTGACTGTGTAAAAGTTATTCATTTCTATTACTTGTTCAGGCCGAATAGGGTGAGACATTGGGCTAGCATCTTCGGCAAATTGAACGGTGCGCAAAAGTTTGACATCCTCAATGCGTTTTATTGCACGAGATCCCATATCAGCGCTAAATTCCTGATCTCGAAATACAGTTAATCCTTCTTTTAAACTAAGTTGGAACCAGTCGCGACAGGTTACCCGATTACCAGTCCAGTTGTGAAAATATTCATGACCAATTACACCTTCAATACCTAGATAGTCATCATCTGTTGCTGTTTGAGGTTTGGCAAGCACATATTTTGAATTAAAGATATTTAATCCTTTGTTTTCCATTGCTCCCATATTGAAAAAATCAACCGCTACAATCATAAAGATATCTAAGTCGTATTCAAGCCCAAAACGTGTTTCGTCCCAACGCATGGCATTTTTTAAGCTTGTCATTGCCCACTGCGACCGATCTAAATTACCTTTATCAACGTAAATTTCTAAATCAACTTTCCGTTTTGATTGCGTGATAAACTGATCTTTTAAAATATCAAAATCACCAGCAACTAATGCAAATAAGTAAGCCGGTTTTGGAAAAGGATCTTGCCATTGTACCCAATGACGTCCATCGGCAAGTTCGCCTTGCGCTATGCGATTACCGTTCGAAAGTAGATAAGGATAATGTTGTTTATTCGCGGTAATACGTGTTGAAAAGCATGCAAGAACGTCAGGTCTGTCAAGATAATAAGTAATATGACGGAATCCTTCTGCTTCACATTGAGTACAAAGCGCATTGCCTGATACATATAAACCTTCAAGGGCTGTATTATCAATTGGTTTGATTTCATTAACAATTGTTAAGGTAAATTCGGTAGGAACGCCTTGGATGATTAACCCGCTTGCTGTAATCTGATAATCATGCCATGGTTGTTCGTCAATATTAACAGAAATCAATTTAAGGTCTTCACCATCTAAAATTAAATTGTCCGCTTCATTATTTTTTTTAACAACACGGCTGCGAGCTGTGACGGTTGTTATTTCGGGTGCTAAATCAAAATCAAGATCAATGTTGGTAATAGTAAAATCAGACGCTTTATAATCAAGACGATTTTTGGCAATAGGTTGCGACTCAGGCGTTTTTGTATTCATATTTTTATGACCTTTTGGTTGGTACTCAATTTATATGTTGTGCTATTTCATATTATAACCGATTAAAAACAATCTTATTACATAATTAATCTATATCTTCATTATTATTCTGCTATAATCTTCGGAATTTTATTTAAAGTAATAGCACTAAATTTACATGTTACCAGCGATAATTACATCAATATTAGATACTGATGCTTATAAGTTGCATATGCAGCAAGCTGTATTTCATCACTATCCAAATACAACAGTAGTTGCACAGTTTCGTTGCCGTAGTGATGATTTATTGGGGCAATATGTTGATGAAATAATACATCAAGTCAAATTAATGGAATCATTAGCGCTGTCTGATGATGAATTTAACTATTTATCAAATATTTCTTTTTTTAAATCTGACTATTTAAATTGGCTCAAAAAATGGCGTTTTAACAGTGATCTGCTCACTATCAAAAATGAAAATGGAGTGCTTTCTATTACAATTGAAGGTAAATGGTTAGATGTTATTTTATGGGAAGTGCCATTACTTGCTGTTATTAGTGAGATTGTTCATAAAGATCGTTCACCAAATATTGGCGTTCCAGAGGCACTAGCTAGGCTAAAAGATAAATTAGCATTGTTTAATGAAAAAACAGTTAATATGGATATGTCTGGTTTTAACTTAATGGATTTTGGTACACGTAGGCGTTATTCGTTTGCGGTGCAAGAAGCTGTTGTCAGTTATTTGAAAACGCACTTTAATCACTTCCATAGCACGAGCAATTATTTACTTGCCTATCGTTTAGGGCTCACCCCTGTTGGAACGCAAGCACACGAATGGTTTCAAGCCCATCAACGTTTAAGCACCAATCTTCAAAATTGCCAAAGAAATGCTCTTCAGGTTTGGTTAGATGAATATCCTAATAACTTGGGAGTAGCATTAACTGATTGTATTACAATGGATGCGTTTTTACGTGATTTTAATTTACACTTTGCCTCTCACTACCAAGGACTTCGTCATGATTCGGGTGATTCAATTGAATGGGGAGAAAAAGCGATTGCTCATTACAAACAGTTGGGCATAAATCCGCAAACGAAAATGTTAGTTTTTTCAGATAGTTTAAATTTTGATAAAGCGATTAATATCTACCAACATTTTAATCATCGCGTAAAATTATCTTTTGGTGTGGGTGGGTTTTTAGCTTGTGATATTCCATCAACAGAAACCAATACTAAATCATTGAATATTGTAATTAAATTAACGGAATGCAATAATCAATCTGTTGCGAAACTATCAGATAGCCCAGGTAAAACGATTTCCCAGGATTTAGATTTTATCGATGAGCTAAAACGAACTTTTAGTGTTAAAAATTGATAATAATTTACACTTAACCTATTGTTCATATTAGAAAATAAAAATTAGTAATAAGGATTTTATTATTCAAAAATTCTATTTTGCTATGGAATAACCATTTGAATATATCTGTATTACTTTAAATATTATTTAAACAATTAATTAATGTAGAGATGGATAATTAAAATGACTTCAATTGCTCCTATTGTTGATGTGTTACAAGGCAAAATTGCTGTTGGTAGCACAATTTCGGTTCAAGGTTGGGTAAGAACTCGGCGTGATTCTAAAGCAGGCATTTCATTTTTAGCCGTTTATGATGGTTCTTGCTTTGATCCTATTCAAGCAGTTATTGAAAATAATTTACCTAATTATGAACAAGAGATCTTACGTTTAACGGCTGGTTGTTCGGTTAAAGTGACCGGTAAAGTGGTGGAGTCCCCAGGTCAAGGTCAAAAATATGAATTACAAGCAACGCAAGTTCAAGTATATGGCTTTATTGATGATCCCGAAACTTACCCAATGGCAGCAAAGCGTCATTCGATTGAATATCTTCGTGAAGTGGCTCACTTGCGTGCAAGAACCAATATTGTTGGTGCGATAACGCGTGTACGCCATACGCTTGCGCAAGCTATTCATCAATTTTTTGATGAACGTGGTTTTTATTGGTTATCAACTCCTATTATTACCGCATCAGATACTGAAGGGGCGGGCGAAATGTTCCGCGTTTCGACACTTGATATGCTAAATCTGCCTAAATCTGATAATGGTAAAGTTGATTTTGATAAAGATTTCTTTGGTAAAGAAGCTTTTTTAACCGTTTCTGGACAATTAAACGCTGAAACTTATGCTTGTGCACTTTCTAAAGTTTATACTTTTGGTCCAACATTTAGAGCAGAGAACTCAAATACTACTCGCCATTTAGCTGAGTTTTGGATGATGGAGCCTGAAGTAGCATTCGCTGATCTAAATGATAATGCAAAGCTTGCTGAAGATATGTTGAAATATGTGTTTAAAGCTGTGCTAGAAAAACGAGCTGACGATATGCAATTTTTTGCACAGCATGTCGATAAAGAAGCAATCAATCGCCTTGAAAACTTTATTAATGCTGATTTTGCTCAAGTGGATTACACTGATGCTATTACCATTTTACAAAATTGTGATGTTAAATTTGAAAACCCAGTCAGCTGGGGAATTGATTTAGCTTCAGAACATGAGCGTTATTTAGCTGAACAACATTTTAAAGCACCAGTGGTAGTAAAAAACTATCCGAAAGATATTAAAGCTTTTTATATGCGTATGAATGATGACGGTAAAACGGTAGCGGCAATGGATGTTTTAGCGCCAGGAATTGGTGAAATCATTGGTGGATCTCAGCGTGAGGAACGTTTAGATATGTTGGATAAGCGCATGGAAGAATTGGGACTCAAAAAAGAAGATTATTGGTGGTATCGTGATTTACGTCGATACGGTACTGTGCCGCATTCTGGTTTTGGTTTAGGCTTTGAACGTTTAATTGTTTATGTTACAGGCGTACAAAACGTGCGCGATGTTATACCATTCCCAAGAACACCGAGGAATGCGAATTTTTGAACTTAATAGAAAATAAAAATAAATATACTTATTTATGATAAAAAAGCAAATTGATGTTTGGCTATTTTTTGGATGAAAAATAACCAAACAGAAGTGTTTTTCGTCTTAGACATCATATTTAATGAAAAGTTCGCTTGATTTTAAAATTTTTTTATACATAATTTACGCTACTGTAAAAAGTAAATAAAGATAATAGAAATATTATTTTAACTGAATAATTTTTGTACGAAATTAGATGCTAAACTTATAGGAAAAGTGTCTTATTTATAATAACCATGAGGTAAGAAATGAAACGTAATCTATTAGCAATCGCTATTCCAGCACTTCTAGCTGCTGCTGGAGCAAATGCTTCTATCGAAGTTTGGAACAAAGACGGTAATAAAGTTGATTTTTATGGTCGTGTAAAAGCAGCTAACCATATTACTGACCGTGGACACAAAGATGAAGGTGATCACACTTCAGCTCGTTTAGGTATGTCTGGTCAAACTCAAATCACTAACTGGCTATCAGGTTATGGTCGTTGGGAATACGAAGCGGAAGCGGGTAAAAAATCTGATAACGAAGTACGTTATGCATTTGCTGGTTTAAACTTTGGTGACTTTGGTTCATTTGATTATGGTCGTAATGACGGTGTGTTAAAAGCAATTACTGCTTATACAGACGTATTACCAGAATTTGGTGGTGATGCAGCTAACAACAACTGGAATGTACTTTCATCTCGTACTAAAGCTGTTGCTACTTATCGCAACAATAACTTCTTTGGTTTAAATGATGACGTTAGCTTTGCAGTTCAATATGCAGATAATGGCGACAACTCAAGTACTGTTGATTCTATCAAAGGTAAATCAAGAGAAGCATATGGTGCAAACATCCAATGGCGTATTTTTGATACTGGTTTAACTGCTGGTGCAGGTTATGCTCAATCAACAGTTAGCCAAACTCGCCACAATACTTGGGCTACTGGTCTTAAATATGATAACTACAACGTATATTTCGGTGCTAGCTACTTCCAAAGTAAAATTAAACAAGTTGGTTTTGAAGATGAAGACGGTGATGCATACTCTTCTGATCTTAAAATCAGAGGTATTGAGTTAGTTGCTCAATATGGTATTGATTTAGAAATTGGTCGTTTAACTCCATCATTAGCATATGTTCAACATAAAGCTAAATACAATGAGTCTCATGGTGAATGGTTATATCGCAATGGTTCAATTACTTCACCATTAGCTAAATATGTTTCTGTTGGTGCAACATATGACCTAAACAAAAACTTCAGCGCTATCGTTGAATATCAATTCAATTTACTTGATCGTAAAGATATTGGTGCAGCAGATAACACAGCTCATCAACGTGACCGTCATTTAAATAAACCTGGTACAAAAGATACCTTAGCTCTTGGTTTAATCTACCAATTCTAATTTCTTAGTATCTCAAAAAAGGCACTTTTGTGCCTTTTTTCTCGCCTTTTAAAGCTATTCCTACCTAAAAACACATTTTATGTTTAAAAGAAATTTATTTCTGGAACTAGAATAAAAACGAATTTCGCAGAAATTATCTAACTAATATTGTTTATTAGCAATGTGAGCAATAAAAATCCAATATCTAAATAGTAGATATCACAATAATAATGTAATTGTTAATCACGTTAGCAATTATTTATTAACCGAGAGCAAAGTAATTTGCATCTTTAATAATAAATACCTATGAGGGTAACAAAATGAAACGTAATCTATTAGCAATCGCTATTCCTGCACTTTTAATTGCGGGCACAGCAGGCGCATCTATTGAAGTGTGGAACAAAGATGGTAATAAAGTTGACTTTTATGGTCGAGTTTATGCTTTAAATTATATTACTGATCGTAACAATCAAACTGGCGAAGGCGATAAAACTACGGCACGTTTGGGTATGTCAGGTCAAACTCAAGTTACTGACTGGTTATCTGGTTATGGACGTTGGGAATATGAAACTGCCACTGGTAAAAATTCAGATAATGAAACTCGTTATGCATTTGCTGGTTTAAACTTTGGTGACTTTGGTTCATTTGATTATGGACGAAACGATGGTATATTAAAGACATTAACTTCTTACACTGACGTATTACCAGAATTTGGTGGTGATGCTTCTGATAATGATCTTTACGCATTAACTGCTCGAACTAAAGCTGTAGCAACTTACCGTAACTCAGATTTCTTTGGTTTAGTAAATGGCCTACGTTTTGCTGTACAATATGCGGACAATGGTGATAATAGCTCTACTCGCCACTTCAATACTTTTGAAAGCCACAACGGTCATGATAGTGCTGAAGCATGGGGATCAGTAATTGATTGGGATATGTTTGATACTGGTTTAACTATAGGTGCAGGTTATGCACAAACAGGTGGACATAAAGATGCTAAATCATGGTCTGCAGGTATCAAATATGACAATAATAATGTTTATTTAGCAGCCTTATACATTCAAGGTAAACAAAAATACGGTTGGAACAATGCCTCAAGTACACGTAATGCTGATGATTTAAAAACTAAAGGTTTTGAAGTTGTAGCACAATACGGTATTGACTTTGACATTGGTCGTTTAACACCATCTGTTGCTTATATCCAACATAGAGTTGAAGATGCATCAAGTTTAGCGAGAAGTGGTGACGTGGGACTTAAAGGTGATGATTTAACTAAATATGTTGATATTGGTGTAACTTACGATTTTAACAAAAATCTAAAAGCGCTTGTTGATTAC
This sequence comes from Gilliamella sp. Choc4-2, assembly GCF_001690355.1. Classification (GTDB taxonomy): domain Bacteria; phylum Pseudomonadota; class Gammaproteobacteria; order Enterobacterales; family Orbaceae; genus Gilliamella; species Gilliamella apicola_A. Next base: position 181,699 of record NZ_LZHG01000004.1, read on the forward strand.
AAAATCAATTTGTTAGATAAAGATGATATTGGCGCTCGTCGCAGTTTATATGGTAGTGACTATAGTGACAGTCATTCAATTGTCAAAGCAAACACTAAAGATACTGTTGCGCTTGGTTTAATTTATCAATTCTAATTAATTGTAATTGTATATCTTCAAAAAGGCACTTCGGTGCCTTTTTTATTGCTACTAATCTTAACAAATATGTCTTGCACTTTAATAGATACTCTGTTAAAAACGTCATAGACAATCATAGAGTAGGATAACCACAATGCTTTATAGCACACGAAAATTAAAGGCTAAAAAAAATATTGCATTAGTTGCGCATGACCATTTAAAAGATTCTTTATTAACTTGGTGTAAGAAAAATTGTGAAGAGCTTTCACATCATCATTTGTGTGGTACTGGAACGACCGGCACGTTAATTAAAAAAGAGACTGGCTTAAATATTACTCCAATGCTCAGTGGTCCAATGGGGGGAGATCAGCAAATTGGTGCATTAATTGCTGAAGGTAAAATTGATATTCTAATATTTTTCTGGGATCCACTTAATGCTGTACCACATGATCCAGATGTTAAAGCATTATTGCGGTTATCCACAGTTTGGAACATTCCTGTTGCCACAAATCAAGCTACAGCTAATGCATTAATTCAGTCTTCCATTTTTACTCAAGAGGTTGAAATCGAAATACCAGATTATCAAGCCTATCTAGCTGGAAGGATTAAATAAATGTCCATCCCAAATCAGCAAAATAACTAAATAAATATAATTGATAATTTATTTATTTTTTTGAATATATTATTTTTCAATTCGCCTTGTTAACAAGGTTGGATAGAGTGCATTGTTTACTCTGCTCTAAGAGGATTTATTGATCATACCTGTACGGATTATCTTTATGATATATGTATATAAATTATTTTTCAGCATTTGCCATGGATAATATTAATAATTAGGTTAGCCATATTAAGGCTATTTACAATATTAATTTAAGTTAAACCACCAAACCAAGAATTAAAATGCGGAAGATTGATTAACTTCACCATTTTTAAACAAAATTGCTTCATTGGTATTGAGTTTATGCCAAGTCTCATTGGAAGTTAAAGGTAATGTCGAAATAATTGTTACAACATCGTTTGGTGTAGTGTGCTTTTGAAAATCAATTTCCACGTTTTCATCGAGTAGTTTTGCTTTGCCAAAAGGTGCTTTACGAGTTATCCAGTGCAAATTGGTAGTGCAGTAAGCAAATACATATTGCCCGTCAGAAAGCAGCATATTAAATACACCAAACTGACTTAATTTATCGGCACATTGTTTAATAAAATTAAACAACAGCAAATCATTGTTAGGTTTATGGGAATATCTTTGTTGTAATTGATTAATCAAATAACAAAAAGCATATTCACTATCAGTTTCACCTACGGGTTGAAAAAGCCCAGTATCTAAATTTTGATAGTCAGCCAATTGCCCATTGTGAGCAAAAGTCCAGTTTTTCCCCCATAATTCACGAGTAAATGGGTGAGTATTTTCTAGCGCAACACCGCCTCGGTTAGCTTGTCGAATATGTGCAATCACTGCTTTAGACTTTATAGGATATTGTTGAACCATTTTTGCAATTGATGAAAAACTGCAAGGTTCTGGATCTTTGAATGTCCGGCAACCTTTGCCTTCATAAAAAGTAATACCCCAGCCATCTTTATGAGGACCTTTCTCCCCACCACGTTTAATTAGGCTGGTAAAGCTAAAACAGATATCGGTTGGCACATTAGCGCTCATACCCAATAATTCACACATTTCACTTGGCCATCTCTTTTTCAATAAGCATAATTAGAATATGAATCACTTTAATGTGAACTTCTTGTATGCGATCAGCGTAACCTAGATGTGGAACACGAATATCGACATCGGCAAGCCCATTCATCTTACCACCATCTTTACCTGTAAGTGTAATAATTTTCATGTCTTTTTGTTTTGCAGACTCAATGGCTTTTAATACATTAGCTGAATTTCCTGAAGTTGAAATACCTAAAAGTACATCCCCTTTTTTACCAACACCTTCAACATAGCGAGAAAAAATATAATCAAACCCAAAATCATTACCCACACAAGAAATATGGCTTACATCAGATATTGCAATCGCGGGATAAGCTGGACGATTATCACGAAAACGACCAGTTAGCTCTTCAGCGAAATGCATGGCATCACAGTGAGATCCTCCATTGCCACATGAAAGAACCTTACCTCCATGTTTAAATGAGTCAGCAATTAGCACTGCAGCTTTTTGAATATTTAAAAGATTATTGTTATCAGAAACAAAATTAGTCAATACATCAATTGCTTGATTTAACTCATTACGAATATTGTCAATGTACATCAATATTACTCCATCAATAATTTAATCTATACACCATTGTAATTCGTTAAAAACAGCTTGCAAGAGATAATCGAAAAATAACTTATTTTATCTAAATGTATTAGTTTTTTCCATATATAAAAATTAAAAAAATTTGGACATGGAAAGTCTGTGATTAAAATTTAGGCTTTATATTATTATTTCTAAAATATTTAAACTATCTAAATACAACATTTTCAATTGTTAAATTTATTGTATCTACTTTTAAAAAATTAAAAGGATAGATCTCGGTTGCAACGCTATTTGCTAATAGGATAAGCCTTTAATTTGTGATACAATTTAAGAATAATTTTTTCACCGAAAGTAATAATGAAATTGCATTTAAAATCAATGAATAAGGAATAAATATGCAAACAATTGAAGGAAAAGTTTCTGCACCAAAAGCTAAAGTTGCCATAATAGTGGCTCGTTTTAATCATTTCATAAACGAAAACCTTGTTAATGGTGCAATTGACGCATTAACGCGTATTGGGCAAGTAGAAAATAAAAATATTACGGTTATTTGGGTACCTGGTGCTTATGAAATCCCACTTACAGCTAAAGTTGCTGCTCAATCTAAAAAATATGATGCTATTGTGGCATTAGGAACAGTGATTCGTGGTAGTACAGCACATTTTGATTTTGTAGCTGGTGAATCAAGTTCAGGATTACTAAGCGCAAGTTTAGATTACACCATTCCAGTCGGATTTGGTATTTTAACTACTGAAAGTATTGAACAAGCTATTGAACGTGCAGGCACAAAAGCGGGTAATAAAGGCTCAGAAGCAGCATTAACTGCACTTGAAATGCTAAACATTATTAAAGCAATTAAGGAGTAATTTAGTGGCATTAGTCAATCCTCGTCGTAGAGCAAGAGAGTGTGCAGTACAAGCAATTTATTCTTGGCAAATTTCCAGAAATGATCTTGCTGATGTTGAGGCAAGTTTTCTTGCTGAACAAGATATGAAAGGAGTTGATGCTAAGTATTTTCGAGAACTATTAAATGGCGTTGTTAAAAATAGAACTGATTTAGATGAAAAGATGGCGCCTTTCCTTACAGAACGTACCGTTGAAGAACTTGGTCAAGTTGAATTAGCCGTATTGCGAATTGCACTTTACGAATTACTTAAACGCCAAGATGTTCCTTATAAAGTTGTGATTAACGAAGCTATTGAATTAACCAAAACATTCGGTGCGGCAGATAGTCATAAATTTGTTAATGGCGTATTAGATAAATTAGCGCCAACCATACGTACACGGTAACCGATTAAATGTGAGATTAATATGAACGACAATAACGAACAAAAAAAACCAACCGTTTTTTATACTAAAAAAAGCGAAACAAAAAAATATTCTCGTTCAACAAAAGAGAAAAAAACAAATTGGAATAAAAAATTTAAAGATGATTCATTTCAGTCTAATACTCAACTAGAACGAAATGATCGTATTGAAACTTTTAGACCTAGAGCTGGAAAATCTGGTTTTGTAAGACAAAATATTGTTGTTGAAATTAATCGCACTCAATCACGATCATTAATTGACAATAATTCCCCATGGCAAAAAAAAGTGCGTGACAACGAACAAACGCCAACCTTTGGCTATGACGGGTATCGTCAGCGTAAAGAAGAAACATTGGTTTATAGCGAAAACAGTTGTAAAGCCGTTTTCAAACATCGACGCTCAGCCATTGTTAAATTGTTTATTATTCAAGAAATGACCTATCAGTTTAAGGATCTAATAAACTGGCTAGTTAAACAACGTTTAGGCTATGACATTGTATCTAATGAACAAATTTCTAAAATAACCCAGACACAACATCATGGTGGAGTTTGTTTAATTGTTAAAAAACGTGCTTCGCTTACATTATTGGATTATTTAGAAAGTAATAGTGATAAAGATGACGATTGTGTTTTAGCGATTGATGATATTAATAATCCTCATAATCTAGGAGGATTAATACGAAGTGCTGCATTTTACAATGTTAATGGTGTCATATTACGTCAAACAAACCTGCTCGAAAGTGGGGCAGCTATGCGAGTAGCAGAAGGAGGCATTGAGGCAATTAAATCAATCAAAAGCGATGATTTTGTTGCTTCACTTGATATGCTTAAACGACATGGTTATCAAATTGTTGCACTATTGCCTTGTCAGTTAAAATCAATAGCATCAAGTGAATTACATCAAATTACATTTAATAAAAAGATAGCTATTGTAATTTTTCAGCAAATTAACATGAAGCTAATAAATAATGCTGATGTAGTTATACATCTAAAAGGTAACGAAAATATGCCTGCACTTAATATATCTGTTGCAACAGGGATTTTATTATCTACATTACCAAAGTGATCCTACCCTTAAAAAATTCTATTTTTATTTTGACCACCGCAGACTGAGGTGGTCAAAAATATCTCGCTTCGATTATAAATATGTCAAATAGCATCAATTGGTTAGAAAATGCATTTTAATTCTGTACATTGTTACACAATTTTTAAATGTGTTGGTAAGTATCATGGTTTCAAAAAATAAAGTTGGTTTAATTTTTGGTAAGTTTTATCCTTTACACAGTGGGCATATTTACTTGATTGAAAAAGCAATAAATCAGGTCGAAGAGCTTCATATCTTTCTTGGTTGTGAAGAATCACGAGATAAACAGCTTTTTGATAAAAGCCATTTACCAAAACAACCACAAGTCAGTGATCGGTTCTCATGGTTAAAAAAAACCTTTAAAGATCGCCACAATATCCATATCCATATATTAGATGAAGCAGGTATTGAATATTACCCAAATGGCTGGAAAGATTGGAGTGATCGCGTCAACCGAATTCTTGATGAGTATAAAATCAAACCAAACGTTATTTTTACCAGCGAACCTCAAGATGTTAAAAATCATGAAGTTTATTTTAATTGTCCAGCTGTAATTATTGATGCGGATCGAAAGTTCATGAATATCAGTGCAACACAAATCCGTAAACACCCTTACAAAAATTGGTCTTTTATTGCGCAAGCAGCAAAACCTTTTTTTGTTAAAAAAGTTGCCATTATTGGTCAAAATAGGTTTTGTGGCTTACCAATTCAACTGGCTAATATTTATAATACTGAATATGTTTCCAATGGCTATATTAATTATATTGAGCGAGAAATTTCCACGCAACATAATAGACGTTATTTAAATGAAACTGACTATATTAAAATTGCTATGTTACATGTCGAACGAATTAACAATGCTGAATTGACTGCAAATAAATTACTTTTTACTTCAATCGATTTTGACACACTAGCTCGATACTACAGCCAAATTTTTCAAAAAGAGCATGAAGTGTTAAAAGCCCTAACAGAGAGTTATCATTTTGATTTAGTTATTTATGAAAAGGATTTAGATCCTAAACAGTCAGCATTAGAACATTTTGAAACTGTTACCAAAATGGTTGATACATTACTGATTTAGTTCATCACATTTATAATGGCTTATGCTAAAATAGGCTAAATCTTTGTGATAGGTAAATTTTATGTCTCAATCTTCTGACAAACAAGATAATACAAATCAAGAAAAAATTGATTTTGGCTATACGCAAGTCCCAAAACAAGAAAAAGTAAAACGTGTTGCTGAAGTATTTCACTCCGTTGCCGATAAATATGATGTTATGAATGATCTCATGTCATTTGGTATCCATCGAATTTGGAAAAAAGTGACTATTGAATACAGTAGTGTACGTAAAGGGCAAAAAGTTTTAGATCTGGCTGGTGGAACAGGTGACTTAACGGCAAAATTCTCGCAGCTGGTTGGTGATGATGGATTAGTTGTGTTAGCTGATATTAATGAATCGATGTTAAAAGTAGGGCGAGATAAACTTCGAGACAAAGGCTTATTTAAAAATATTGAATATGTACAAGCTAACGCCGAGGAATTACCTTTTGTGGATAACTATTTCGATTGTATTACAATCTCATTTGGCTTACGGAATGTCACTGACAAAGAAAAAGCATTACGATCCATGTGGCGAGTATTAAAGCCTGGCGGTCGTTTATTAATCCTTGAATTTTCCAAACCACAATATCAAATTTTAAATAAAGCTTATGACTTATATTCATTTACCATGTTACCATTAATGGGCAAAATTGTGGCAAATGACTCTGAAAGTTATCGCTATTTAGCTGAATCCATTCGTATGCATCCTGATCAAAATACATTGAAAAAAATGATGGAAGAAGCCGGATTTGCTAATGTGAAATACCACAATATGACAGGTGGAATTGTAGCGTTACATACTGGATTTAAATTTTGATGCGATGAGACATAATGACATTTTTTCGATTATATAAAATATTAACACTATTTCGTGCTTATCAACTAAACGAACTGTTACCAAATCATCGTTCATCTAAATGGTTACGCTTTTTATTGCTATGTTTATTTTGGGTTAAACCTAAAGCAAAAGAGCAAGCCATTGGCGAACGTCTACGCCAAGCGCTACAAGAGCTAGGACCTGTCTGGATTAAGTTTGGGCAAATGATCTCAACTCGGCGTGATGTTTTACCGACAGATATAGCAAATGCCTTAGCAAAATTACAAGATCAAGTTGATCCTTTTGACGGTAAAAGAGCTCAACAAATGATTGAAGAAGCACTTGGACAACCAATTGACTATTATTTTGCAGATTTTGATCAAAAGCCCTTAGCATCAGCATCCATTGCACAGGTACACACAGCGATCTTAAAACGTAGTCAAGCTGAGGTAGTTATTAAAGTACTACGGCCTGATATTTTGCCTATTATTCAAGCTGATATTCGTTTAATGTATTTTGCTGCCAAACAATTTACAAAGCGAATAAAATCAGGCGAAAAATTGCATACAGTTGAAATTGTGCATGATTATGAAATGACACTACTAAAAGAGTTAGACTTACTGCAAGAAGCTTATAATACGGATAAGTTACGTGCTAATTTTATTAATAGCGATATTTTATATATTCCTTATGTCTATCAAGATTTTTGCCGGAAGAATATCCTTGTTGAAGAACGTATAAAAGGCGTTCCCATTGCAGATATCGAGCAACTCAGACAAAATAACGTCAATATGAAGCTACTTGCTGAACGTGGTGTACAAGCTTTTTTTACACAAGTATTTCGTGATAACTTTTTTCATGCAGATATGCATCCTGGTAATATCTTTGTGGATATCACTGATCCAAACAACCCGCGTTATATTGGTATAGATTGCGCTATTGTGGGTAAGCTAACTGAAGATGATCAACATTATCTGGCGGAAAACTTTCTAGCATTTTTTAATCGAGATTATCGAAAAATAGCAGAAACTTACATTACATCCGGTTGGGTGTCTGACTCTACTGATCCTATCGCCTTTGAAATGGCTATGCGTAATGTTTGTGAGCCAGCTTTTGCAAAACCACTAGCTGAAATCTCATTCTCTCAGATATTGCTTCAATTATTTAAAGTTGCCAGAAAATTTGAAATGGAAATTCAACCACAATTAATTTTACTACAAAAAACCTTATTTTATATTGAAGGATTAGGTCGCCAGCTCTATCCAGAGCTTGATTTATGGCAAACAGCTAAACCCTTTTTAGAAAAATGGTATGAAGAAAAATATAGTGTAAAAAAAATATTGCAACAAGCTTGGGATTCACTACCACAATGGCGTACAGTTATTCCTGAGCTGCCAGCAAAAATAAACGATTACCAACGAATAACAAAACAGATGAACAATCAATTAAAACTTATCAATGAAAAATTACAACAAAGTAAAAAGCATGAACGTAATTTATATGGTTTATTGGCGTTAATATTAGCTTTATGTATAACAGTGCTTATTGTCCGTTAAATGAGCTATTTGGGAATCTTATAATTTAAGTGTATAATTGGAAAATTACCCCACGTTGGAGATATTATCATGATGCCAAGCTTACCCCAACTACTCATATTAATTGCCGTTATTGTATTGTTATTTGGAACGAAAAAATTACGCTCATTAGGATCGGATCTTGGGGCGTCAATCAAAGGTTTTAAAAAAGCAATGAGTGATGACGATGACAAAAAAGAAAGTGATTCTATGCAAAAGATCGACAAGATAGATTCATCAAATGATGATAATGGCACTAAAAAAGAGTAGCCTGTGTTTGATATCAGTTTTGGTCAATTACTATTAGTATTAATTATAGGACTGGTTGTATTAGGACCAGAACGTTTACCTATTGCCATAAAGACAGTTGCTGGTTGGATAAAAGTACTACGCCGTATGTCAGCAACTGTACAACTAGAGTTAAATAAAGAGCTCAAATTGCAAGAATTGCAAGACAGCCTAAAAAAAGCGGAACTAAGTGGTTTAAAAACGCTAACCCCAGAAATTCAAGAATCAATTGATGATTTAAAACGTGTGACAGAATCACTACAAAAAGAGATCGATTCAGCAACGCAAATAGATACTCACACTCATTTAGATAAAGATAAATAATGACAGACGACGCAACTCAACCTCTAATTGGACATCTTGTTGAACTTAGAACACGACTATTACGCTGTATTATCTGTATTTTACTGGTATTAGTTTGCTTACTTTATTTTTCAAATGATATTTATCGCATTGTTGCCAATCCACTTATTAGCCAATTACCGCAAGGCAGCAGTATGATAGCAACGGACATTGCCGCACCGTTTTTTACACCCATTAAATTGACTGTTGTAGCGGCAATATTTATCTCGATTCCTTACGTACTGTATCAAGTTTGGGGGTTTATCGCACCAGCCCTTTATCAACACGAAAAACGTTTAGTAATGCCACTGATTATATCGAGTACTATTTTGTTTTACATTGGTATTGCTTTTGCTTATTTTGTCGTATTTCCACTGGCTTTTTACTTTTTTATTCACACAGCACCTATTGATGTAGCAATTAATACTGATATCACCAAATATCTTGATTTTGTCATGACACTTTTTATTGTATTTGGATTTGCTTTCGAAGTGCCAGTTGCCATTATATTACTTTGTTGGACAGGCATAACAACGCCTAAAAGCTTACGCAAAAAACGCCCATATATTATTGTTGGGGTATTTGCTATAGCTATGTTTGTCACACCACCAGACGTATTTTCACAAATCTTATTAGCGGTACCTATCTGTTTACTGTTTGAAGTTGGCACTTTTTTTGCCCGTTTTTATCAGCCACGAAAAAACGACAATACAGAAGATGACGACAGTTATGAATCTGATAAAGATAGTTAACAGATAAAAGATGAATTAACTGAATAATTAAGGATAACAAGTCATAATGAACACATCATTACCTGATTTTAACCATGCTAATGTATTAGTTGTAGGCGATATTATGTTAGATCGCTATTGGCATGGAGGAACCAACCGTATATCGCCTGAAGCACCAGTACCTGTTGTCAAAATTGATTCGTTAGAAGAAAGACCAGGTGGTGCTGCGAATGTCGCAATGAATATCACTTCGCTTTGTGGTAATGTGCGTTTAATTGGGTTAACTGGTATTGATGAACCGGCTAAAATTCTTAATGAACAATTAAGTAAACACCATGTTCAATGTGATTTTGTCTCTGTCTCAACGCATCCTACCATTACTAAATTACGCGTATTATCCCGTAATCAACAATTAATTCGTATTGATTTTGAAGAAGGATTTGGCAATGTTGATGCAAGCCCAATTCTTGAGCGCATTCAAACAGCGCTGGCAACCCATAAAGTATTAGTACTTTCGGATTATGCCAAAGGAGCACTATCTGCGGTTCAATCAATGATTAAACTTGCTAATCAATCCAATATACCAATCTTAGTTGATCCAAAAGGAACCGATTTTGAACGTTATCGTGGGGCAACCTTATTAACACCTAATATGTCAGAATTCGAAGCCGTGGTTGGGCATTGTCAAACTGAAGAAGAAATTGTTGAAAAAGGTTACCAACTCATCAAGCAATATGATTTAAAAGCCCTATTAGTGACACGTAGCGAAAAAGGCATGACCTTATTACAGTTAGGTAAACCAATTTATCATTTACCTACTCAAGCAAAAGAAGTATTTGATGTAACAGGTGCTGGTGATACTGTAATTGCTACATTAGCCGCAGCTTTAGCAGCTGGTCTCTCTTTAGAAGAGAGCTGTTTTTTAGCCAATGCTGCAGCTGGTGTCGTTGTTGGAAAACTAGGAACTTCAACCGTTTCTCAAGTAGAACTTAGCAATGCTATTCGTGCACGAGTTGATGACGGTTTTGGCGTAATGACAGAAGAAGAGCTAAAAGAAGAGGTAAAAAAAGCACGCATGCGTGGCGAAAAAATTGTCATGACTAATGGGTGTTTTGACATATTGCATGCGGGGCATGTTTCTTACCTTGCTAATGCTAGAAAACTTGGTGACCGCTTAATTGTTGCAGTTAATAGTGATGCTTCGGTTAAACAATTGAAAGGGGCATCAAGACCAATTAACCCACTAATGCAACGTATGATCGTCTTAGGTGCACTAAATTCAGTGGACTGGGTTGTACCATTTGAAGAAGAAACCCCACAACGGCTTATTGCTAATATCTTACCCGATGTCTTAGTTAAAGGTGGTGATTATAAACCAGAAGATATAGCAGGAGGGAAAGAAGTTATCGCTGCTGGTGGAAGCGTTAAAGTACTTAATTTTGAAGATGGTTGCTCAACGACTAATATTATTAATGCGATCAAAAACCGCTAAAACTTAACTAACTTAATCTAATCGGCTTCTTAGCTAAGTAGCCGATTTTTTCAATATCATACTAATTAGCTTCTTATGTTTTTCTTTGTGTTAATTGATAAAGATAGACATAAGCATAAACAAAGTATTCACTCAACTTAACCTAATAATAAAATGAATTTTTATAGATTATTAAGATAATTGATAGTTGATATCTATTATAAAATTTTAAAATTAATGCTTTTTTTATGCATTACTTTGTGTAAAGCTAGTGCACAGTTTAGGGAAAAGATGACAGAGGATATTTAATGACTAAACATTATGATTATATTGCTATTGGCGGCGGTAGCGGAGGGATAGCATCAGTTAATCGAGCGGCGTCTTATGGGAAAAAGTGTGCCATTATTGAAGCAAAATTATTAGGTGGAACCTGTGTTAATGTTGGTTGTGTGCCCAAAAAAGTCATGTGGTATGGTGCTCAAATTGCAGAAGCGATTAAACATTATGGTCCCGATTACGGTTTTGATACCACTATTAATCAATTCAATTGGGATAAATTAATTGCTAGCCGAACTGCTTATATTGATCGCATTCATCAATCTTACGATCGGGTACTTACTAATAACAAAGTTGACGTCATTCAAGGGTATGCAAAATTTGTTGATTCTCACACCGTTGAGGTAAATGGCGAACACTATAGTGCTAATCATATTCTAATTGCTGTTGGAGGAAAACCAAGCATTCCCAATATTCCAGGTGCGCAATATGGCATTACTTCAGATGGTTTTTTTGCTCTAAAAGCCTTACCAAAACGTGTGGCAGTTGTTGGTGCAGGTTATATTGCTTGCGAAATAGCAAGCGTATTACACGCCTTGGGCGCGCAAACTCATCAATTTGTTCGCAATGCTACACCACTACGATCTTTTGATCCGCTTATTGTTGAAACCTTAATGGAAGTTATTGCTACTGAAGGGCAACAACTACATACTTTTGCGATTCCAAAATCGGTAATTAAAAATAGTGATGATTCACTAACATTAAATCTTGAAAATGGCGAAAGCTACACAGTTGATTGTTTAATTTGGGCGATTGGACGTGATCCAGCAACAAATGACATGAATTTACAGGCAGCGGGAATTGAGGTTGATAATAAAGGTTTTATCATCGTCGACAAATACCAAAACACCAATGTTCCGGGCATCTATTCTGTCGGTGATGATACAGGCGCTATAGCGCTAACACCTGTTGCGGTTGCAGCAGGACGTCGCTTATCAGAAAGATTATTTAACAATAAACCTAATGAGCATCTAGATTACAGTAATATTCCGACCGTCGTATTTACTCATCCTGCAATTGGAACAGTAGGATTGACTGAACCAGAAGCAATACAGCAGTATGGAGAAGAAAACGTAAAAGTGTATAAATCAACATTTACAGCAATGTACACCGCAGTCACACAGCATCGACAACCTTGTCGAATGAAATTAGTATGCGTGGGGAAAGATGAAAAAATTGTTGGTATTCATGGCATTGGTTACGGAATGGACGAAATGTTACAAGGCTTTGCTGTCGCACTTAAAATGGGTGCAACGAAAAAAGACTTTGATAATACGGTAGCGATTCACCCAACCGCTGCGGAAGAATTTGTTACCATGCGTTAAAAAAATTGTGGCACTAATAATAAAAAAGCAGGGCGTTGGCCCTGCTTTTTTATTAATAACACTGTTATGATTCATATTGTTATTATTAACCCGTTTACTGATTAACGATTTACATCACCCAGCCAACCATTTTTAGCTAATGGATAAAAACCTACTCCAACGGCAATTAACGCCACAAACGAGATATAAATACCAGCACCAAGATAACTATATTGACCTAATAAATGCTCAGGGCTTAATAGATAAATAGTTAATGTTGGTGTAAATGCACTAAATAGCGCATAGGCTAAATTATACGAAAATGACAAACCTGAATAGCGGATTGCAGGTGGAAAAGCCCTTGTGCCAACTATTGCTGTCATGGCAACTGAACCAATAAATAGCCCAAATACAGCCCAAATCAGATAAAGTTTAATTAAAGACATATTTGGAGACAAAGAGCTATAAAATACAATGCTCATAATAGCAAGCCCACCCCAGTTAATCAGCATGGTTTTGCTTGTACCTAGTTTATCTTCTAACCAACCAAAAATAATACAACCGATAGTTAATGTTAACGCTGCAATACAGCCACCAATGCGCCAATCAAGATTAGCAAAATGGTACATACCGCCTACAATACGACCAGGCGTAATTAAAATACCCACCATAATGGCGGTCGATAACGACCAAGTCAAAAGCGCCACAATCACGCAGGCTGTTTTATGTTTTTGAAGCACAGTAACCACAGGAATCTTTTTCTCGATCGCTTTACGTGCTGCTAACTCTTTAAAGATAGGAGTTTCGGATAAAAAACGACGTAAATAAACCGAAATAACCCCAAAAATGCCACCAATAATAAAAGGAATACGCCAAGCGTAATCTAAAATATTCTCGGTAGTAAAACAAAGATCAATAATAATGGTTACAATAAAACCAAGCAAAATACCACCAGTAATACCTGAAGTTAACGTACCGATACCTAAACCATAACGTTGCTTTGGCACATGCTCAGCAATAAACACCCAAGCCCCTGGCATTTCACCACCAATTGCGGCACCTTGAAGCATACGCATTACTAATAATAACAAAGGTGCAAAAATGCCAATCATGTCATAAGTTGGCAAAACACCGATAATAAATGTTGGTAATGCCATCATTGCCACGCTTAAAGTAAACATTCGCTTACGTCCCACTTTATCGCCAAAGTGCGCCATAATAATACCGCCAACAGGACGAACCAAATAACCCGCTGCAAAAATCCCCCAAGCAAACAAATCTAACGTTAATGGTGATAAAAAATGCGGCAAAAATAGAGGTTTGACAATGGTATCGATATAAAGAGCGTAGATAACAAAATCATAAAACTCTAACGTACCCCCCAAAGAGGATAAAACTAACGTTTTAAAATCCTGACGATTTAATGGTCGAGCACTTGGCTGCCATTGCTTGTTAATTTCAAACTGACTCATGACAAAACCTTATTATTAAATTACGATAGAAAATAAAAAATCTACCTTTTATTGATCTAAGCTAAAAATGTGAAATTTATTCTGCCATAAAACAATCTTCTTTTTTTCATCATAAAAAAATTTAATATATACAACAAATCTGCTTATTTGATTTATAATCCAACCAATTTATGCTTAAAAAATCTAAATCTCAATAAAGCATAAACAATAACGAATAGGTTGGATAAAATTTGATGAAAAATAATAAAAAAGTACGCTGCAGTTGGGTCTTGAACGATCCAATATACATTGATTATCACGATAACGAATGGGGAATCGCTCAATATGATAGCCTTAAGCTATTTGAGAAAATTTGCCTTGAAGGACAACAAGCGGGATTATCGTGGATCACTGTTTTGAAAAAACGCGATGAATATCGACGTTGCTTTTTTAATTTCGACCCACAAAAGATTATTCAGCTAACGCCTGAAGACATTGAACATCTTTTAAAAAATAAAGGACTAATTCGTCATCGTTTAAAGCTAAATAGCATTGTAAAAAATGCTCATGCTTATTTAAATATGCAAAAAAATGGCGAAGATTTCTCGCAATTTATCTGGTCTTTTGTTGATAATAAACCAATTATTAACCATTTTAACGACAAAAGCGAAGTCCCCATAAGTACTGATATATCAGAAAAAATGTCAAAAGCGTTAAAAAACAAAGGTTTTACATTTATTGGTTCTACCATCTGTTATGCTTTTATGCAGTCCATGGGATTAGTTAACGATCATTTTGAAAATTGTTATAAAAAATAAAGGAAAAAATGGATGATAGTAAAATCAATAAAGTATGGTATAGCCTTAATATTAGCCTATTTTATTATTGCTAACATTGCGATTTATATTTCTTCGTTGCAAAAACCAGTAAAAAATGCCGATACCGTGGTAGTATTGGGAGCACAAGTGATTAAGACACCAGCCATAGCGTCTTCAACCTTAGCCGAACGTTTAAATATTGCCATAAATTATTTACAAAATAACCCACAAACCAAAGTTGTTGTTTGTGGCGGACAGGGCAAAAACGAATCTGCAACTGAAGCCAGTGTAATGGCTCAATATTTAATTGAAAAAGGGATCGATGCTAATCGAATTTATCAAGAAGACAAATCAACCCGAACAGCCCAACAATTTATCTATGCAAATCGTATATTACCCTTAGGAAAAACGGTTGTGGTAACCAATGATTTTCATTTATTGCGATCGCTAATGCTTGCTAAACGTTCAGGAATTAACGAAGTATCGGGCTTAGCGGCGCCATTAGATTTGACTAAAAGAGATAAATATATCGCATTAATAAGAGAACCCCTAGCACTAGCAAATTCTTGGTTATTTGACCACCCAAGCGATAGCATAAAACCAGAAAACTCATTATTAACTCAATAAACTAACTAAAACTATCAGCGCATAGTGGCAAAACCAAGGACAACTGCTGTTTTTGCCATGCTTCCATGATATTATTAACCATTAAAATTTAAATCAGCTACAGATCAATATGAAATCAGATACAATTGTTGCACAAGCAACGCCACCAGGTCGTGGTGGTGTAGGTATATTGCGCATTTCTGGACCCAAAGCCCAAGCCGTGGCTCAGGCAGTATTAGGGCAAATACCCAAACCAAGGTATGCGCATTATCTTCCTTTTTTAGCTACAGATGGTTCAATCTTAGATGAAGGTATTGCGTTGTTTTTTCCTAATCCACACTCTTTTACAGGCGAAGATGTACTTGAATTACAAGGGCACGGTGGTCCAGTTATTTTGGACTTGCTTTTAAAACGAATACTTGAGATCCCAAATATTCGTATTGCAAAACCGGGCGAGTTTTCAGAGCGAGCCTTTTTAAACGATAAATTAGATTTAGCTCAAGCCGAAGCCATAGCTGATTTAATTGATGCTAGCTCAGAACAAGCGGCAAAATCGGCGATATCATCCTTACAAGGTGTATTTTCTAAAAAAGTGAATGCATTGGTTGAATCCTTAATTCATTTACGCATATTTACTGAGGCAGCAATCGACTTTCCTGAAGAAGAAATTGACTTTCTATCTGATGGCAAAATCGAAGCACAACTTAATGAAGTGATTGCTCGCTTAAGCGAAGTTCGGCAAGAAGCTAAACAAGGATCATTGTTACGAGAAGGCATGAAAGTAGTCATAGCAGGGCGTCCTAATGCTGGAAAATCAAGCTTACTAAATGCCTTAGCTGGACGTGAAGCTGCCATTGTGACTGATATTGCTGGCACCACGCGCGATGTACTACGTGAACATATCCATATTGACGGCATGCCGCTACATGTTATTGATACCGCAGGTTTACGAGAAGCCAGTGACGAAGTGGAACGAATCGGCATAGAGCGGGCTTGGCAAGAAATTAAACAAGCCGATAGAGTACTGTTTATGGTTGACAGCACAACCACAACCGAAACCAACCCCGAAAAATTATGGCCAGAATTTATTGAACGCTTACCTAAAAATATGCCAGTAACCGTAATTCGTAATAAAGCCGATTTAACGGGTGAAAAGCTAGGGTATAGTGAAGTAAATGGCTACTCACTGATTCAGCTTTCAGCTCGAACGGGGGAAGGTGTTTCACTATTACGCAATCACCTAAAACAAACAATGGGCTTTACCAGTAGCACAGAAGGTGGATTTTTAGCACGTCGCCGCCACCTTCAAGCACTTGAAAAAGCCGCTGAACACTTAAACAATGGTAAACACCAGCTAATTACCTTTCACGCAGGTGAATTGCTAGCCGAAGAGCTAAGACTAGCCCAAGAAGCCTTAAGTGAAATCACCGGAGAATTTACTTCTGATGATTTATTAGGCCGTATATTCAGTTCGTTTTGTATTGGTAAATAAGGTTAATGATTGATAGCTTCGCATTTTAATTATAATTGATTAAAACTTATCAAAAGAGAGCGGAATAAATGGGATATTTTACTCAATATCCTAAAATACATCATGGCTTTTTACGACCTTTTCTTTTCCATTTTTTGGTTCTATGCCATTTAATCTGCATTCTTATATCAAAAACTAATGCTAATTTAAATATTCTTACTAATACATAAAATAACGTAAAACATATTCCCAAAGTTATTGGAATGAAAAAGGCCTTTTGCTCATTAACTATTTTTGATATTTTTTTTTGAGACTCTTCAGAGTTAAAGTGTTCACAAATTATTTTTGTGGTTGTGAAAGATACCTTATGGTGCTCAGCCCATTTTTTTTCATCAAAGCCGGTTTCATTACACATTGAAGCATTTAAATACCATTTGCTATTGGTAAAAGGTATAAATGCATACTGGGAGTTTTTGGCATAATTATTAGATACCCAAAACCATGGTTCATTTTTTTCTACTTTGATTAGGGCTGAAGAAGTAAAAGAAAAATTAGTACACATAAGAAATACAATAAATAAAATGAGTAAAACAATAAAGTTACAAAATATTTTCCATAACGTTATTTTTGGGTAGGAAAGGGTTTTAATATTGAAATGTGGCTTAATTTTAATGATTTGACTTGCTGCCACTCCGTTTCTATGTAACCACTTTTGATATTTTTTAATCTGTTCATAACTCGTCGCTGATACGCCATACAACGTATTAAAGTGAAATATATCTATGTTCCTTTTATGAAACCTTTGCAAGTTAGTATTCGAAAATTCCGAATATTTTTTACCTAATATAAACATCAAAATTCTATTTTTTATCAGAAAATAAATCTTCCATTTATAAATAAAAAATACCGCTATTACAGCAACGATAAAGTATAGAATATATTCAAAATAAGGTAATTGAATTAAAGCTAAAATCTGATTATCAACTGTTTCTTTTGTCACTTTATTAAACCGATTCTTATTGTTAAAAAATTGCTATCTACATAAATTAAAAATTTTATTTTTTCCATAACTATGCTTTTTTATTGAAAAAAAACTTATTCACTCACAAAACAGCAATCACTGAACTTAGCCATTGATTTTGGGTTATAGATGTAATTAAATTATTTTTATGGGAAGCAATGACCGATTCACAACCTAATGCTAATGCGAGCCAATATGAAAGTTCGTCTTGATTGCCCCCAATTCTTTGTAACTTATTAACATCCTCTAATTCAATATGATTTTTAGACAAATTGATTAACACTTCTTTTTCTTGCTTGTTAGTTAAATTAGCAAGCCAAAGTTGATTTACTTGTTTGATTACTGGTTGCATATCAACCATTTGTTGAAAAGCAAGCTGTAGATCGCTTGTGAACATTGGTCTTAAAATTTCAACTTGGGCAATATCAATACCCATATCTTGGTAATGTGATTTTTTCACAAGCAAGAAAGCAGTTAAAAAACTTGAACTTTGTGACTTAGTATTATCGACAATAATTAATTCAAGCTCAGGTTCTGTTGCATCCACCCATTTAGTTAACTGTTCTACATCAATTTCATTTTCGATTTTCTGCGATAGCGAATAACGCTGTTTGATTCCGATCTTTTGATAAGCTTGACTAATTGTGTTTTCAATACAAATATCAGCATGTTGTGATGAATAAACAGTAATATTTATTGATTCTGTTTTCGGAAGTTTATTTAGTACAGAACGCATTGAAACAAACAAATCTTCGATATAGTGTGCTGTATCAAATTTATCATTAAAGGTTAATGATTTATTTACTTCAGCACTTATATTTGAACCATTATTAAGTATTTTGTTTGCAGTTACTTGGTTAGGTAAAACATAAAAGCTATCAAGAACAACCAATGATTGCATCGCCCATTTTTGCCAATTTTGTTCGATATTTTTTTGTTCTTGTTGCCATATATTATATTCTTCTTGGGCAAGCCCATAAAAATAGATTCGAATACTAAAAGCAATTCCTCCAATAATTAAGGTAATCAGTGTCGAACCTACCCAATAAGTCCACTGAGAGCTATAACTACTGTCTGGCCACAATCTGGCTAGTATAAAACTCGTAATAAAAAATAACAGGGTAATAAACATTCCCCATGTTCTCCAATGTAACTTTGCTGGTGGTTTTGCAATGTTGCTAATGTTAGGTTTAGACCAAGACATACTATCTAACTCTATAATTTATTAATGATTAATATTACTTAAGGTTATAGGTATATTATCTATAACTATAATCTTATTACGTTAAAATATATCTAAGATACATTTTTATGGTGAAACAACTTAAATCAATACGTATTATGGTGCCACCAATACTGGTAAATTCATCGCCCCAGCAGGGTAATACTGGGGGGGTGGCGTTGCGTCGCCATGATTTATCGACCATTTGATTTTGAATTTTATAAAATGTTTTTAAGCTCATATTTGTACGCAGTATTCCTTATTAATCTTTTTAATAATAAAAAAGATTACTATCATATATTTTGTTTATATAGTTAGTCTTAGGTTTTTGATTATTTGGCTTATATTTTCCTTGAAACTTTAATTTCCAACATTTTCTATTGGTAAATTTTCTTAAATCGATCCTTGATATTTTTTTAAAGTTTAAAGCTTTAAA
>NZ_LZHG01000005.1 GCF_001690355.1 Gilliamella sp. Choc4-2
TTATTTAATAACCTTAGCTACAACACCAGCACCAACAGTACGGCCACCTTCACGAATAGCAAAACGTAAACCTTCTGCCATCGCAATTGGGTGAATTAATGATACTGTCATTTTAATATTATCACCTGGCATTACCATTTCTACGCCTTCTGGTAATTCAATAGTACCAGTTACGTCAGTTGTACGGAAATAAAACTGTGGACGGTAACCTTTGAAGAATGGAGTATGACGACCACCTTCATCTTTACTTAAAATATATACTTCTGATTCAAAATCAGTATGCGGTGTAATTGAACCTGGTTTTGCTAATACTTGACCACGTTCGATCTCTTCACGTTTTGTTCCACGTAATAAAATACCTACGTTTTCACCTGCACGACCTTCGTCTAGTAATTTACGGAACATTTCAACACCAGTACAAGTCGTTTTTGTCGTTGGTTTGATACCAACAATTTCAACTTCTTCGTTGACTTTGATTACACCACTTTCTACACGACCTGTTACCACTGTACCACGACCTGAAATTGAGAATACGTCTTCAATTGGTAATAAGAATGGTTTGTCAACATCACGTTTTGGTTCTGGAATGTAACTATCTAATGCTTCTGCTAATTCAACAATTTTGTCTTCCCATGCAGCATCGCCTTCTAACGCTTTTAGCGCTGAACCACGAATCACTGGTGTATCATCACCTGGGAAATCATATTGAGATAGAAGCTCACGTACTTCCATTTCAACTAATTCTAATAGTTCTTCATCGTCAACCATATCACATTTGTTTAAGAATACGATAATGTAAGGAACACCTACTTGACGACCTAAAAGAATATGTTCACGAGTTTGTGGCATAGGACCATCAGTTGCTGCTACTACTAAAATAGCACCATCCATTTGAGCTGCACCTGTGATCATGTTTTTAACATAGTCAGCATGGCCTGGGCAGTCTACGTGTGCGTAGTGACGAGTTGGTGTGTCGTATTCAACGTGTGAAGTATTGATGGTGATACCACGTGCTTTTTCTTCTGGTGCGTTATCGATCTGATCGAATGCACGTGCTTGTCCGCCATATTTTTTAGCAAGAACAGAAGTAATTGCAGCTGTTAAAGTTGTTTTACCATGGTCAACGTGGCCGATTGTACCAACGTTAACGTGGGGTTTTGTACGTTCAAATTTTTCTTTAGACATCTTAATGTTCCTTTATTAGATCACTTCCCTTTATTTGTAAGGGAAGTGTTACTTTATTTATATAAAAATTATTTCGCTTTACGAGCTTCAATAATTGCGGTTGCAATATTTGTTGGTGCTTCATTGTACTTCAAGAACTCCATAGAGTAAGAAGCACGACCTTGTGTTTGTGAACGAAGGTCTGTTGCATAACCAAACATTTCTGAAAGTGGAACTTGTGCTCTTACTGTTTTACCAGTTGCAGTATCGTCCATACCTTCGATCATACCGCGACGACGGTTCAAATCACCAATAACATCACCCATATAATCTTCTGGAGTTTCAACTTCTACTTTCATAATCGGTTCTAAAAGCACAGGTTTAGCTTTCATGAAGCCGTCTTTAAATGCCATTGAACCGGCAATTTTAAATGCCATTTCTGATGAGTCAACATCATGGTAAGAACCATCAAAGATAGTAACTTCAACATCAACAATTGGATAACCAGCAAGAACACCGTTTTTCATTTGTTCTTGACAGCCTTTGTCAACCGCAGGAATGTATTCTTTAGGAACCACACCACCAACGATTTCGTTGTTGAATTTGTAGCCTTCGCCACCAGCTTCCAATGGTTTAATTTTTAACCATACATGACCGTATTGACCGCGACCACCAGACTGACGAACAAATTTACCTTCTTGTTCAACCTCATTACGAATTGTTTCGCGGTAAGCAACTTGTGGTTTACCAACATTTGCTTCCACTTTAAATTCACGTTTCATTCGGTCAACAATGATTTCTAAGTGAAGCTCACCCATACCAGAAATAATGGTTTGACCTGATTCTTCATCCGTGTGAACACGGAATGAAGGGTCTTCTTGAGCTAGTCTTCCTAAAGCAAGTCCCATTTTTTCTTGGTCAGCTTTAGTTTTTGGTTCAACAGCAACCGAAATTACCGGCTCAGGGAATTCCATTCTTTCAAGAATAATTGGAGCGCTTTCAGCACAAAGCGTGTCACCTGTTGTGACATCTTTAAGACCAATTGCAGCTGCAATATCACCTGCGCGAACTTCTTTAATTTCTTCACGTTTATTTGCATGCATCTGAACGATACGACCAAAACGTTCTTTCTTATCTTTAACTGAGTTAAGAACCGTATCACCAGAGTTAACAACGCCTGAGTAAACGCGGAAGAAGGTTAAGTTACCAACAAATGGGTCTGTTGCAATTTTGAACGCTAAAGATGAAAATGGTTCATCATCGCTTGAGTGACGTTCAGCTGCTTCGCCATTTTGTAATTCACCTTTAATTGCAGGTACATCAGTTGGTGCTGGTAAATATTCAACTACAGCGTCAAGCATGAATTGGACACCTTTGTTTTTAAAGGCGCTACCACAAGTGACTAAGATGATTTCGTTAGCAAGTACGCGTTCACGTAACGCTGCTTTCACTTCTTCTTCAGTTAACTCTTCACCACCAAGGTATTTTTCCATTAACTCTTCACTTGCTTCAGCCGCAGCTTCGATTAGGTATGAACGCCATTCTTCAACTTGTTCAACCATGTCAGCTGGTACATCTTCATAAGTGAAAGTTACGCCTTGATCAGCATCATTCCAGTTAATTGCTTTACGTTTAAGCAGATCAACAACACCAGTAAATGCTTCTTCAGCGCCAATTGGTAAAACTAAAGGCACAGGAACTGCGGCTAAACGAGTTTTGATTTGATCAACAACACGTAGGAAATTAGCACCCATACGGTCCATTTTGTTGACAAATGCAATGCGTGGAACTTTATATTTGTTTGCCTGACGCCATACTGTTTCTGATTGTGGTTGAACACCACCAACTGCACAGTAAACCATTACAGCACCATCAAGAACGCGCATAGAACGTTCAACTTCGATTGTGAAGTCTACGTGTCCCGGAGTATCGATAATATTGATACGGTGTGGTTCAAATTGTTGACCCATACCAGACCAGAATGCCGTTGTTGCGGCTGAGGTGATAGTAATACCTCGTTCTTGTTCTTGTTCCATCCAGTCCATGGTAGCTGCGCCATCATGAACCTCACCAATTTTGTGACTTACACCAGTATAAAACAAAATACGCTCAGTCGTTGTTGTTTTACCTGCGTCAATGTGTGCACTAATACCGATATTGCGATAGCGTGCTATAGGGGTTGTACGAGCCATATTAATCCTCTGTTTAGAATCGTTTGCTTAATAAATTATCATTTAGGTTGACTGATAGCAGATATGGGCTATCAGTTTAATTTCAATTCGCTTGTTACAAGTGAATTGATTACCAACGATAGTGGGCAAACGCTCTATTAGCTTCAGCCATACGATGAACATCTTCGCGTTTTTTCACAGCAGTGCCTTTGTTTTCAAAAGCATCCATAAGTTCATTCGCTAGGCGTAAAGCCATTGATTTATCGCCACGTTTACGTGCAGCATCTACAATCCAACGCATTGCAAGTGCATTACGACGAACCGGACGCACCTCAACAGGAACTTGGTATGTAGAACCACCAACTCGACGTGACTTAACTTCTACAGTTGGTCTTACGTTATCTAGTGCAACTTCAAAAGCTGCTAAGTGGTCTTTTCCACTACGCTCAGCTAATTTATCAAGAGCTGAATATACGATTGATTCTGCGATAGATTTTTTACCATCTATCATTAAAATATTTACAAATTTCGCCAGTAACTCTGAACCGAACTTCGGATCAGGAAGAATTTTTCTTTGACCGACAACATGACGACGTGGCATTGGAATACTCCGTTTATATGTTATAAATTTTCAGGTTTACCCAAAACTCAAATGAGTTAAATGGAATTATATAGTTTGGCCTTACTTAACGGAGTTCCATTAAGCTTTAGGTCGTTTAACACCGTATTTAGAACGGCTTTGTTTGCGATCTTTAACACCTGCGCAGTCTAATGCACCGCGAACAGTATGGTAACGAACACCTGGTAAGTCTTTAACACGACCCCCACGGATTAAAATTACACTATGTTCTTGTAGATTGTGACCTTCACCACCGATATAAGAAGTAACTTCAAAACCGTTGGTTAAACGTACACGACATACTTTACGTAATGCTGAGTTTGGTTTTTTCGGTGTAGTTGTGTAAACACGAGTACAAACACCGCGTTTTTGCGGGCATGCTTCAAGGGCAGGAACATTGCTTTTTGCTTCCTTTAATGCTCTTGGTTTGCGTACCAGCTGATTAATTGTTGCCATTAATAAGCTCCTGATTAATTGAAATAAATTTAAAATTGCTTTTTAGATACGTAATTAACAACTGTAGACCAAAACCTATATATAGAAGTTTTGGGTCGCAAGATTTTAGACTCCAGAACAGATAATGTCAAGTTTTTGCTCACGTTTAATCAGTAACCCCATTTTTTATTAGTGTGAGACAGAGGAATTTTGAGTAATAAAGATTTTTATTTTTCAAGCTTATCTTTTTGAAGATAGGGTATCTTGGCTTTGAAGAAAATGGTTTCCTCATCAACTTTATTGATGAGGAATTAAAGATTAATGGTGATCAATAAAGATAAATTTTAGCATAAATAATAAAGCAAAAATAATTACACAAAGATTGAGTTCTTTAAATTTACCAGTAAAGGTTTTTAAAATCACGTAAGAGATAAACCCAAGAGCTACACCTTCAGTGATTGCAAAGGCAAATGGCATCATGATTGCTGTAATAAATGCCGGTGTTGCATCGGTTAAATCAGACCAATCAACTTTCACCAAACTAGAAACCATTAAAATCCCAACAAATATAAGAGCACCAGATGTAGCATAAGTTGGAACTAAATGAGCTAAAGGCGATAAAAAAATCATCATTAGGAATAATATTCCGATTACTACTGCAGTTAGCCCAGTGCGACCACCTACAGAAATGCCAGCAGAGCTTTCAATATAAGTTAAAACTGATGATGTACCAAAAAGTCCGCCAAGTGATGAGCTGAAACTGTCGATTAATAATGCTTGGCGCATTTTGGGAAAGCGTCCTTTTTCATCTGAAATGCCGGCTTTGTCAGTTAATGCCAAAATAGTGCCCGATGAGTCGAATAGGCTAACAATCATTATTGAAAAAATAACGCCCATGATGGCAATATTAAGCGATCCAACTAGATCTACATGACCAACAACGCTGGTAACACTTGGTGGCATAGACACAATACCTTGGTAACTGATATTAGGATCGAGCCATAGTGCTAGTAAAGTTACAACTAAAATCGAAATTAATATTGCTGCATGAAAATTACGAGCGGCTAAAATAATAATAATAAAAAAACCAAGTGATCCTAATAATACGTTAAGTGACAAAATATTGCCTATGGTTAATAGTGTTGTTGGTGAACTGACTACTATGCCCATATTTTGAAATCCCATAAAAGCAATAAATAGTCCTATGCCTGCACTAATTCCAATCCGTAAACATTGTGGAATATGTTCAATTAGCCAATGGCGGACTTTAAATAGTGATAATCCAAAGAATATTAAAGAACCCCAAAATATAGCTCCCATGCCTATTTGCCAAGAGTAGCCCATTGAGCCACATATGCCATAAGCAAAAAAGACATTTAGCCCCATAGCAGGCGCTAAAGCAATGGGTAGATTGGCAAATAGTCCCATTATAATCGATGCAAAGGCGGTAACGATACAAGTTAAAACAAATACTGCTGAGGTATCCATCCCTGTTGCAGATAAAATCGACGGATTAACGAAGATGATATACACCATAGTGAGGAAAGTTGTACATCCTGCAATAATTTCAGTTCCGACGGTGGTTTTTTTTTCTTTCAATTGAAAGAATTTTTCGAACGTTAAATTCATAGGTTAGGCCCAATTGTGAGTGATAAGTAATAATGTCCATTTATGAACAGCACTATCTATTTTTACGCAAAGGTAAAAATAAAAAAGATGGGGAATTGTCGTTCCTCATCTTAAATTAGGAATTTTACTAAGATATTATTGCCAGTTATTTATTTTGGTCAAGCGTTATTCTGGTTATTTCGCTAAACAGTATTACTCTGTTACAGAATCGAGCTTGTTTAGCATAATTTTTACTTTCAAAATTCGATGACTTTCTATTTCGACCACTTCAAATAGATAATTGTCAATTTGAATGGTTTCGCCAACATTAAGCAAATGCTGAGCTTTTTCCATTAATAATCCTGCTAGTGTATGATATTCACGTTTATCATCAATGAGAATTGGTACAAATCGAATCAATTCTTCAACAGGAATATAGCCATTAGCAATCCAAGTATTATCTTCAAGACATCGAATATCATGTTTAGCATCAATTTCCTCTTTTTCCGTTGGAAAATCGCCAGCAATGGTTTCGATAATATCTGTAACTGAAACAACCCCCTGCATTGAACCAAACTCGTCTACTACAAAAGCAAAATGTGTTTTAGCTTTTTTAAATTGTTCTAAAGCAACCAGTAACGATACCGTTTCAGGAAAGATCAGCGGTTGTTTGATAAGCGAGTGAATATCAATTGGTTCTTTACTTTGTAGTATATCTTTTAATAGATCATTAACTTGAATGATACCTAAAGGCTCATCGATTGAGGCGTTATCGGTAACGACTAAACGTGAATGTGGGTTATCAAAAATCTCTTTTAAAATTGTTTCGCGATCGTCATTGATATTAACCATATCAACATCTAATCTAGCTGTCATAATACTACTGACAGATCGCTGAGCTAATCCAAGCACTCGTTCAACCATGCTTAGTTCTTGATGATTGAATACGGATTCTTTTTTATTAGCATCTGAAATTGTATCGATAGAGTGAGTCTCAGGATCTTCTTCAATATCACCTTTAAGTAAGTGTAAGATAGCTTCTGCAGTCCGTTCTCGTAATGGTTTTTTATTTAGTGCTTTACGGCGATTAAATATGGCAAGTTGATTAAAAAATTCAATCATAATTGAAAAACCAATTGCCGCATATAAGTAGCCTTTTGGAATCATAAAACCAAAACCTTCAGCAACTAAGCTAAAGCCGATCATTAATAAGAAACTTAAACAAAGAATAACAATCGTTGGGTGTGAATTGACAAAAATGGCTAATGGTTTACTGGCGACCATCATAATGCCAATTGCTATACAAACAGCAATAATCATTACTGGAATATTTTCAACCATTCCTACAGCAGTAATAACTGAATCAAGTGAAAATACCGCATCAAGTACAACAATTTGTGCAACAACTGTCCAAAAATGTGAAGTTTTTTGGGGTTTACCCTCTTCATGAGAAGACCCTTCAAGGCGCTCATTGAGCTCCATTGTAGCTTTAAATAGTAAAAATATCCCCCCGATTAACATAATCAGTTGACGTGCGTTGAAGCTAATTCCAGATATTGAAAATAGTGGTGTAGTGAGTGTGACTAACCATCCCGTAAACATTAATAATAAAACGCGTGTAATTAAGGCAAAAGCAAGACCAGTAACGCGGGCCTTATCTCGTTGTTGGGGTGGAAGTTTCTCGGCAAGAATGGCAATAAAAACAATATTATCAATACCAAGGACGATTTCAAGTACAACTAGAGTGGATAGGCCAATCCAGATTGTAGGATCCATGATCCATTCCATATGTCAGGTGATTACCTCTAATAAACACAGCACATGCTGCTTAATAATTCTGTCTGTAATTTACTAAATAATCAATAAAATATTTATAAAATTTGTGTGTTTTGAAAAAAAATTAATGTTTTATTAGTATTAGCATGAAAATTTAGCTTCGCCAGAATGTTGGGGTAAATAAAACAAGTAGGGTAAATATTTCCAGACGCCCAAATAGCATATCAACTGCCATAACCCATTTAACTACATCACTAACACTAGCAAAATTATCACTGACATTTCCAAGTCCAACACCTAGATTATTAAGTGATGAGGCAACAATATAAAAAGAATCGATAGTATTGATACCTGTTGCCATGATAACAAACAGGCTAACTAAAAAAACTAATGCATAGGCCGAAAAAAATCCCCAGACCGCTTCAATAATTCGTTCTGGGACTACACGATTATTTAATTTTAACGTATAAATAGCATTTGGATGAATAAGACGCTTTAACTCTCGAGAGCCTTGCATAAACAAAATTATCACTCGAACTACTTTTAAACCTCCCCCTGTTGATCCCGCACAACCACCAATGAATGAAGCGCACAATAAGAATATTGGCAATGGTGATGGCCATGTGTTGATGTCATCGACACTAAAGCCAGCTGTTGATGATATGGATACCACTTGTAAGATAATTTTATCAATGCTCAGACGGTGTGGTTTATAGAAATAGATAACAATTGTGCAGATAGCAATTAATATCAGTAGAATAAATATAAATGTTCTGAACTCTTGATCACGCCAGTAATCTTTAATCGAAAAACCACTTAGCGCGGCAAAATGGAGCGCAAAATTACAGCCTGATAAAATCAAAAAGAGGGTGACGATATAATTGATTATAGGACTGTTAAAGTAAGCTAAATTATCATCATGGGTTGAAAACCCTCCCATTGATATTGTTGAGAAACTATGTGACACAGCATCAAATATATTCATACCGGCCAGCCAAAGACAAATAGCACAAAGCGTTGTAAGCAAAATATAAATTGACCAAAGTGTTTTGGCTGTTTCTGCAATACGTGGTCGCATTTTGCTATCTTTTTGTGGCCCTGGGATTTCCGCACGATAAAGTTGCATGCCTCCAACACCCAATAACGGTAGGATTGCTACTGCTAGCACAATAATACCCATACCACCTAACCATTGTAATAATTGACGATAAAAAAGTAAGGCTTTAGGTAGGTGATCTAATTTAACAATCGTTGTTGCTCCAGTTGTGGTAAGGCTTGAAAAAGATTCAAAGAAGGCTGTGGTTAAGTTTAAATTAATATGGGTATCAAAAATAAAAGGAAAAGCGCCGATAGTACCAAGTACAACCCAAAATAGTACAACGATAAAAAAACCTTCACGTGTGCTCAGTTCGTGGCGATGTTCCCGATTCGGGAACCATAGTGCAAATCCTAAAATTAAAGCAGCAAAAAAAGAGCGAACAAAAATTGCCCCAGCACCATCACGATAGATTAATGCAATAATCGCTGGCAATAACATGAACACCGACAATAGTAAAATTAATAAACCAACAATTCTGATAATTGATCGCCAATGTATCATAGTATTTATCTCTATTTGAATCCACGAGCTGCTTTGATAAGATCATAAGCAGCTTGGATCTCTTGAGCACGTTTTTTTGCTGCTTCGAGCATCTCTTTAGGCAAACCTTTTGACACAAGTTTATCTGGATGGTGCTCATTCATTAATTTTCGATAAGCCCTTTTTATTTCCGAAATTTCGGCGTTTAATTTAATACCCAGTATTCTGTAGGCATTTTGTAGATCTGATTGCGTAGAATAGCCTTGATAACCATTATAGCTATTATTTTTGTGTTGATACTGGCTACGCTCTTGTTGGTTAGTATTTTTTTGATGAAAATGGTAACTGCCCATCATCATTTGAATATACATTGCCATTTGTTGACGAGGAATATTAAATTCTTCTGCCACAATGAACAAAATTTTTGACTCTTTTTCATCTAAATTACCGTCGACTAATGCCGATTGTATCAGTTGCTCACAAAAAATATTCAACACATTACGCCTGAAACGATATTGTGTATATAATTGTTTTAAGCGAGATCTAAGAGGGTAATCACTAGCTTTACCTTGATTGAAAGATTCTTGCGCAAGCTGTCGACCGTTGCTATCGAGTTGTAATTGGTCCATAAATTGACGAGCAAGATTTATATCATCTTGTGTTACAACGCCTTTAGATTTGCTTAAATGGCCTAATACTTCAAAAACAACAGTCAAATAAAGTGTTGGATTTGCTTGTGTACTTTGTTCGGTTAATTTATTACAAAATGTGCGGTAAAGCATTGGCCCAATAAATAGGCCGAGCATAAACCCCCATCCTGTTTTTAATACAATACTTAATACAAAGCCTGTAATTATTGCCCAGATAAAAGACATATTATTCATTTACCTCAATTTTATCTATCTTCTGTAAGCCTCTCGGTAATGGTGTACCTTTTCGTGCTCGCTCTGCCTTAAATTTTTGTAAATCAGCAGGATATAATGTAAGTTTGCGTTTACCAACATATAACGTTATTGATGTGTCTTGCGTAATTAATAGAGTATAAGCAAGGCAATCATTAGCGCCTGAAAGCGATACTATTTTATTTCCTTTACCTTTGGCAAGCTCAGGTAAATCTTTTACAGGAAATATGAGCATCCGGCCTTCTTTGGTGATTGATAGCAGCAAACTATCTTCAGATGTAATTTCGATTGGCATCAGTATCCTGGATTCTTTAGGTAAATTAATAATTGCTTTACCATTACGATTGCGAGCAACCAAATCACTAAATTGACAAATAAAGCCATAACCGGCACTTGAAGCAAGTAATAATTTTTGCTCACCATTTTGAGACATGAGCACATGTTCAACAGTTGCGCCAACAGGTAGTGCTAATTTGCCAGTTAATGGTTCGCCTTGACTTCGTGCTGATGGTAACGTGTTTGGTTCTATAGCATAACTACGCCCCGTTGAATCAATAAAGATAACAGGTTGATTACTTTTGCCTTTGGCGGCAGCTTTAAAATTATCACCGGATTTATAACTTAAACCAGCAGGATCAATATCATGACCTTTTGCTGTTCTTACCCAACCCATTTCAGATAAAACGACAGTAACAGGGTCAGATGGTGTTAACTCTTGTTCACTAATAGCTTTAGCTTCACTGCGTTCAACAATTGGAGAACGACGGTCATCGCCATATTTTTCAGCATCCTCTTTTAGCTCTTTTTTAATTAAATCACTCAATTTTTTAGGCGAAGCTAACAAAGCTTGCAGATGATCACGCTCTTTTGCAAGCTCACTTTGTTCACCTTTAATGCGCATCTCTTCAAGTTTGGCTAAGTGGCGGAGTTTTAACTCTAAAATCGCTTCGCCTTGAATTTCAGTTAAGGCAAAACGATTAATTAATTCTTGTTTAGGTTCATCTTCGTGACGAATAATTTCGATAACTTCA
>NZ_LZHG01000006.1 GCF_001690355.1 Gilliamella sp. Choc4-2
TTGGGATATTAGCATGCACAGCCAAACGGTGGCATCATCGGTTAAAGTGAAAGATTACAACTACCGTGATGCCAAAGCCAACTTACTTGGCGAGGTCAATAGCCAACCCGATGACCGCACCACTAACGGCACCGACTACCGTTATGGCGAGCACTATCAATATGCAGGTAGTGCCAGTGTCAGTTCAGGTAGTCAAAAAAATAGCCCCAACAAAATTTATAAAAATATTCAAAGTGAGCAAAATGAGGGGGTAAGCGATAATAACGATGATGCACAAAATAGGGATAATGATTACCACCTTAATAGCACCCCAGAAAGTGGCAATTGGTACGCACGTATTCGCCATGAACAAGCAATCAGTGAACAAATAATTATCCGAGGCAAAAGCAACCGTTATAACCTTGCTCCTGGGCAACTCATTAACCTTAATGGCGCCCCGCTGATTGATATTGATGAAGGCATTATTATTTTAAGTGTTACGGGCAGCGGCAGCCGCACTGATGCTTACCAGCTCAGTTTTACTGCGATACCTTTTAAGGTATTAAAACCGTATCGCCCAGCGCCCCTTGCTTGGCCACAAGTCAGTGGCACCTTACCGGCACGGGTCACCAGTCCCGATAATGACACCTATGGCTATATTGATACCCAAGGGCGCTACCGGGTTAAATTTAACTTTGACCTAACAGATTGGAAAAATGGCGAAGAAAGCTTATGGATAAGGTTAGCCAAACCCTATGCTGGCAGTGAATATGGTTTTCACTTTCCACTGATTGACGGTACTGAAGTAGCAATAGCTTTTATGCAAGGCAACCCTGACAGACCGTATATTGCCCAT
>NZ_LZHG01000007.1 GCF_001690355.1 Gilliamella sp. Choc4-2
GTGATAGCATTCAACACCGAAATAATCACTGAATCATCCGGTAACTTAGGTTTATAATAGTAAGCACAACGGCTTAAGCCAACAATGGCACAACTCATAGTAATAGTAACTGAATGATTTTGTTGTCGTTGCTGTGCCCACGTTTTACGTGCCTTTGTGGGCACTAAAGCTTTTTTATGATTTCTTCCTGAAGCTGGGATTTTAAGCTCAGTTCGGCAAACATCTGCTTAAGCTTACGGTTTTCAGCCTCCAGCTCCTTTAAGCGTTTGATATCCGAAGTTTCCATTCCGCCGTATTTTTCTCGCCATTTATAGAAAGTTGAATTACCCATGCCATATTTACGACAGAGTTCTTTAACCGGAATACCCGCTTCAGCTTCTTTTAAAATAGCGACGATTTGATGTTCAGTCATTTTTTTCATGTTTAAATCCTCTTTACTTTTATCATAGAGAATTTTCTACTTTTTTGCTGTACTATTTTAGGGGATAGTTACAAATGAGATAGGAAAAGCAAAGGATAAACTTCCTAAAGAGAAAATTTACCCTTTGCCTGATTTTATCAAACCCATTATTAATGCTGATTTATAATTTTTTGGATCAAAATTTTAGCTGTATTACTTAAATCCTCATAAGGAGATTCTAAATATCTTTTTAAAATATTCAGAGTTTCATCATTAGATCCCGTTTTATATAAATTCCATAGGCATTTTTTCCAAATGGGAACTATAAAAGTTTCTATATCATTAGTATCATTTTTATCGAAATTATTAATGCCTAATATTCTGATAAAGTATTTTCTATTTTCTGTATTTAACTCTAATGAGTCCAATAATCTTTCTAAAAAATAACTAGGTATCCAATCTTTTATTATTAATTGCTTATAAATCTTATCAAGGTTATTTTTAATATATTCATTATCATTTAAATATTCCTCAATATCTAAATATTCTTCTATTTTATTTAAATCTTGTTTTTCTATAGATATTAGTAGCTTTTCATAAAAATAATTTTTATTTTCTTTTAAGTTAACTGGATATTCATTATAAAATGTGTCTAAATCTATTTTATTAGTTAATAAATTATAGATTAAACTTTCTTCTTTAGATTTCATAATTATTTGCATTCGATATTTACATTGTTAGTACTAACATTTTCAAATGATATAATATTTTAATTCCTTTTCCTTTGCCTAATCCAATATTAATCTGTGCATTTTTTCCAACTTTTTCTTGTTTAAAGAATGCTGAATTTTCATTCCAACCAGATTTTACTTCAGGCATATTGGGATAAGTAGATTTTACAAGTTTAGATTGATCTCTAACGCCTATATCTTCTAACGCTTTAGTAGTCCCATCTTTCATAGTGAATTTATAAGTAACTCCATCATAATTATTAGAAAATGCTTGTGTTGGAGATGTAAATGTTTCTGTAGTTGGAGTTAATTTCTTTGTTTTTTCTAATATTTCTGCATGTTCTTTGGCTATAGTTCTATAAAATATTTCATCCAGTCCAAACGGGTCAACTTCTGAATTAGAATCAAACGTATACGCATAAAAATTCGGATTATTCCCTTCGAACCTTATGGGATCTTGGCTTATATAAGTTCCTGTATTATTGTCGTAATAATTAAAATCTTACTAAACCAACTTTTACAAGTTGACTTTTCTGTTTAGTTTTCAAAAAATAAATCTCGCTTAGATTTATTTTTTGAATCATTTATTTTTTGTTTTTTAATATTAAAATATATCATAGCTTTATTATATATTTCTTCATTACATTTAATAGAAACAATAATATCATATTTTTCATTCTTAATAATAAAAATGTCTTTATTGAAATATAGTTTTGCATCTCTTATATTAATTAGTCCTTTTTTTCCAACTAATTTTAATGAATATTGAAATATAATATTTTCCTCATTTATACTAATAAAACCACACTCTTTAGATTGAGAATAAATATTTAGGTTTAAGGAGTGATCATCTTCTTCATAAGATTTAATATAAAATTTAGGCTTTAAAAATGAAAACATAATTAATAAAATTATTATTAAACAAATTATTACTAAAATTATTTTGGACATTTTATTTTAGATTTTAGTGAATCTATTTTTTTAGCTAAGGAACTTGGTGTAGCCCATTTATACCAAGGCATTTTCATTTCTTTTATTCCTGCAGCTTGTGAAGCACCATAGGCAAAGCTTGCACACTGCCTATTTCTTAAATTATAACCTTTAGTTGATGTATTACCTGCTTCAAAATCTTCAATATATTTTTTCAAATTAGACATTTGTGTTTCATCTATATCATAAGAAATTGAATGTAAATGAGGACTATTTAAATATTGTATATCATTATAACTTAGATCTCCAAGAATATCTAAAACTATAATTTTAGGTATTTCACTATAGTTAAAACCATTTTTAGGCCACTGGCCTATATATGTAGTTGTTCCGTTCTCTGTTACTCCTATAAAAGCATGCCCAACAAAGTCATGAGTATCAGAATATATAGTTAATTTTCCACTACTAAGTCCAAACGGATCCACCCAAACATTACTATCATGCACATACGCATAAAAATTCGGGTTATTACCCGCCAGTTTTATGGGATCTTGGCTAATATATAAGCCGCTTTCAGGATTATAATATCGGAAGCTATAATAAAGCCCCGTTTCCACATCCTCAGAATTTGGAGATAGAATCAACCGTCACTTTTAACGGATAAATACACAGAATTTAGGATAGGGTCTGGGATTTTAACATAATTTATTTTTTAATCACCATTCATCAACATCAATATGTAATTCCTTTATATATTTTATATCTTGAATACATCTTCTAATATTTTCAATATCGAACAACTCATTCTTATCAAAGATTATATTACAATAAATTAAATAGTTAGGGTGTAAAACTTCGTTGTCAGTGATATAAAATCCATCAGGACTGGCATTATAAATACTAAAATGATTGATACTATATTTACTATTAGTTTCAATATAATATAATTCATCATCATTATATTCATCTTTAATTAAATTTATATTTAACTTTTTTTCTAAGTTTTTTACAATATTTTCTAGGTCTAATGAGAAAATACCATATGTTATATAGTAACCTTTCATTTTAACTTTTGCATTTTATTTTATAACTTTTCCCATTTGCTCTAACTGCTGATTCACTATCATAAATTCTAAAGTTTACATCTCTTCCAAAACGATTTGATAAACTATCTGCTAAATCCCCAAACCCTAATTCTTTCATAGCATCAGAATTTAATGGCATTGAATATGGACGTCCTGGTTTTCCTAAATCTAAACTTTGTACTTTTTTTAATAAATCAGAATTAACAATTGCAACATCAAAATCACTTATCCTACCTACATCAAAAGGAATTCCTGTTTTAAAACTACGACCAGTAACAGAACTACCTTGCATGAAAACTTCTGAATTCTTGAAACCTCCCCTAGCTAGGGTAGCTTGAATTTGCGAACCAAATTGATTTAATTGACCATAACTTTTAAATCCTAAAATTGGCGATGTAGATAATCCGAATGAATCAATTTGAACGTTGCTATCACTTACATACGCATAAAAATTCGGGTTATTACCTGCTAACCCTATCGGGTCTTGGCTAATATATAAGCCGGTTTTAGGATTATAATATCGGAAGCGATTATAATAAAGCCCCGTTTCAACATCCTCATACTGCCCCAGTTGTCTGAACGGAATAAACGGCTGATTGTTAAAGGTATCTTCCTGTATTCTGCCATAGATGTCAAACTCCACCTGCCAAACCAGTTCCCCTTTGTCATCATAGGCCTGAGCGGGACGGCCCAAATAGTCCGATACAATCGAGTAGGACTTGCCTTCGCATAGCTTAGCGGTGGGGACTAAACTTCCTTCTTCATA
>NZ_LZHG01000008.1 GCF_001690355.1 Gilliamella sp. Choc4-2
TTCCCCTACGGTTACCTTGTTACGACTTCACCCCAGTCATGAATCACACCGTGGTAAACGCCCTCCCTAAGGTTAAGCTATCTACTTCTGGTGCAACCCACTCCCATGGTGTGACGGGCGGTGTGTACAAGGCCCGGGAACGTATTCACCGTGACATTCTGATTCACGATTACTAGCGATTCCGACTTCATGGAGTCGAGTTGCAGACTCCAATCCGGACTTAGACGTACTTTATGAGGTCCGCTTGCTCTCGCGAGGTCGCCTCCCTTTGTATACGCCATTGTAGCACGTGTGTAGCCCTGGTCGTAAGGGCCATGATGACTTGACGTCGTCCCCACCTTCCTCCGCTTTATCAACGGCAGTCTCCTTTGAGTTCCCGACCTAATCGATGGCAACAAAGGATAAGGGTTGCGCTCGTTGCGGGACTTAACCCAACATTTCACAACACGAGCTGACGACAGCCATGCAGCACCTGTCTCACAGTTCCCGAAGGCACTCTCATATCTCTACAAGATTCTGTGGATGTCAAGACCAGGTAAGGTTCTTCGCGTTGCATCGAATTAAACCACATGCTCCACCGCTTGTGCGGGCCCCCGTCAATTCATTTGAGTTTTAACCTTGCGGCCGTACTCCCCAGGCGGTCGATTTATCGCGTTAGCTTCGGAGCCCATCACTCTAGGCAACAAACTCCAAATCGACATCGTTTACAGCGTGGACTACCAGGGTATCTAATCCTGTTTGCTCCCCACGCTTTCGCATCTCAGCGTCAGTATCTGTCCAGAAGGCCGCCTTCGCCACCGGTATTCCTCCACATCTCTACGCATTTCACCGCTACACGTGGAATTCTACCTTCCTCTACAATACTCCAGATAACCAGTTTTAAATGCAATTCCTAGGTTGAGCCCAGGGATTTCACACCTAACTTAATTATCCGCCTACATGCCCTTTACGCCCAGTCATTCCGATTAACGCTCGCACCCTCCGTATTACCGCGGCTGCTGGCACGGAGTTAGCCGGTGCTTCTTCTGTAACTAACGTCAATTCTAGGCACTTTTCATACCCAAAACTTCCTCACTACCGAAAGTACTTTACAACCCGAAGGCCTTCTTCATACACGCGGCATGGCTGCATCAGGGTTCCCCCCATTGTGCAATATTCCCCACTGCTGCCTCCCGTAGGAGTCTGGACCGTGTCTCAGTTCCAGTGTGGCTGGTCATCCTCTCAGACCAGCTAGAGATCGTCGCCTTGGTAAGCCTTTACCCCACCAACTAGCTAATCCCATATGGGTTCATCAAATGGCGCACGTCCTCGCGGAACCGTACTTTGGTCTCTCAACTTTATGCGGTATTAGCAGTCGTTTCCAACTGTTGTCCCCCTCCATCTGGCAGATCCCCATACATTACTCACCCGTCCGCCACTCGTCATCAAGTGCAAGCACTCATGTTACCGTTCGACTTGCATGTGTTAAGCCTGCCGCCAGCGTTCAATCTGAGCCATGATCAAACTCTTCAATTTAAAGTTTGATGCTCAATAACTGTCTCTGACATATTCAAATGAATCTTCAGTGTCACTTATCAAGACTTCTTAATCTTTTTAGTCCGTAGACTTTAATTCTTTCGTCTCGCAAGTGCCCACACAGATTGTCTGTTTCTTCTTTTTAAAGAGCTAACAGCTTCCAATTCTCAATCAACTTTTTGTTAATCATCTTTGCTGTCTCAAGGGCTGCGTATGTTACGCTACACCTTTTTATTCGTCAAGATCTTTTTTTAAAATTTTTGACCTTGTTCACCAACTCTATTCCCGTCCAATTTCGATGACGTCGTGTCAGTGGGTGCGCATTATAGGGACTTCTTTTTTTTTAGCAAGCAAAAAAGATAAAATATTTATTTAGTCGTGTAATTTTTAATCTCATTAAACTTTAATAGTATGATATTTATTAAGATGATAATCAGATAGTTTTTTAATCAACTTTTCTACAGACTGAGTATAAGCTGTGCTTAATACAATATTTTCTGACGTAGAAAGAATTATTTGGTTTAGTTTATATTTATCATTTAGCAAATTATAGACCCTTGTTGCAATCGCATATCCCGAATCTATTAAGTTCGCCTGAGGAAAAAGCATCTGTAGTTCTGTTTTAATAAAAGGATAATGGGTACAACCTAATACTATTGTATCAGGGATTGTTTGTAGGCCAAGCCAAGGTTGCATTAGTTCTTTCAGCCGCTCCATATTTACAATAATGCCCTGTAATTTATTTTCGGCTATAAGCGCTAATTCTGATAATCCTAATAATTTAACAGTACAATGCGCAGCAAATTGCTGTATTAAATTGGTTATGTAAGTTCTTTCAACGGTTGCTTTTGTTGCTAATAATCCTATACATTTATTTTTAGTAAGTAAGCTAGCAGGTTTAACAGCTGGTACAACTCCAATAATAGGAAAAGAAAATTTAGCGCGCAAACTAGGCAAACAAATAGTACTAGCTGTATTACAAGCGATAACTGCTAAATCAATTGGATAAAATTTAGTAACAGCCTCAATGACAGAGTTTACCCTATTAATTAAAAAATCTGATGATTTATCTCCATAAGGAAACATTTCATTATCAAACATGTAGATATAATGTGCATTAGGTATTTTATTGTAAATTTCATTATAAACAGATAAACCACCAATACCTGAATCAAATATTAACACTGAAGGCGATTGTTTTACGATATTCATTTTAGCTATAGGAAATTAAATAATAAATTAGAAACGCTTCATATCGTAAATTGATTAAAAATTAATGCAAGTATTTTACTCAAGCTGATATGGTATTTAGTTCTGAAAATTATAAACTAGACGTCTAGACGGTAAAACTGCTAAAATAAATATATTAAGGCTAAATATTATATTTTAAGCATTATGCAGGAATTAAATTAAGAAGGTATTCTATGTCAGAATTTCTATTTACTTCAGAATCTGTTTCAGAAGGTCATCCAGATAAAATTGCCGATCAGATATCTGATGCTGTACTTGATGCAATTTTAAAACAAGATCCAAAGGCTCGTGTTGCTTGTGAAACATATGTAAAAACCGGTATGGCTTTAGTTGGTGGAGAAATCACTACTTCAGCTTGGGTAGACATTGAAGAATTAACTCGAAAAACAATTAATGACATTGGATATACCAGTTCAGAAATGGGATTTGATGCAAATTCATGTGCGGTACTCAATGCCATTGGCAAACAATCTCCTGATATTAATCAAGGGGTTGATCGAAATAATCCTCTAGAACAAGGTGCTGGAGACCAAGGTATTATGTTTGGTTATGCTACAAATGAAATGCCAAATTTAATGCCTGCAGCTATAAGCTATGCTCATGACTTAATGCGCCGCCAAGCAAAAGTTAGAAAAAATGGTACACTTCCTTGGTTAAGACCTGATGCAAAAAGCCAAGTCACATTAATTTACCAAGATGGTCAGATAAAAGGTGTTGATACAATCGTTTTATCAACTCAGCATTCAGAAGACATTGAGCAAACAGCATTACATGAAGCCGTCATGGAAGAAATCATTAAACCAACATTGCCCGCCGAATGGCTAACACCTAGAACAAAATACTTTATTAATCCAACTGGACGTTTTGTTATTGGTGGCCCAATGGGTGACTGTGGACTAACTGGACGCAAAATCATTGTAGATACATACGGCGGAGCAGCTCATCACGGTGGAGGCGCTTTTTCTGGAAAAGATCCTTCAAAAGTTGACCGCTCAGCAGCTTATGCCGCACGTTATGTTGCAAAAAATATTGTTGCGGCAGGACTCGCTGACAGATGTGAATTACAAATATCTTATGCAATTGGTATTGCCAATCCTACATCAATCTATGTCAATACTTTCGGCACAGAAAAAACACATCACGATAAAATCGTATCACTTATTAAAGAATTTTTTGATTTAAGACCTTATGGATTGATTCAAATGCTTGATCTAATTCAACCAATCTATCAACAAACTGCAAGTTACGGTCATTTTGGTCGAGATATATTTCCTTGGGAAAAAACTGATAAAGCGGCACTATTACGTGATGCAGCAGGATTATAAACGCATACCAATTTATTTACATAATCAAACTATGGCTTGTTTAAGAAC
Organism: Gilliamella sp. Choc4-2; assembly: GCF_001690355.1. Taxonomy (GTDB): domain Bacteria; phylum Pseudomonadota; class Gammaproteobacteria; order Enterobacterales; family Orbaceae; genus Gilliamella; species Gilliamella apicola_A. The sequence continues at coordinate 4,140 of NZ_LZHG01000008.1, forward strand.
TCATTTAATACAAGCCAATCAACGTCTACATTCCCAATATAAAGAGCCCAAGATCATTTATAAACCCAAAGGCAGTATTGCTGGTAGTGCCTTTTTAACACGTTGGGAAATTCAACTTAATTCGATTATGTTGCTAGATAATGGTACTCAATTTATTGAGGAAGTTGTGCCTCACGAATTAGCACATCTCATTGCCTTTAAAGAGTTTGGCAAAGTAAAACCACATGGTAAAGAATGGCAATATATTATGTCAGAAATATTAGGAAAAATCCCTGCAACAACTCACCGTTTTCCTATTCAACGCAATACTTATTTATACTACTGCAGTTGTCAACAACATCAATTAACCTCAATAAGACACAACAAAATTCAAAATAATAAAACTAGTTATTTATGTCGTAAATGCGGTACTATACTCAAACTTAAAAGTGCCATTTAGTACTAAGATATTATATGTGTAAGTTAGATTTTCATTTTTACAAAAGTTCGTTATTAATTCTCACTCTTGGCATTATCCTATATATTACGGGAAATTGGTTCATACCTTTATACAATGGAATGACGGTTGTAGTGATTGAACATATTCAATCTCTCTTCTTATTATTTATGTGCTGTTATACCTATTATTATGCAAAACGAGTATCTGAACATTCTGAGCTTTATAGATTTTGGATTTGGACAATTTTCTGGTGGTTTATGCTTTTTGGTCGAGGAATTAGTTGGGGAAGAGACTTTTTCCCTGAGGTACCTCGTTTCTATTATAAAATCATTGCGAGTATATTAATAGCGATCCCAATACTAAGTATATTTTTACCCACCATTCGCCCAGAAATTGCTCGTCGCTACAAATACGAAAAAATACCATTTTGGCATATATTCTTTGCTTTTTTATTCTTAGGTATAGCTGATATTGCTGAACATCGCCGTATTGGACATGAATTTTTAGTTATAACAAAAGAGCGAAAAGATCTCATTGAAGAATTAATGGAAATTCCTTGTCTTCTTTGTTTATCCTTAATAACCTTTTATATGCAAAAAAATGAAAAAAAGAGAGTAGATTCCCTATGCTAAGCTACCGCCACAGTTACCATGCAGGAAATCATGCAGATGTATTAAAACATATTGTTTTAACATTATGTATTGAATCATTAAAGGAAAAAGAAAAGCCTTTTTTATATTTAGATACACACTCGGGGGCTGGACGATATCTATTAAGAAGTGAGCATGCAGAAAAAACGGGTGAATATTTATCAGGAATTAATTTACTATGGCAACAATCTAATATTCCTGAATTGCTTAATACATACATATCGGTACTAAGACGCTATAATCCTTTTGAGGAAATAAAATATTATCCTGGTTCACCATTAATTGCGAAGCAATTATTACGTGAACAAGACAAGCTCAACCTTACAGAGTTACACCCAACTGATTACCCTTTATTAAAACAAGAATTTAGTAAAGATAAACGAACAAAAGTTTTACGTGAAGATGGATTTTCCCAATTAAAATCAAAGTTACCTCCACTATCTCGTCGTGGAATAATATTGATTGATCCTTCTTATGAAATTAAAGACGATTATCAAAAAATCCCTGCAGCATTATTTGAAGCATATAAACGTTTTGCAACAGGTGTTTACTTAATTTGGTATCCTGTGGTATCTCGCACACAAACGGAAAAGATGATTAATGGCATTATTGATTTAGGTATTAAACGAATTTCACAATTCGAACTTGCTATAAAACCAGATAATGATCAAAAAGGCATGACAGCATCTGGAATGATAGTTATAAATCCGCCATGGAAATTATATGACCAGATGCAAAAAATTATGCCATGGTTAAAAAATATTTTAGATATAGAAAAAACAGGTAATTTCTCAATAAAACAATTAACTTCAGAATAACTTTTACTATTTAAAAATGCGAGCCGATCTCGCACTTTTAAATAAACTAAATTAGTCGTTATCAAATGTTTAATCATAAAGCTTTTAAATCAATAATTTTTATTAGTAAATCTCTAAGAAAAAAAATGACAAGAAAATATATAAATCCATAAAATAACAGTTAATAATAGAGATAAGAAAACTGCAGCAGAACCATAATCTTTAGCTCTTCCCGATAATTCGTGTCTTTCACTACCAATTCGATCTACAACACACTCAATTGCACTGTTAAGGAGTTCTATAATCATCACAACACCGATAGAACCTAGTAATAAAATTCGTTCATAAATTGAAAAATCTATTAACATTACAATTATATAAGCTATAACCAACAGAATTAATTCTTGTCGAAAAGCTATCTCATACTTAATCGCTGATTTAAAGCCTTTCAGAGAATATTTGGTTGCATTAATCAAACGTTGCAACCCCGTTGCTTTTTCCATAATGATATTCCAAAGTAAGATTATCTTACATAACCATAATTCATTAGACGTTGAAATCTTCTTTCAAGCAGCACTGATAATTCGATATTTCCAAGTTCATCAAGATCACTTATCAGCTGTTTTTTTAGTGAATCTGATACTGCCACATAATCACGATGAGCACCACCAAGTGGTTCGGGTATCACTGAATCAATAAGATTTAATTTCAATAATTTATCTGCTGTCATATTCATTGCTTCAGCTGCGACTGGTGCTTTATCAGCACTTTTCCATAAGATAGAAGCACAACCTTCAGGAGAAATAACAGAATAAGTACTATATTGAAGCATATTCACTTTGTCAGCAACTCCAATGGCAAGTGCCCCCCCTGAGCCACCCTCACCAATAACAGTACAAATTGTTGGAACTTTTAGTCGTGACATTTCCCGCAAGTTCCGAGCAATTGCTTCAGCCTGACCTCGTTCTTCAGCACCAATCCCTGGATAAGCTCCTGGGGTATCGATAAATGTAATTATCGGTAATTTAAAACGTTCTGCTAACTCCATTAGTCTTAATGCTTTACGATAACCTTCTGGTGCTGGCATACCAAAATTACGATAAATTTTCTGCTTTATTTCACGACCCTTTTGATGACCAATAACAATCACAGGACGTTCATCAATACGTGTAACTCCACCAACAATCGCTTTGTCATCAGCATAAGCTCTATCTCCAGCTAATTCATCGAAATCAGTAAAAATTTCTTTAATATAATCTAATGTATAGGGCCTATTTGGATGTCTGGCTAATTGTGCAACTTCCCACGGTGATAAGTTCGCAAATATTTTTCTTGTTAACTCACGGCTTTTTTGATTCAATTGTTTAATTTCTTTATCTAAATTAATATCTAATTCAACTTGTTGTGAATCAATATTCTTTAAGGAATTAATTTTTGCTTCTAATTCCGCTATCGGCTTTTCAAACTCCAAAAAATTACTCATAACGATTATGATTGCCTCTTAATTATTTTGTATTTTCCTAAAATACGCTATCTAATACAGTATACTGGCTAATTCTTAAGATAAAATTAAGACAATTCTACTATGTAATACTTATCAAAGTCACCTAGATTTATCACTTATTAATTTTGGCACTTCAAGATAGCGCTACTTCTATATATATTACAGTATATTCATTATTGCGTTATTCGTTTTATAAACGAAAACATTAAAATACGAATAATTTTGTATCACGTTATACTAAAACTCAAATTCAATTCGGTCATTGCCAAGTATTGTTTTTAATTCAAGAATTAATGCATCTTCTGGGACAATTTTCCATGTAGCACCAAACTCAATACGCACAACAGAATCATCTCGATGATAATATAAATTTACAGGCACATTCCCATGACGATAAGGTTCAAATATTTGTTGCAAACGCTGCAACATTGCACGTTCGGCTTCATTTTCAGTTAAAGTAATAGCCAATCCTTTAACATATTTAGCTCGAGCATCTTTTAAATCAACAATTTCTCGCGCTGTCAATTTGAATCCTCCATTAAAATCATCATAGCTAACTTGCCCCATGACTATTAAAATCTTATCTTTAATTAATAAATGCCCAAACTTTTCTAAAGAATCTGCAAACAGCATACCATCAATACGGCCAGAACGATCATCTAAAGTAAATAAACCGATTTTATTACCTTTTTTAGTGATTCTAACTTTAGCATCAACAACAATACCTGCAAAAGTAGCCATTTTTCCCCAACCAGTTGGTGAAGCTTCATTAATTCGTAACCCTCCAGCATAACGACTCAATTCTTTTAAATATTGAGTAACTGGGTGTCCCGTTAGGTAGAGTCCTAAAGTATCGCGTTCACCATCAAGTAAGACTTTCTCCGGCAATTCGGGGACAGCTGCATAAGCATGTTCAACTTGCTCTGGTTCTTCAGCTAAAACACCAAACATATCTTCTTGTCCGATATTTTGAGCTTTAGCATATTGTTCAGCTGCTTGTATCGCATCATTAATACTATGTAAAATAGCAGCTCGATGAGGACCCAATTTATCAAAAGCACCTGCCATAGTAAGTTTTTCAAGTACTCTACGATTAATTTTTTTCATATCAGTTCGAGCACAAAGTTCGAATATATTTTTGAAATACCCACCGCTATTACGAGCTTCAACAATAGCTTCAATTGGACCTTCTCCAACCCCCTTTATAGCACCGATACCATATATAATTTCGCCCTTTTCATTAACATGAAAATGATACAATCCACTGTTAATATCTGGTGGATTAATTTTTAATCCCATGCGTAGACATTCATCAACAAGGCCAACAATTTTATCGGTGTTATCCATATCAGCAGTCATAACTGCAGACATAAACTCGGCAGGATAGTGCGTTTTTAACCATAACGTTTGGTAAGAAACAAGCGCATAAGCTGCTGAATGAGATTTATTAAATCCATATCCAGCAAATTTTTCAACCAGATCAAATATTCGCATTGATAGTTCTCCATCAATGCCTTGTTTTTCCGCTCCTTCTTTAAATATGGAACGCTGATTTGCCATCTCTTCGGGTTTTTTCTTACCCATGGCGCGGCGTAATAAATCTGCACCACCTAATGTATAACCAGATAGAGTCTGTGCAATTTGCATAACTTGTTCTTGATATAGAATAATACCGTAGGTAGATTCTAAAATAGGTTTTAATGACTCATGTTGATATTTAATATCGGGATATGAAACTTCTTCTCGACCATGTTTTCGGTCAATAAAGTTATCCACCATACCTGATTGTAAAGGACCTGGACGAAATAATGCCACTAAAGCAATCATATCCTCAAAGCAGTCAGGTTTTAAACGCCTTATTAAATCTTTCATTCCCCGAGATTCAAGCTGGAATACTGCTGTAGTTTCTGCTTTTAATAATAATTCGAAGGATTTTTCATCATCTAAGGGGATTCGGGTTATATCGACTTTTTCCTTACCTTCACGTAGTCGGCGTTCATTAATCATTTTGATTGCCCAATCAATAATGGTTAATGTTCTTAATCCTAAAAAGTCAAATTTAACAAGACCGGCATATTCAACATCATTTTTATCAAATTGAGTAACAGGATGATGACCTTCTGAATCACAATAAATTGGCGAAAAATCTGTAATCTTAGTTGGTGAAATTACAACTCCCCCTGCATGCTTACCAGCATTTCGAGTTACGCCTTCTAATTGCCGAGCAATATCAATTAATGATTTAATTTCTTCATTATTATCATATAAATCTTGAAGTTGAGGTTCAACTTCAAAAGCTTTAGCTAAAGTCATACCAGGATCTGGTGGTATTAATTTCGCAATACGATCAACAAACCCATAAGGATGTCCAAGGACTCGACCAACATCACGTATTACTGCTTTGGCAGCCATAGTTCCGAAAGTAATAATTTGAGATACAGCATCCCGTCCATACATATCTGCGACATGCTCAATAACCAGATCGCGTTTCTCCATACAAAAATCGACGTCAAAATCGGGCATAGAAACGCGCTCAGGATTCAAAAAACGTTCAAAAAGTAAATCAAATGCTAGTGGATCTAAATCGGTAATTTTCAATGCGTAAGCAACTAGAGAACCAGCTCCAGAACCTCGCCCTGGTCCAACAGGAATATCATTATCTTTTGACCATTGAATAAACTCCATCACGATTAGAAAGTAACCCGGAAAGCCCATTTGATTAATAACAGTCAATTCTGTTTCTAAACGTTCATCATATTCAGGCCTTCTTTGTTTTCTAACTTCTGGATCGGGGAATAAAAATACTAACCTTTCTTCTAAACCTTCACGTGATTTATACACTAAAAAGTCTTCAGTAGTCATGTCACCAGTCGGAAATTTAGGTAAAAAATACTCACCTAGACGGATAGACACATTACAGCGTTTTGCTATTTCAACACTGTTTTCAAGCGCTTCAGGAATATCAGAAAATAGCTCACACATTTCCTGTTCAGAACGTAAATATTGATCTGCTGAGTAATTCTTAGGTCTGGAAGGATCTTCAAGAGTATTTCCATCATGAATCGCAACTCGAATCTCATGAGCTTCAAAATCAGAGGGCTTTAAAAACCGAACATCGTTAGTTGCAACAACTGGTAATAAATATTGCTCAGCTAACTTTATAGCACGATGAATAAACACATCTTCATTGACTCGCTTAGTACGTACTAACTCAAAATAAAAATGATCATTAAAATTTTCAAGGTAAAAATTAATAGCATGATCAATAATAGTTTGATTATTACGAACAATACCTATACCAATATCACTTTCTCGCCCAGCTAATACAATTAACCCAGTGCGATGCATAACCAACCATTCCAAATCAACAACAGGTATATCGCCAATATAACCTCGTTGATAAGCTTGAGAAATTAATAACGTAAGGTTTTGATACCCCTGATTATTAGCCGCTAACAGGGTTAGACGGTAAATATCATCAGGCAATTGAGAACTTCTAATAGCGAGATCTGCACCAATAATCGGTTTAATACCTTTTGACATTGCTGAACCGTAAAATTTCACTAGCCCACAAAGATTGGTAAAATCAGTGATTGCAAATGCCGGCATCTGTAGCTTACTCACTTCATTTACTAATGTACTAACTTTAGCAATTCCATCGATCATAGAAAAATCGCTATGTAAGTGAAGATGAATAAATTTAGGTTCTGCCATAATTATCAAAATAATAAAGCTATAAAAAATTATTTAAGATTATAACACAAGCAATGTAAATATTCTTAATCTCTTTAAAATAGGAATATGAATTGCACAAATAAAAATGGGTCTAATTCATAGAAGTAATAAAAGCTTGATAAAATATTACGCCGATACTAAATTATCGGCGAATAAGAGAAGAAATTAGATTTTTTTAAACAATACTGAACCGTTGGTTCCACCGAAACCAAAAGAATTACATAATGCATATTCTAAATTCTTAACTTGACGAGCTGTATGTGGAACATAGTCAAGATCACAACCTTCATCAGGATTATCCAAATTAATTGTTGGTGGAACAGCTTGATCACATAAGGCAAGCACAGTAAAAATTGACTCAACAGCACCCGCTGCTCCGAGTAAATGACCAATCATTGATTTAGTTGAACTAACCATTACCTTATTAGCATTTTCTTTAAAAATACTTTTTACTGCTTGAGTTTCAGCTCTATCCCCAGCTGGTGTCGACGTACCATGAGCATTAATATAACCCACTTGTTCAGGCGTAATACCTGCATCGCGAAGTGCACATCTCATTGCTAAAGCCGCACCACTACCATCGGCTGGAGGTGAAGTCATATGATAAGCATCGCCACTCATACCAAATCCAACTAGTTCAGCGTAAATCTTAGCTCCACGTTTTTTGGCGTGTTCATATTCTTCTAAGAACATGATTCCTGCACCATCACCCAACACAAAACCATCACGATCTTTATCCCAAGGTCGGCTTGCTGCTTTAGGATTGTCGTTGTTAGTTGATAAAGCACGAGCTGCACCAAAACCACCTATACCCAATGGAGTGCTAGCTTTTTCGCCACCACCCGCTAACATCGCATCTGCATCACCATAAGCAATCATGCGTGCAGCATGACCAATATTATGAACACCTGAAGAACAAGCTGTTGCAATAGTAATACTCGGTCCTTTTAATCCATAAATAATAGATAAGTGTCCCGCAATCATATTAACAATTGTTGATGGTACAAAAAAAGGGCTAATTTTGCGTGGTCCACCATTTACTAATGCACTGTGGTTTTCTTCAATCAACCCAAGCCCACCAATACCTGAACCTATAGCACAACCAATTCGTTCTGCATTTTCTTCCGTAATCTCAATACCTGCATCTTGCATTGCTTGCATACCAGCAGCAATACCGTATTGGATAAAATAATCCATTTTGCGCGCATCTTTGCGTGAAATATTATAATCTTCGCCATTAAAGTTTTTAACCATCGCTGCGAAGTGCGTTGCGAAAGGGGCTGTATCAAAATGTTCTATGAGTTCAATACCACTTTGACCTGCTAATAAGGCTTGCCAAGTGGACTCAACTGTATTACCTACAGGAGATATCATGCCCATTCCAGTAACAACAACTCTGCGTTTAGACACATTGTCCTCCAGGAAAGGATTGAAATGAAATTTGAATCAATGAAAATACTATCTTTGAGTTTTCTTATAATTTATGCTTAATTTAAATTTATCTTTAAAAAATTAATCTGATAAATACAAACTAGGCGATCAGTTGACCGCCTATCATGAAAACTCTGCTAACCTTATTGATTTGCAGTAATATAATCAATTGCTGATTGTACAGTTGTAATTTTTTCAGCTTCTTCGTCTGGAATTTCAGTATCAAATTCTTCCTCTAAAGCCATAACAAGTTCAACTGTATCAAGAGAGTCAGCGCCAAGATCTTCAACGAAAGAAGATTCATTTTTGACTTCTTCTTCTTTCACACCAAGTTGCTCAACAATAATTTTCTTAACTCGCTCTTCAATAGTGCTCATACTCTATTTTTTCCTATAAAAAATCGCCGAAAGTGGCGGTGAATGTAAGTTTATAAAATGTTGAAAAAGATGCCAACCATTTTTCAACCCAATTGTTTATTTTTTGTTCTAACGTCAAAATATTGGCTTATTTTACACTATTCTAGCCAATTACACCATATACATGCCCCCATTGACATGTAAAGTTTCGCCTGTGATATAAGATGCTTCATCGGATGCTAAAAAAGCAACAGCATTCGCAATTTCAACAGGTTCACCTAAACGACCTGCTGGTACTTGTGCTAATATTAAAGCTTTTTGATCTTCAGTTAAAGTCTCTGTCATATCGGTTGCAATAAAGCCAGGTGCAACCACGTTTACAGTAATACCTCGTGATGCAACTTCACGTGCTAATGATTTACTAAAACCAATCAATCCAGCTTTAGCTGCTGCATAATTGGCTTGTCCTGCATTACCCATAGCTCCAATAACCGATCCTATGGTTATAATTCTGCCATAGCGTTTTTTCATCATTGTTGGCATTAATGCTTTAGATAACCGAAAAACAGAAGTTAGATTAGTATCTAAAATATCTTGCCACTCGTCTTCTTTCATTCGTATTAATAAATTATCACGAGTAATCCCTGCATTATTAATTAAAATATTAATATCGCCAAATTCTGTTTTAATTGCCTCAATAACAGACTCAATTGATTGTCCTTTAGTCACATTTAAAGCAAAACCTTTACCATGTGAGCCTAAATATTGGCTAATAGCCTCAGCACCTTTTTCCGTTGTGGCTGTACCAATAACAGTAGCGCCACAGGCTGCTAATTTTTCGGCAATTGCTTTACCAATTCCACGGCTAGCACCAGTGACTAAAGCAATTTTTCCTGATAGGTTCATAACTACCTCTTTTTATTTAGTATTTTCTATTGCAACTTCTAATGAAACTTTATCATTAACTGCACAAGCTGAAAGTGCACTTACGATACGTTTAGTTAAGCCAGTTAAAACTTTACCAGGTCCCATTTCAACTAAAAGCATTACATTTTGTTTTGCTATATATTCCACAGTTTCTGTCCAACGTACAGGACTATAAAGTTGAGCAATTAATGCAGTTTTAATTTTGTCAGATGATGATTCAACTTTCACATCAACATTGTTAACCACTTTAAATTTTGGCGTATTAAATTTAATGCCACTTAATGTGTTAGCTAATTTATCGGCAGCAGGTTTCATCAATACACAATGAGACGGTACACTCACTGGAAGTGGTAATGTGCGCTTAGCACCTGCTTCTTTGCATAATGTACTAGCACGTTCAACGGCTTCTTTATTACCTGCGATAACAACTTGACCTGGTGAATTAAAATTTACAGGAGCAACAATTTGACCTTGAGCTGCTTGCTCACATGCGCTGCGAATAGAATCATTATCAAGTCCAATGATAGCATACATAGCCCCTGTACCACTTGGTACCGCTTCTTGCATTAATTTTCCACGTAATTCGACTAATTTAATTGCATCTTTAAAGTCAACTACGCCTGCACACACTAATGCAGAATATTCACCTAAACTATGACCAGCCATAAAATCAGGTTGAGAACCATTAACACTTTCCCATACCCTAAATATTGCAACAGATGAAGCAAGTAGCGCTGGTTGTGTTTGCCATGTTTTATTTAGTTCTTCTACTGGACCTTTTTGTACTAAATCCCATAAACCATATCCAAGCACTTCTGAAGCTTCATCAAATGTTGATTTGACAATCGGGAAATCATCTGCAAGATCTTTTAACATACCAACAGTTTGAGAGCCTTGTCCTGGAAATACCATTGCAAATTTGGTCATTCTTAAATCCTTGATCATTAAAAATACTTCATAAACTAAAATCTAACTAGCGCAGATCCCCAAACGAATCCACCACCAAATGCTTCTAATAAAATTAGATGACCTCGTTGAATTCGTCCGTCTCTTACACCAACATCTAAAGCACAAGGCACAGAAGCAGCAGAAGTATTGCCCTGCTTATCTAATGTGACAATAACCTTATTCATATCCATATCTAAGCGTTTTGCGGTTGCAGAAATAATTCTTAAATTAGCTTGGTGCGGCACTAACCAATCTAAATCTTCCTTATTAAACGTATTCTCAGCTAAAAGCTCGTCAACTAAATTTGACAATTCTTTAACCGCTATTTTAAATACTTCATTACCATGCATTGTCATATAAGCAGGATCATTCATATTACGACGATCAACATATGGGTATTTTAATAAATCTCCATAACGACCATCAGCATGAAGATGAGAAGCAATAATGCCGGGCTCTTCTGATGCGCCAACAACAACCGCACCCGCCCCATCTCCAAAAATGATAATGGTGCTTCGATCGTTTAGATTAACACCTCGAGTTAACATATCAGAACCAACAACTAAAGCATATTTAATTGCACCACTTTTGACATATTTATCGGCAATATCAAGTGCATAAACAAATCCCGAGCAAGCGGCAGACACATCAAATGCAACAACATCACCAATGCCTAATTTGGCTTGTAATTCGGTTGCAGAACTTGGAAATGCATTGACTGAAGTTGCCGTTGCAACAATAATCATATCGATTTCTTCTTTATCGATATTAGCCATTTCAATTGCATTTATAGCAGCTTCATAAGCCATGCTTACTACAGTTTCATCTGGGCCTGCGATACGTCTTTCTTTAATACCAGTACGCGTAGTGATCCACTCATCGCTGGTATCGACCATTTTTTCAAGATCTGCATTAGTTCTTATCTGTTTTGGAAGATAACTCCCTGTTCCTAATATTTTTGTATACATCTAATTATTCACTCTTGGGTAGTGCAGAAGAAAGGCTAGTTGCAATCTTCTCAGGTATATTTGTTTGTATAGCCAAAATAGCTTGTTCTATTGCTGCATAAAATGATTTTTGATTGGCACTACCGTGACTTTTAATCACAATACTCCGAAGTCCAAGCAAGCAAGCTCCATTATATCGTCCCGGATCTAAATAACCAAAATTTTTTGCGATCTTTCTTTGTAGCCACTTACTGAATAAATTCGTTAATAATGAATGACGGTTAAGCGATAACTTAAAAGATGACATAAGAATTTTAATTAAACCTTCAACCGTTTTTAATGTCACATTACCTACAAAACCGTCACATACTAATACATCTGTTCTACCAGTTAAAAGCTCATTACCTTCTAAATAGCCAATATAATTAATTTGATTATTTGATTTCAATATAGAAGCTGCAGCTCTAATTTTATCCAAGCCTTTAACCTCTTCTTCCCCAATATTAAGTAATGCAACCCTAGGACGTTCAATCTTAAGCACTGTTTTAGCTAAGATCTCTCCCATTGTTGCAAATTGAACTAACATATCACTATCACATTCAGCATTAGCACCTAAATCTAAGACGACTGTATTTTGATTATTTAATGTGGGAATAATTGCAACTAAAGCGGGACGATCAATACCAGTTAAAGAATGTAACAATAACTTTGATAGCCCCATTAATGCTCCTGTATTACCTGCGCTGACGCATGCTTGAGCTTTATTATCTTTTACTAGTTCAAGAGCCATTCTCATTGATGAACTTTGGCTATGGCGAATAGCATAAGCAGGCTTCATATCATTAGCAATAATCGTAGTTGATTCAATCAAAATTAACCGCCGCTCCAATTGATATTGGGTGACAAGCTTTGTATTTTCTTTTGATAGAAATAGACTAACTTCTGCTGGATTACCCACCAGAAAAATAGAAAGGTTTGGATAATAATTTAGCGCTTCTATTGCAGCTGGAACAACAACACGAGGACCTAAGTCCCCGCTCATAGCATCTAACGCAATGGTTAGATTATCCAAAATATCACCTGAGGGTTTCTAATTAATGAGTAATTATTTAGAAATCACTTTACGACCACGATAATAACCATCAGCGGTCACGTGATGACGTAAATGTGTTTTTCCTGATTCATCAACTGAGATATTAGCAACAGTTAATGCATCATGAGAACGACGCATACCACGTTTTGCACGAGTTTTACGATTCTGTTGAACAGCCATGGATTTACCCCTTATTCTTTAAACTAACTAAAATTGCAAATGGATTTGGTTTTTCATTTTCAATTGGAATGTCGCCAAAAACCATATCTGCCTCTGACACTTCGCAGTGTTTACTATTATGTACCGGCACAATTGGCAACGAGAGAATAATTTCGTCCTCTAGTAACGCTAATATATCTACTTCGTCAAACTCGTTCATCAAAACGGGTTCATAGTGTTCCGGCAGTGTCTCTGCATGAGTATCACTCTTAACAGGACTAAATTTATTCATCACATGAACTTCTGTGACAAAAGGTCTAAAACAACGTTGGCAAATTTGTTCTAACGTTATTTTTGCATCAATATTAATAACACAAATTCGTTGCTCATCAAAATCAAAAGATAAACTACACTCAATATTACTTTTCGGATTTTCAACCCTAGTTATTGCTTCATTCGGATAATATCCAATATAATCAAGCCTTTTCTGTGCTGCTTTAATCGGGTTAATTGTTAATGGCAATTTATTTTGCATAACCAATGCATATCTACCTAAATATTATTATGTGCTATCAAAAACAACACAATGCCGTAAGGCGCGCATATTACCTTTAAATCATGTTTTCGTCAATGGGCACACACAAGATAATTTACTTTAGTTATTGATTATTACATTAATATTTATTCCATTTTTATTATTTAATTTTCATAAAAACTCTAGAAAAGCTGGCACATCAATACAAAAATATTTATAATACAATAAGATGCCGCTATATCACTAATTACCAGCCGACCCAATAGCTTCATTCGCAGATGATGTTTAAGATTACTTTTTATGCTTAGCTTATTATTAATTCAAAAGTTTTACAGATTAATTCTCAGATTTATTAAAGTGCCCAAATCATTAAAATAAATTAATTAAAATGATATCTAAATGCTTTTTATAAGTTTTCTTACCCAGGTAATATTAGCTTGTATTTGAGAATTCAAACTTAACATGAGCTATATTACCAACGCCCCGAAGCCCCACCACCACCACTACGACCACCGCCGCCACCGCCAAATTTACCGAAACTACGGCTAGAACTGCGACTAGTACCAATACCACCACCTAAGTTTCCTCTAAAACCTCCGCCAGAATGACCATTAATAGCACCAGAAAAGTGAAGAGAAAAATAAATACTTATAAAAAAACAAGCTAATACTAATACAAAAGAAATAGAACAATCATTCCATAAAACAAAGCCGCTAGTAGATAGAGTATTTAATATTGCAGTTAAAAAAACTCGTTTGCCTAAAGTTGAAAAAACTAAACGAGAAAAGACAAAGCAAATAAAAAAAGAAGCTATTGCCCATCCAATAACTTTATTGCTTATGCTAATTAAATCATTGCCTTTATTGGCATTTGATTGAGTATCAGTTAATTGTTGTGACTTATTAAAGTGGCTATTGAAAACAGTTAATTTATTTTTTATCACAGTAATAGCATCACTAATTCCTTGATAATAGTTATTCTGTTTAAATTTCGGTGCTAATTGTTCCTGAATAATATGACTCGCTATTAAGTCAGTTATAGTGCCTTCTAGGCCATAGCCAACTTCAATACGCATTAACCTATCTTCTTTAACAATTAAAAGAAGTATGCCGTTATCAGCATCTTTTTTTCCAATTTTCCAATTGATAAAAACTCTATCTGCATACTGTTCAACAGTTTCATTACTAAGTTTAGCAATCATGAGCACTGCAATTTGTGCGCCATCGGTCCTTGATTGTTCAAATTCAATCAAACTCGATTCTAGCTCATTAAGTTGTGATTTGGTTAATGTATTGGTTATATCAACTACACGCTGATTAAAAATAGGAATAGTTGTTAGCGCAAAACTAGAACAATTAAAAATCAATAATAGACTAATTATGAGATATTTTTTCATTCGTTTTATTGTCCAAAATTGACAGCAGGCGGGTCAGAAATTTGTTTTTCGTTTTCTGCCATAAACTGTTGTTTAGAATGTTGTCCTACCATATCTGCAATCCATTTAGTTGGTAATTGACGGATTAGAATATTAAAATTCTTAACTGCTTCAATATAGCGCCCCCTTGCAACTGTTATGCGATTTTCTGTTCCTTCTAGTTGATCCATTAAATTTTGGTAAAGAGTATTAGCTTTAAGCTCTGGGTAATTTTCACTTACGGCAATAAGTCTACTTAACGCTGAGCTCAAGTCAGATTGAGCTTGTTGGAATTTTGAAAATAAAGCTGGATCTGCCAACTGATCTGCTGTTATTTGGATAGCGCCTACTTTTGCTCTAGCCTCAGTAACTTGAGTAAAAACGTCTTTTTCATGAGTAGTATATCCTTTAACTGTATTAGTTAAGTTAGGAACTAAATCAGCTCGGCGCTTATATTGGTTGACGACTTCCGACCAAGTTGCTGCTACTTTTTCATCTTGCATTTGTATTTTGTTATAATTTGTAAAAAAGACAAATCCACTAATAATAAGCAGCGCAATAATAATGATTAATGATTTTGATTTCATCGTAAACCCTTATAACCAGTTGAAATTATGGATAGTTCAATGTGTTCAAGATTCATAAAAATAATATAATAATATAAGTTAGCTACCAATTCTATATTTATGATAATTTATATTTTAATCTATAAACAGACTAGTGTTACATGTATCAACAATAATAGAGTTCTTATAGAACATAAAAATGATTTTACGATTATGTCGGTTGTTCTAAGGCTTGCTAGTTCTTATTTTATATATAGCGTTGTCTTATGTAATAGCTTTTTTAGTAAAAGATACTTATTATTATCAAATTTATTGATTAATTATTGCTCATGGCACTGTTATTTTAATATGACATTATTGTTATTGGTTAATATTTTATAATTATAAAATACTTTCTAAACATTCTAATTTTGCTAGTTCTCAATAAATATCTTGGTGGATTAGTCTACTGTTGGTATTACTATGAGTATTTTTGAAATTGCCTGAATTGACTCAAGCTTCAGAATCAGTTTTTGTTTTCCACTAAACAAATGTTGAAAATAACATATAATTATCTTCTATTTTTCCTGTTAAAAAGCAAAAATGATTAAAACCTTTTATCTCACATTTAAATCACTGTCACCGATTACGCCATACCTCAATGAAGATATCTTCACTATCTGATTTAATTTTAAAACTATATTATTACATAAAAAAAATAGCACGTATGATTGCGTGCTATTTTAATAAATTAGTATTACTGACTATTGATTTTCTTCTGCAGAATTAAGTAGTTCAGCTAAGTTAGCTGTTGCTTCCTCTGCTGAAATTGTTGTTTGAATCTCATCAGTTGATGGCATTGCTCGTTTACGTAAACGTTCCTTATGGTAAGCATAACCTGTACCTGCTGGAATTAATCGGCCAACAATTACGTTTTCTTTTAAGCCACGTAATTCATCATTTTTACCAGCTACCGCAGCTTCAGTTAAGACGCGAGTTGTTTCTTGGAACGAAGCCGCAGAAATAAACGATTCAGTCGTTAACGAGGCTTTAGTAATACCTAGTAAGTCGTGTAAGTAAACAATTGGCTCTTTACCTTGTGCTTCAAGTTCACGGTTGATAATCTTCAAGCGTGAAACTTCAAGTTGTTCACCTTCAAGCAAGCGAGAACCACCTGGACGAATAACTGTTGCTTTACGTAACATTTGACGTACGATAACTTCAATATGTTTATCGTTAATTTTTACACCTTGCAAACGATAAACTTCTTGAACTTCGTTTACAATATAACGAGTTACCGCATTAACACCACGTAGACGTAAAATATCATGAGCTGATTCAGGTCCATCAGAAATTACATCTCCACGACCAACTTGTTCGCCTTCAAAAACGTTAAGTTGACGCCATTTTGGAATCATTTCTTCATATGGTTCACTACCATCTAACGGAGTAATAATTAAGCGACGTTTACCTTTCGTTTCTTTACCAAATGAAATAATACCATCAATTTCAGCCAAAATAGCTGGTTCTTTTGGCTTACGTGCTTCAAATAAGTCTGCAACACGTGGTAAACCACCGGTAATATCTTTGGTTCCGACAGATGCTTGTGGAATACGAGCAAGAGTGTCACCAATATTGATTTCTGCACCATCCTCTAGCTGTACTAACGCTTTACCTGGTAAAAAGTATTGTGCAAGCATTTCTGTACCAGCAAGATAGATATCTTTACCTTTAGCATCAACAATTTTAATTGCTGGACGTAAATCTTTACCCACACCAGTACGTTCTACCACATCTAATATCACAATAGATGATAAACCAGTTAATTCATCAGTTTGGCGAGTAATAGTTTGCCCATCAACCATATCAACAAAACGAACAAAACCTTTTGCTTCAGAAATAACTGGCATTGTATGTGGATCCCAGTTAGCAACAGTTTCACCTGCATCAACTGCTACACCATTACCTTTGCTTAAAATCGAACCGTAAGGAACTTTATAGGTTTCTTTCATTCGACCTAAGTCATCAATAATGGTTAATTCAGCATTACGTGAAGTTATAACCAATTTCTTATCTGGATTAGTTACAAATTTAGCATTAGTTAATTTAATACTACCTTTGTTTTTAACTTGTACACTTGATTCAGCAGCTGCTCGCGATGCCGCTCCACCAATATGGAACGTACGCATGGTTAACTGAGTACCTGGTTCGCCAATTGACTGCGCAGCAATAACGCCGATGGCTTCACCTTTGTTCACTAAGTGACCTCGAGCTAAGTCACGACCATAACATTTTGCACAAACACCGAAATCAGTATCACACGAAACCACAGAACGCACTTTTACACTATCAATCGATTCAGCTTCCAGTAAGTCACACTTACTTTCATCAAGTAATGTATTACGTGGAATTAAGATATCTGCACTACCTGGTTTTAATACATCTTCAGCTGTAACTCGACCTAATACACGCTCACGAAGTGGCTCTTTAACATCACCACCTTCGATAACTGGTGTCATAACCACACCTTCTAAGGTACCACAATCGTCTTCAATTACCACTAAATCTTGTGCAACATCAACTAGACGTCGAGTTAAGTAGCCTGAGTTTGCTGTTTTTAATGCAGTATCAGCAAGACCTTTACGCGCTCCATGAGTAGAAATAAAGTATTGAAGTACGTTTAACCCTTCACGGAAGTTTGCAGTGATAGGAGTTTCGATAATCGAACCATCTGGTTTTGCCATCAAACCACGCATACCTGCAAGCTGACGAATTTGAGCTGCGGAACCACGCGCACCTGAATCCGCCATCATATAGATACTATTGAAAGAAGATTGAGCTTCTTCTTCACCTTCACGGTTAATGACTTTTTCAGTTGATAAGTTATCCATCATCGCTTTAGCAACACGTTCATTAGCTGCTGCCCAAATATCAATAACTTTGTTATAACGTTCACCGGCTGTTACTAAACCTGATTGGAATTGCTCTTGTATTTCAGCAACTTCAATTTCGGCTTCATTGATGATTTGTATTTTCTTGGCAGGGATTTCCATATCATCAATACCAACTGACACACCTGAACGCGCAGCATATGCAAATCCTGTATACATAATTTGATCTGCTAAAATTACCGTTTCTTTCATACCTAATTGGCGATAGCAAATATTTAAAATCTTAGAGATTGCTTTTTTACCAAGCGGTTGATTGATAACTGAGAAGTTCATCCCTTTAGGCATGATTAACCACAAAATTGCTCGACCGACCGTTGTATCAATAAGTGAAGTCGTTTCTTCCCATTCTCCAACGTTATTGCATTGACTTTCAGTAATACGAACCTTAACCTTAGCATGTAATTCAACTAGACCTAAACGGTATAACTTTTCAGCTTCTTTAGGACCAGTTAATACCATTCCCTCACCTTTAGCATTAACTTTATCACGAGTCATATAGTAAAGACCTAAAACCACATCCTGTGAAGGAACGATGATAGGCTCACCACTCGCAGGTGAAAGGATATTGTTGGTTGACATCATTAATGCACGTGCTTCTAACTGTGCTTCTAACGTTAATGGAACGTGAACCGCCATTTGGTCACCATCAAAGTCAGCATTAAATGCTGCACAAACCAATGGGTGCAATTGAATTGCTTTACCTTCAATTAAAATCGGTTCAAATGCTTGAATACCTAATCTATGCAATGTTGGTGCACGATTTAATAATACTGGGTGTTCACGAATAACTTCATCTAAAATATCCCAAACAACTGCATCTTCACGCTCAACCATTTTCTTTGCTGCTTTAATGGTTGTTGCATAACCGCGACGTTCTAGTTTCCCGTAAATAAATGGTTTGAATAATTCAAGTGCCATTTTCTTCGGTAAACCACACTGATGCAAATGCAAGTATGGACCAACAGTAATTACAGAACGACCAGAATAATCAACACGTTTACCTAACAGATTTTGACGGAAACGACCTTGCTTACCTTTGATCATATCAGCAAGTGATTTTAATGGACGTTTGTTGGAACCAGTAATAGCTCGTCCACGGCGACCATTGTCTAATAATGCATCAACAGATTCTTGTAACATCCGTTTTTCATTACGTACAATGATATCTGGTGCAGCTAAATCCAATAAACGTTTTAAACGGTTATTACGATTAATCACTCGGCGATAAAGGTCATTAAGATCTGACGTTGCAAAACGACCACCATCAAGTGGCACTAATGGACGTAAATCCGGCGGCAATACAGGTAATACATTTAGAATCATCCATTCAGGTTTATTTTCAGACTGAATAAATGCTTCAATAATTTTAATTCGTTTAGTTATTTTTTTGCGTTTAGTTTCTGAATTAGTCGTTGCTAATTCATCACGTAAAGCTTCACATTCTGCTTGAACATCAATATTTCGTAGTAGCTCTTGAATAGCTTCTGCGCCCATGCGAGCATCAAATTCGTCACCAAATTCTTCTAACGCATCTAAATATTGTTCTTCAGTTAAGATCTGACCACGTTCAAGATTTGTCATTCCTCCATCAAGAACCATAAATGATTCAAAATAAAGGACACGTTCAATATCACGAAGTGGCATATCAAGTAATAAACCAATACGAGATGGTAATGATTTTAAAAACCAAATATGAGCTGTAGGTGACGCAAGTTCAATATGTCCCATACGTTCACGACGTACTTTAGCTTGAGTTACTTCAACTCCACATTTTTCACAAATAACACCACGGTGTTTTAGACGTTTATATTTTCCACATAAACATTCATAATCTTTTACTGGTCCGAAAATACGTGCACAAAACAATCCATCACGTTCAGGTTTGAACGTACGATAATTGATTGTTTCAGGTTTTTTGACTTCACCAAAAGACCATGAGCGAATCATATCAGGAGAAGCAAGGCCTATCTTGATAGCATCAAAGTCTTCAGTTTTTGTTTGTGCTTTTAGAAACTTTAATAAGTCTTTCACAATTGACTCCTATGGAGTTAAACCAATTAGATAACTTATTATTACTAATAAGTTATCCCTATAAATAGAAATCATTTAAGTTAGCAAAAATTACTCTTCATCTAACTCTATATTTATACCTAGCGAACGAATCTCTTTTAATAGTACATTAAATGATTCTGGGATCGCAGGTTCCATACGATGATCACCATCTACAATATTTTTATACATTTTAGTTCGACCGTTTACGTCATCTGATTTAACAGTTAACATTTCTTGTAATGTATAAGCTGCACCATATGCTTCAAGTGCCCACACTTCCATCTCACCAAAACGTTGACCACCAAATTGAGCTTTACCACCCAATGGCTGTTGAGTAACCAGACTGTATGAACCAGTAGAACGAGCATGCATTTTGTCATCAACTAAGTGATTCAATTTGAGCATATACATATAACCTACAGTAACTGGACGTTCAAATTTTTCACCCGTACGACCATCATACAAAGTAATTTGACCAGAAGTTGGTAAGTCACCCAGCTCTAGTAATGCCTTAATTTCTTGCTCTTTAGCACCATCAAATACAGGTGTTGCTAATGGCATACCATTACGTAAATTTTGTGCTAAAGTCATCACTTCTTGATCAGTAAATTCTGCAACATTAACTTTTTGCGCAGCACCTAAACCAAGATCATACGCTTTTTGAATAAATTCACGTAATTTAGCTAATTCCTGCTGTTCTTTTAGCATAGCATCAATCTTCTGACCAATACCTTTAGCGGCCATACCCAAATGAGTTTCTAAGATCTGTCCAATATTCATACGGGACGGAACACCTAGCGGATTCAATACGATATCAACTGGACGACCTTTTTCATCATATGGCATATCTTCAATTGGGTTAATTTTTGAAATAACCCCTTTGTTACCATGGCGACCAGCCATCTTATCACCCGGCTGAATTTGACGTTTAACTGCCAAGTAAACTTTAACGATTTTAAGAACACCAGGCTGTAAATCATCACCTTGAGTGATCTTCATGCGTTTTGCTTCAAGTTTTTTGTTAAACTCTGTTTTGATTTCATCGTACTGTTCAGCCAACTGTTCTAATTGGGCTTGTTTATCTTCGTCTGCAATACCAATTGTTAACCATTTTTCATGTGGTAAAGTATCCAATTTATCAGCTTTGATCCCGCCTGAAATTAGTACCTCACGAATGCGAGCAAACAATGCAGCCTCTAAGATTTTAAGTTCTTCAGTTAAATCTTTTCTTGCCTGCTTAAGTTGCATCTCTTCAATTTCAAGCGCACGTTTATCTTTTTGTACGCCATCTCGAGTAAAGACTTGAACATCAATTACTGTACCTGAAACTCCATTTGGAACACGTAAAGAAGTATCTTTAACGTCAGAAGCTTTTTCACCAAAAATCGCACGAAGTAGTTTTTCTTCTGGGGTTAATTGTGTTTCGCCTTTTGGTGTTACTTTACCAACAAGAATATCACCACCTTTAACCTCAGCACCAATATATACAATCCCTGATTCATCAAGTTTAGATAATGCTGCTTCGCCTACATTTGGAATATCAGCAGTAATTTCTTCAGCACCTAATTTGGTGTCTCGAGAGATACAAGATAATTCTTGAATATGAATTGAAGTAAAACGGTCATCTTGTACCACTTTTTCAGAAACTAAAATAGAATCCTCGAAGTTATAACCATTCCATGGCATAAATGCCACTCGCATATTTTGACCTAATGCTAATTCACCTAAGTCTGTCGATGGGCCGTCTGCAAGTACATCGCCACGTTCAACTTTTTCACCCAGTTCCACACATGGAATTTGGTTGATGCACGTATTTTGGTTAGAACGGGTATATTTAGTTAAGTTATAAATATCAATACCTGTTTCACCAGCATATATTTCATCAACATTAACATTAACAACAATACGAGAAGCATCAACATATTGAACTGTACCACCACGACGAGCAACCGCTGTTACACCTGAGTCAACAGCTACTGCACGTTCCATACCAGTCCCAACAAACGGCTTTTCAGCTTTTAACGTTGGCACAGCTTGACGTTGCATGTTTGCCCCCATTAAAGCACGGTTCGCATCATCATGCTCTAAGAATGGAATTAATGAAGCACCAACCGATACAATTTGTTGAGTTGATACATCCATATAGTGAACTTGATCCGGGGTATATAATCCAGATTCACCATTTAAACGACAAGTCACTAATTCTTCTTTAAAACGGCCTGCATCATCTAGATTGGAGTTAGCCTGAGCAATAACAAACTCACTCTCATCAATCGCTGATAAATAGTTAATTTCATCAGTTACAACACCATCAATCACACGGCGATACGGTGTTTCTAAGAAGCCATACTCATTAGTCCGAGAATAAACTGCTAGCGAGTTAATCAAACCGATATTTGGACCTTCAGGTGTCTCAATCGGACAAACCCGACCATAGTGAGTAGGATGTACGTCACGAACTTCGAATCCTGCGCGCTCACGAGTTAAGCCACCAGGACCTAATGCAGAAATACGGCGTTTGTGTGTAATTTCCGACAATGGATTATTTTGATCCATGAATTGTGATAACTGGCTTGATCCAAAGAACTCACGAATCGCTGCTGAAATTGGTTTAGCATTAATCATATCTTGTGGCATTAGTGAATCAAGATCGCCTAATGATAAACGTTCTTTAACTGCTCGTTCTACACGAACTAGACCAATACGGAATTGGTTTTCAGCCATTTCACCCACACTACGTATACGGCGGTTGCCCAAATGATCAATATCATCCACGTCACCATGACCATTACGGATACTAATAAGCTTTTTCATAACATCGATGATATCATCTTTTGTTAAAACGCTTTCACCTTCAATATCGTCACGGCCTAAAGAACGGTTAAATTTCATCCTGCCAACAGCTGATAAATCATAACGTTCATCAGAGAAGAATAAATTATCGAATAGCGCTTCAGCAGCTTCTTTTGTTGGTGGTTCACCAGGGCGCATCATACGATAAATTTCAACTAGCGCACCTAGACGGTCACGAGTTGAATCAACATTCAGTGTTTCAGAAATAAATGAACCATGATCAAGGTCATTAGTAAATAATGTTTCAATTTTTTTGTGACCAGCATTAGTTAATTCTAGTAATAATTCTAATGAAATTGGTGTATTGGCAAAGGCAATAACTTCACCTGTCTCTTCATTAACATAATTTTTTGCAAGTACTTTGTTAACGATATATTCAACTGGCACATCAATTTTGCTAACTTTATCTTTTTCTAATTCACGAATGTGACGAGCTGTAATACGGCGCCCTTTTTCTACATAAGTTTTACCTTTTGCTTCAATATCAAAAAGTGCAGTTTCCCCACGTAAACGCTCAGGCACAAGATCCATTTTTAGTTTGGATTTGCCTACTTCAAAAAACGTTTTTTCGAAGAAGATATCTAAAATTTCTTCTGTTTCATAACCTAGCGCACGCAAAATTATTGTCGCTGGAAGTTTACGACGACGGTCAATACGAGCAAAAAGATTATCTTTTGGATCAAATTCAAAATCAAGCCAAGAGCCACGATAAGGAATAATCCGAGCATTATATAAAACTTTCCCAGAAGAGTGCGTTTTACCTTTATCACTATCAAAGAACACACCAGGACTACGATGTAACTGTGAAACAATAACGCGTTCAGTACCATTGATCACAAATGTACCATTGTCTGTCATTAAAGGAATTTCACCCATATAGACGTCTTGTTCTTTAATATCTTTTACTGTTCCTTCTGGTGCATCTTTATCATAAATAACTAAACGTAATTTTACGCGCAATGGTGCTGAGTAAGTGATCCCTCTAATTTGACATTCTTTAACATCAAACACAGGTTCGCCCATTTTAAAGCTCACGTATTGTAACTCAGCGTTACCACTATAACTTTTTATCGGAAATATTGAACGAAAAGCGGCTTCTAAACCGTATTGGCCTTCAGGGTCTTGCTCAATAAATTTCTGGAACGAATCAAGTTGAATAGAAAGAAGATACGGTATATCCAAGACTTGTGGACGCTTACCAAAATTCTTACGAATTCGTTTTTTCTCGGTATAAGAGTAAACCATTAGTTCCTCAACTTGCTTATCTGCTATTTTTTTAGCATGATTAAATATTCATCAGGGTACTACTATTAAATAATAACGCCTGACACCTCATCGAAATATCTATAAATATCAATTGATTAGGCTTATTAGATATACTATTTCTTTATTGCTTTTTACTGATAGTCTTCAAATAAAATTCTTCAGATTGTTACAGCGCAAAAAGGCTGGAGGTAAAAACCCCCAGCCATTTAGCTTGCCATCGATTAATTTACTTAAGTTCGACAACTGCACCAGATTCTTCAAGTGACTTTTTAAGCTCTTCAGCATCAGCTTTACTAATACCTTCTTTAACTGTAGCTGGAGCTGATTCAACAAGATCTTTAGCTTCTTTTAAGCCTAAGCCTGTTGCACCACGAACTGCTTTGATAACAGCTACTTTGTTTGCACCAACATCTTTTAAGATTACATCAAACTCGGTTTTTTCTTCTGCTGCTTCAGCTGGACCTGCGGCAGCAACGGCAACAGCTGCTGCTGCAGAAACGCCAAACTTTTCTTCCATCATTGATACAAGTTCAACAACGTCCATTACAGACATTTCTGCGACTGCATCTAAAATTTGTTCTTTAGTGATAGACATAATATAGTTTCCCAAATTTACAATTTTAATTAATAAAATTCACAATCATAATGCAATTAAGCTGCTTCTTTTTGATCGCGAACTGCTGCAAGAGTACGAACCAATTTGCCAGCTGCGGCTTCTTTCATGGTTGACATCAAGCGAGCTAATGCTTCTTCATAGGTAGGTAATGTTGCTAAGCGATCAATGTTCGCTGCAGTAATTAACTCACCTTCAAAGGCTGCGGCTTTAATCTCAAATTTATCATTTTCCTTAGCAAACGCTTTAAAAATACGTGCTGCAGCACCTGGGTGCTCATTTGAAAATGCAATTAGAGTAGGACCAACAAACGTATCTTTTAAGCACTCATATTGAGTGCCCTCAACAACACGGCGTAATAGCGTATTACGAACAACACGCATATAGACACCAGCTTCACGAGCAGATTTACGTAATGCAGTCATTTTTTCTACAGTTACGCCACGAGAATCAGCAACAACTGCAGATAGCGCACCTTTGGCGATTTCATTAACTTCAGCAACAATCTCTTGTTTATTTTGAAGATTTAGTGCCATTGGTTTTGCTCCTGGATTAAAACTAGGCAAAGCCTAGACTTATTTAAACTAACTACACATGTAGTTAGCACAACCACGATGAGCAGAATCCTTCTATTATATCTATCAGGTTCTGTCACCGTCTACGTAGGAAAATTAAGCAATTAAATATCAATTACACCTACGGTCTTGGACGGGGTCTGGTTAAGGCCAGACACCAACCGATTTTTCAATATCTAATCAAAAAGATAATTAAACAGTTGTACTCAATGTTGTTTGATCTATGGTAACACCAGCACCCATTGTAGTAGAAAGACTAACTTTTTTCACAAACACACCTTTAGAAGATGCCGGTTTTGCACGTTTTAAGGCAACAAGTATTGCTTCTAAATTTTCTTTAAGTTTATCTGCATCAAAATCAGCTTTACCAATTGTAGTGTGAATAATACCATTTTTATCATTACGGTAACGAATTTGACCAGCTTTAGCATTTTTAACAGCTTCTGCAACGTTAGGTGTTACAGTGCCGACTTTAGGGTTTGGCATTAAACCACGTGGTCCTAAAATTTGACCTAACTGACCAACAACTCGCATAGCATCTGGTGAAGCAATAACCACATCAAAGTTCATTTCGCCTTTTTTAATTTGATCTGCAAGATCATCCATGCCTACTAATTCAGCACCGGCTTCTCTAGCTGCTTCAGCGTTTGCCCCTTGAGTAAATACAGCAACTCGAACACTACGCCCTGTCCCATGAGGCAACACTATAGCGCCACGAACATTTTGATCTGATTTACGTGAATCAATACCCAAATTAACCGCAACATCGACGCTTTCGGTAAATTTAGCTGTAGCCAACTCTTTTAACAAAGCAATCGCTTCATTAATTTCATATTGTTTGGTTGCATTCACTTTTTCGCGGATAAGTTTAGCTTTTTTAGATAATTTAGCCATGAATTAACCCTCCACTTCCAGACCCATTGAACGCGCTGTTCCTTCGATAGAACGCATCATCGTTTCAATGGTAGAACCATTCATATCTGCAGCCTTTAATTCAGCAATTTCACGAATTTGAGTGCTTGTAACTTTACCTACTTTTTTCTTATTAGGCTCACCAGAACCTGACTTAATTTTAGCAGCTTTCTTTAATAAAACAGCTGCAGGAGGAGTTTTAGTTACAAATGTAAATGAACGGTCAGAATACACAGAAATTACTACTGGTATAGGTAAACCTTTTTCCATACTTTCTGTTTTAGCATTAAACGCTTTACAGAATTCCATGATATTTACACCATGTTGACCAAGTGCCGGACCAACTGGTGGACTTGGATTAGCTGCACCAGCTGCTACTTGCAACTTGATGTAAGCTTGTACTTTTTTTGCCATTTTAGTTTCCTTTTCTCGGGTACAAACGCCTCTTCTATTAATAAATTACTAATAAACAGACAGCTCCCCTAAGTTAAATGAGGGCGAAATTATCCTACAACTAATAAATAAATGCAAGCCCTATTTATTAGCAATCAAAAATATAAGCAGGAAAAATTGCCCTGCTTATATTAAAAAAATTAAATAATGGTTAAAGCACATCAATAGCATTAAGTTCTTTAAATGCAAGTTCTAAACGAGCAACTAATGAATCTTGCCCTTTGCGTAACCATACTCGTGGATCGTAATATTTTTTATTTGGGGCATCAACACCTTCTGGGTTACCTAATTGACCCTGTAAGTAAGCTTCATTTGCTTTGTAGTAATTTAAAATACCAGACCAGTTAGCCCATTGGGTATCTGTATCAATATTCATTTTAATTACACCATAACTTACTGCTTCAGCAATTTCTTCTGACGTAGAACCTGATCCACCATGAAATACAAAGTTTAATGATTTGGCTGGTAAATTATATTTTTCAGATACATATTTTTGTGAGTTATCTAAAATTTTGGGGGTCAATTTTACATTACCTGGTTTATAAACTCCATGCACATTACCAAATGAAGCTGCAATAGTAAACCTAGGACTGATAGCACTTAAACGTTCATAAGCATAAGCCACATCTTCTGGTTGCGTATAAAGTGCTGAACTATCCATATGGCTATTGTCAACACCATCTTCTTCACCACCTGTACATCCTAACTCTAACTCTAAAGTCATTTTCATTGCTGACATACGAGCAAGATATTGGCAACAAATATCAATATTATCTTTTAATGATTCTTCTGAAAGGTCAATCATATGAGAAGAAAATAAAGGTTTACCTGTTTTTGCAAAATGAGTTTCGCCAGCATCAAGTAATCCATCAACCCATGGAAGTAATTTTTTAGCACAATGATCAGTATGAACAATAACTGGAACACCATATTTTTCAGCCATAAGATGAACATGCTTTGCACCAGAAATAGCACCCAATACAGCACATTCTTGACCTTCTAATTTTAAACCTTTGCCAGCAATAAATTGAGATCCACCATTAGAGAATTGAACAATAACAGGAGAACCTACTTTTGCTGCTGTTTCAATAACAGCATTAATAGTATTCGTATCAACACAGTTAACCGCAGGTAATGCAAAATTATTTTCGCGAGCGATTTGAAATACTTTTTGAACATCATCACCAGTGACAACACCAGGTTTAACAACATCAGAAATCTTAGTAACCATTTTATTACCTATAAATTTATTTATAAAAATTAAAGGATGAGTAGTTGCCTCATCCTTTTACTAAACTCAAATACTACGCTTTTGCTCTAGCTTCTAACATCGCAACAGCGGGGAGCTTTTTACCTTCAACGAACTCAAGGAAGGCTCCCCCACCAGTTGAAATATAAGAGATTTTATCCTCAATATCAAATAGATCAATTGCAGCTAATGTATCACCTCCACCTGCGATTGAAAAACCTTCGCTATCGGCAATTGCTTTAGCTACAATTTCAGTACCACGACGGAAATTAGGGAATTCAAAAACACCCACTGGGCCATTCCATAAAATGGTTTTAGCATTTTTGATCATATTTGCTAATACTTCTGCTGATTTATCACCTAAATCAAGGATTTGTTCATTTTCTTTAACTTCTTTAACTGATTTCTCGGTCGCTGTTGCTGCTTCACTAAATTCAGTGGCAACACGAACATCGGTTGGAACGGGTATTTCACAACTACTCATTAATTTTTTAGCTTCTGGAATTAAATCTGCTTCATAAAGAGATTTACCTACATTATAACCTTCAGCAGCAATAAAAGTATTCGCAATACCACCACCGACAATAATTTGATCAGCAATCTTTGATAAAGAATCAAGTACAGTTAATTTTGTTGATACTTTAGAACCTGCAACGATAGCAACCATTGGTCTTGCTGGGTTATCTAAAGCTTTACCTAACGCATCAAGTTCAGCTGCTAATAATGGACCAGCACAAGCAATTGGAGCAAATTTACCAGCGCCATGAGTGGAAGCTTGAGCTCGGTGAGCTGTACCAAACGCATCCATCACATAAATATCACAAAGTGCTGCGTATTTTTTAGACAAAGATTCATCATCTTTACCTTCACCAATATTAAAACGAACATTTTCAAGAACCACCAATTCGCCTTCTTTAACATCTACGCCATTAAGATAATCTTTTACTAAACGAACAGGGAATGATACATGTTCTTTTAAATAATCAACAACAGGCTGTAAAGAAAACTCTGGATTATACTCTCCTTCTGTCGGGCGACCAATATGAGAAGTAACCATTACTTTAGCACCTTTTCTAATGGCCTCTTCTATAGTTGGCAATGATGCTTTAATACGCGCATCGGAAGTTACCTTACCATTTTTGACTGGCACATTAAGATCTGAGCGAATAAATAAGCGTTTTCCTTTTAGATCTAGATCTTGCATTCTAATAATAGACATGAGACTTCCTCTTATAAAATATAAATAAAATAAAATTTAAACTATTTTAACATAAAAATTCTTTCTAAGTTATAGTCATTATTGTTCAAATAGTAAACACTTGTTATGCATATAAAATTTATAAATCGCAATTTTTTATTTAACAGCATTGACAATTGGCAGAAAATCAGGCATATTTTGCCGCCTTATTAATATGTAATTTTATTTAATCTTGGGAGTTGACTTTGGCTAATATCAAATCAGCTAAGAAACGTGCGGTTCAATCTGAAAAGCGCCGTAAACATAATGCTAGTAACCGTTCAATGATGCGTACTTATGTTAAAAAAGTTTACGCGGCTGTTGCAGCTGGTGATAAACAAACAGCTGAAGTAGCATTCAAAGACATGCAAGCAGTTGTTGACCGTCAAGCGGCTCGTGGCTTAATTCACAAAAATAAAGCTGCACGCCATAAAGCGAATTTAATAAAACAGATTAAAGCATTAGCTTAATACTTTATTCTGTTAATTGTTGTATTTCTAATAAAATAAAAAAAGTGGTGAAAGCCACTTTTTTTATTTGTATACTGAACTGTAATTCAATACTAATAAAAAAGAGAGTAGATTGTGGCGCAGCGTGACTATGTTAGAAAAAAGAGCCAACCTAAAAAAAATAAATCACAGCTCATGCCTAAACTTATGGTATTTATGACAATTATTCTTATTACTTTATTTTCTGCTATTCTTTACTTTGTTTCTAACAATAAACCTAATAAAGCAATTGCACAATCCATAAGCAAAACCAACCCACCAGCAATAACTCTTCCAGAACAACCTCAAGAGCGTTGGGCATATCTCAAAGCATTAGAAACACCAAATGCAAGCTCTGGACAATTTGCCAATTCTACTGCTAATGAACGACAACAAATTTTGAAAAGTTTTGCCAATAACTCAAAAATAACTACAGAATCACCATCTAATACTTTATTGCCAGAAAGAACAAATCTAACAAAGTCAACATCATCTACAAATTCCCAAATGGCATCAAAATGGATACTACAATGTGGTGCATTTAAAGAAAAATCAAATGCTGATACATTAAGAGCACGGCTTGCTATGGCTGGTATAAATAGTAATATCTCTTCAGAAAAATTATATCGCGTCACTGCAGGACCGTACACAAGCAGGGATGATGCAAATAATGCACTGATTTTATTAAAAAATAATATAACCACTAATTGTATCATTGCTAACCAATAAAAAACCATGAAAATATTTAAGCTGATAAAAATCTTCTCAAAAATGTTGTGGTTGCGAATCAATCAAGATCGTTTAACTACTTCTTCAGCTAGCCTCGCTTATACTACAATACTAGCATTGGTTCCACTTATCACCGTTATTTTTTCCTTGTTATCTGCCTTTCCAATGTTTGATGAAATTAGCTTATCATTAAAGCGAGTAATTTATAGTAATCTAGTACCTACAGCAAGCGATATCATTCAAAATTATCTCGAACAATTCATCGCTAATACAAAAAAAATGACCTTTTTCGGTATTATAGGGTTGATTATCACGTCATTATTACTCATCAACTCAATAAATACCACTCTAAATCATATTTGGAAAACTAAACGCAAACGCTCATTTATGTATAATCTAACAATGTACTGGACAATATTGACCTTAGGACCTATTTTAGCTGGATCAAGTGTGGTGGTAAGTTCCTATATATTTTCTCCGCAATGGATTTCAACAGCTGCCACAGGGAATATAATGCTTAGCGCTTTACCATTTATAATATCAATAATTGGATTTTGGCTATTGTATAGCATTATACCCACTGAATCAGTACCTCTTAAAGAATCGCTCATTGGAGCAATAGTCGCAGCAATATTATTTGAGTTAGGTAAACGAGCATTTGCGCTTTATGTAAGTTCATTTCCAACTTATCAACTTATCTATGGTGTCGTATCAACAATTCCCATTATGTTAGCATGGATCTACTGCTCTTGGTGTATTGTATTATTTGGCGCTGAATTTGCTGCAACCTTAACAGATTATAATCGCCAAAAAAAACAAATGTCTAATAATCAATCTCTATTGGAGTAACTATTTTATGATTGCCTTAATTCAACGTGTTAAACAAGCTTCTGTATCGGTCGATAATCAGGTTATTGGACGTATTAATCATGGTTTATTGATCTTACTTGGCATAGAACAAGATGATAATCAACAAAAGGCAATCAGATTATGTGAAAAAGTACTTGGTTATCGTATTTTTAACGACAATAACGGAAAAATGAATTTGAATGTAAAACAAGCAAACGGCGAAGTATTAATCGTATCCCAATTTACGCTAGCAGCAGATACCCAAAAAGGTATGCGTCCTAGCTTTACAAAAGGAGCCAAACCCGATGAAGCCAATAAACTTTATCAAATTTTTTCCGAGCTATGTGAAAAACAAATCAAAACAGCAACAGGACAATTTGCTGCCAATATGCAAGTATCATTGATAAATGACGGCCCAGTCACTTTTTGGTTGCAAGTTTAAAAATAACTAAAACAGCCTGCTAATTAAAATAATTAATACCAACTGAGTAGGTTATTAAAGTTAAGTAAATAAGTATTCATTCCTCATTTATCCAATTACGAAATTTTAAACATCTCCACAGTAGATTGATTATGAATCTAAATCCCAACCCATTTAGTTTATCAACATAATTTTTCCTACATCGATTAATTGATTTTATTTATTTGCTAATCACAAAATATTATAAGTAATATCTTCATGCTCTAATTTAAGCAATGGTAAGAATGTAAAACTAAATACAACTCAAAAATATAAAGGTCTCATCATTAAATTGACAACATCACAATTTGGCAAAAAATATTTTTCTTTTTGTGAAAAAAGAATTACCTTAAAAACTCGTTTTCAATTTCCGCAAAAAAGATTATCTTATTAAGTATTTCAAATAACCTCTGTTAATTAAAATAATGAAATTATATGGTCTTTCTGGCACTAAAATTAGTTGTGCATTTATATCTTCTTGCCTAATTAACCCTTACAATACATCACGTTTTCTTAAAGATTTAATTGCAGGCATAACCGTAGGTATTATAGCTATACCATTAGCAATGGCATTAGCAATCGCTAGTGGCGTCCCCCCACAGCATGGCCTATATACTGCAATTATATCGGGCTTCATAATTGCATTAACGGGAGGTTCGAAGTTTAGTGTTTCTGGTCCTACTGCAGCCTTTGTGGTTATTTTATACCCTGTATCATTACAATATGGGTTATCAGGGTTACTTATTGCAACATTACTGTCTGGCATATTCCTTGTATTAATGGGATTGATACGATTAGGTAGATTAATTGAATATATTCCATTACCCGTTGTATTAGGTTTTACTTCAGGCATTGCCATCACTATCGCAACCATGCAAATTAAAGATTTTTTTGGTTTAACACTTGAGCACATGCCAGAAAGTTATATTGGTAAAGTTATGGAACTAGCTAAAACACTACCAACTATTAATATTGCTGACACTATAGTCGGTGTAATAACACTGATTGTATTAATTGTATGGCCAAAACTTAATCTTAAAATATCCGGTCATCTACCGGCACTGGTTGCGGGCATTGCTGTCATGTTTATTTTTAATCAATTTGGCTATCAAATTGAAACGATTGGTTCACGATTTATCTATACACTATCTGATAATACCATAGGGCATGGTATCCCATCAATGCTACCAGAATTTTCTTTACCGTGGCTTCATACTGAATTTAACTGGGATTGGTCAACAATCACCGCCTTATTACCAATTTCGCTAACTATGGCAATGTTATGTGCTATTGAGTCGTTACTTTGTGCTGTGGTATTAGATGAAATGACACACACTAAACATCACTCAAATAGCGAACTTATTGGTCAAGGTTTAGGAAATATTATTGCACCATTTTTTGGCGGAATTTCAGCAACAGCAGCGATTGCACGGTCGGCGGCAAATGTCAAAGCTGGGGCGACTTCGCCTATTGCTGCTGTTTTGCATTCTTTAGTTGTTTTACTTGCGCTGATTTGCTTTGCACCAGCATTATCATTTATTCCGCTTTCTGCTATGGCTGCACTGTTGCTTATTGTGGCATGGAATATGAGTGCTGTTCAACGCGTCATTTATATTATCAAATGCGCTCCTAAAGATGATATTTTAATTATGCTAATTTGCATGTCGCTAACAGTACTATTTGATATGGTGATTGCAATTACACTTGGAATTGTACTTGCCTCAATTTTATTTATGCGCCGTATCGCACGCATGACTCGCTTAGTTGAACTCAATCGCAGTAACGATAGAACCTTAGCACTACGCATTAATGGACCACTGTTTTTTGCTGCGGCCGAACGCACATTTTTAGAAATTTATCAAAAGATTAATGGATATGAACACATAGTACTGCAATGGGATGCAGTACCTATTCTTGATGCAGGTGGGCTCAATGCTTTAATACATTTTATAGATGAATTACCTGAACATGTTGACCTATCAATTTGTGAGTTACAGTTTCAGCCATTAAAAACATTAGCTCGCGCAAAAATTGCTCCAATTTCTAACAAATTAATGTTCTACTCAACGCTAGACGAAGCACTGAAAGATAAAGATTAATTCTAAAATTAGTTTTATTATATTAACTATTTTATATGCACGGTAAAAGTTGGGATAAACATAATTACTGTGCAATAAATTGTACCTTCACTACCTTTCTTTTCATTTACTAAATCACCATTGACAAACTATGAGTCTTAAAAGTGGTTTTAATTTGAAATCCAAAATTAACTTATAAAAATAGGTAAATAACATGATATCTAACGAAAACAATGTCTACAATCTTAAAGAAAGATCAAACTGGTTTATTTTAGTTGGTGTTATTTTAATTATATTGGGAAGCTTAGCATTAGGCTATCAGTTCATGGCAACCGTCTTTTCTGTCTATTTTATTGGTTCATTAATTTTAATTGCAGGTATTGCCCAAGCACTACATTCATTTCGCATTAAAGGTTTTGGTCAGTCAGCATTATGGGCAGTAATGGGGATTTTATACATTTTTATTGGTCTAATGTCATTTTTCCAACCCGTTGCTATTTCATCAGCCTTAACATTGGTGATTTCATTCTTGCTAATTATGAGCGGCTTTACACAAATATTTGCTGCTATGAATAACCGCAATTTACCTCGTTGGGGATGGATTTTAACCTCAGGGATTATTACATTAATTTTAGGATTTATGATTATTGCAGGTTGGCCATATGACAGTCTTTGGGTATTAGGTATGTTTTTAGGTATTGACCTTATTTTCCAAGGTTGGGCATATGTAGCTATTGGTTTTGCATTAAAAAAATAGATGTTAAATATTATATTCATTGCTCACAATCTAGTAATGACTTTCAAAAGGTTACCTCTAATTGTGAGCAGCAAGTAATTACAGTAATGACTCAAACACAAATACAACTTATTTAAGTTAATTTTATTATAAATGAATCAAGCTGATTATTTATAGATTTTGTTAGTTTTTGCCTTAACTTCTTGCATTGTTTGCAAAATTCGATGATAGTTATCAAGCCTTGATGGTGCAATTTTACCATCTTGTACCGCTTTTTGTAGTAAACAACCTGGCGTATCAAAGTGATTACAATCACGAAAGTGGCAACCGCCTAAATAATTATCAAATTCTTTAAAACCACTAATTACTTGTTCTGGCTCTAAGTGCCATAAACCGAATTCGCGGATCCCTGGTGAGTCAATAATATCTCCACCATTTGGTAAGTGATAAAGCCGAGAGGAAGTGGTTGTATGTTGACCCAGTCCGGATATTTCTGAAATACCTCCAGTTATAACTGATTGTGATTGATAAGGTAACAATAAATTAATAATACTTGATTTTCCCACACCTGACTGTCCTACTAAAATGGAAACCTTATCTTGTAAAATATCTTGTAACAAAGCAATGCCTTGTTGATGTTGGCATGAAACATACAACACTTGATAACCAATTTTAGTATAAATAGCCAATTGGTTATCAATATTTTCACGCTCAGCATCGTTTAATAAATCAATTTTATTTAAAATAATAATCGGTTTTATATCAACCGCTTCACAAGCGACTAAATAGCGGTCAATAATATTAAGAGACAGCTCTGGCAATACAGCCGATATAATCACAATTTGATCTACATTTGCCGCAACGGGTTTAACGCCATCATAAAAATCAGGTCGGACAAGTTCAGAATGTCTTGGGTGAACTGCTTCAATAATACCATTGGTGTTTGGCTCTAAACTTTCGCGCCATACTACTTTATCACCAGTGACTATCGAAGGTAACGTGCGACGAATACTACAACGATAAATAAGACCTGCACTATCTTCAACATCAGCAGACTTACCAAAACGACTTATTACTACACCGTCACGAGGTGATGAAAAATTTGCCAGACTCTCATCTTTCTTTATTGCTAATCGTTGCTGATGTTTTGCTGCTACACGTCTTTTTTGATTATTGGATAGTTTATTTTTTGCCATAGTACTCATTTTTTTACTAAAACAGATTGTCAGTTATGCTACACTACTCAGTATCAAAAAGAAAATCTCTATAGCAAATTATGAACAAACAATCTCAAATTAATAGTAACAATCTAATTTGGATAGACCTTGAAATGACTGGACTCAATCCAATAACTGATCGTATTATTGAGCTCGCAACCATTGTTACCGATTCTAACTTAAATATCCTTGCTGAAGGTCCTGTGATTGCAGTTCATCAATCTGATGAGCAATTAGCATTAATGGATGAATGGAACCAAAACACCCATGGCAAATCAGGACTTATTGAGCGAGTTCGCAAAAGTACTATTACTGAACAACAGGCCGAACAACAAACCATCGAATTTTTAAAACAATGGGTACCAGAAAACAGCTCTCCAATTTGCGGTAATACTATTGGGCAAGATCGTCGTTTTTTATTTAACTACATGCCTAATTTAGAAAGTTATTTTCATTATCGCTATTTAGATGTCAGCACAATTAAAGAATTAGCTAAACGTTGGAAACCTGAAATACTAAAAGGGATTAGCAAACAAAGTTCACACCAAGCGCTTGATGATATTCGTGACTCAATTGCTGAACTTGTTTATTACCGAGAACACTTTTTTGATCTAATCAACTAAATTAGTATGCAAATTTTATATACTCTTTTATTGTATTTGATTCAACCACTAGTTTGGCTAAGACTGCTTTGGCGTAGTCGTAAAGCACCAGCTTATCGAAAGCGTTGGCTTGAACGCTATGGTTTTTGCAAAAATAAAGTTAAATCTAACGGTATTTTAGTGCATGCCGTATCGGTGGGTGAAACGATAGCAGCCATCCCACTAATCAAAGTACTTAAGCAACAATATCCTAGTTTACCTATCACAGTTACCACCATGACGCCAACAGGTTCAGAGCAAGTTAAATTATTACTCGGTGATAGCGTCAGCCATGTATATTTACCTTATGATTTGCCCTGCGCAATAAATCGTTTTTTAAATACGGTCAATCCTAAATTAGTGATCATTATGGAAACTGAGCTTTGGCCTAATTTTATCTGTCAGTGTTATAAACGAAATATTCAGCTAATTATTGCCAATGCCAGATTATCAGAACGTTCAGCTAATCGATACAGTAAACTAGGGCGATCCATTAGCAATTTACTATCAAAAATTAGTGCAATTGCCGCACAAAATAAGCAAGATGGAGAACGTTTTATTTCGCTGGGTTTACCCCGTGATCACTTAACAATAACCGGTAGTATTAAATTCGATATTGATATAACAGATCAACAACAGCAAAAAATAACAACGCTAAAACAGCAGTGGCAATTAGATCGCCCTATTTTTATTGCCGCAAGTACACATAATGGAGAAGATGAAATCATCTTATCTGCCTTTAAACGGTTATTACAAAAATATCCCAATTTGTTATTGATTATTGTCCCCCGCCACCCAGAACGCTTTAAAACCGTCGAAAAATTAATTAATGATTGCGGATTAAATTATATAAACCGCAGTAGCGGTCAAATTCCTGCTAAACAAACCCAAGTCATTTTGGGTGATACGATGGGAGAATTAATAGAACTTTATGGTATTGCAGATGTTGCCTTTGTTGGTGGCAGTTTAGTGAAACATGGAGGGCATAATCCATTAGAACCCGCACTTCACCATATCCCAATCATTAGTGGCGAACATTTTTTCAATTTTAAAGTGATTTGTGAGCAACTTATTTCAGCTGATGGCATGATCATTTGTGCTAGCACAGCCGATTCCCTTTATTCAGCGATTAATGGGCTTTTAGAAAATAAAACGCGTAGTCAACAAATTGGCGAACAAGCGTATCAAGTATTAAAACAAAATCAAGGCGCACTACATAGGCTTTTTAACATTATCAACTATTATCTTTGCTCAAAATAAGGATTACTTGTGAATAAAAAACAAGGGTTATTGCTGATTAATCTAGGTACACCAAACGCGGCAACACCAGATGCAATAAAACGGTACTTAACCGAGTTCTTACTCGATCGCCATGTCGTTGATTTACCGAAACTATTTTGGTATCCGATTTTAAAGTACCTTGTAATACCTAAACGAGTGCCTTACATTATTCATCATTACCAAAAAATTTGGATAAATGGCTCATCACCTTTACTTCATTACAGCCAATTATTATGTGATAAATTACAACACCACTTACCAAATATTCAATGTGAATTAGCCATGACCTATGGTGAACCCAATATTCAATCTGCATTGAACAAGCTTCAATCATGTTCAAAAATTACGGTATTGCCACTTTTTCCACAATACTCAACAACCACAACACTCGCTGTACTTGATAAACTTAAACAAATTATAGCAACCGACAAAATCATAAATAGTATTGACTATATTCGTGATTATGCCGATCATCCAAGCTATATCAATGCACTTTATTTACAAATTAAGAAAGCATTTCAATGCCAAGGCGAGCCTGAAGTGCTTATACTTTCTTATCATGGTATTCCTGAGCGTTATATTTACAAACGAAAAGAGGATTATATTCAACGTTGTGAAATGACCACACAGTTATTAATCGAAAAATGCCGAACAAATAACATAAATATACCAATTCAAATGGCTTATCAATCGAAATTTGGAAAAGGCAAATGGGTTACACCAAGTACCAGCGATACACTACAAACATTAGCAAAAAGTGGTGTTAACAATGCGCACGTCATCTGTCCCGGATTTTCGGTAGATTGTATTGAAACTATTTACGAAATTGACGAAGAAAATCGAGAAATCTTTTTAAATGCAGGTGGAAAATCATTTTATTATATTCCCACATTAAATGACACTGACTTACAGATTAATTTAATCATGGCATTAATCAACCAAACTCAGCCACCTATACTTAATAATTTATACTGAAACACATAGTTACCGAAAACTTTCTAACAAAAATAATACGACTAAAAAAATTACACTAACAAGTAATTGTTGATTTTCAAACGAATAAAATTTTAAATTAACGAATATTAATGCTAACTATCTATCACCAAGGTAATCTATGGCGTATGATAAGGTATTATTTTATAATTCAGTATCTGAGCACTGAGGAGAAAATTAAGTGAAAATAATCATCATTGGCGCTCAAGCCGCAGGCGCAAGTGCTGCGGCAAAGGCTAAAAGAATGAACCCTGAGGCAACCATCCGTATTTATGAAAAATCAGATATTGTTTCGTTTGGTGCTTGCGGTTTACCTTATTTTATTGGTAACCATTTTACTGACGCCAACGAAATGATATCCCGAACGCCCGAGCAATTTCAAAAAGATGGTATTGAAATAAAAACTTTACATGAAGTCATTGCTATTGATACTAATCAAAAAAAATTAACTGTTAAAGATCTCAATACTGGCAATTGCTTTGATGATAGCTATGACAAGTTACTACTTGCAGTTGGTGCAAGTCCCATTATTCCCCCTTTTAAAAATAGTCAACTAAAAAATATCTTCACATTACGCAACCTGCATGATGGGTTAGCTATCAAACAGACATTATCCAACTCAAATATCAAAAATTTGATTGTTATAGGTGCTGGATATATTGGGCTTGAAATAGCTGAATCGCTTGTTGCTTTACAAAAAAACGTCAAATTGATTCAATTGGATGACAGAATTCTTATCGATGCATTTGATAGACAAATTACTGAACTAATTGAAGAAAATATTAAACAACATTGTGATCTACATTTGCAAGAGCGAGTACTTGGCTTTGAAGGATCGCACAATGTCACACATGTAATTACTGATAAATCACGATACCCTGCTGATGTTGTTATTATTGCAACCGGTGTTAAGCCAAAAAATGATATCTATAAAAACCTTGGTATCAAGACACTTGCAAATGGTGCCATAATCACCAACAGCTTTGGACAAACTAATATGGCAGATATTTATGCTGCTGGAGATTGTGTTGCCCTTCACCATAGAGTTAGTCATTCAATGGTATATATTCCACTCGCTACAGGGGCAAACAAACTAGGCAAAATTGTAGGCGAAAATTTAGGTGGCGGAAATTGTGAATATCCCGGCACTATTGGCACCTCAGCCTTAAAAGTCTTTGATATTGAAGCAGGACGAACAGGTTTAACTGAAAGCGAAGCCGAAAAAGCTGGAATTCCTTATAAAACAGTCATAGTTAAAGATAAAAATCACAGCAACTATGTTGCCGGTCAAACAA
Organism: Gilliamella sp. Choc4-2; assembly: GCF_001690355.1. Lineage (GTDB taxonomy): Bacteria > Pseudomonadota > Gammaproteobacteria > Enterobacterales > Orbaceae > Gilliamella > Gilliamella apicola_A. The sequence goes on from NZ_LZHG01000008.1 coordinate 44,548, forward strand.
GTGTAACAGCAAAACTTATCTATCATGCCGACACTCGAGTGATTTTAGGTGGCCAAATAGCTGGAGGGCAAGGTGCGGCATTAAGGCTCAACACTCTTGCAACCGCAATATGGACGAATTTGAAAATTGATGAATTAGCCATGATAGATTTTCTTTATGCACCACCATTTTCCAGACCGTGGGATATTTTAAATATTGCAGGCTCAATCGCAAAATAGATAAAGGTATTATGAGCAATATAAAGACACACTCATATTACTTAAATATATTTTGGATAATGCAAATAGGTAGATAACGTGAAATAACATTCATTACATGATTTAACTGATTAAGATAGATATTAATAAATCTATCAATAAACATTTTACTAGATAATTAAATTTATTACTAAGGGGTGAGGGTTAAATATGCCAGATGCCATTTTTCAAGGAATCTTTTTTGAAAAGTTCTTATCTATTACTCATTATCAAACACTAATTGGTATTGGGCTATTGCTCATCTGTTTTTTTGCAGTAATGAGACCATTACAAAAGAGAAAAGTTAATTTTTCAATACGTATGTTAGTTGGGTTAATACTTGGTGCTGTGCTTGGTTTAGGCATTCAAGCCATAGCAGAATTTCCTGACTCATCAACAATCTGGATGCAAGAAACTGCAACTTGGTATGGACTATTTGGTCGAGCATTTATCGCTTTTATCCGAATGTTAGTAATACCACTCATATTTGTATCCATTGTTAAAGTAATTATCGATTTCTCGGGTAAAAAAAATCTACCCCAAATCGCATTCAGAGGAATTTTTTGGTTACTTTTTACAACAGCAATTGCTTGTATTGTTGGTATTTTATTAGCTAATCTATTTACATTAGGTGAAATAAGCCCAAGTTCTGTAAATCAAGCTCAGGCAAAACAATACACTAATATTATTGATACCTTTATAAATCTAATTCCAAGCAATATTATTGCATCAATGGTAAACGAAAATATTGTTGGATTGGTCATCTTCTCAGCCTTAATGGGGATTGCTGCCAACAGAATGGAAAAGAAAAACTCACAACCGATTGCCTTATTTAAAACGTTTATCGAAGCAATTTATAAGATCATCATGTCGATTGCGATGACAGTCATAAAATACATGCCCTATGCAGTAATTGCTTTACTCGCTCGCACCATTATTTCTAACGGAATACCCGCAATTATTCAGGTTTCAAGTTTTGTTGCTGCAATTTACGTCGCCACATTGATTATGTTGATTGTACATGTTGCCATTGTTGTGATTCATGGTATTTCACCAACCATGTTTATAAAAAAAGCGCTAGGAACATGGTTATTAGCCTTTACAAGTCGCTCATCTGTCGGTTCATTACCAATGACTATCTCAACCTTAACCGTGCGAATGGGTGTTAATACAGGTACAGCAAATTTAGTTGGCTCACTAGGTAGTACCATAGGAATGAATGGATGTGCTGGTTTCTTCCCAGCTTTACTTGCAGTTATGGTAGCTCATATGGTTGGCATTGATACTAATATCCAATTTTATATTATGCTTGTCATTGTCGTGGTTATTGGTTCAATTGGCATCGCAGGTATTCCCGGCACAGCAACGGTTGCGGCAACCGTTGTTTTGTCAGGTATGGGCATGGCAGAATACTTCCCATTAATTGGTATGGTTTTAGCTATTGATCCAATTATTGATATGGCTCGGACTTTGGCCAATGTTTCAGGTACCATGGCTGCAGCCATTGCTACCGATCGGGAGATAGGATTAATGGATATGAACATTTATAACGATCCTAATATAACTTTGGATAATGGAAATACCAAAACTTAAAAAATTATATAAAAAAGGGCGCTATCATGCGTCCTCTTTTATAATTAAACATAAATTTCAAAACATTAAATATTTTTTAACCAAGCTGTCACATCCTTACCAAGTATTTTATGGCGCATTGCATATTGAACAAAAGTTTGTACATAACCCAACTTATTACCACAGTCATGGCTACGGCCTTTTATGCAATAAGCATCAACGGAATCTTCTTCAAGTAGCATTGCAATGGCATCAGTTAATTGAATTTCACCACCTGCTCCTAATGGCGTTTTAGCAAGTAAAGGCCAAATTTTTTCTGATAAAACATAGCGCCCAACTACAGATTGATTTGATGGTGCTTCGTCAACCGATGGTTTTTCAACAACGCTATACATTTGTGCAACATTGCCAGCAGATAACACTTCACCACGACAGTCAACAATACCATAAGAAGAAACTAATTCTTTTGGTACTGGCTCTACCATGATTTGGCTGTGTTTGGTTTCATGATAATTTTTGATCATTGCGGCTAAATTATCGCTGGCTAGGTTACTTTCGTATTCATCAATAATCACATCCGGTAAAACAACAGCAAATGGTTCATCACCAACTAAAGGATAAGCACATAATACCGCATGACCAAGCCCTTTAGCCAAACCTTGGCGGACGCTAGTTATAGTGACATTTTTAGGTAAAATGCCTTGTACTTCTTGCAATAATTGGCGTTTAACACGCGCTTCTAACATGGCTTCTAATTCAAAACTGGTATCGAAGTGGTTTTCAATTGAGTTTTTTGATGAGTGCGTAACAAATATAATTTCAGTTATACCTGCAGCAATACATTCTTTAACTACATATTGAATAAGTGGCTTGTCAACAACGGGGAGCATCTCTTTGGGAATGGCTTTAGTTGCTGGTAACATGCGAGTACCCAAACCGGCAACAGGGATAACCGCTTTTGTTACTTTTCCATTCACTAAATTGTCTAAATTTGGTGTCATTTTATTTCCTTAAAATAAATTAACTAATTATGTCGCTATGAGTAATTTCACTACGGCGACCATTAACAAATGTAATTTTGACTCGTTCTGACTTTAATATATAAGTTATAAAAATACAGGCATAAATAATTACTCTAACAGTATTTTTTATATCATAAAAATTGAAATTAGATTGTAATATTAAAAAGCTTAAATATATACTTAATGGCATTAAAACGGCATAACCAAGTCTAAATACAATAAAAAAATAGGAAACTTATAATTTTTAGTAAAAAACAAATATATGATATAGCCATTTAAAAGAAAAATTAAACTAGTTATTCCTATTTCTAATAAAAAAACCAACTAAAATTAGCGATGTAATTTTCAGATTCAGGATCCGTTAATAGTGGTCATATGCCACTAAATATAATCATACCTAGTGTACAAAAAAGAGTATAAGCAAAACCAATAAAACTCATAATTAAACCAATACCGACTAAAATTAGCCAACCGCCTAATCCTTTCAGCTCCTTTCCTTTGGTCATTTTTGTGCATATCTAATAATTGTTAAATAGTTAGATTCAATTAGCAAAGGATTATCTCTGTCTTTAGCTAAAGAATCAATAGTGATATAAACAATTTGGCAATTTTGTAACACGGCTTGCTTTACTACAAATTGTCCTTTTCGATCACGTGCTTCTTTTTGTACTTTGATGGTGTAAAGATCATCATATAAAGAGGCTCTTTCGAATAAATTTGGTGTGCGCAAAAATTCCTATTTGAGGTAATTACAAACAAGAATTTAATCGGTTAATTTTCCTTTTATTCCAGTATAACTACTAGGAAAATGTTTGCCTTCTTGACTTTGGGTAATATAAACATGATGATAACTTGACTTGTATGAAGGTAGTGGATTTAATAAAAATTCAATACCTGATAGATTTGAATATTGTCAATTTTCTATAGTTAAAGGTGCAGTTCGAAAATTTAATAAGCTGCACCCAACAAGTAAAAATAATGTAACTATAAATAAAATACGTAACATTTAACTAAATATATTTAAGACGTTAAAATATTTGTAAATAATCTATAACGTTAGTTACATTTTGTCGCTCACTTTTTCGGCTGTATGTGAAATGGCTTTTCCACCCGATTCGACATCTTCGCCAACACCTTTTACTGTATTACATCCAACAACAAGAGTCGTCATTGCTATCCCTAATATTAACATTAACATTTTATGGAACATAAAATACACTCCTTTATTAATATGATTATTTTAATGCAGCAAATGCTTCTGCCACACGCTCGATATTATGGTGATTTAAACCTGCTACACACATTCTTCCGCTATCCACCAAATAAATAGCAAAATTATCTTTCAATTGTGTAACTTGCTCTTTACTAAAACCGGTATAACTGAACATGCCCTGCTGTTTTACTAAATAATCAAAATGACAATCAGGTGCTGCTTGTTTTAATAATTCCACCAGAGTTGATCGCATGGTTACAATGCGAGTTCTCATGGAGTCGACTTCTTTTAACCATTTCGCTTTAACTCCTGGATTATTTAAAACATAACTTACTAACTGTACACCATATGCCGCTGGGGTAGAATAATTTTGGCGAACTAGTGCTTGCAGCTGCCCTAATACACAGCGTGCGGCTTTGCTGTTATCACATAAAACTGATAAACCTCCAACTCGTTCACCATAAAGTGAAAATGTTTTTGAAAATGAGTTACTGACAAATCCACACAATCCTGCATTTGCCATTTTTCGAATCGCATAAGCGTCTTCTTCAATACCTTTGCCAAAACCTTGATAAGCAATATCCATAAATGGAATAAGATCTCGTTCTTGTAAAATTGTTATCACTTTATCCCACTGTGATTGGGTTAGATCGGCGCCAGTTGGGTTATGGCAACAAGGATGTAGTAAGACAATGCTTTTAGTAGGTAATTGACTTAATGTTTCAAGCATTGCTTCAAATTTTACGCCACACGTTTGTTCATCAAAGTAAGGATATTTGTTTACTTTAAAACCTGCACCATTAAAAATAGCGATGTGATTTTCCCAAGTTGGATCGCTGACCCATACTTGTGAGTTTGGGAAATAGCGAAATAAAAAATCAGCACCTATTTTAAGAGCCCCCGATCCGCCTAGTGTTTGTATTGTTGCGATACGTTTATCTTTATAAGCTGGGTGTTGTTCGCCAAATAACAAAGAGCCAATAGCTTGGCAATAGGATGGTAATCCACTCATAGGCAAATAAAGCTGTGCTTCTTGATTGTGATGATAAATATAATCGCGAGCTATTTTTATGCATTCTAATTGAGGAACTACGTTGTTTTCATTATAATAATAACCAATGCTTAAATTAGTCTTATTAATGCGATTATCATTAATAAATTCAGAAACTAACGATAAAATCGGGTCCCCTGCGTACGGTTCTACTTTTTCAAACATATTCACAATCCAGTTAAAACAAAAATAATGATAAATAATTGTAGATTATTGCACCAACTTTATTGGCAATCAATCATTAAATAACAGCTTAACAATAAATAATTAATTTCATTTTTGGTTAAGAAAATGGCTATATTTTTGATAATAAAAAGTAATAGATAGGATAACTAAAAATGTAACGTGTTTTAACTCGCTTCTTTATACTAAAACATAGGGTTTTTCTGAAACTTTTTGACAAAAATTAGCACCTTTTGGTGCTAATTAGGTAAATAAATTTATTTAGCAGCAATCACTTCTATTTCAACTTTAGCATCTTTAGGAATTCGAGCAACTTGTACGCAAGAACGAGCAGGGAAAGGCGCATTATTTTCAATAAAAAAGGCTTCGTATACCGCATTTACCGAAGTAAAATCATTCATATCGGCTAGAAAAATAGTTGCTTTGACAATATTATTCACTTGATAACCAGCAGTGGTAATAATCGCTTTAACATTTGCTAAACTTTGTTTTGCTTGTTCTTTCACACAACTTGGCATTTCACCGGTAATCGGATCTAAAGGTATTTGTCCTGAAACAAATAACATATTCCCTAAATTTATAGCCTGTACATAAGGACCAATAGCTGCAGGTGCTTTATCAGTATTAATGATGTTTATCATATCAATTCCTCCTTTTATTGCTTTACGCTAGCTTTAGAAAATAAAATAGGTAAAATTTATTAATAATTATCTTGTAACCATTTGAACAGGATCATAATTTAGTGTCAAGGTAGAACAAAATTATGATCATGGGACTTCCGATAATTTTCTGCTATGATAACCAAAATTTTTTATTTTTTACGAGAGTTAATATGTTCGAGAATTTAACCAACCGTTTATCACAGACATTTCGCAATATTAGTGGTCGTGGACGACTATCTGAAGACAATATTAAAGATGCGTTGCGCGATGTTCGTATGGCATTGCTCGAAGCTGATGTTGCCCTGCCAGTGGTTCGTCAATTTATTAATCAAGTTAAAGAAAAAGCCGTTGGATTAGACGTCAGCAAGAGTCTAACTCCAGGGCAAGAATTTATCAAAATAGTTCAAAATGAACTCACTAGCGCAATGGGTGAAGTCAACAGTTCGCTCAATTTGGCAACCCAACCACCTGCTGTTATGTTAATGGCTGGGTTACAAGGTGCTGGTAAAACAACTAGCGTTGCTAAACTGGCTAAATTCCTCAAAGAAAAACAGAAAAAGAAAGTTCTAGTGGTGTCTGCCGATGTTTATCGACCCGCTGCAATTAAACAGTTAGAAACTTTGGCTAAAGCAATTGATGTTGAGTTCTTTCCATCTGATGTTACTGAAAAACCGATCAGTATCGTAAATAAAGCTATTTCTCATGCAAAATTGCAATTCTTTGATGTGCTTATTGTTGATACCGCAGGTCGTTTGCATGTCGATAGCGACATGATGAATGAGATCAAAGCTCTTCATCAAGCCATTAATCCAATCGAAACATTATTTGTGGTTGATGCGATGACAGGACAAGATGCTGCCAATACAGCTAAAGCGTTTAATGATGCATTACCTCTTACTGGGGTAATTTTAACTAAAGTCGATGGCGATGCACGTGGTGGAGCTGCGTTATCAATTCGTCATATTACCGGTAAACCAATTAAATTCCTTGGAATGGGAGAAAAAACCGATGCTTTAGAGCCGTTTTATCCTGATCGCATTGCTTCACGTATTTTAGGTATGGGCGATGTACTATCTTTAATTGAAGAATTACAAAGTAACGTTGATCGCGAAAAAGCCGAGAAAATTGCTAAAAAATTAAAAAAAGGCGATAAGTTCGATTTTAATGACTTTCAAGACCAACTCAAGCAGATGCGTAATATGGGAGGAATGGGGGCTTTGCTAGCTAAATTACCCGGTGTTGGCCAACTTCCAGATCATATTAAAGCACAAATGGATGATAAAATTACCATAAAAATGGAAGCAATCATTGGTTCGATGACATTAAAAGAGCGTGCTAATCCTGAAATCATTAAAGGTTCTCGTAAACGCCGTATTGCCAACGGTTCGGGAACTCAAGTTCAAGATGTTAACAAGCTATTAAAACAGTTTGAAGATATGCAAAAGATGATGAAAAAAATGAAAGGTGGTGGCATGATGAAGATGATGCGCCAAATGAAAGGATTAATGGGTGGAAGTATGGGATTGCCTCCTCGTTAAAGTGTCATAAATTCAAATCTTCAATAGGGGTAATATAACTATCACAAGCTTCATATCAACTTTCCAAACAATATCGCACTGATAAACAGTGCGATATTGCTTTTAATCGGTTAATTTTTTTGCTTCGTTTCACTATTTGATTTAATCGGTTTAATCTTTACTGGATAGCTCATCGTAAGTACTGTGCCTATGGATGACATGATAATAAAGGCAATGGCTAACCATTGATTACTAGTTAACTGCTCGTGCAAAACCACTAACCCAGAAAACGCTGCAAAGACAGGAGACAAGCTCATTAATGTACTAAATGTTTGCGCAGGTAACCTTGGTAGTGCAATCATATCTAAGCCATAAGGGATTGCCGATGCCAATAACGAAACAACAAAAATAAGCGGAAGCAATTCCAACGAAAACATTGTACTACCACTTTGCCAAATACCAATAGGAAATAAAAAACAGGCAGCAATAACCGATCCAACTGCTACACTTGATGTCCCATAAATAGTGCAGGCTTTGCGTCCAAATAAAATGTAACATGCCCACCCACTTCCCGCTAACAACGCAAAGAAAATCCCTATAGGATCTAAATTATCTGAAACTTGATAAAGTGGTAAAAGCATAGACAGACCAATAATAGCAATACTTAGCCAAATAAAATCAAGTAGTTTTCGAGATGAGCACATTGCCACCATAATGGGTCCTGTAAGTTCAATAGCGACAGCGACCCCCAGTGGCACTCGTGCAATTGCGTTATAAAACGCTAAATTCATACCACCAATTGAAGTACCATACAAAAAAACATATTTCAATGCCTGTTTTGTCATTGTTTTACGCCATGGTTTAAATATAAGAATCAACATAATGGATGAAAAAAACAATCGCCAAGCCGTCATCCCTTCAGGCCCTAATACAGGAAACAGATATTTAGCAATTGATGCACTGCCTTGTACTGAAATCATCGAAATAAAAATTAATAAAACAGGCAAAGTCCTTTTAAACATAAATAATTACCTTAATTAAAGTTATTGTATATAAAACTGATGACAAGAAGTTTCAGGAAACTTATGTGTTTCAGTATAAAAATATCTGTTCAACAGATTTATTTGCAATATTGATTAATTAGTTTTCCCTTTTTACTGACAATAAGGCAAGATCTTGTAACGCTTGTTTATAAGGCGTATCAGGTAAAATTGCGATAACGTCAAACGCTTTTTGCGCTTCTTTTTGAGCGGTTTGTAACGTAAAATCTAGTGAACCACATTCGTCCATGATGTTTAAAATACGATCTAATAATTGTCGACCATTACCTTGCTCTATTGCTTGGCGTATTAATGCCGCATCTTGGGCGTTTTTTGTGTGGTGCATAGCATGTAAAAGCGGTAGAGTAGGTTTGCCTTCGTTAAGATCATCCCCTAAATTTTTACCTAATTTTTGATTGCTATCAGCGCTATAATCGAGTAGATCATCAATGATTTGAAAGGCTGTACCTAGATATTTTCCATATTCTTGTAGGGCAAGCTCTTGCTCCTCACTAGCTCCAGCTAGGACAGCAGCAGAATGTGATGTTGCTTCAAATAGGCGTGCCGTTTTTCGATAAATTACATCTAAATATTGTTCTTTTGTGATATCTGGATCGTTACAATTAATCAACTGTTGTACTTCGCCTTCAGCTATTACATTGGTTGCAGCCGACATGATCGTCAATACTTTGAACGATCCTGTACGTACCATCATTTGAAAAGAGCGTGTGTAAATATAATCGCCAACTAATACACTAGCGGCATTGCCAAAAAGTGCATTAGCGGTTGATTTGCCTCGGCGTAAATCTGATTCATCAACAACATCATCATGCAATAAGGTGGCGGTATGAATAAATTCGATAAAAGCAGCAGTAATAATATGTTTATCACCTTGGTAGTTGAGTGCTTTGGCTATTAATAATGCGATAACAGGACGTATACGTTTACCACCACTACTAATGATGTAATTGCCTAATTGATTAATTAAAGCCACATCAGAAGTTAGTTCTGCCTGTATTGCCTCATTTACTTTAACTAAATCATGTTTAACAAGATCGAATATTTGATTCATTGATGGATTATTCATCAGACTAACCGCTTAAAAAAATAACAGGTATATTATTAAATATTATCTGATAAATATTATTATGTCACAAGGTTAACTTTATCTTCTTTTAAAAAAGACTACAAATGATAAGCATTTTCATTTAAAATACAAGTCTTAAGTTAAAAATGATATTAGTGATGAAGATTAACTTTGATATAGATATCGGTAATGATAAAGTACCCCAATTACCAGTTCAAATAAAGCAAAAAAATAGCTACCTATTTACTTTGCTTTCTGTATTTTTACATTTATGTCTAATAGTATTATTATTTAGCTCTGCATTTTTTTCCAAAAACATTATGATTGATAATGGGGACAATTCCATTAAGGCCATTATGATCGACTTATCCCAGCTGACAGCACCTAAACAATTATTAGTAGAAAATATACCTGAAATCAAAGGGGCAAAAGACAGCGAGAGAATAGACAACAAACTAATTGAAAAACCAATAATCGAAACTGAAATCGTCAAAGAAAAAAATCTAGAACCTATTACAGAAAAAAAACCTGAAAAATTGGTGGACATTTTAAAAAAAGAAGTGACAATAAAACAAGAAACCAAACCCAAACCGAATCCAAAACAGAAATTATCTCAAAAAGAGTCTTTGCCTCAAGTAAAGCAAGAAATAATTAGTAATAAAATTAAAGAAAACCTTTCTGTAGCCCCTTCTATTGGTAATAACCACCAATATTCGAAGACACCTTCAGCTATTATCCGAAATCAGCCTGAATATCCACGTCGTGCACTTGATTTGCGTTTAGAAGGATATGTAATTGTAATGTTTGATGTTAATAGCAATGGCCGAGTTGAAAATATTCGGATTCTTAAAGCAAAACCAAACAATATCTTTAATCGTTCTGTTATTAATGCTATGAAAACATGGAAATACCAACCTATTATTACAAAAGATTTAAAAACAAAAATTATTTTTAATCGAGATAAATCAATTCAACTGGATAATAGCTAGATTTTACCATAATCAAATATTAATTGGTTAAAGTTAAACCATGTTAGATAAACAATATTAAATTCACAAAATCATCGCCTCATTAAGCTTTCAATTTTTTCTGGATCTTTTGGCACTCCCAACGTTAAAACTTCGTTTCCTGATTCTGTAATTAAAATATTATCTTCAATTCGAACTCCTATTCCTTTATAACACTCTGGTGCTTTAGCACCTTGACTTATATATAAACCGGGCTCGACTGTCAATACCATACCCGGCTCTAAGATACGATCTCTTCCACTACCAACATCATGAACATCCATACCAAGCCAGTGCCCTAAACCATGCATATAAAATGCAGTATAAGCTTTATTAGTAATCAAAGATTCTACATCACCTTTCATAATCCCTAAGTTAACTAAACCTGTAACCATTGTTCTAATCACATGATTATTTACTTCCATAATGGATGTACCTGGTTTGAAAAGTTTAATAGCTTGATATTGGGATGCTAAAACAATGTCATAAATTGCACGTTGAGCTTGATTAAATTTGCCATTAATCGGAAATGTACGAGTAATATCTCCAGCATAATATTGATATTCACAACCCGCGTCAATCAATACCAAATCACCGTCTTTTAATGAATCACCGTTGTTCTCGTAATGTAATATACAACTATTATTTCCTCCTCCAACAATAGTATTGTAAGATGATGATCGAGCACCATGCCAAGCAAATTCATGTAAAATTTCAGCCTCTAATTGATACTCGTATAATTTTGGCTGACATATTTTCATGGCACGTACGTGAGCTTGAGCACTAATCTCACAAGCTTTACGTAACATTGCTATTTCAAAATCAGATTTGAACATGCGCATTTCATGCACAATAGGCCGCCAATCTATTAATTTATTAGGTCCTATTAATTTTGCATCTTGCCGTAGTGTTGTTAGTGCTCGCTTAACGATCCTATCGGCATATTCATACTGCTGGTCTGCATGATAAATACTCGTTTTACCATTTAATATATCTGGTAATATCTTATCAATTTCATCAAAAAGATAAGCTTCATTTACCAAAATGGTATCAAAAGCAGCTTTCTGACCTAAACGATAGCCAGTCCATATTTCCGCCAAAGGATCTTTCTTACGATTAAACAATACACATTTAGGGATGTTATCATTTTGTTTAATGATCAAAAATAAAGCTTCTGGTTCTGAAAAAAATGTAAAATACCAAAAATCACTATTTTGTCGATAAGGATAATAAGTATCATTACTTCGTGTCACTTCAGGAGAAGCAAAAAAAAGTGCCACACTATTAGTTTCCATTTGTGAAAAAAGTTTTTCACGGCGAGAAACGATTTCTGATTTGATATCTATTGGTATCGTCATTATGACCTCAATTAAAATTAATGTTTAACAGATTAGTCTTAATGAATTGTTGGCGTTATATCGGGCTCATTAAATTCGTCAAAACATAATATGGATGTAATACGAACATACTCTTTAATTTCTTCAAATGCGAAACCAAGCTCTTGCTGATCTTCATTTTCATCATATCCTAATTGTACAATTTGACGTAAATCATAAATTGCTTCACCAACTTCGCCTTTAAGGTGATTAATTTTAGGTTGAACAAGCCCAATACCAAGTAAAAAATGATTTACCCAACCTACTAAATCATTAATCTGAGAATAAAGTTCTTTATTGCTAAGAAATAGTTGAAATTCAAAATGCTCATCAAAAAATTGCTGCTTAGTTATATTATAAAGCTGACTAATTTGTTGCTCTAAATATTCTGGCATTTTTTGTCCATTATTTAACATGTCTTCAACTAATGGTCGCCAACTTTCATCATGATTTCCGCCAGCTAAAAGACCTGAGATAAAACCATGTAATTCAGCAGCTGTAATACCTATTTTATATAGGATTAATTGTCGATTAAATTCATCATAATTAGTGGTATCTGTCATTAACTTCACCTTGATTTTGTTAAATCAACAAAAATGCACCCCCTGCACTTTAATTGATTATTAGTATATAATTCATAATTGGCTATAAATAATAAACATGTTACTAAGCTTTATAAAGGAATTATTTTGAATATTGTAAGATTTATCTTGAAATCGCCCATACTTCTTTTGATATTTGCAATATCGTTAACTGCATGTGGCACCTGCTCGCCTAACAAGGGCACCATCATCCTTGATGTAAAGGATAAAACACAAACGTATGTAACCGGTCAAGACCTCCCAAGCCACTACAAATTAGGAAATAGTGAACAAGAACTTCAACGCTTCGAAACCTTCTGTTCTGAAGAAATTCAAGTATCACAGCTTGATGGCAGCGAAGAAACTGTTTTTGAAAATATCAAACATGGCATTCATGGACAAATTGAATTTAAAAACTGCAGTGACAAAGTCACTCGAATTTACCAATATTGATAAAAAAAAACTATCTTTATATTTTAAAACGAATAAGATTAACAGATTGTAAAATATCTATAAAATCTTACTAGCCATTCAAGATGTTTTTATTTATATTGATCAGGCTAATGAAAATATTTTTGGAGTAAAACAATTATGTATAAACAAGATGTAACCATTACTGCACCAAATGGTCTCCATACTCGCCCTGCGGCACAATTCGTAAAAGAAGCTAAAAACTTTAATGCAGAAATTACTGTCACATCAAATGATAAAAGCGCTAGCGCCAAAAGCTTATTTAAATTACAAACACTAGGTTTGACACAAGGCACAACCATTACTATTTCTGCTGAAGGCGAAGATGAAAAAGAAGCAGTCAATCACTTAGTTAAACTACTTCCAGAGTTGGAATAATATCCAAAATGCAATAAAGAACAGATTTAAAATTGAATAAGGATCAAATGTTATGGTATCAGGTATACTTGTTTCCCCGGGTATTGCTTTCGCAAAAGCGCTATTATTAAAAGAAGAACCTATTGTTATTAATAATAGGCAAATTCTTGATAACAAAATTGATGCTGAAATTGAGCGTTTTAAAGAAGCCCGCCAAAAATCAAGCGAGCAATTGAATGCGATCATGGAACGCGCAAAATCCACATTAGGCGAAGATAAAGCCGCTATTTTTGAAGGGCATATCATGCTACTTGAAGATGAGGATCTTGAATTAGAAGTTATTTCGCGTATTAAAAGCAAGCATTCTACCGCTGATGCCGCAGTACAATCTGTATTTGAAACTCAAGCAAAAGAGCTTGAAAATTTAGAAGACGAATATTTAAAAGAGCGCGCAGCTGATATTCGTGATATAGGCAAAAGACTTCTCAAAAATATTTTAGGTATTGAGATTGTGGATTTAAGTGCCATTAGCCAGCCTTGTATTTTGGTTGCGACCGATCTTACACCGTCAGAAACTGCACAATTAAATTTAGATATGGTTTTAGGTTTTATCACTGATGCTGGTGGTCGTACCTCACACACATCAATCATGGCCCGTTCATTAGAAATTCCAGCAATTGTTGGGGCATCTAATGCAACTCAAGCGATCAAACAAGGTGATTTTATTATTTTGGATGCAATAAATAATGCTATTTATATTAATCCAGATCACACCACACAAGAAAAGCTAAAACAAGTCCAAGTTAAATTTATTTCAGACAAAGAAGAATTAGCAAAATTAAAAGATTTGCCAGCTGTAACTCTTGATGGACACCAAGTTGAAATTTGTGCAAACATTGGAACCGTGCGTGATATTGCCGGTGCTGAACGCAATGGTTATGAGGGTATTGGTCTTTACCGTACTGAATTCTTGTTTATGGATCGTGATGCTTACCCAGATGAAGAAGAACAGTTTAAAGCTTATAAAGAAGTAGCTGAATCAACTAATGGTTTATCAGTTATTGTACGTACAATGGATATTGGTGGTGATAAAGATGTACCGTATATGCATTTACCAAAAGAAGAAAATCCATTCTTAGGTTGGCGAGCAATTCGTATCTGTATGGATCGTAAAGAAGTGCTTCATGCACAATTAAAAGCGATTTTACGTGCCTCTGCATTTGGCAAATTACGTATCATGTTCCCAATGATTATTTCGGTTGAAGAAATTCGCATATTAAAAGCTGAAATTAATATTCTTAAAGAACAGTTAAATGCCGAAGGTAAAGCGTTTGATAAAAATATCGAAATCGGTGTAATGATTGAGACACCTGCTGCAGCCGTAATTGCTCATCATTTAGCTAAAGAAGTGGATTTCTTTAGTATTGGAACCAATGATCTAACACAATACACGCTTGCTGTTGACCGTGGTAATGAACTAATTTCTCACCTATATAACCCTCTTTCGCCTTCTGTACTAGCAATGATCAAAAAAGTTATAGATGCTTCCCATAAAGAGGGTAAATGGACAGGTATGTGTGGCGAGCTTGCAGGGGATGAAAGGGCGACAATCTTATTACTTGGCATGGGGCTTGATGAATTTAGTATGAGTGCAGTCTCAATTCCTAAAATTAAGAAATTGATTCGCAATACTAACTTTGAAGAAGCTAAAAAACTAGCCAATACTGCATTAGAAAAAGCAACAGCTAAAGAAGTTATTGATTTAATAGATAATTATACTGCTGAAAAGCAAATTTGTTAGGAGACAATGATGGGATTATTCGATAAAATCAAGCAGTACCTATCCGATGACAATAAAAATAGAATCGAAGTAATCGCACCATTAAGTGGTGAGATTGTCAAAATTGAAGATGTACCTGATGTGGTTTTTGCTGAAAAAATCGTGGGTGATGGTATTGCAATTAAGCCTACGGGTAATAAAATTGTAGCACCATTAAATGGTAAAATAGGTAAAATTTTTGAAACGAACCACGCATTTGCAATCGAATCAGATGAAGGTATTGAACTTTTTGTCCACTTCGGAATTGATACAGTAGAATTAAAAGGTGAAGGCTTTACGCGTATTGCAGAAGAAGGTCAACAAGTTAAAATTGGAGATACTATTATTGAATTTGATTTACCTTTATTAGAAAGTAGAGCAAAATCAGTATTAACACCTGTTGTTATTTCAAATATGGATAGCATTTTGGAGTTAA
Source organism: Gilliamella sp. Choc4-2 (assembly GCF_001690355.1). Lineage (GTDB taxonomy): Bacteria > Pseudomonadota > Gammaproteobacteria > Enterobacterales > Orbaceae > Gilliamella > Gilliamella apicola_A. Next base: position 60,178 of record NZ_LZHG01000008.1, read on the forward strand.
CCAAGCTTACTGGTACCGTTGAAGCAGGTAAAACGCCTGTTATGCGCATTAAAAAATAATTATCTATTGAACTAAAAGCCCTTCAGTATCAACTGAAGGGCTTTTTCATATAAAAATCAACATTACCTGACTAAGAAAATTCACTAACGCCATTTTTTATATTGATTAATCAAATTATTAGTTGAAACATCATGTGAGTTTACAGGTTCATCATCTGCTAATTCGGGTAAAATACGCCCAGCCAGTTGTTTGCCAAGTTCAACACCCCATTGATCAAAACTAAATATATTAAGAATAACTCCTTGAGTAAAAATTTTATGCTCATACATCGCAACTAAGGCACCAAGGGCATAAGGAGTAATTTTTTTCACTAATATTGAATTAGTTGGTCTATTACCTTCAAATACTTTAAATGGTACAACAGACTTCACTTCATCAAGATTTTTTCCTGCAGCTATGAACTCTTGCTCAACCTGTTCTTTTGTTTTACCAAAAGCTAAAGCTTCAGTTTGAGCAAAAAAGTTAGATAATAATTTTGGGTGATGATCTCCAACTGGATTATGGCTTATTGCTGGTGCAATAAAATCACAAGGAATGAGTTTAGTACCTTGGTGAATTAATTGATAAAATGCATGTTGACCATTGGTTCCTGGTTCGCCCCAAATAATTGGGCCTGTTGTGTAAGGTATTTTATTACCGTTGCGATCGATACTTTTACCATTTGACTCCATATTTCCCTGTTGGAAATAAGCTGCAAAACGGTGCATATACTGATCATATGGTAAAATAGCTTCGGTTTCGGCACCACAAAAATTGTTGTACCAAATACCAATTAATGCCAGTAACGTTGGGATATTTTTATCAATTGGTGCGCTTTGGAAGTGCTTATCCATCGCATGACCACCGGCTAAAAATTGTTTGAAGTTATCAAAACCAATTGATAAAACAATCGATAAGCCAATTGCCGACCAAGATGAATAACGTCCACCAACCCAATCCCAAAATTCAAACATATTAGCTGTATCAATACCAAATTTTTCAACTTCTTTAGCATTAGTTGAAAGAGCAACAAAGTGCAAAGCAACTGCTTTATCATCTTTAGCAGCATCAAGTAACCATGCTCGTGCTGTTTGTGCATTTGTCATAGTTTCTTGAGTGGTGAAAGTTTTGGATGCAACCAAAAATAAAGTGGTTTCAGGATTTAAGCCTTTTAACGCTTCAACGATATGTGTGCCATCTACATTTGATACAAAATGCATGTTCAAGTGGTTTTTGTAAGGTCGTAGCGCTTCGGTAATCATTACTGGCCCTAGATCTGAACCACCAATACCAATATTGACCACATCAGTAATGGCTTTACCAGTGTATCCTTTCCATTCACCATTAATGATTTTTTTACTGAATGATTCCATCTTAGCTAAGACAGCGTTAACATCATCCATCACATTCTTACCATCAACATAAATTGGTGTATTTGATACATTACGTAAAGCAACATGCAAAACAGCACGATCTTCAGTACGATTAATTTTCTCACCACTATACATGGCTGTAATTGCATCACTTAGATCACATTCATCAGCAAGTTTATAAAGTATTTCTAACGTTTCTTGCGTGATACGATTTTTGGAAAGATCAACCAAAAATTCATCCTCAAAAAGGATACTGAGTTTCTCAATTCGTTTTGGCTCTTCTTCTAAAATTTGAGCAATGGTTTTATTATGATGCTTTTGGTAACTTACTTGAAGGGATTTCCAAGATGAAGTGTTAATTGGATCGATGGATTTTAACATAACTAATTCCTTAAATAATAACGCACTGTATCCATAATATAACTATGCCTAAAAGGATGCAAGATAAGGATCTTTTATCTGTTCTTACTGAAATGATAGGGTTAATAGCTTAACTAGCCTACTAAGCAACAAACTTTTAATTTATTTTTTAGCCGTTCCTATGTCAAATTGTCTTATGGTTTGGCTTGTAGATATTTAGTACGAAGAAAGGGGGAAACTCTTGTACTAAGTTTAACTAATGTTCTTCATGCAGATTGAATACAAAAAAATCCCTAACATTGCCGGCAGTATTAAATTGCCATATAAAATATAATGCATTTTGCACTGCATCACTGACACCTTACAATAATAGTAAAAGAACTATCGCATACTAAGAATAATGTTTCGTTTGATAATCCAACACCTCATCGACTAATTTAATATTTGAGGGAGAATTTGACACAAACAGCCATTTACAATCAAATTTGCCTTGATACACAACTTGCTAGTTATATTATTAAATAACGTAAAGAATTCATTTGGTAAGTTTTCTTTATTATAAGAAACTATTCTCGATCAAAGATTTCTTTAGATATCAATTTGTGTCGAATCTTTTTATTTAACTGAAATAAATCATTTTTTGAATTTGGTAATAGCCATGAATCAAACTCAAGCTGATTTTGTAATAAAAAAGCATACTCCGTAGTTAAGGCTATTTTAAGTTCATTTATAACTTTGTGGTTATCATGACCATAAACAATTAATATTATGATATAAAAAATTTTTCAAGTATTGAGTATAGCTGCTGACATTTTTCTGATTAACTAACACAATATTAAATCGATTCATCTTAATCTTTATTATAATAAAAATGTTTTCTTAAAGCTGATTCTTATAATAATGTTTTAGGAAATTCAACAAAACCATATTTAATTAATGAGCTTTCGTGCGTTGATTATTGCAGATCTTGGCCATTGTGTTTGTTTAACTTATTCTTTATATTCTAATAAGCAATGCATAAAATTAATTACAATATTTTAGGATTAAATTTATACATTGTATGGTTTTATATTAAATGATATTTATAATAGGGCTTATTTTTTCTTTAATCTCAAATGTTTCTTATTTTGGAAATATCTTATTAATATCTTGAAAGTTTTTGTTATTTACTTTTTCAATTGAAAAATTATTCACCATCATGCACAATTAAAGCAAATAATTATCATAATGATTTATTTTAATCATCGATTGTTAAATTACGGGTAGTCAAATCAAATGGTGTTAATTGATAAACATAGTAATTGAGCCAATTACTAAATAATAAATAAGCGTGACTACGCCATGACGCTTTAGGCGACAAACTAGGATTATTATTCGGGAAATAATTTTCAGGGATATCTGGTTGAATACCTGCTTTGAAATCACGAAAATATTCCTTTGCTAAAGTGAAAGAATCGTATTCAGGATGACCTGTCACAAATGCCATGCGCTTATTAGCCGTTGCCATTAGATAAGGACCAGTGACATCTGATTCAGCTAAAATTGTCAAATCAGTATAACTTTTGATTTTATCTATTGGGAAATCAGCATAACGAGAATGAGGTGCTAAAAATAAATCATCAAAGCCACGAGTTAATATAGCATTGGGTTGTGCTAATTGATGCTGATAAACGCCAGATAATTTATTTGAGCGCGTGAATTTTGGTAAATCATATAATATATTCAATGCCGCTTGCACCGCCCAACAAATAAACATGGTTGAAGTTACATGTTCTTTCGCCCATTTGATAATTTCGGTTAATTTAGACCAATAAACCACATCTGAAAATGCGACTTTACCCAATGGAGCGCCTGTAATGATTAAACCATCAAAATTTTGTTCGCAAATATCTTCAAAATCACAATAAAAGCTATTTAAATGCTCGACAGGAGTATTTTTAGATTCGCGTTGGTCTATTCGTAATAACTGAATATTGATTTGTAAAGGAGAGTTAGAAAGCAACCGTAAAAATTGGTTTTCTGTTTCTATTTTTTTAGGCATTAAATTCAAAAAAAGAAGCTTAAGTGGACGAATTTCTTGCATATTTGCACGAGATGAAGTCATAATAAAAACATTTTCTTTACGAAGCACATCAACAGCAGGCAATGAATCAGGAATACAGATAGGCATAAAAACTCCTAATAATCAATAAGCTTTAAAAAAAACAAATAGACGTCTAGAAATCCATATAGCTAAATATAGAGAGTTCTAGATTATTTGTCGAGTTTTTTATTCAATAATTATACAAAATAGTTCAAGATGGCATCATGAGAATGATCAATTAGACTTAGAAAAAGCTATCAAAAATATTAAAAGAACCTAGTATCAGTACGCCAAGTATCAGCAGTAAGAGCTTCACCAAAATAGCTATTGATTAGTTTTTGAGTAATCTCGCTTAATGGCGAAGCCAACACTTCTGCTGTATTACCATATTCAACAAGCTCACCTTTATGCATAACCAAAATCTCGTCACTAATATGTTTCATCATACCAATATCTTGCGTCACATAAACATAAGAAATGTTTTGCTGAGCTTGCAATTTCAACATCAAATTCACAATTTGAGATCGCATCGAAATATCTAATGCAGCTAATGCCTCATCAAGAATAATAACTTTAGGCTTTAAAATTAATGCTCTAGCCAATGCCACACGTTGTTTTTGTCCTGAAGCCATAACAGAAGGATAATAAAAAGCATGTTCTGGCAATAAACCAACTTGTTTTAAAACATCACTAATCAATTTTTCACGTTCAAATGCATTATAACGTGTATTATGCTTTAATGGGATTTCAAGTAATTGACCGATACGAAGCCTTGGATCAAATGAACTTTCAACATGTTGAAAAATCATTCGAATAAGCTGACAGCGATGGCTATAATCGCCATATTCTACTTTAGATCCATCAATCCAAATATCGCCACTATCTGGTTTCACCATGCCAACTAACATTTTTGCTAATGTGGATTTTCCTGAACCATTTTGACCAATAATCGCTAATGTTTTACCTTCATTAAGTGAAAAGGATAAAGATTTAACCGCATCAATACGTAAATGCCCAAAGAATCCTTTAGGAACACTAAATTGTTTAGATAAATTACGTACTTTTAGAATGGGGTTCATGGTGTATTCCTATTGTTATCTGTATTGCTCATCAGTATTTAAAGGAAAATGGCAGGCAACAGAGTGGCCTTTTATCTGATTCAGTTCAGGCGCTAAAATACATTTTTTTTGCGCATATGGACAGCGAGGGCCTAATCGACAACCAATCGGCAAATGTTCTAGTGAAGGGATCACGCCTGTCAAAGTATTTAATGGGCTCTTATGCGGCATGGCTTTACCAAAGTCGGGAATAGCATAAATTAATGCTTGTGTATAAGGATGATATGGTGACTTAATTAAATCTTCACTATCAGCAATTTCAACTGTTTGCCCACAATAAAGCACATTAATACGATCTGTCCATCTTGTTACCATCTGTAAATCATGACTAATGAGTAAAATAGTTGTACCCATATTTTGGTTCATGCTAGCTAGCAGTCTAAAAATTTGTGCTTCTGTTGTTGCTTCCATAGCGTTAGTTGGCTCATCAGCAATAAGAAGTTTAGGTTGATTTGCCAATGCAATTGCTATCATTACTTTTTGACATTCTCCTTCTGTCAATTCAAATGGATAGGACTTTAAAATTTCCTTATGTTCTTTAATTCCAACTCGATGCAGTAACTCTATAGCACGATATTTACGCCAAAAAAATCTTTGCCACCAATGACCTTTAAATGCTCTTCTTGGAATAGCTTCAATTAACTGTTGCCCAATTCTCATAGAAGGGTCTAAACATGATTGTGGTTCTTGGAAAATCATTGATATATTATCACTAATAACTTTACGACGCTGTTTAGGTGTCAATTTTAGAAAATCAATATTATTAAAATGGAAACGATCTGCTGAAATTTTCCAGTTATTATTAGTTGCTCCCAAAATCGCTTTAGCGATTAAACTTTTTCCAGAACCAGACTCCCCGACCAAACCACGAATTTCACCTTCTGATAATTTAAGATTAACTCGATCAATTGCGCGTAAAAGACCATCAGGAGTAATAAACTCAATAGTTAAATTTCGAATATCTAGCAATGCCATAATTAATATCCTTCTTGTCGACCATTTAATCCAAAATTCAATAGGTGAACGAATATAATGGTAGCTGAAATAGCGATTCCAGGAGATAAAAAGGCCAAATAATTAGTATCAATGATATCTTTCATTCTAAACATCATCATACCTAAATCAGGTCGAGAGACATCATTAGCAAAACCTAAAAAAGTGATTGTGGTAATTGCTAAAATAATGGAGCTAAATAATGAGATAATTTCAGTCAAATAAATAGGTAAAATATTATATAAAATATAATGATTTAATATAGAAAATGGCGATAAACCATCCAATCGATAAGCAGTAATATAGGTTTTATTCCATTCTCGACTCACTTTCTGGTGAATATTATAAATAAAACGTGGTGTATAAGATAATCCAATGACAAGCAACATATTAGTTATATTATCTTCTAATAATAGGCTAATCGTAATAACACCGAGTAAAGGAGGAACAACCATAAAAAACCGAAAACTTAAAAGAATAAAAGCTCGCAAAAAAGGAATAAAAAACATTAAATAATTAATTAGTCCACCAATTACTATTACATAAAATACAGTTTTAAGTGTCATTGATATGGTAGATCGATAGCCAATTAACAAATAATCAAAAATATCTTGTCCTTGAGCATTGGTACCCAATATATGATTAATATCACCCTTAGCCCACCAAGCCGGTGGTAAAGAAGCTGCAAAAATAGGCTCAAGGTGTGCATGGAAAAACCATTTTGTCGATAAAGCAACAAATGTTATTGCGACAATACCATAAAATCCAACGAGGGAATAAATGTTGCCATGTAGTTTATTAAAGCTAAATGTTAACCAATTGAATAACTTATTTATCTTATACATGATTTTCCTTATGGCGTAATGGATAAATCATCACAGCTGTAATTTCACCTAATAAAGTTAATAAACTTATTACTGTTCCACATGCCAGAATGGCAATTGAAATAATAAAATAATTATGGTGATAATAAGCACTCATTATCCATTGCCCTAAACCTACTCGGTTAAATAAAATCTCTACTACCATGGTTGAAAACAAGAGTGTTGTTGTATTATAAGTTAGTTGTGGAATCGTAGCTGGAATAGTATTAGGCAATAGGTGACGTCGTAAAATTCTAAATGGCGATCTTTCTCGAATTATTGCCATTTTTATAAAATTTTGCTGCGAAGTATTCTGCACATTTTGACTAACCAGTTGAATAGTCATAATACTTGGTTGAATAGACAAAATAAATATTGGTAATAATAGATAATGCAACTGCGCTAACAATACAGCTATTTTATCTACTCTTGATGAGAGTAAAATTTTCAACAATGATGAACCTGATACAGAAACTAATGATGATACATTAAAATTGATTAATACTGACCAAGTTGGTGATAATAAAAACATTACCATAACAACAAGTAATACTATGGGGCATGAGTAAAGCAAAAGGCATATTAATCTAATAACATTATTTAACCAATTAATTCTACTTAACCCTAAAAAAATTCCCAAAGGTAGCCCAACAATTAGTGTAACCATTAAAGCTAAAATACAAAGCTCAAATGTGGCAGCTAAAGTATGAAAAAAAGGGACTGTTTCACCAGATAATAAAGTAAATTGTCCCTGAAATAGTTGTTTAAAAAAGTTTCTATAAGCTTCAACAAAACTTAAATCATTAAATAATGAATGGGGAGAAAAATAAACAAGACAAAAACTAATCTGAGCTAGCACGCAGATAATAAATAAAAAAGCTACTATTTTTTTGAAAATATAGATAATCATTGTTTATTTTTATCGTTGTCATCAACTCAAATATAAACAGTAGTGACCTAATAGCCACTACTGCAGTTCTATATCAATTTTATTCTGAAGGGTATGACGGCTTACTTGCCTTTGCATAGGCATGATTCTCTGCATTTAAGCCACCTGCATTCCCTTTACCTTCAAATTGATAATTCGACTCTTCGCGTAACTTTATACCAATCTTCTCGGTAACTGATTGTGGTGCTGGTGCCTTTTTCATAACAGAAGAAGAGTAACCTACTGGTTGCTCGACCTTTGTTGCTATATCACTATTGTTTTCATTGAGAATATTATCACTCATCGTAAATACGGTATTAGTAGATGAATGCTCATGTAAAACTTCATCAATAACCGATGTTTGTTTTGTTATATCCGCATTATAGGTTATCACTTCATCTTTAATAATAACTGGCAATAAAAGCGAAGGAATAATAGGTACAACGTCATTTGGCATATCATGATTAACATGACTGTAGTCAATGGCTACTCTTCCTAAAGCCAATTCTAATGATGCCGCCGCAAATGATAACGGCATTGGCGATTGTTTAAGAGCTGTATTTCGTACACGCCGTTTGCTGCGCGGACCATTCATTCTTAAATGTCTAGAAGTTCGTCGTTGGCGTTTTGGTTGTGACTCTGGAATAACATCACATTCAGTTTGCTCAGAAACAATAACTGGCAATAACAATGACGGAATAATAACCCGCTGTTTGTCATTTTTTGTCATGGCTGCTTCGAGATTTTTAACACGTATACTTTTTGTTAAAGTACGTTGTTGACGTCTTGGTTTGACCTCTCGTTGCTTCGATTGTGTCATTTCAATAACGGATTTTTCCGCTTTAACATTATTTACGCCAATTGATGAAGTAGCGCTATTATTTTGTTTAGCTCGACGACTATTATTTCGAGTTGGCTCTTTTATATCATCAGTTATCACATTATGACTGTTAGTCGCCGCAGCATTGCTATTTCTATTATTACGTTGTCGTCGATTATTTGAACGTTGATTATCGCGTCTTTTACTTGGCAATGGTTTAATTTCTGGCTCAGGCTCATATTTTTCGGATACAAACAGTTTACGAATCTTGCTAAATAACTCACCAAATAAACTTCCTGACTTTTCGGCTTTTACCTCAATCTTTTCTTTTTGTATGGTGCAAGCTTCAACTTTTGGTCCTGACAATACCGCTTGTTCAACAACCACTTCTGCAACTTGATCTTCTTCCTGTTCTTCAAGTTCGCGAATCAACTTTGGAAGATTATAACTTAATACGTCTGTTTCTTCACCTGCTCGTTTACGAATCACTTTATAAAGTGGTGTTTCCATTTCTTCATCGCCAGCTATCACAATTTTGACATCAGGGTGCATTCTTTCAATATTGGTAATTGCACGACGTTTTTCATTAAGTAAGTAACTCGCTATTGGTACAGGAACGATAACATCAATCTGAACTGTATTGTCTTTCATCGCTTCTTCTTGAATTAACCGCAAGATAGAAAGCGATAATGAATTATTATCGCGAACCGTACCTGTTCCTTGACAACGAGGACAAATATGATGCGTTGCTTCACGTAGTGAAGGACTTAAACGCTGGCGAGACATTTCAAGCAAGCCGAATCGTGAAATTCTCGTTGTTTGAATTCGTGCGCGGTCTGTTTTCATTGCTTCTTTTAAGCGATTTTCTACTTCTCGCTGATTGCGAATTGGCGTCATATCAATAAAATCGATAACAATTAAACCACCTAAGTCGCGTAAGCGTAATTGCCGAGCAATTTCTTCTGCAGCTTCGAGATTAGTGTTAAAGGCAGTTTCCTCTATATCACTACCACGGATAGATTTTGCTGAATTAATATCAATCGCAGTTAATGCTTCGGTCGCATCAATAACAATTGAACCTCCTGATGGTAAACGTACTTCACGTTGGAATGCTGATTCAATTTGACCTTCGATTTGAAAATGATTAAATAACGGCACATCACCCTCATAAAGTTTAAGGCGATTGACGTATTCAACCCTTCCTAAATCAGCTAAGCGTTTTTTAGCTATTTCTAATACCTTTGGATTGTCGATTAAAATATCACCAACATCATCACGTAAATAATCACGGAAAGCTCGAGTAATAATATCACTTTCTTTATGAATCAAGCTTGGAGCTGAATGATTTTTTGCTTCATTTTGAATTGCTGTCCAATAGTTTACTAAAGCATTTAAATCCTGTTGTAGTTCTTCTTGGGTTTTACCAACCCCCGCTGTTCTAGCTATAACTCCCATGCCCTTTGGTTTTTCAATAGCATCAATAATTCGCTTTAAATCTGCACGATCTTCGCCTTCAATCCGGCGAGAAACACCGCCAGCACGAGGATCATTGGGCATCAATACTAAATAGCTACCTGCCAAACTGATATAAGTAGTTAACGCCGCACCTTTTTTTCCTCGAATTTCTTTTTCAATTTGAATAAGTACTTCTTGGCCTTCATGTAGATGTTTGATAGTACGACGCCCTGTCATATTAGATGGGAAGTAGTTATCAGCAATTTCTTTTAGAGGTAAAAAACCATCTCGTTCTCCGCCATAAGAAACAAAAGCAGCTTCTAAACTTGGATTAATTTTGGTAATTTTGCCTTTATAAATATTGGCTTTCTTTTGCTCATGCCCAAGGCTTTCTATATCTAAATCGTATAAGCGTTGACCATCAACAAGCGCAACACGGAGTTCTTCTTGCTGGGTTGCGTTGATTAGCATTCTTTTCATTATTCTACACTCTTGATTAATCTTAATTAACTGTAGGTAGAATTCTATTATTAGTAGGCTGTTTATTTTAACAATAATAACAAACGATACTAAACAAGATATTTTTAAACGGTATTCATTATTTTATTTATGTTTTTTTAGTTATTATTTTATGTGAATCCGATATCGTTTACACAATATCAACCCATATTCAGTTACTATGTAAAATTCGAAACATTTGTCTGTTTTTTCGAATCAATACTAAGCACCTATTTAATTGATATTATTTCCATATTAATTTGCAAAATCTTGTAGTTAACTGATTTTCGCAAACATTCTAACTTTATATATGATTGTTAAAAATAAACATATTATCTAATTATAACGATTCTACATACGCTATTTATTTTTTAAAAAATTGTAATGTCTAACGCCATTGCTGCATTACAAGGATAAAATTACCCGTCTTTATTATTCACGTTTCCGCTAAGGATAGCAAGAAAATTAAACTTACCATTTTATAAATAGTTAGATAATGATTTTTTATAGTATTAAAATTAATTTAGCTATATTATCAAAAACAAATTTTATCTATTTGAAACATTAAACTAAAACATCAGATAAAGCTAAAAATATCTCTACAAACTTTTATTTGATTATTAGAATAATTAACAAAAATTATATATCAAAACAATAGTGCATATATTAGCTAAACCAGTATAATAATTGATATATGATAATATTTTTATAAAATTAAGAGATTAAATTAGTTTTATGGATTCAGTTGATAAAAATGCATTAATTGATTTCACTGCTCGTTGGCTGAGTCAGTTTGAGTATGCACCACAAAGCGAAGAACTCCATGCCATGTCTTCACCCTGTATTTTAAAGACCGATCAATTAACTGTGTTTTGGAGACCTTTCTTATTAAATCCGCCTAGAGATCTAACAGTCGTTGAAAAAATTGTTGGTATCACGTTACAACCAAACGCACACGTTTTTTATGGAACTCAGTACGCAGGCAATATGTCAGCAAAGTTTGCTGATATCAATTTAACACTAATACAAGCTTGGAATGACGATGATTTTTCAAATTTAGAACAACATTTAATTGCTCATTTATCTCAGCAAAAAAGATTAAAACGTTTCCCGACTATTTTTATAGCAACAACCGATGAAGATACAACTATAATTGCATTAAACAACCTCACAAATCAAATTGTAAAAGAAGATTTAATAACAGGGCAAATTATAACTTTAGCTGATGATTTGATGTCATTTTTAGACAAACTCATTGTACGTAACTAAAAAATGATCTGTGAAAAGATTAAATTATCAGCTAAATCTTTTTGGTAAAATTCAATTATCTAAATTGTATGTTACAAAATAATGTGTATATAATGCGATGAAAGTAACTTAGAGGAAATAGGTGAATTATGTTTGAAAATTTAAATGCTGCCCCGGCAGATCCTATTCTCGGTCTAGCCGATCTTTATAATAAAGATGAACGTATCAATAAAATTAATTTAAGCGTTGGTGTTTATAAAGATGAAACAACCCTAACACCTATTTTAGATAGTGTAAAAAAAGCTGAACACATTTTACTTGATAAGGAGGCGACTAAAAGCTATTTACCTATTGATGGCGTTCCAGAATTCAATATTGCAACACAAAGCTTGCTTTTTGGTAGTGAAAGTGAGCGAGCCAGAACAGCACAAACACCAGGTGGCACGGGTGCCTTACGTATTATGGCAGATTTTCTAGTTCATCGAACCAAAGTAAAACGTATTTGGTTAAGTAATCCGTCTTGGCCAAATCATCTTAGTATTTTTCAAACAGCAGGGCTTGAAGCACGTGAATACAACTATTATAACCCACAAACACATAGCCTTGATTTTGATGCTATGATGAACAGTTTAAACCTAGTTACAAAAGGAGATGCAGTCTTATTCCATGGCTGTTGTCATAACCCAACGGGTATTGATCCAACACCTGAACAATGGCAAACTATTTCTGGTTTAGCTTTAAAAAATGGTTGGTTACCACTATTTGACTTAGCTTATCAAGGCTTTGGGCAAGGAATTGAAGAAGATGCCTACGGATTACGCTTATTTGCTAACATGCATCCAGAGCTACTCATTGCTAGCTCCTATTCTAAAAACTTTGGGCTTTATAACGAACGTGTTGGTGCCTTTACTTTAATTGCCAAAAGTACTGAAATTGCCGATCGCGCCTTTAGCCAAGTAAAAACCATTATTCGTGCAAATTACTCTAACCCACCAGCTCATGGAGCAAAAATTGTTTCGTATATTCTAAATAATAAGGAATTAAAAGAAGAATGGATTAATGAATTAACCAACATGCGGCAACGTATTCATCGTATGCGCCAATTATTTGTCAAAACGCTACAAGATAAAGGCGCAAATCAAGATTTCAGTTTCATAGTCAAACAAAATGGCATGTTTTCGTTCAGTGGTTTGAACGAAGAACAAGTACTAAAATTACGTAATGATTATGGCATTTACATCGTAAACTCAGGACGTATCAACGTGGCTGGTATGACATTAGATAACATGTCCAGACTTTGCGAATCAATTGTTGAAGTACTATAGAAATTTTAATAATAAACAGTCATAACAATAGAAACGCTCAAATAAAGGGTGTTTCTATTTACTTCCCCCTTTAAATTAATATGTTTTTTACTATAAAAAACAGGTTTAGATTTGGCATACATATCCTTATTAATCAAAAATTATTCTAATGATTACTTACACCTCCTCCTTCTTATTAGTATTTTATTCCATTTGGTTATATCAATAGAAAAACAGATAATTAGACGATACTCCAATAATTACTAATAATTATTGAGTAAGATAGTAACAATTATTGAGGATAGTTTGATGGCGTCACATATTTTAGATTTTTTAATTTTGGGCAATAACTTTGGTACTAACGAAATGAGAGCAATTTGGTCAGAGACAAATCGCTTGCAAAAACAGGTGGATGTCGAAGTTGCTTTAGCTAAAGCGGAAGGCGAGTTAGGCGTTATTCCAATTGAAGCAGCCAATTCAATCATATCCAAAGCCGATGCATCTAAATTATCAATTGAACAAATTGCCGAAGAAGCAGCTAAAGCCAAACATTCGTTAATGTCAACAATTAATGCACTGCAAAAACAAGTCGGTGATGCGGGTCAATATATTCATTACGGCGCAACCACACAAGATATCGTCGATACTGCAACTGTTTTACAATTAAAACAATCTTTTACTGTAATTGAACGCGATAGCAAACTAGTGGCACTAGAACTAAAACGTTTAGCTAAAAAGTATCAGTATTTACCCATGGTTGGAAGAACCCATGGCATGCAAGCACTCCCCACAACCTTTGGTTTTAAACTTGCCGTATGGTTAGATGAATTTATTCGGCACTTACAACGTTTAAGTGAAATCAAACAACGAGTATTAGTCGGTAATATTAGTGGTGCAATTTGTACTTATGCCTCAATGGGCAAGTTAGGACCACAAGTTGAAACTCGTGCTCTAACAATACTGGGACTAAATACCCCTAATATCGGTTGGCAAGCAGCTCGTGACCGTTTTTCTGAATATGCATCAGTCATTGCGCTAATTAGTGGCACATTAGGTAAAATGGGCAATGAATTTTACAACTTAATGCGTACCGAAATTAACGAAGTTGAAGAACCGTTCTCGGAAGGAAAAATAGGCTCAACTACCATGCCGCATAAACGCAACCCAGCGGCATTAGAAGGTTTAGCCAGTTTGACAGCTCCACTTTTAAAAAGCGTCGCGTTAATTCACGAATCAATGAAAGTTGAACATGAGCGCGATGCCATGAGTTGGCGAGCCGAATGGATCGCACTACCAGAAATTACTCTCTATATTTCAGCGCAATTACAGACAGCACTTACCGTACTTAAAGGACTTAAAGTCAATGCTGACAAAATGTTGACCAATTTATCACTACAAAATGGTTTACTACTATCTGAAAAAGTGATGTTTGAAATCGGCAAACGATTAGGTAAACAAACTGCACATAATTTAGTTTACCAAAGCGCCATGAAAGCATTTGAACAAAATCGACCATTTAAAGATATATTATTAGAAGAACCACGTTTAAATAAAGAATTCACCGAATCCGAACTTGATGCTTGGTTAGATCCAATTAGCTATATTGGCTCTGCACCGGAAAAAGTAGCACAAGTTATTCAATATGCTGAACAGTGTGGAGTATTAGCATGAGCTTTCGCTTAATCACTCATAAAGACATTCCTGCTTATCAGGCTCTATTGCATAATGCTTATCAATCCACCACTCAATTAGGCATTCATTTTGCCGCAGCAACAATCACGCAATCGCAAATTGCTGACCATATTGATTCCAATGCCGTGTATCTATTTGAAAAAGAAGGTGATCTACTATCAACCTTAAGTATTCGCTTTCCGTGGGGCAATAACCCTGGACCTTATGGGGTACCGCATTTAGGTTGGTTTGCAACAGCGCCACAATATAAAGGCAAAGGTTATGGTAATGCATTATGGAATTTTGTTGAACAGCAAATTCTAATTAACCAACTAAAATTACCTGCAGTCACGTTAGGCACTGCTGCAAATCATCCATGGCTTGCCCAAACTTATATTAATAGAGGCTATAAAAAAATAGGGCAAGCTAATTTAACACCCGATCATACCACCCTTTATTTTGAAAAAATCTTAAATCATAAAAACTATACCGAATGGAAAAAAGGAGTAATAAACTATGAAAAAAATAAGCAAGTTACTGTCCGCTCTATTATTAACTAGCCTAGCCTTAATTGGTTGTGATAATAAATCCAATCATCAAGTAACAGAGCAAAATGTAATTAAAGTGGGCTCCACAGGACAAAGCTATCCAAACGGTTATAAACAAGATGGCAATTTAGTCGGATTTGATGTTGAAGTTACTGAAGCAATTGCTAACGAATTAGGCTATAAAGTCGAATGGATCATTGCTGAATTTGGTGGTTTAATGGGGCAATTTGATTCAGGGCGTTTAGATACTATTGCCAATGCAGTTGCGGTTACAGATGCTCGTCAAGCCAAATATGATTTTTCCAATACCTATAGCCTTTACGGTAGCCAAGTTGTTACCCACAAAGATAACAACGATATCAAGCAATTATCTGATTTTAAAGGTAAAACCATTGCCGGTGTGCTAGGCTCAAATCATATAAATAATCTAAAAAAAGCCTTTCCTAACAACGAAATAACAATCAAGACCTATGAAACACGAGATGGTGCAATGTATGACACGGAGTATAGACGAGTTGATGGTTATGTCAATTCTAAGCCAATATTACTGGCTGAAATTAAGCGTAAAAATCTACCGTTTAAATTAGTGGGTGAGCCAATTACTATTGAGCAAGTTGCTTTTCCATTTAGTAAAGATGAAAAAGGCCAAGCACTACGTAAAAAATTCAATCAAGCCATCGAAAAGTTACGCACCAATGGCACATTGAAAAACCTTGCAATTAAATATTTTGGTGAAGATATTACCCTATGAATTTTAATGTAAACTATTTTTTAAGTGTATTTCCGCAGATATTACCTTATCTGCCTGTTACACTTTTTATTACCATCATATCGATTATGTTTGCCATTATATTTGGACTAACAATTGCACTATTACGTAGCAATAAAATAATCATTATCGATTCGTTTTTTGCACTGTTTATATCACTGTTTCGAGGAATACCTTCTGTTGTATTACTGTTTATTATTTATTACGGATTACCACAAATTTTTCCTGTTCTAAAACAAATGGGCGCTACAACAGCAGCTATTATCTGCTTCAGTTTAAAATATTCGTCCTATTTAGCTGAAATTTTCCGGGCAAGTTTAAAGTCCGTTGATCAAGGTCAGAAAGAGGCAGGAATAACCGTTGGTTTAAGTAAAATACAAGTTTATCGAGGTATTATACTACCACAAGCTATGGTCAATGCCCTACCAAACGCTGGTAATATGTTCATTTCATTACTTAAAGATTCGTCTGTTGCCTTTTTTGTTGGCGTACAAGAACTATTAGCATCGGGGAAAATGTTAACCGCTAACTCATTTCTCTACTTCGAAACCTATCTAGCTGTAGGTATTGTTTACTGGCTAACTGTTGTTGCCTATTCTTGGATACAAAAACAATTAGAGCGAAAGCTCAATGTACCTTATCATCGTTAAGGAGTAAGGTTATGATTTCTGTTTCGCATTTATCTAAACGTTTTGCAAATAATGAAGTATTAAAGGACATCAACTTAAATATAAAACAAGGTGAAGTTGTTGCCATTATTGGCCCATCAGGCTCAGGAAAATCAACTCTGTTACGTTGTTTAAATTTACTAGAAAAACCAAATACAGGCACTATCAAAATAGGAACTGTATCACTTAATAGTAAGCATTATAGTATTAAAGAAGAAAGCAACTTACGAAAACAGTCCGCTATGGTTTTCCAACACTATAATTTATTTAAAAATAAAACAGCATTAGAAAATATAACTTATCCATTAATTGTTGGTCAAAAAATGGATAAAACCAAAGCAAAACAACAAGGATTATCATTATTAGAACGAGTCGGTATGTTGCCATACGCAACACAATATCCCATCACTTTATCGGGTGGTCAACAACAACGTGTTGCAATTGCAAGAGCTTTAGCTGTTAAACCAAATGTATTATTATTTGATGAACCGACTTCTGCACTCGATCCTGAGCGAGTACACGAAGTATTGCAAGTCATGCTACAGCTAGCAAAAGAACATATTACTATGATTATAGTAACACATGAAATGGAGTTTGCTAAGTACGTTGCAGATCGAATTATCTTTATGGCAGAAGGAATGATTATCGAAGAGGGACCAGCAAAATCAGTCATCGATAATCCTCAAAATGAAATTACGCAACGATTTTTACGCCAGCTAACTGACGAAATTGATTTTGAAATTTAGTTAAAAAATATACTAACTAATGATAATAATTTAACATTTAAAGAGTAAATAAATAAGATAATAGAAATTGACGAATATCTAAACCTTTTGCTAGTTTATGAATATCTGTTAATAATTGCTCTGTTTTAGCTTGATCTTTAATCGCTGAATGCAATTTTAACGACATTTCAGTTTGGCTATATGGGTTTTTAGGAGAACCTTTGGGAATATCAATACGCTGACTTATCTTTTTACCATTTTTAAGAAAAATATCAATAATTACATAACGCCCATTATAAGCTTCTGGATGTGGCGTAAGATGCGTTTGATAACTTCGTTTCATCTTCTGCATTAATTGTTTTATTGCATTTGAAATAGGTTGTGATGAAAACTGCTCAAAACCAAGTGGCAATCCTAAAAGAGTTAATGCTAAAACATATTCAGCCGAAAAACGTCCTTGCTGCGCCAATGAAGGGGTTTTATATATCAATGCAGCATCACTATTTGGCGGTGCAAAATAAATAACAATATTATTAATATTATTAATATTATCAAATTCAAAGCTAAGATTTTGGTAAAGTAATTGACCCGCATCAGCAATATAAGCAGCAGCTGAACAATAAGAATAATTTTTAAACCATAATCCGGGATCCACAATCTTCCAAGTTTTACCCCAATGACTTAAATCAAAATGTGTATTACCTTGCCCATAAATAGCCAAAAAACCTAATTTATCATCTAAAAAATCCTGATCGGCATGTATACCAGCTCTTAACCATTCAACGGATTGTACAGCATGCTGTGCTGCTAATCCTGCATGTAAAAATTTGATCGGAGTACCCATTAACAAACGCATTCCTGATGCTTGTGTAGCTGCTAATGTTAATGCCTGTGATAAAAAAGGTTCATCATAGAGATAACAAATAGCAGCAGTGGCAGCAATTCCACCCAAAGTAATAGTTGCATGCCAACCTTTTTCATAATGCTGTGGATTAACACTTTTACCCAACAAAGCCATCACTTCAATACCAATAACATAAGCCGTTAAAAAACGTCGACTATCAATCTTTTGTTCAATACTATCTAATCGAACACTAGCAATAAGAGCGGATAAAATAACGGCTGAGGGGTGGCCTCTAACATCTGAATGTACATCATCATAATCTAAACAATGCGCTTGGAAGCCATTAAAAAGTGCTGCTTGCCTTGCCGTAGCTAACTTTTTTTGACCAATCAGCAAAGCTCTAGTATTTCCACCCTCATCTGCTATCCATGCTAGTAATTTATGAACATCATCTTCCTGACAAGCTTGTAAACTACAGGCAAAATAATCGATTATCCCCTTGATAGCACAATCAATAACTTGAGGATCACTGATTATTGAAGTATTTTTTATTAAAAAACTTAATTGTTGACCTAAATTCATTTTATATTCTCAATAAATACAATAACTAATAAAAATAACCATTTAATAAAGTAATTTGCTTTACCATAGGTAACATAATGAAAAATAGATAAAAAGTTAAAGATTATATGGTTATATTTTTATAACACAAAGTCATAAGCATGAATCTATTTATATAATCATTCTTGGCAATTGTTTTATGTGCTAAGATATTGCCATTCAATTATATTTAATATCACAAAAAATAAGTCTAATTATGTCAATTTGTTATGTTGCTTTAGGGAGCAACCTTGAAGATCCGTTTGCACAAGCTAATCGTGCTATTGAATCATTACGCTGTTTGCCTAGCACAAAAGTGGT
Source organism: Gilliamella sp. Choc4-2 (assembly GCF_001690355.1). GTDB lineage: Bacteria > Pseudomonadota > Gammaproteobacteria > Enterobacterales > Orbaceae > Gilliamella > Gilliamella apicola_A. The sequence continues at coordinate 79,406 of NZ_LZHG01000008.1, forward strand.
AGATATTTCACCATTTTACCGAAGTAAGCCCTTAGGACCACAAGATCAAAATGATTATCTTAATGCAGTAATTAAACTGACGACAAGCTTATCGCCTATAGCATTGCTTGATGAACTACAAACTATTGAAAAAGCACAAGGACGCGTACGCAAAGATAACCGTTGGAGTGCTAGAACCCTAGATTTAGATATTTTATTGTATGATAATTTAATTATTAATAGTGAAAGGCTTACTATACCACATTACCATATGAAACATAGGGAATTTGTACTCTACCCTCTTTTTGATATCGCTCCGGAATTGATATTACCTGATAATGATAACTTACATGACTTAGTCGTTAAATGCCCTATAAATGGCATGAAACAGTGGAATTGATAATAAAATTTATTTATAACACGCAGTTATATTAATCTACATAGTTTACTTAAAAAAAAACATAAAAAAATTTTGCCAATAGCTAATTTATTGCTATAGTTTAGCGCTTGCGAATAATCTGTATCTAAGGGGATTGCAGTGAAAAAGGAACAAAAATTAAATACATCTTCTCTTAGCCTGCTTTCAATTGCTGGGCTTGAACCTTATAAAGAGGCAAAAGATGAGGAGTATATGAATTCTAAGCAATTGAAACATTTTAAGCTTATCTTGGAAGCATGGCTTACTCAGCTACAAGGAGAAATGGGTAAAACTGTTTCACATATGCAAGATGAAGCAGCAAATTTTCCAGATCCTGCTGATAGAGCAACTCAAGAAGAGGAGTTTAGCCTAGAATTAAGAGCACGTGATAGAGAACGTAAACTTATTAAAAAAATTGAAAAAACATTAAAAAAGATTGAAACTGATGATTTTGGTTTTTGTGAATCTTGTGGTATTGAAATCGGTATACGTCGTTTAGAAGCAAGACCTACAGCCGATTTATGTATCGATTGTAAAACTCTTGCTGAACTTCGTGAAAAACAAATGGGAATGTAATCCTAGTTTTGTCTATTAATCTTAAATAAGACCTATGTATTATATCGGTCGTTTTGCCCCTTCACCATCAGGACCGTTACATTTCGGTTCGTTGGTAACAGCTCTTGGTAGTTATCTCCAAGCTAAATCTTGTCGTGGTAAATGGCTTGTCCGTATCGAAGATATCGACCCACCACGAGAAGTCAAAGGGGCATCATCACTTATATTAAAAACGCTTGAAGCACTTAATCTATATTGGGATGATACGGTCTTGTATCAATCATCTTGCTGTGAGCGTTACCGCACTATTTTAAAAACACTAATAGACAAACAAGAAGCTTATTATTGTGACTGTACTAGACAACGAATTCAAAACCTAACAAATGGTATTTACGATAACTTTTGTCGTAAACGACATTTATCTATCAATAATAAACAACAAGTTGCTATACGTTTAAAACAAAATCATCCTATTTTTCAATTTAAAGATCAGATTCGTGGCTTACAAACAGTTGAAAAAGCAAGCGCGCAAGAAGATTTTATTATTCACCGAAAAGGCGGCTTATTTGCCTATAACTTAGTGGTAGTATTAGACGATCATGAACAAGGAATTACCGAAATTGTTCGTGGCGCAGATCTTTTACCTGTTACTGCAAAACAAATCTCACTATATCAACTGCTTGGTTTTTCTGTGCCAAGTTACTGCCATTTACCACTAGTATTAGATAAAAATGGCAATAAACTATCAAAACAAAATCATGCTAGCCCGATTGATTTAAACAATTTTAAAGCGTTAACCGTCCAGGCTTTACAGTTTCTAGGGCAATGTGTGCCAGAAAATTGGCAAGACGCCACTCAAAAACAGTTACTAGATTGGGCTATACAACATTGGCAAATTGACAAAGTTCCAAAACAGAACAGCCAATTATCCACCGATATAAGATAAATTAGGGGTGAGTCCTACATGATGATCATGTAACAAATGCTTTTCTGGTTTAATCATTAATGAAGCAAGAATTCTTGCTTTTAATTGTTGTTTCTGTTCTGAGCTTTCCAACAAATCACGTAAATCAACCGCCGCATCGCCAAATAGGCAGTAATGTAATTTACCGATAGATGATACACGTAATCGATTGCAACTTTTACAAAAATCTTTTGAATAGGGCATAATCAAACCAATTTTTCCTTGATAGTCGCTGTGCACATAAATCTTAGCAGGACCTGATAAAGGTTTTTTGGGTTGTAACTCCCACCCCTGCGCAATTAATTGTGTTTCAATAAAACTACCAGACAAGTGATAACGATTAAATACATCATTGCTTTCGCCTGTTTCCATAAGTTCAATAAAGCGCAACTCTACTGGAATATCTTTAATCCATAACAAATAATCATTTAAATTATCATTCATGTTTTTCATCAAAACAGTGTTAATTTTGACTTTTTTTATACCTACTTCTAACGATTTATCAACACACTGCAGTAATTCTTTAAGCTTATTTTGACCAGTAATTAATTTAAATAAATGGGGAGAAAAACTATCAATACTAATATTAATCGCATTTAAACCAGCTTGATGCCAATGGTGAATATTTTTTAATAAACGTGAACCATTGGTCGTAATAGCGAGTTCCTTCACGCTGGGATAGGAAGATATGAGCGATAAGATATCAATAAAATCGCGACGCAAAGTAGGCTCACCACCGGTTAACCGAATTTTGCGTACACCGAGCTCAGTAAATGTTGCCACAACTTGATTAATTTCATTGAGCGACAAAAATTTATGTTCCTTGTTAGGCTGATAACCTCTCGGTAAACAGTACTGGCACTGAAAATTACACAATTCAGTAATCGATAAACGCAGATACTGAAATCGACGTCGATAATTATCAACTAATTGCATATAAGTTTAAACACCTTATCCAAATCCAAGAGCATAGCAATTTTTGTGCTATACCACAGCTCACCTAACATATAAAATCAATAAAAAACACTTTAGTAAAAGAGCTTCAGAGTTTAACTAAGTCTAACATAGACTTTATTTTTTGACTATTAGCAATTCAACAGTACAGTAACCAAATTATCGAAAAAATGCGACCTCACTCTTAAAGGTATAACAAAATAAAATGTTATTTTACCAAGTTATCTATTCCATCTGTTTAGGTATATAATAACTTTTTTAGATGAAACCGATAAATCGAGGTTGCAATGATCACCCATATTAGCCCATTAGGATCAATGGATTTACTTGCTCAAGCAGAAGTCGATATTTTAAAAAAATCCGCCAATAGTGAGCTTTATAAATTATATAGAAATTGCTCTTTAGCGACACTAAATGCAGGCAGTAAGACTGATAATACTAAAGATCTGTTAGATAGATTCCAGTCTTTCGAAATTAATGTGATTAGCAAAGAGCGTGGTGTCAAGTTGGAATTGGTTAATGCACCAAAAAGTGCTTTTGTTGATGGTAAAATTATTCGCTCAATTCAAGCTAACCTTTTTGCTGTACTACGCGATATCCTTTTTTTAAATAGTCAAATCAGTGCAGTTAAAGAGCTTATTTCCGATTTCAAATTTGAAAGGGATCAATCGTTTTATATTACAAACCTTGTTTTTTCTATTTTACGCAATGCCAATGCGCTCCATGTGGGTGAAGAGCCAAATTTGGTTGTTTGCTGGGGTGGACATTCGATTAACGAAAATGAATACTATTATGCTCGTCAAGTAGGTATGCAACTTGGTTTGCGCGAACTTAACATTTGTACTGGTTGTGGTCCAGGTGTTATGGAAGCTCCAATGAAAGGCGCTGCTGTTGGTCATGCGCAACAGCGTTATAAAGAAAGCCGTTTTATTGGTATGACAGAACCATCAATTATTGCAGCTGAACCACCTAATGCATTAGTCAATGAATTGATTATTATGCCCGATATCGAAAAACGCCTTGAAGCATTTGTACGAATGGCTCATGGCATTATTATCTTCCCTGGTGGACCGGGAACCGCCGAGGAATTGCTTTATATTCTGGGTATTTTATTAAACCCTGCCAATAAACATCAAACATTACCTCTAATTTTAACGGGTCCTAAAGAGTGCGAGTCCTATTTTGCTTCTATCGACAGCTTTATTCGTAGCACATTAGGCGATGAGGCAACTAAACTTTATCAAATTATTATCGACTCACCTGAACAAGTAGCTCGTATTATGAAAGAGGGTGTTAAGCATGTTAAAGCTTCACGCTTAAAAACAGGCGATGCTTATGGGTTTAATTGGCTATTAAAAATCGATGAATCATTACAACATACTTTCGAACCTACTCACGCTAATATGGCCTCATTAAATCTTCATCGTGAGCAACCTGTCGAGCTGTTAGCCGCTGATTTGCGTCGTGCGTTTTCTGGTATTGTTGCAGGAAATGTTAAAGAATTTGGTATGAAGCAAATTGCCGAAAATGGTCGATACAAATTACAAGGTGATATTGAAATTATGCAGCAACTTGATAATTTATTGCGTAGTTTTGTTAAACAAAACCGAATGAAATTGCCAGGAGGAAGCGCTTATCAACCTTGTTATGAAATTTGTTATTAAACAATAATATTAACCCATTTAATAAAATTGAATCCAGCTTTAATCCGCCGATAATCTTATTGGCGGATTAATTTTAACTATTACTATTTTATATGGTTTTTAAAAATCACCTAAAATATCTAGTGCTTCTGACACTTTTTTAACTGCAAAAATCTGCATATTTTCGGGCTTCTTCGGCATATTGGCAATAGGTACAATTGCTTTTTTAAAACCATGTTTAGCCGCTTCAGAGATACGTTCTTGTCCGCTCGGTACTGGTCGAATTTCGCCACCAAGGCCAATTTCACCAAAAATAACGATATCTTGTGGCAACGGACGATTGCGAAAACTTGATACAAGTGCTGCAATCAATGCTAAATCCGCACTTGTTTCGGTAACTTTTACACCACCAACAACATTAACAAAAATATCTTGATCGGCCATTTGCAATCCCCCATGCCTATGCAATACTGCAAGCAATAATGCAAGCCGATTTTGATCTAATCCTACAGTCACACGTCTTGGATTACCATACATCGAGTGATCGACTAGCGCTTGGATTTCGACCAATAATGGGCGAGTACCTTCCCACAATACCATTACCGAACTACCCGGTAGCATTTCATCTCCACGGCTTAAAAAGATTGCTGATGGGTTGCTAACCTCTTTTAAACCTTGTTCGGTCATAGCAAATACACCCAGCTCATTTACTGCTCCAAAACGGTTTTTATGACTACGTAGAGTTCTAAAACGTGAGTCGGCATCGCCATCTAATAAAATTGAGCAGTCAATACAGTGCTCAAGTACTTTTGGACCAGCAAGAGAGCCATCTTTAGTAACATGCCCCACCATGATAATGGCAATGCCTTTTGTTTTGGCAAAACGAGTTAAATAAGCAGCTGTTTCGCGTACTTGTGCAACACTACCAGGCGAAGATTGGATATCAGTAAGGTGCATCACTTGGATAGAGTCAATCACCATTAATTTAGGCTTGGACTGCTCAGCCAATAAACAGATTTGCTCAATACTGGTTTCGGACAACATATTAATATTATCCGCAGGTAAACCTAATCGATGGGCACGCATCGCAACTTGTTGGAGGGATTCTTCACCAGTAACATAAAGTGTATTCATTTGTGATGAGAGTTTACTCATGGTTTGCAGTAACAACGTACTTTTACCTGCTCCGGGATTCCCTCCTATGAGAATGGCACTCCCCGGTACGACACCACCACCAAGCACACGATCAAATTCTGAAAAACCAGTTGAAAATCTTGGCAGTGCCTCTAAACTGATCTCGGACAATTTTTGAATTTTAGCTTGCCCAATCCCGCTACCTGCATAACCCGTTAATCTGTCATTACGTGAAGAGGTACTTGCAAGCCTAACTTCGGTAATGGTGTTCCAAGCATGGCATGAACTACATTGCCCTTGCCAACGTGGGTAATCTGCTCCACAATCATTACAAACATAAGCACGTTTTACTGCTTTTGCCAATTTAATCTCCTAACCTTCACTTAATAAACTAGTGGATAAAATACACCATAAACCTGTTAAATCTGCATAATTAATACTAATTCGTGCTTTTTCGACAACTTTAGGTTTACCATGATAAGCAACACCTAGACCAGCAATACGAATCATCATCAAATCATTGGCTCCATCACCAATTGCGACAGTTTGTTCAATGGGAATTTCCAACGATGCTGCTAGTTGTTGTAATGTCCTTGCTTTATATTTTGCATCAACAATTTGACCAGAAACTTTACCAGTTAATTTTCCATGTTTGATTTCTAATTCATTAGCATAAACGTCAACTAATTTTAACTTTTGCTTTAAATGATCCGCAAAATAGGTAAAACCGCCTGAGGCAATAGCAACATGCCAATTTTTTTTATGCAATTCTTTTACTAAATAAGTAAGCCCAGGAGTAAGTGGTAAATTATCTTTAACTTGATCTAAAATAGCTTGATGCACCCCTTTTAAGGTTGCCACACGTTTTCGCAAACTTGTGGCAAAATCAAGTTCACCACGCATAGCTTGTTCAGTTACCGCTGCAACTTGCTGCCCTACACCATGCAATTTGGCCAGTTCATCAATACATTCAATGCCAATCGCTGTCGAATCCATGTCCATAACAAGTAACCCCGGGGAGCGTAGCGTGGGTAAATTATCGATTGGGGCAACATCAATACCTAATGCTAATGATATCGATTTAGCTTTTTTAGGTATCACCCCTGCAATACGAACAATCTGATAAGTTTTGATTTTCCATGATGAAACAATCACCATTGGCATAGCAAGTTGATCTTGGAATTTTGATAAGACTGTTTTATTTAACTTTTTACCATAAATAATCCAGCCTGTTTTACCTGCATTATAATCTAAAGGAACCACTTCACAGCCATTTAATGACAGCGGTAAACCTTGCCAATGTTGGATATTTTCAGGTAAATCATTGTAGGTGAGAGTATAAGCCATATCTGAACATCTTTATAAGATAAAACAAGCCCAAAATTTATCACAACTACTAAAGATTGTCCAAATTAGGATTGTGTGATTTTTTTAGTTTTTTATACTTAAACACATAGTTACCTGAAACTTTTTAACAAAAATAAAAGGGAAAATTATACTTTCTTTAATACTGCATAAAAGAAACCATCACCACCATTTTCAGTAGGTAAAAATTGTTTAATTTCACCTTGTAATTTGGCGCTGATGTTTTCTTGTAAAAAACGCTCAATTTGTAATTTATTTTCGTCTGGTAGAATTGAACAAGTGGCATAAACTAAAGTACCACCAGTTTTTAAATAAGACCAAATATTAGTTAAGATTGCATGTTGTAGCTCAGTTAATTGGGCAATATCACTATCTCGGCGTAACCATTTTATATCTGGATGACGGCGGATAACGCCTGTTGCTGAGCAAGGCGCATCAAGTAAAATGCGATTAAATTGTTGCCCTTTACACCATCGTTCTGGGGTTAATCCATCACCAACTTTAACTTCGGCATATAAGTTTAATCGAGTTAAATTTTCGTGAATGCGCTTCACTCGGCTAGGCTCAATATCCACCGCTAAAACTTGTGCTTTTGGAGCAACTTCTAAAATATGTGTGGTTTTACCACCAGGTGCTGCGCACATATCCAAAATGAGCTCGCCATTTTGCGGTGCTAACAAATAAGCGGCATATTGCGCAGACAGATCTTGTACCGTAACAGCACCCTCATCAAAATAGGGTAATTTATTTACATTGACAGGCGACAATAATCGCAGAGCACTAGGTAACTCTGGAAAGCTATCAGACTCAATTTGTTGTTCAGCAAGTAATTGTTGGTAATCACTTACTGAATATTGGTTAAGATTAACTCGCAACCACATTGGTGGCTTTTGATTATTAGCATGAACAATGGCTTGCCACTGCTCTGGATAGGCTTGCTTAAGGCGTGTTAACAACCAACTTGGGTGTAATGTCTGCTGGTTTTGTTGCTTGCTGTCTTGTGTAAATTGTTGTTGTAATGATGTTTGTTGGCGCAAAAACTCACGCAATACACCATTTACAACCCCTTTAAGCTGTGTTTTTTTGAGAGTATTGACCGCATTAACTGTCTCACCAACTGCTGCATGTGCTGGAATACGGGTATAGAGAATTTGGTAAATACCCACTAACAATAGGTCATGTAAAATTCTATTTTTACCCGTTAATACTTTACTCATCAAGGTATGAATATAAAAGTTGAGTTCTGGTAACACTCGCATCACACCAAAACAGATTTCTTGTACTAACGCCTTATCTTTATCGGCTATTTTGTGGTTTAAAGTTGTCAATGTAGCGCTTAATGACTGTCCTTCTTCTAGCACATTAAAAATAGCTTGCCCACAAATGGCTCTAATATTTTGGGATGATTTTTTATTCATAATGAATAACGACCTTAATTCATTTAATTGGATTAACTTATAAAATTAACGAGCCAATCCAACCAGCAATAAATAATGGAATATTAAAATGGGTAAATGTTGGAATAACACTATCACGAATATGATCATGTTGCCCATCACTATTTAGCCCAGAAGAGGTCGCTAAAATAGTATCTGATGGTGGCGATCCCGCATCACCTATCGCACCTGATGCACCAATTAAGCATACGGTGGCAATTGGTGAAAAACCGAGTTGTACACAAAGTGGTACATATACTGCGGCAATGATAGGGACTGTCGAAAATGAAGATCCAATACCTAATGTAATAACCAGACCAATTAGCATCATCACAAAAGCGGCAATCACTTTATTACCAGCAAATAATGCTGCACTGTTGATAACCAAAGGTTCTATTTCGTGAGTCTGTTTTAACACTTCGGCAAAACCTTGTGCTGAAATCATCACAAACCCGATCATAGCCATCATTTTGATGCCGTCCGTAAAAACGCCATCAGCTTCGCCCCATTTAATCGAACCCGATACAATAAAGCAAATAAAACCAATTAAGGCACCTAAAATCATTGAACCAGTATAAAGTTGAATAGTAAAAGATAGAACAATCGCCAATAATGAAACAATAAGTGAACGCTTATTCACATCTTTTAAAGCTTCTTGATTCGCCTCTTTATGAATAATTTTATATTCTCTAGGTTTACGATAACTGATAAAAATAGCCCATAATAAACCAACAAACATACCTAATGCAGGAATTGCCATTGCATGCATTACATTTACATGGCTAACATCCATTCCTGATGCAGTAATGTTTTTTAATAAAATTTGATTCAAAAAGATATTTCCAAATCCTACCGGTAAAAACATATAAGGCGTAATTAATCCAAATGTCATAATACAAGCAACCATTCTTCTATCAAGCTGTAAACGGGACATTACGTATAAAAGTGGTGGAATTAAAAGCGGAATAAAAGCAATATGAATAGGAATAACATTTTGCGATGAAATACTTACTAACCCAATAATAACAATCAAAATCCACTTGATACGTTTTTTTGCATCGCTTGATGTAAGTTGCTTAATAGCTTTATCAGCCAATAATTCGGGTAAGCCAGATTTTGATATTGCAACTGCAAACGCTCCTAACATAGCATAAGAAAGCGCAATATTAGCTCCATTGCTGATCCCAGTATTAAATGCATCAATAGTTTCTTTTAACGATAAATGGCTAAATAGTCCACCAACAAATGCGCCAATTATTAAGCTAATAACGACATGAACACGGCAAAGAGATAAAATTAACATGCAAATTACCGCAACGACAACCGCATTTATTGAAGAAAACAAATCAAGCACTGTATTCATAAAATAAATTCTTATTTAAGAAGAAAACTTATTATTCTAGGCCATAGATGTTGAAAGTGCAATCGATAGTGTATACTCACTCTTTCATCTATATATAAATATATATAAAATTAAAAATGTGTTAATAAAAAATTCTAAAAATAGCCTTTAACTAAAATGTAGGGCTATTGTGGAGAGTTGTTAATGAGAAATAATATCGACGGACATTTTTTACTGATTGGTTTAATGGCTTACCCTATTCGCCATAGCTTATCCCCTCAAATGCAAAATACCATTTATTCTAAACTAAAGGTACCTTATGTTTATTTAGCATTTGAAGTTGACCAAAAAAAACTCCCTGACGCAATTAAAGGAATACGAGCATTAGGATTACGTGGCAGTGCCGTGTCTATGCCCAACAAACAACTAGTCTGCCAATACCTTGATAAGTTAACACCTGCTGTGGAAATGAGTGGTGCGTGTAATACTATTTCAAATGATAATGGTGTTTTAACAGGCTATAACACAGATGGAATGGGCTACATGCGCATGCTCAAAGAAGCCAATATTGATATAATAGGCAAAAAAATAACCATTCTAGGTGCTGGAGGGGCTGCAACAGCCATTGTTGTACAAGCTGCTCTTGATGGCGTAAAAGAGATCACTGTCTTTAATCAAAAAGATGAGTGCTATACAAAAATAGAGACCATTGCGAAAAAATTAAATCATAATACTCAATGTGATGTATGCGTGTTCGATCTGGCCGATAAAGATCAACTACGCAAAGAAATTTCAGATAGTGTTGTACTTTGCAATGCAACAGGTGTCGGAATGAAACCGTTAGAAGGAAAAAGCTTAATTACAGATCCAACAATGTTACCCCCCGATCTTGTTGTTACAGATTGTATTTATAGTCCGCGTAAAACAAAACTACTTGAAATAGCTGAGCAACAAGGTTGTAAAATATTAAATGGTATTGGCATGATGTTATGGCAAGGTGCAGCTCAAATAAAAATTTGGACAGGCGAAGATGCCCCTATTGATTATGTGAAAGAGCAAATGGGTTTTAATGATTAATAAATAATTTCTTATGCTAATGACTTCATGCTACTGTTTTATTTAATACAAAATTAAAACCAGATAAAATTATGGTCTATTAACGGAATTTTTAGCTAACAGGATACAAAATGAAAACACTAACCATCAAAAAACTTGAAATCGGTTCAGGCGCACCCAAAATTATTGTGCCAATTATCGGTAAAACTGAAGCAGAATTAATTGATGAAGTACAATTTTTACAATCAATTGATTTTGACGTTTTAGAGTGGCGTGTTGATCACTTTATCCACGTTGATAATCTTAATACTGTAAAGTTAGTCGCTAAAAAAATAACAGATTTACTACCAAATAAACCCATTTTATTCACTTTTAGAACCGCAAACGAAGGTGGAGCTAAGCCATGGCCATTAACATCTTATATTCAATTAAATAAAGAAATGGCTTGTAGCGGGTTTATCGATCTGATTGATGTTGAGATGTTTATTGGTGATAACTATGTAAAAGATATTATTGATGTTGCACACAAACATCAGGTATTTGTTGTGGTATCAAATCATGATTTTGAAAAAACGCCATCTAAAAGAGATATTATCTATCGACTAAAAAAAATGCAAGAACTTGGCGCAGACATTCCCAAAATTGCTGTTATGCCACAAACAACAGATGATGTATTAACATTACTTGCTGCCACCACTGAAATGAACCAGAAATATGCAACCAAACCTATCATTACCATGTCTATGGCAGAGCTTGGCGTCGTGAGCCGTATTGCTAGTGCAACGTTTGGTTCAGCAATGACTTTTGGTGCAGCCAAAAACGCTTCGGCACCTGGTCAATTAGAGATTAAAGAGTTACGTTATATTTTAGATATATTGTATCGAAATAAAAATTAATTTAATAAAACTTATTTTTAGTAAAATAATTAATTGCTGATTTTCGTTAAAACATTTAATTAAGGAAATATCAAAAAGTATAAATTTGAAAAGTTTAATTAATAGAAATTTTTATTAGTCAAAATTGGGGACGTTTAAGTGATGCTGTTTGTTTACACTATTTTAAAATATCTTTATCAAATAATATATTAAAATTAATAAGTTGAATAATACTATACACATATGATAGCAAACCGCCACATTAGTGGAACGATCTATATTGCAAATATTTGTGTTATATCTAGTCGGTAAACATTATGATTATTCGAATGAGGCAAAACTGGGGTTTGATAGTATCAAAGTAATATTAAGTGATTTAGTACCAACTTCTAGCTGAAGCCACATCAATTTTCGGTTAAACAACATACTATTTTTCTCCAAGTTACTTATAATTCAGTTTAACCTGAAGATAAACTATAGTTTAATCGAAAGAAAAAAATAAATGAAAAGAGCATTAGAAGCAACAATAAATAAATCAAATATCATTAAAATTTATAATATAAAATCGGAAATTATGAGCGAATACCAAAAGTATTGTTTGCCAATTAAAAAATAAGATGTATTCATCATAATCTGAGTGCAGACATTAATAATCCTAAAACATTTATTTTTAGCGAAAGCTCGACGATTTAACAATAACAAATATACTATTCATTTTTAAAGTTCGAAACGTTTTTAAATAAAACCTAATTAAATAAATTAAATAAAAAGCAATTTTAACCAATGACCTATCCTTTTTAAAAGGCTAACTATTATATTTTTTAATAATGCATAGATAAATCATATGGTTTGTTAATTATATACAAAAATATAAATAACGATACTAACTTCTTTTATAACAGGTTTTATATATACTAGTTTAATAAATTTATTAAAGAAATTATTCCGGTGCACTTAGATCATTCCTTATAATCCAAAGAGATTCGTTGAAGTTGATATTAATAAACCTTTATAATACGCTTATATATTACTATAACCATTAATAGCAAATATAGTTATTAGCTAAAAGATTGTGCAATTTTACTAACTTTTAAGTGATAACAAGTATATACTTAATCAAGTTCTCTTTTTTTAATTAAAAAAAAGAATTATTTAGCTTTACAACCTAAACACTCAATTTTTGTTTGGTTGATTGGTTAACAACCTGGCATGATTTAATGTATATAATTTACGCAAAAGTATGAGGTTTATTTTTATGTTTTCTTGGTGGACTAAAGCTTATTTTTCACTTATCCAACTCCTAATTAAACTTTTTGTTAAAAGCAAACCTATTCCTACTGATCCCATTGCTGAATTAGATATTGATACAAACAGACCAATCCTCTATGTATTGCCATATCATTCGAAAATAGACTTAATGGTCGTTCGTTCCCTTTGTCTGCATCATAATTTACCAGATCCATTAAAACGTATTGATATTAATGGCAAAATGGTTTCTGCTTTTATTTATATTGATAAAGGGCCAGGTATTTTTGCATCAAACAAACAACAGTATAAATCTATAACAATTTTAAGAAATTATCTTTTAGCTCATCAACAAAATCAACAATTAGATATTCAAATGTTACCTGTATCGGTAATGTTTGGACGCAGTCCAGATAAAGAAGGCAAAAAAAAACCATCTCTTCAAGTGTTTGGTGCAACGTATAAATTATATAAAATAATCACTTCAGGACGAGACTGTTATACACGTTTTTCAAGAGCTGTTTCATTAAAAGCCATCGAATATGATAATAATCAAGATGTTTCTATTTTAGCGCACAAATTAGCACGTGTTGCACGTATTCATTTTGCTAAACAAAGAACAGCATCAGTAGGTCCAAAGCTACCCATTCGCCAAGAAATGCTGAATAAATTATTAAATAATCCTAGTCTTTCAGAAATAATCCAAGAAGAAGCAAAAAGTAAAAATATTAGCCTTAATCAAGCTAAACAAGATGCATTAGCAATGCTAAATGAAATTGCTGCTAATTTTTCTTATCGTATGCTTAGAATTACTGATTTTGCCTTAACTTGGGCTTGGCACCGGCTTTATCAAGGGCTTAAAGTGACAAATGCTGATCCAATTCGAGAGCTTGCGCAAAATGGTCATGAAATTGTTTATGCACCTTGCCACCGCAGCCATATGGACTATTTACTATTATCTTATGTTCTTTATCGCCAAGGGCTAGTACCTCCTCATATTGCTGCTGGCATTAATTTGAACTTTTGGCCAGCAGGTCCTATTTTTAGGCGATTAGGTGCATTTTTTATTCGCCGTTCATTTAGAGGAAATAAACTCTATACAGCCGTCTTTCGTGAATATCTAGCTGAGCTATTCATCCGAGGTTATTCAGTTGAATATTTTATTGAAGGTGGGCGTTCACGTACTGGTAGACTTCTTGCCCCTAAAACAGGTATGCTGATGATGACCATTCAAACCCTATTACGAGGTGATGCCAGACCAATTACTATAGTACCTGTCTATATTGGTTATGAGCATATATTAGAAGTAGCAACCTATGCAAATGAGCTACGTGGCGCTAAAAAAGAAAAAGAGAGTTTGTGGCGCACAATTAAAGCTTTTTTTAAATTAAAAAGGTTAGGCTTTGGCTATGTTAATTTTGGACAACCAATACCCCTTAACCAATTTTTAAATCAACAGGTTTCTAATTGGCGAGATGCTATTGAACCAATGGGCATACAGCGCCCTAACTGGTTAACACCGACAACCAATTTGCTTGCCAAACAAATAATGGAATGTATTAATTCATCAGCAGCAATTAACGCCATGAATCTGTGTAGTTCAATATTATTAGCTGCCGATCAGCATGCATTAACCAAAGCGAAACTTTTAGAGCACATTGATTATCTTTTAAAATTAATGAAAAATGTTCCCTATTCGAATTTAATTACCATTCCAGATCAAACGGCAGAAGAGCTATTCAAACACGCTAAAGGAATGGGAAAATTTGTTATCACAACAGATGAAGTTGGTGAAATTGTAGGCTTAACGGCAGAACAAACAGTATTGATGACTTATTATCGCAATAATATTCAGCATTTATTAATTATTCCTGCTATAGTGGCTCGCATTTTACTAAAATATAACCAAATTTCACCAGGTGCAGTTATTGAACAGATAAAATTGCTATTCCCTTTAATCAAATCAGAGTTATTTCTTTACCATAATGATGAGCAACTAACTAAATATGTATCTCAAATCATCGCAACTTACGCTGAATTAAATCTAATTGATTATTCACCAGATAAACTAACTTTAAATTACCTTAAAATATCTGATTTGCAGTTACTTGCATCATCATCTAAAGATATGCTACAACGTTATACTATTGCTTTTTCATTATTACAAAAAGATCCAACTATCAGCCGATCTTCTTTAGAAAAAGAAGCTCGGTTAATTGCTGAAAGATTATCAGTATTACACGGTATTAATGCCCCTGAATTTTTTGATAAAGGCGTATTTTCAACTTTGGTTATTGCATTACGTGAACAAGGTTATTTAGATGACCAAAACGGGACTAACGTCTTAAAGATTGAACAAATGAATACTATACTCAAACCGCTTATAACAACACGAGTGATGCAAACAATTGAAGAAATTAATCCTAAATAAATTATTTATGCTTGCCTTGCTGATAGGCAAGCAATACTTAAGTTGTAATTTAATGAAGGAAAAAGTACCACGATAAACATGCGATTTATATTTTTTTAGCCTCATAAATTATTACCAATTTTTTCTTACCATCTTCTCAAAATAAATTTTATGGTTTTTATAGTAATTACTTAAAATAATACTGTTATTTTATCTATTTTTTGACTCACATCAAATTTCATGCATTCATTCCTGTTTTTTCCTTTATTTCCATTTCATTAAATATTATCATTACAAATAGTAAGGATGTTTATTACCTTCAATATAATAAACCAAATAATGTAATGTCAGCTTTTTAAGGAGTCCTTATGCTATTTAACCGTAGACAGTTCTTCAAGATCTGTGCTGGTGGTATGGCTGGAACAACGGTAGCTACACTGGGATTTGCTCCAAATGTAGCACTTGCACAAACTCGCCAATTTAAATTATTGAAATCAAAGGAAACCCGTAACAACTGTACCTATTGCTCTGTAGGATGTGGAATGTTACTTTATAGCCGTGGAGATGGCGCAAAAAATGCCGAATCATCCATATTCCATGTAGAAGGAGATCCTGATCACCCTGTTAGCCGCGGTTCACTTTGTCCGAAAGGTGCAGGCGTGCTCGACTATATCAAAAGTGAACAACGTATTAAATACCCTGAATATCGAGCTCCAGGATCAGATAAATGGCAGCGTATTAGTTGGGATGAGGCCATTGATCGTATTGCACGCCTAATGAAAGATGACCGTGATAAAAATTTTATTGAAAAAAATAAAAAAGGTACAACTGTCAACCGTTGGACAACCACTGGTTGGCTTGTCACCTCAGCCGCAAGCAATGAAACAGGTTGGTTAGCATTTAAAATAGCCCGATCATTAGGCATGTTAAGTCTTGAAACACAAGCAAGAGTTTGCCATGGACCATCAGTATCAAGCTTAGCAGCAACTTATGGTCGAGGCGCAATGACTAACAACTGGAATGATATAAAAAATGCTAATGTAATCATCGTAATGGGAGGAAATGCTGCCGAGGCTCATCCTGTAGGCTTTAAATGGGCTATTGAAGCTAAGATTACTAATGGAGCAGAAATAATTGCTATTGATCCACGTTTTCATCGAACCGCATCTGTTGCTGATCATTACGTACCAATCCGTGCAGGATCAGATATTGCATTTTTATTAGGTATTGTTAATTACCTTATTACCCATAATGAAGTGAATTACGATTATTTAATCACCCATAGTAATGCTGCTCTGATTATTCGAGATGACTTTAATTTTAATGTAAATAATGGGCTTTTTAGTGGCTATGATGCCTCAAATAAACAATATGATCAAACCAGCTGGGCATATCAAAAAGATGTAAATGGCTATGCCCTACGAGATAAAACGCTAAAGCATCCCCGCTGTGTTTGGAATCTACTTAAGCAACACGTTAGCCGTTACACTCCCGAAATAGTCAATCAGATAACAGGTAGTCCTATTGAAAGCTTTTTACATGTTTGTCGTTCCCTAGCCAGCACTAAAACTAATGATAGAGCCGCTACTTTTTTATATGCATTAGGTTGGACTCAACATACTTATGGCACACAGATTATTCGTGCTGCCGCCATGATTCAACTAATTCTTGGCAATATTGGTATAATGGGAGGAGGTATTAATGCGCTACGTGGACATTCAAATATTCAAGGATTAACCGATGTGGGTTTATTATCTAATCGATTACCTGCTTATCTCGAGTTACCGAAAGATTCTCAAGTTTCATTAGAGCAATATTTAGAAGAAAAAACACCAAAACCACTTGGTCCAACTGAGGTTAATTTTTGGGGTAATTACTCTAAATTCTTTGTTAGTTTTATGAAGTCTATGTATGGAAATAATTCGACTAAAGACAATAATTGGGGATTTGATTGGCTACCTAAATGGGATAAAACTTACGATATTTTAAGATTTAGTAAAATGATGCGCGATGGTGAGGCTAATGGATTTATTTGCCAAGGATTTAATCCTCTTGCTGCTCTACCTGATAAAAATAGTATTCGCGAAGGTTTATCAAATTTAAAATTCTTAGTTAATATTGATCCATTACCAACAGAAACAGCCGAGTTTTGGAAAAACCACGGCGAGTCAAATGATGTTGATCCAAGTAAGATTCAAACTGAAGTTTTCAGACTTCCCTCCAATTGTTTTGCCGAAGAAAACGGGACCATTGTTAACTCTTCTCGTTTATTACAGTGGCATTGGGCTGCAGCCAGACCTCCTTATGAATCATTATATGATCCTGAAATCATCGCTCGTATCTTTTTAAGAATTAAAGAACTCTATGCCGAAGAAGGTGGTGCATATCATGAGCCTATTAATAAATTAACATGGGATTACCAAGATCCTAGAGGACCTGCTGCGGAAGAGTTAGCTAAAGAATGCAATGGTCGTGCACTTGCTGATTTAATCGATGATAATGATAACCTTATTCTCAAAAAAGGGCAGTTACTTAGTGGCTTTTCACAATTAAAAGCCGATGGCACAACGTCATCAGGTATTTGGATTTTCTGTGGCTCATGGACAGAGCAAGGTAATCAAATGGCTAGACGAGATCCAAGTGATCCATCAGGTAAAGGAATTCATGCCGGTTGGGCATGGGCTTGGCCAATGAATCGAAGAATCCTTTATAATCGCGCTTCTGCTGATGAAAATGGTAAGCCATGGGATCCTAAACGAGTATTAGTAAAATGGAATGGCTCAAGCTGGGATGGTAATGATGTGGCTGATTTCACCACAACATTGTCACCAAGCTCTGGTGCTGGCGCATTTATTATGAATAATGATGGTTTGGGTGGATTATTTTGCTTAAATAGATTGGTTGATGGTCCTTTTCCTGAGCATTATGAACCATTTGAAACGCCTATTTCAAATAACCCTTTACATCCAAATCAGATAAATAACCCAGTTGTTCGAGCATTTAAAGAAGATTTAGAAAGATTAGGTAATGCTAATGAATTCCCTTATGTTGGTACAACTTATAGTATTACTGAGCACTTCCATTTTTGGACACAACATACAAGGTTAGCGTCAATTACACAACCAGAGCAATTCATTGAATTAAGTGAAAATCTTGCCAATAAAAAGGGAATAAAACTTGGTGATACAGTAAAGATAACATCTAATCGCGGCTATATTAAAGCGAAAGCAGTTGTGACAAAACGCTTACCAACTTTGACAGTAGATGGTAAAGAGATCGAAACTATTGGAATACCAATTGTCTGGGGCTTCACCGGGCAAACTAAAAAAGGTTTTCTAGTCAACGAATTGACACCACATTGGGGAGATGCAAATTCACAAACACCTGAATATAAGTCATTCCTAGTCAATATCGAAAAAGTTACCACAGTGGCATAAGATGGGAGAATAAATATGTCATTACAAACTCAAGATATCATCCGCCGCTCAGCAACTAATGATTTGACCCCTGCTCCACGAGCAAGAGATTATCAGCAAGAAGTAGCAAAATTAATTGATGTAACCACTTGTATTGGTTGTAAAGCATGCCAAGTTGCCTGTAGTGAGTGGAATGATCTCCGTGCAGAAATTGGTAATACTGTTGGGGTATACGATAATCCAGCTGATTTAGAGCCTAAAGCTTGGACAGTTATGCGTTACTCAGAAGTTGAAATTAACGGAAAATTCGAATGGCTTATCCGTAAAGATGGCTGTATGCACTGTTCTGATCCTGGTTGTTTAAAATCCTGCCCTTCTGAAGGTGCAATTATCCAATATGCTAATGGTATTGTAGATTTTCAATCAGAGCATTGTATAGGTTGTGGTTACTGCGTTGTAGGGTGTCCATTCAACATACCAAGAGTAAGCAAAGAAGACAATCGTTCTTATAAATGTACTTTATGTGTTGATCGGGTGGCAGTTGGACAAGAGCCAGCTTGCGTTAAAACCTGCCCTACTGGTGCTATTCATTTTGGAACAAAACAAGATATGATTCGCCATGCTGAGCATCGCATTGAAGATCTAAAAAAACGTGGTTTCGAACATGCTGGGCTTTATAATCCTCAAGCTGTCGGTGGTACTCACGTTATGTATGTTTTGCACCATTCTGATCAACCGGAGCTTTACCATGGCCTACCAAATGAACCGCAAATTAGCGAACTAGTTAAATTCTGGAAAGGAGCTTGGAAACCGCTATCAGCTGCAGCGTTTATTGCAACTTTTAGTGGACTTCTTTTCCATTACATGGGAGTTGGAGCTATTGAAGTCGATAAAGAAGATATAGAACATGAGAAAGAAGCAGATAAACAAGCAAGAAAGCGTTTAGGACTACCTACTTTTAGAAGTAAGAATAATCCATTATATCAAGAGGATCATCATGAATAAGAAAGGAATGATATTAAGAACACCACTTATAGTTCGTTTTTGTCATTGGTGTATGGTTTTCCTGTTTATATTAACTACATTATCTGGTTTATCGCTGTTTTTTCCATCAATTAAACTATTTGGATTAGTACTAGGTACACCACAATTAGTTAGGGTATTACACCCAATTATTGGTTGTTTTGTATTTGTTTTATTAATGTTTATGTTCTTAAAACTTGCTCATCACAATATCCCGAATAAAAATGATATTATGTGGTTAAAAAACTTTAAATTCGTCATTATGGGTAAAGAAGAAGGTATCCCTATTGGCAAATACAATGTCGGTCAGAAATTTTTATTCTGGTGTATTATGGGTTTAATTTCTGTGTTATTTGTTACAGGAATGATTATGTGGCGTAGATACATTTCGGATTACTTTTCAATTGAAATTGTTCGCATTGCAATATTTTTCCATTCATTTGCTGCTATTTGTCTAATTTTGCTTGCTATTGGTCATGCTTATATGGCGTTTTGGGTCAAAGGTTCAATAAAAGGAATGATTACGGGTTATGTTTCACGTGCGTGGGCGCATAAAAATCACTCATTATGGTATGAAGAAGAAATGAAAAAAATTTATCAACAAGAACTACAAGCGAATGAACAATCAAGTATTATTCAAAAAGCAAAAGCAGAACAAAAAAACACTTAATAATCATTATTAATTTTAATAGATATTATCCGCTGGTAGTAATCAGCGGAGTTATCTAAATTAATAATTTAATTTTAGATAAAATAGTCATGAATGGTAAGCGATAATGAGCATTAAAATCATCCAACAAGAGCAACTTGAACAACATAATATAAATTCTGTTATTAGACAAATTCCATTACTTTTTTATCCGTCCCCGAATACATTGTATATGCGTAGAGCAAAACGTTTGAAAGCGCTTGCTAAAGAAAGTCCACTGTCTAGCTATTTGATTTTTTGTTCCACAATTGTTGAACAACAAGCTGAAATAATTAAAAATAATCCCATTAATACCGATCTATCTCATCTATTAAACAATGACAAACCACCATTAACTTTAGAAAATTTGCCGCTTACTTATGTTTGGCAAGATTATTTAAAAACGCTATTGCATTTACTTTCTAATACAACAGAACAAGTTGCATTCGTTATTCAACAATTAAAAAAAAATGATACTGAGCAATTACAACATAAAGCATTTCATTTACTTAATAAAGAGTACAATCATGTAGATGGTAATGAAGCTGTATTTATATGGTCGGCATTATCAATTCATTACAGTCAACTTGCTAGTCAAATCAAAGGTAAAGCTGTAGCAGAAAATAGCCACCAGCACTGGTTATGCCCTGTTTGTAATTGTATGCCTGTAGCTAGCGTTATTCAGCTTGGCAGTAATAATGGGCTGCGATACTTACATTGTAGTTTATGTGAAAGTGAATGGTATGCACCACGTGTTAAATGCACATGCTGTGATAATCTAAAAGATATTGAATATTTTTCGCTAAATAACGAATTATCTGCGATCAAAACAGAATGTTGTGGTGTTTGCCAAAGCTATTTAAAAATATTTGATCAAGATAAAGACCCATATATTGAAGTAGTCGCAGATGATATTGGTTCTCTTATGTTAGATATAAAAACAGAAGAAGAAGGCTTTGCAAAAAGTGGGATCAATCCATTTGTATTTCCAAAGTAACTAATATTAGTTCATTCTAGCTGTCATATTAATCAATTTTAAAATAAAATTTTCTTTGATAGAAATATTTTTATCCATATAAAAACACGCTAGTTTCTATATACTGCAATACTTTGTTCATATTTATACTAAAACAGTGATCATGCTTAATAGTCAAATACAACTTAACATTTTTGCTTAATAAAGCTAAAATGAATCACTGTACTAGTTTATGAGTTTATCTAAATGAACCGTTATTTATCATTGATAGTTATACTGTTAGCAATGCCATCTTTTAGCTTTGCTGATATCGTTAAAAACGTCGCCATTACAGCAATTATTGAACATCCCTCCTTAAACCAAATTCGTGATGGAGTTAAAGATGAATTAGTAGAAAATGGCTTTATATTAAATAAAAATCTAAATGTACAATATAAAAGTGCACAAGGAAGTAGTGCAACAGCAGCTCAAATTGCAAGGCAATTTATCTCTGCTAAACCTGATGTTATCGTAGCAATTGCCACACCTAGTGCTCAAGCAACCGCGGCAGCTACTAGGAAAATCCCAATTGTGTTCGCTGGAATTACTGATCCTATCGCAGCTAAGTTAATTAAAGACTGGAAACCAACAGGTTCGAATATTACTGGTGTTTCCGATTATCAAGAAATTATTCCACAAATCGAATTTATGAAAAAAATCGTACCCAATGTTAAATCAGTTGGATACATTTACAGTCCAAGCGAAATAAACTCTACAGTGGTTTTAAAAAATCTAAAAACCTATTTAAGTAAACAAAATATTTTATTAGTTGCCGTCCCTGCACAACGAACTGCTGACATATCAACAGCAACAAATACATTAAAAGGTAAAGTAGATTTAATCTATACTACAACAGATAATAACGTGGTTTCAGCTTATGAATCATTAGTAAAATTTGCTAATGAAAATAAAATCCCACTTTTAGCATCATTTCCAGACGCCGTTGAACATGGAGCTGTCGCGGCTTATGGTATGAGTTATTATGATGTTGGTCGGCAATCAGGAAAATTAGTGGTTCGAATATTGAAAGGTGAAAAAACAGGAAGCATTACACCAGAAATAGGTCAAGCATTGCGCCTTGTCATCAATCTTGATGCCGCACAAAAGCAAGGTATAAATTTATCACCACAAATTATCAGCTCAGCTTATAAGGTTATTGGTCAATAATTATTGTATTTGTTCCCCAAAAAGTAAATGGCTTTTTATCTAAAGGCGCTTTGTGCGCTATTTAGATATAGCAAAACATATTATAAATTATAATAGAAAATTCAAATTCCTTTATGCTTTCTTTCCTTCATAATTTCATATAACGGTAAACTAATAGATTAAAATTTATAAAACTAATCTTCTTTATATAAGTATAATTAACAGGTTGTAATTAAAAATTTACAATCAACTTGTTTTTCACTCTAGAAAAATATTATAATTAGATTTATATTAAATGAATATTCAATTTTGCTGTAAAATAAATATTACATAGGTACCTAAATGCGCCATCCAATTCTGAAATTTATCATGCTGCTTTTCTCGATTATAGCCTTTTCATCATCAGCGGATTTTCAAACAAAGCAAAAATATGTTGCAATTACTGCAATTGTTGAACATCCTGCATTAGATAATGTTCGTAAAGGAGTTGAAGATGAACTTAAAGATAATGGCTATATAGCTGGAAAAAACTTGAAATTACAATTTTCAAGTGCACAAGGTAGCAGTGCTAATGCCGCTCAAATAGCTAAACAATTTGTCGCTAATAAACCAGATGTCATTATTGGTATAGCAACACCAAGCTCGCAAGCTTTAGTCGCAACAACAAAGATTATACCTATTATTTTCACTGCTGTCACAGATCCTGTCGCAGCAAAATTAACACCAAGTTGGGAAGCATCAAAAACCAACGTCACAGGTGTTTCTGATGCTTTATCATTAGATTCACAAATTGATATGATATTAAAAATAAAGCCTGATGCTAAAAATATTGGTTATGTTTATAGTCCAAGTGAAATTAATTCAACTATCATATTAAAACAACTACAGGTTTCGCTTGAAAAACGCGATATGAAAATTATAGCTGTTCCTGCTCAACGTACTTCTGACATTTCAACAGCAGCAAGAAGCTTAAAAGGTAAAGTCGATTTAATTTATACTACAACAGATAATAATGTTATTTCTGCTTATGAAGCATTAGCTAAAGTAGCTAATGAAAGTAAAATTCCTCTTATCGCTTCCGATCCTGATTCAGCAGAACGAGGCGCAATTGCAGCTTTAGGAATGAGCTATTATGATCTTGGTCGCCAAGCTGGTAAAATCGTTATACGTATACTTAATGGTGAAAAGCCAGGCAATATTCCGCCACAGATAGGAAATGTCGTTCAGTTAACTATTAACAAGAAAATAGCTGAGCGCCAAAATATTACTTTATCTGAAGATGTATTAAAATCAGCCACAAAAATTATTGAAAAATAATTTTATTCTTTATAACTAAACCGCCTATTAGGCGACAACTATTATTGGATATTTTCATGTCGTTTGAATTTTTATTAGGCTCAATCGGGATTGGACTCATTTATGCGCTAGTTAGTTTAGGTGTATTTATTTCCTTTCGTTTACTGGATTTCCCAGATTTAACTGCTGATGCTAGTTTCCCTCTTGGTGGAGCAATCTGTGGTTTATGTATATATATTGGTATTGATCCTTGGATTGCCACATTACTTGGTATGTGTGCGGGTTGTATTGCTGGTGCAATGACTGGATTACTATATGTTAAACTGAATATATTACAATTATTATCAAGTATTATTGTTATGATAGGGCTTTATTCTATCAATTTGAGAATATTAGGATTAGCTCCTTATATTATGGATGAAACACCCAAAATGGCCGGCTCGCCTAATTTATCATTACTTGATGCCAACACGATTTTCTCACCGTTTATAACAGAAGATTATAGCAATCAGTACATCGTACAACCTCTTATGATTTTCGGATTTGTTATTGTATTTTGGATGTTGCTAAATTTATTTCTTAATACACAAATAGGATTAGCTTTAAGAGCAACTGGGACCAATCAAAGAATGGCAAAATCTCAAGGCATTCCAACTGGTAGGATTACCATTCTTGGAATGGCGATATCAAATGGTTTAATAGCTCTTGGAGGTTCTTTATTTGTGCAAACTCAAGGTAGTGCTGATATAACTATTGGTGTTGGAACAATTGTTATTGGTCTTGCCTCCATAATCATTGGTGAAAGTATATTTCCAACTAAACGTATATGGGCTATTATGCTTGCCGTTATTTTGGGTTCAATCCTTTATCGCTTATTTATTGCTTTTGCACTAAGTAATGAATTTCTTCAAGAAATAGGGGTTGGAACAGAAGATCTAAACCTTATTACAGCAATATTGGTTGTACTTGCACTTGTACTACCTAAGCAACTTAAAAAATACTCGAAAAAAAGAGGAAATAAATATGCTTAAAGTTGAGCAATTGCAATTAACCTTTAATCAAGGCACACCAATAGAAAATTACGTATTACGTGGTCTTAACTTGAATATTAATGAAGGAGAATTTGTTACTATTATTGGTAGCAATGGAGCCGGAAAAAGCTCTTTACTTAATGTGATTAGTGGAGATCTATTTGGCAATTCAGGAGATATAATCATTGATGGAAAAAATGTAACTTGCCATCCAGCATGGAAAAGATCTGGTATGGTTGCTAGGGTATTTCAAGATCCAATGGTTGGTACTTGTAAAAACTTAACCATTGAAGAAAATCTAGCAATTGCTTATAACCGCGGGCATCGTTTTACATTATTGCCAGCCCTCAACCGTAAACTTAGAAAAACTTTCGAACAAAAGCTTGCGACTTTAAATTTAGGGCTTGAAAATCGGTTATCGGATATGATCGGATTACTTTCTGGGGGACAAAGACAAGCTATAAGTTTATTAATGTCAACCTTACAGCCTTCAAAAATACTTTTACTGGATGAACACACAGCCGCTCTTGATCCTAAAACAGCACAGTTTATTCTAGATCTAACTAATGATATCGTTTCCCAAAATCATTTAACGACTATGATGGTTACTCATTCGATGAAACAAGCTTTAGAATACGGTAATAGAACAATTATGCTTCATCAAGGCCAAGTTGTACTTGATGTATCTGGAGAACAACGAAATAAATTAACAGTTACTGATTTATTAGATATGTTTGAAAAAACTCGTGGCGAGAAAGTCTCTGATGATGCATTACTTTTAGGTTAATACCAAAGCTAATAAGCAATATTTTTTATAGAAATATTGCTTATTCAGTTGCTAAAAAAGTGGAAAAATGGATGAATTTTTGAAAATTTGCCTAGATTTTTCTCCATAAAAATAACTAAATACAGCAGTATAAATATTCTCTACAATAGAACAGCAAAAAATAAAAAATCATTTCCCTTATACAAGTATTGGTATTTATGATCAATAAAGTTCATCTAATTTTATTATTTTCCATTGACCTAAAGGTAAGTGATGAGTAAATAAATTATATCCTCCAATTTGAACTCTAATTAAACGCAAGCATGGAAAGCCAACAGCAGCACACATTCTTCGTACTTGACGATTTTTCCCTTCAGTTATAGTGATGCTTAACCATGAGGTAAAAATAGTTTTACGTTCCCTAATAGGTGGTATTCTTTGCCATAAATTTATAGGCTCTTCTAAAATAGTCGCTGCCGCCGATGCTGTATAAAATTCTTTTAGTTGGACTCCTTGCTTTAATTTATCTATAGCCTGTTGACTAATTAATCCATCTACTTGAACCCAATAAGTTTTTGGTAACTTAAATTTTGGTGAGCTGATTTTAGCTTGTAACTTACCATCATTAGTTAATAAAAATAGCCCTTCGCTATCGGTGTCCAACCTACCTGCCGGGTAAACTTGTGGTAAAGGAATAAAGTCTTTTAGTGTCTGATATTTTTCATGAGGCGAAAATTGAGTGACAACATTAAACGGTTTATTAAAAGCTATTAATGTTTTCATTATATTCCTATACTGATTTTATCATATTACACATTAAATAAATTCTATTTAACATACATTTATATAATTTATTTAATAGACGTAAAAAAGCCCAGCATCTCTGCTGGGCTCTCTATAATTTAAAAAGTCTGGCGGCACCCTACTCTCACATGGGTAATACCCACACTACCATCGGCACTACGGCGTTTCACTTCTGAGTTCGGCATGG
>NZ_LZHG01000009.1 GCF_001690355.1 Gilliamella sp. Choc4-2
CGGTTTATCCCTGTGTATACAGGGAACACTCTAATTGTAGCTATCTGTTTTATTTACAGTTATAGCGACCAACAAATTCTACCAGATTTTTTAAATTTTTAAAGATTTTTAACTTATTGATTTTTAATAAGTCGTAAGTAGGCTTTTTCCAATTTCTATCGTTCCACCAAGAAACACCAATTTTTAATTTAAATTCAAAAAGATATAAATATTCGAATGTACCTAAACAAAAAATATTGTCTTTTACTTTCGTATTAGCGTGAGCTTTGCCCTACTTATTTATGGTGTGTTTTTTACACAATTACGATCATACAAGGTTTATTATACTCTGAATTATTATCGATTGTTTAATACAGAATAACGGGTTAATGCGCTCTTCTTTTTCTAGTTGCCAGTTGCTTTTGACATGTTCGTGCGCTTCGTCCACTTTTTTCATGGCAAAGTCTCGCTGATAAGGCTCGGTGATGCCAAGTTTATCTAATCCCGCTTCAATAAGCGCTTTTTGTTGTTGCTTTTCTTCTTCAAATAGCTCATCAACTTCGTTCCATTTGCTTAACCCTTCATCAGCATACCATTCACTTTCATATTTCACCAGTAAATGCCCTATCTGCTCCGCTGTCCAACTTCTGCGTAATCCTTCCTTTAAATCCCTATCCGTAAAAGTCGGTGGCGGTAGGTCTTTTTTTCGTTGGGTTGAATATATTAGTGTGCCGGTTAAGATTTGCTGTAATTCTCGCATCGTCGGCGTGTAATCGGCTAAATCTAAGGCGGCAACGTTATTTTTGCTGATTTTATCAGATAATTCGCCTACCGTTGCCTTCTCTTCTATCGTTTTAAAACCTGACCAGTGCCATGGACTACGTCGTTTGATATGTGCTTGCGCATTGTCTTTTATATTGACCCAATCGTGTATCATTAGGCTTTGCTTATCCAGTGCTGTCACTTTTACCCATGTTGTGTTGTCTTCATCTATCGCTATCAAGCCGTCATGCGCTAATGCATTGAGCGATAGGGTGCGTGAGCTTAATACCGTATTTTTGTCTTCCTCTGTAGGGATGTTCGCTAATGATAACGGAAAATCATACCAATAACTTGCGCTTGAATTAAGTTGCCCATCTTCGCCTTGAAGGTGTAATACATTATCTAATTCTATCCAGTACGGCTTGTTTTCAAGCATAAAACGAATTGTAAAAAAATCCTCATTATTCTCGGGCTCAGAATAGACGCTCGGTAGCCTCGTATCTTGTTCTTTTCCGCCACTAACTAACTCAACTTTATCGGGTATATCGGCTAGGATCAATTTTAGGTAACGCAATCGATAAAATTTGATCAGGTTCGTTTTATCTGCCTGCGTTAAACGTAACCTTTTAACTTTATCCGTCTTATTTTCAACAGAGTCTACATAGTTCACCGAAATAACTCAGAATATTGAACACTCTCGAAAAATTGATATGGATGTGAATATCTTGCAAGATTACAATCAAAGTTTGTTTCATGACATGATAATAACTCATATTTATCATTATTTTTCGTGTAAATTTCATCGAGTAGAATAAAATCAAAATCTTTTTCATTCAACAAGCTTTTGGATTTAATAAAGCCAAATTGATGAATACTCTTATCTTTGAGTTTTATTGAAATAAAATAATAAGGTTCTCGGTACTCAATAATTTCGAAAATTAACCCGCCATTGTAACATTCTGCTTTTGGCGTAATATTTAAATTAGCATAAGGATGATTTAAATCATTTTTTTGATAAAGTTCAATTGACCACCATTTTTGAGCTGGATTTAAATAAGCATGACTTAGTGCTTCTTTTAGTAATTCAGTAGATTTATCAAAATATATTTCGCCTTTAGATAGCGGGATACCACATTCCGATAAAATTAAAACACAATAATATGGCTGTTTTGTTGATGTAATTGATAAAGTTTCGATACCTTTTCCGTTATAGAACTCAATAGAATTATAACTATTTACTATGGGTAAATTTAAATTACTACACGCAAAAATATCAACTACATAAAAGAGTAGCATTAATAAAATATGTTTAGATATTTTTATCATTAGTAATTAACCTCCAATTTATCTAATTTATAATAATAAAATAAATCTCTCGCAGGAAAAAATGCTTGAAATTGAATTATATAAGCTGTTGGGATTTTATCATAAATATGAGTTCCTAGATTTAACAATGAATATGGCATTGTTGACGGAGTAGGAAAATCTAAATAAGAAACTAATTTTTCAACAAAAGTAACACAATTATTTGTATAAATTGAGTATGGTTCTCTATCTGGATTATTATTTTCTTTTATTTTTATTTCGCAATACTTAATAGCTTCATTAAAAACATTTTCTTTTCTAAGAATAGCTCCCTTTATATTACCTTTTTGACCAGAGTTATTAGATATTTGACGTAGTGTTTTCTTAAATGAATCAATATTTATCATTTTTGAAGAAGATATTATGACATCCTTTGTTTGGACACTCCTTGTTCTTCCTAATTCTCCTGGTGGATATCGACCGTATTCGTAATATTTTGTTTTACCATTTTGTCCATTAATTATTAAAACTCCTGCATGCCCTAATAATGGAACTCGATCTGTACCGAAATAATCCCTACCTGATGTTCCACTTCCTCCTTCTAATCTAATAAGATAATTAGGAAAAACCAATGGAATTACATAGTCTTCTGAGCCACTAATATACGCTTCAACCACATCATCATTACCAATTTCATTCATTTTAGAAATTTTTATATTTGTTGTGCCCATAAATTTATTTTTCCTTTATTAATCCATAATCTTTAATTATCAGTAAAAGTCGGTTTAGAAATTTGTAAATTAACAATTCCATCTTTTTCAGATATTACTTTTTGAGTATATCCTTGTTCATTGCTCACACCAGTTAATTTACTACCATCAGCTAAGGCTATTTCATATTTCACGTTTTTAAGCGGTTGATTTGTAATGAGGTCTTTTAGTAAAAATTTAATATGATATAAACTGTTATCAGTTACACATGGTAAGTATAATTTATCATTTGGCATTACTATAGCCCCCATCTTCTGCATCACATTACATTTAAGATACACATTATCTTGCGTGCCCAGTTCAATGCCTTCTTCGCTGATTTTTATATATGAGCCGCCACACATTAACGTAAGCTGTTCGCTTGCGGTGACAGTGAGCTCACCATCGACACTGTCAATTTTTATATCCTGCTTGGCGGCCATGTTGAGGTTGGCGTTTTGGGCTTGCACTTCAATATCGCCTTGGTTGGCAAACAGTTTCATGCCTGATTTGTGGGCAAATAAGCCCATCGCTTCGCCCGATGAGAGGGTAAGGTTTTTTAAGGCGGCAATGTCAGTTTGGTTTTCACTGGTTAAAGTAACGCTGTTGCCGGTGGAGAGTTGAATGTTTTGTGGACTGGTTAAGGCAATGCCTTCTTGGGCATAGGCAAGTATGCCGCTTTGGGTCAGTTGGCTTAATGTTTTGTTAAGTTGTTCTTGGCTGTCAGTGTCTGC
>NZ_LZHG01000010.1 GCF_001690355.1 Gilliamella sp. Choc4-2
CCAAGCCAACCACGGTAAATTTCATCGCCAATTTGAACATTAACAAAATTAGCCTCACGTAAAACAGGTTTAGTTTCTGGCAAACCTGTTAAACCAACTTGCCCGCGAAATGTACCAATAATGGCGCCAATTCGTGCTGCTCTATTGGTTCGTTCCATTGTTTCTTGCATATTTTGGTAGGATTCAACTTCAAACGCTTGTTGCTGTGTTTGTAAATCAATGCGTATTATGGTGCCACGAATACAGGTAAATTCATCGCCCCAGCAGGGTAATACTGGGGGGGTGGCGTTGCGTCGCCATGATTTATCGACCATTTGA
Organism: Gilliamella sp. Choc4-2; assembly: GCF_001690355.1. Classification (GTDB taxonomy): domain Bacteria; phylum Pseudomonadota; class Gammaproteobacteria; order Enterobacterales; family Orbaceae; genus Gilliamella; species Gilliamella apicola_A. The sequence goes on from NZ_LZHG01000010.1 coordinate 319, forward strand.
TTTTGAATTTTATAAAAGGTTTTTAAGCTCATATTTGTACGTAGTATTCCTTATTAATCTTTTTAATAATAAAAAAGATTACTATCATATATTTTGTTTATATAGTTAGTCTTAGGTTTTTGATTATTTGGCTTATATTTTCCTTGAAGCTTTAATTTCCAACATTTTCTATTGGTAAATTTTCTTAAATCGATCCTTGATATTTTTTTAAAGTTTAAAGCTTTAAAGATTTGCTCGGCAATTTTCACTTTAGTTTTAAAGCTGTCTTTTAATGCTATAAATAAACCGACAACGGCAAAAATACCAAAATTAAGTGCCATCATAGATATATAGCGTACGTAGTCCTCATCTAAAGATAATACTTCATCAAGGTTATAATAATATATGTATATACCCGTCATTACTAATAGTGCAATCATCAAAGTCATAATAGTGCATTTAAAGCAAAATACAGAATAAGCCCAACGCCCTCGAAAACAGTTAGGGCAGACGCTGATGATCCTCTCATCAGGTTTGGCAATAGCATAGAGTTCGTAATGGTCGTTTTGCCATTCGGCAACGACAATTACTTCATCCCCCGGTTGAAACGGGCAATCGCCAAGCCAACCACGGTAAATTTCATCGCCAATTTGAACATTAACAAAATTAGCCTCACGTAAAACAGGGTCATCTTCTGGCAAACCTGTTAAACCAACTTGCCCGCGTAAGGTACCAATAATGGCGCCAATTCGTGCTGCTCTATTGGTTCGTTCCATTGTTTCTTGCATATTTTGGTAGGATTCAACTTCAAACGCTTGTTGCTGTGTTTGTAAATCAATGCGTATTATGGTGCCACCAATACTGGTAAATTCATCGCCCCAGCAGGGTAATACTGGGGGCGTTGCGTTGCGTCGCCATGATTTATCGACCATTTGATTTTGAATTTTATAAAATGTTTTTAAGCTCATATTTGTACGCAGTATTCCTTATTAATCTTTTTAATAATAAAAAAGATTACTATCATATATTTTGTTTATATAGTTAGTCTTAGGTTTTTGATTATTTGACTTATATTTTCCTTGAAGCTTTAATTTCCAACATTTTCTATTGGTAAATTTTCTTAAATCGATCCTTGATATTTTTTTAAAGTTTAAAGCTTTAAAGATTTGCTCGGCTATTTTCACTTTAGTTTTAAAGCTGTCTTTTAACGCAATAATAAAGCCAATAATAGCAAAAGTGCCAAAAGCCATTAAAACAGCGCTTATATCATCTAAATATTCATTGCTTAACGATAATACTTCATTAAGCCCAAAAGAATAAATATCGAGGCAAGTAAAAAATAACAATACTATTGATAAAGTCAAAACAGTACACTTTACGCAAAAAATAAAATAAGCCCAACGCCCTCGAAAACAGTTAGGGCAAACGCTGATGATCCTCTCATCAGGTTTGGCAATAGCATAGAGTTCGTAATGGTCGTTTTGCCATTCGGCAACGACAATTACTTCATCCCCTGGTTGAAACGGGCAATCGCCAAGCCAACCACGGTAAATTTCATCGCCAATTTGAACATTAACAAAATTAGCCTCACGTAAAACAGGTTTAGTTTCTGGCAAACCTGTTAAACCAACTTGCCCGCGAAATGTACCAATAATGGCGCCAATTCGTGCTGCTCTATTGGTTCGTTCCATTGTTTCTTGCATATTTTGGTAGGATTCAACTTCAAACGCTTGTTGCTGTGTTTGTAAATCAATGCGTATTATGGTGCCACGAATACAGGTAAATTCATCGCCCCAGCAGGGTAATACTGGGGGGGTTGCGTTGCGTCGCCATGATTTATCGACCATTTGATTTTGAATTTTATAAAAGGTTTTTAAGCTCATAGGTCATAAACTCTTATTATTTTTCGTAATAATATAAAAAATTATCACCTAACCATGTATCGAAAACGATTTTAGGTGTTTGGCTATTTTTCTGGTATTTACCTTGTCTTTTTAATTTTCTAATTTTTTTATTGGTTAATTTTCTTAAATTCATTCTTGATATTTTTTTAAAGTTTAAAGCTTTAAAGATTTGTTCGGCAATTTTCACTTTAGTTTTAAAGCTGTCTTTTAACGCAACGATTAAACCGACAACGGCAAAAATACCAAAACTAAGTGACATCATAGATATATGGCGTACGTACTCCTCATCTAAAGATAATACTTCATCAAGGTTATAATAATATATATATATACCCGTCATTACTAATAGTGCAATCATCAAAGCAATAAAAATTCCTTTTAAGGCATAAATAAAATGTGCCCAACGCCCTCGAAAACAGTTAGGGCAGACGCTGATCATCTTCTCATCAGGTTTGGCAATAGCATAGAGTTCGTAATGGTCGTTTTGCCATTCGGCAACGACAATCACTTCATCCCCTGGTTGAAACGGGCAATCACCAAGCCAACCACGGTAAATTTCATCGCCAATTTGAACATTAACAAAATTAGCCTCACGTAAAACAGGTTTAGTTTCTGGCAAACCTGTTAAACCA
>NZ_LZHG01000011.1 GCF_001690355.1 Gilliamella sp. Choc4-2
ACATCACCCTGCGGTATTTTTACAACCGAAAAAACGCCGAATAAAAGAGTATGATTGGGACGATTTGCACGGTGTTATTATTCATAATATGTCACGTAATGCCTTAAGTTCAACCGTGTTAATGGTGTGCCAACCGGGCACGCACCAAGTGATAGATCATATTATGTTAGATCCTATGCGAGCCGGTGCAGGAAGTACATTTGTTTGGGGGTGGATCAATAGTTTTATGGTGCATTATAAATCTGCCAATATCGATGACGGTGAATATAAGTCAGATCAAGAAGCGGAATTTAAAGCCCATAGGATTGAAGGTGAAGGCTGGCCCGAATGGATGGTCGAAGCGTTTAATGCCACATCGCAAGAAGAGCTCGCCGAAATCAAACAACGGCACCATATAACGGAATAACCCAGATGATTAAGGAATAATTATGCCATCAAAATACCGCCCGCAAATTCTTGGTTGGTTTGGGGATCTAGATAAAGGTCCTTATAGTGTACCTTTGCATGATCGCCGCTTAAGTTATGCCAATAATACCTATTGTGCCTTTATTCGTCAGGATCACAATGATCAGATTTTTTATGGTTGTCTCCACTTTATTGTTACTATTTTGGGAAGTATATCAGTTGTTGGATCTTGTACATTTATTATGGATTATGATAATCCTGATAGTGGTAGTATGCTTTGTTTAATTGGAATTATTGGATTTATTACTTGTTGCCTCACTGTGTATTATGCGGTTCCTCAACTGTATCATTATCTATTCTCCCGCTATGGCAGCCCCATTATATTTAATCGTAAAACGGGTAAAGTCTATGTTAATGAAAGTTACTTTTTTAACTTTAAGTTTTTACATCACCCTGCGGTATTTTTACAACCGAAAAAACGCCGAATAAAAGAGTATGATTGGGACGATTTGCACGGTGTTATTATTCATAATATGTCACGTAATGCCTTAAGTTCAACCGTGTTAATGGTGTGCCAACCGGGCACGCACCAAGTGATAGATCATATTATGTTAGATCCTATGCGAGCCGGTGCAGGAAGTACATTTGTTTGGGGGTGGATCAATAGTTTTATGGTGCATTATAAATCTGCCAATATC
>NZ_LZHG01000012.1 GCF_001690355.1 Gilliamella sp. Choc4-2
CAAAGGTTTTTTAGTTTATTAAGATTAGTAAAATTAAGATATTTAAAGTAGTTGCTGCATTCTAATTTTCAAAATTATTAAACTTTTTCATTGATTAAAATCTTAACGTCAAGTTTATTTATGATTAATTTTTAAATAGTTATAGGTAAGTTATATGTTTATATCAAATAAATATATAATATTGAGAGTTAGCTCGAAAATTTAAAAATAAAGACCTTATTATAAAGTATAACATGATAGGTTTGCTAAAGTTATTTCTATAAATTGTATTTGAAACAATGAGGCAAATTAATTCACTAGATTTACAAGCAATTATGTTATCTTTAGGTTGTTTACCATTAATGTTTTTGTCTTATTTACCTTCTGATACCCAGTGGTATTTGATTGCAGTAATACTGGTTATCATTTTATTAGTACTACCATCCAAATTTCAAAAGTGTTGGATTTGTGTTGTTATGTTTGGTTTAAGCTTTTTGTGGTCTACAGCTTATTCTAAGCAATATTTATTAAATATCGAGTCTCTTATTGATGAAACATTAGTTGTGAACGCTAAAGTTGAAAGTATCAATACCCGACAGTTTGTCACATTAGTTGAACCTTATTATGTAAAATTTTCCATTTTGAATAATACTTATCATCCTCTTTCCACAAATATGCCAATTTCAATTTATTGGGATATGTCAGAAATTCCAAAATCTGGCCAAATTTGGCAATTAAAATTGAAAACAAAAGTAGTACATAGCTATTTAAATGAGGGCTCATTTGATAGTCAACGTTTTGCAATTGTTAATCGAAATTTATTAACTGCTAAAATAATCCAAGCTAATTTATTAGATGGTAAAATCGATATTCGCCAAAGTATTGTAGATAATGTTTTACCTTATATTAATTTATTTACTTATCGCGGTATATTAATCGCGCTTGCTTTCGGTGATCGATCTCAACTTAATGATGATCATCGTAACATCATGATGAAAACAGGGGTTGCACATTTAATGGCAATATCAGGTATGCACATCTTGATTGTTTTCGGTATTAGTTATTTTTTAGTAAAAGTAAAAATGTTTTTAATACCCCAGCGTTTTATGCATTTTTATATACCAATTATGATAGGTTGGTTATGTGCGGTTTTTTATGCATGGCTTACAGGTTTAAATCCTCCTGCTTTACGTGCAATATTAGCATTAACAATTTGGATTTATCTGCGTTATAAGTATGAGCAAATAAGTAAATGGCAAAAGATTAATAGAATTATTGCATTATTGTTGCTTTTTGATCCATTAATGATTTTATCAGAAAGCTTCTGGTTATCGTGTTATGCCGTAATTAGCTTAATTTTTATTTATGAATGGATACCTTTATCTAAATGCATACAACATAAAAAACGCTGGTATATTATTAGATTATTGCATCTACAATTTAGTTTGACAATTTTGTTGTTACCTATTCAGTTTTTTTTATTTCAAGGTGTAAGTGCAGTTTCATTATTTACTAATCTAATTGCAATTCCTGTAATCTCTCTAATAACGTTTCCTGTTATTTTATTCGCATTAATAACTTGTTTTGTTAACTGTTCTAATCTTACATTCTGGCTTTGGTTGATTGCTGAAAAATCACTAGAATGGTTATTTTATTGTTTAAATTCCTTGAAGTTTTTATGGATAAATACGCCTTCAAACTTTTGTCTACTAAGTTTTGTCGGTATATTTGCAATTATAATTATACGTATTGGATTTTTGTACCGCTTTAATATCACTGTTCTAATTATATTAATGATATTAACCTCTCCGTTACTAAAAAAACAAGATTATTTATGGAGGATTGATATGTTAGATGTAGGTCATGGTTTGGCTATTGTTATTCATAATGGTAAATCAGCAGTTTTGTATGATACTGGAGCCAATTGGCAAAAAAGTTCAGCAGCAGAACGCATTATTATTCCGTTTTTACAGCAGCATGATTTAAATGTTATAGGTATTATCATAAGTCATCAACATAATGATCACATTGGCGGATTAAAAGAGCTTCAACGAATATATCCTAATTCATGGCTAATGAGTTCTTCTACACAGCTAAATAACAATTATCAATGTTTGGCTGGTAATAGCATTATCTGGAATGAAATAACATTTAAAGTGCTTTGGCCAAATAAAATGGTTGATTATGCAGAAAATGAAGATTCATGTATTGTACAAGTAACTGATGGTAAATTTTCAATATTATTAACCGGTGATTTGGAACACAATCAGGAATATCAATTAGTATCTTTATATCATAATCAACTAGAATCAACGATATTACAAATACCTCATCATGGTAGCAATACTTCATCAAGTTATGCATTTTTAAATCATGTCAAACCCAAAAGTTCATTGGCTTCCACATCACGTTATAATCCATGGAAATTGCCTTCAAAAAAGATAGCTAAACGCTATAAAGATTTACAACTAGACTACTATACTACAGCAAGAACAGGTCAGATAATTCTATTTTTTTATAAAAATAAATGGGAATTAAAAACCATGCGAGCTCACAATAGACCGAGATGGTATCATAATTGGTTTGGTTATTTGTCAGACAATTATTAAATATAAAAGACTAGATATTAGTGTAAAGTAATTTATAGTTAAAGCGTAAATTATCAATTTTAAGAAAATCTTATTGAAAAAACGTTATCAAAAAATATTATTAATTTAAAATTAAAATTGTTTTTAATAAGTGATTCTTCGTCTAATTCATTTCATATTAACAATCATTTAAATATTTTTTGATAAAAAAGTTTGATTTTTATTTAATTGATAATAGAATGTACATTTATCAAAATATACAAAAAAAAGTGATTAAATTTAATTTTTTATAAAAAATAGAAAATAGTTATATCAAAACTAAATTATAAATAATTTTCTAGTTTAGATTAAGGATGAATAAAGTGAAGTTGAATTCTGTTAAACGATCACTAAGATTAATTTTAGTGATCCTTTTTGTAATAGTTATAGCTTTTGCATATTTTTATGAAGACGTTTTAGAGGCTATTAGTCATAACGTAATAATTAATACTGCTATCGTTTCAATGCAAATTATTGGTGTGATTTATATCTCTTTTTCTACTATCTCATTAATGATAGGTGTGACTAGTTGGAATAAATTCACAAGAATGGCATCCTCGTCATCCTCAAATGATATTGAAAAACTAGATAGATTCCCTTTTCAAGGGGCTGTAAAAAGTTTAAATGGACGAATTTCTGAACTGGTTTATGAAGGACCTGAAATAAGAAACTCAATTTTAGACAAGTTAAAAGATAGTTTTTCTCATCGAGTATCTGGAGCCGATTACTTATCAGGGTTACTTGTTGGATTAGGCTTATTAGGTACGTTTATTGGTCTTATACTTACTATGGGAAGTATAAGGGAATCAATGGATGTTGTTACCTCTGGATCTTCCGATCTTTCAGCTCTATTAGGAGGAATTGCGGCTCCTTTAGGCGGTATGTCAGCTGCGTTTACGGCATCATTTCTAGGGCTGATGGGGTCATTAATAATGGGGTTATTTGCTCATTTATTAAGTTCAACTGTTGATAACATCTACTTTTCGGTGGAGGATTGGGCTAAAACGCATGCTGATGATTTTATCGGTCAAATTCCAGGAAAAAATGGTTCTGTAAGTTCAATAGTAGGAAGAGAGGCTGCAGCAGGCGTTTCTATACAGAATAATGGTCTTAATGCTGCGTTGTTAGATTTATTTAATCAGTTTCTTTCTAACCAAAAAACCTTTGAAAATAATCAATTAAAACAAATTGAAGGTACAGATAAATTAGCTGATTTTCTTGATAAACTTATTCAGAAACAAGAGCAGAGTGTGGTATCACAAAATCAATCTTTTAATTCTATGCAATCAATTTTAGGTCAGATTCAAAGTGAATTAATTGGTATTAACTCAGTATTGGGTTCTATTGAAGGTCAGCAACCAATATTGCGTAGTATTCAATTTGAATTAGAGACAGCAAATAATGCATTAAATGCAATTGATGATCACGCTGTTAAAATTTCTGAAATTCAGAACCAAACAATTAATGCTATCGATAATGTTCGCAACTCAACGGAACAAAGCCGTGTTGCTTTAATAGAAGCTATTGGGGGCATGAACGCAGATCGCTTACAGATAGTTACTTCTTTCAATGAAGTTGCTAAAACATTAGTAGAGCTACAATCTGAAATTCAAGGTGTTCGCCAACAGCTATTAACTATTGAATCTATTGCTCGTACTAAAACGAGTGATTCCGAAGCGGTTGTTAAAGCTATACGTCAACAAAATGAAGCACTGATTGAATGTGTTGGTCAAATGACATCTATAAGAGCATCTATTCAGTCTTGAGATGATATTTTATCTTAAGTTAGTTAACTCTATTTTGTGGAAATAAAGTAAAACTAAGCTGTGTTTAATCGTTATTCATTATATGGATTTTTGTTGTGAAAAGTAAAATTATCGTATTAAGTGTATTATCTTCTCTTATGATTGGCTGTGTTGTTAAACATGAACAACCTGATATGAACAAAACTTATGATGCTAATGAAAGTCTGCTATTAGCAAGCAAACAACTACCAACTGCTTTATTACATGGTATTGATATTTCATCAAGCGGTTTAAGTTTACAAGAAGCCATAGAGATTGCTCAATTCTATTCCTTACGAACTGTGTCAGCCAATTCTAAATTAACAGAAGCTGATGCACGAATTCAAGAAATTGAAGCTGGCTATTACCCAAAGGTAAACGTATTAGCGAAAACTCGTGATTACTCATTTGATCGAATGAATTCTATTTCTCGCTCAAATGATGAATACGCCCAAGCTCAAGTTTCTCTTCAATATAATTTACTTGACTTTGGGCGTACTCGTTATGGTGTAGACAGTGCAACTCAGCTTCGCGAATCAGCTAAATATATTGCTGAATATGAAGAAAATAAAGTATCTTTCAATGTGATTAAAGCTTACTTTAATATTCGCCGTTATACTCAACAAAAGAGTTATGCACAAGATTATATAAAAGAAATGTCAGATCTCGTTAAAACTATTGGTGTACGTGTAAACGGCGGTCTTTCTCCTCAATCTGAAGCAATAAGAGCTCAACTAGCGTTAACTAATGCTCAAAATGCGGCTAAATCAATTGAACTTCAGTTGAAGAAATCAACCCAAGAATTAAACACTTTGTTAGGGCGTTCTGTTCCCACTAAAAGTTTAAAATTAAAGGAGGCTTTTATTAGTAGCGAAGAGCTTCAAGAAATTTTAGAAAGTGTTTTAGTTAATAACCCTGATATTAAAGCTTCTGAATCTCAATTAAACAGTGCTCGATCAGAAGTTGAAGTTGCCAAAAGTGCGAGATACCCGACAGTTGATGCGGTAGGTTCTTATACTAAACCTTTCCAACATCCAGATGATAAAGACGGTAACTTTATAGGTGGTAAAGTTTCGCTACAAGTTAGCATGCCAATTTTAGATGGTGGAATTAATACATCTAGAATTGGTCAGGCTACTGCACGTCATACTTATAGCATGGCATCTTATAATCAACTTGTTCGTGATGTTAAAGAAATATCAAATAATTTGGTAGAAGATGCACTTAATGCTGCAGATACTTTCAGAATTCAATATAAAGCTGAACAAGATGCAAGCAAAACAAGAAAATTATATATGGATGAATTTCGTTTAGGACAGCGTAATCTAAATGATTTATTAACAGTAGAAACTGACTATTTTAGTGCTAAAGTGAGTAAATTATCTGCATTATATGATTATTATCTTTCAACATTAGGTCTATATCTTCTTGCTGATCAGTTAGAGGTTGGAATGTCTAGACTAAACTTGAATTAACAGAGAAGGTATTGTCTTATGAAATCAAATTCACATTTCTGGCCAGCATATGTAGATATGATGACAGTATTGTTACTTGTTTATCTTTTAATAACATTACTTTTTCAAATACTAATGATAATTGCTCAGCAAAATGTTGGTATTAAATTGCGTGAGCGTAATCAAGTGGCTACACAATTTTTTGTATATAATGAACCTTTTTACCGCGATGAGTTACGTCTTGAATTTCTACGTAACCAAAATTATTTAACTGCTAAAAATAAAGAGGAATTGGTAAATTGGATTAAGCTTCATAAAGATCAAATTGAGGATAAAGGAGCAGTTATATTTGCTACTTCATCAGATGATGCTCAAATGGGAGTTTCTTTATCTCTACAATATGATCGTAGTTTGTCTGTATTTAGTATATTACAGATTGAAGGGGTTTCTATTCAAAAAGTTAAGATAGAAAATTCTTCAGTCAATAAGAGTGATATTGGGTTTGTCTCAATACATATACGGGAAAATAGTACTGATATAAAAACAGAACCGACTACTCAACGTCAAGGACAATCACTAAATCAATCAAGAGTAATAGGACAGTAGTGTAAATTATAAATAACCCTCATAGGAAAATTAGAGAGTAATTGGAAGGAAAATGGAAGATAAATCTTTAGACATTCTAAAAAGGATAACTAACTATATGCCTGATGGTATAGCAGGTAGAACATTAGTTGTTTTCATTTTATTTCTAATCTGGATCTCGCTATTTAAAGTTGATGTGCTTGTAAAAGGAATAGGAGTGATTAGAGTCGAGAGCCGAAACTTGACACTTCAACACCCAGAGGGGGGAGTAATTCAACAACTTTTAGTACATGAAGGGCAACAAGTCACTGAAGGTCAGTTGATTGCTATTGTCGATAATAGTTATGTAAATGAAAGCTATGCTAAAAATGAGGTTGAACGCAAAGCATTGCTTGTAAAAGTTCAGCGATTACATGCAGAACTAAGTGGTGAAAAATTTGAACCACAATTTACTGGAGAAAAATACCTAGATGAAATCATCACTAGTGAATCGAGTTTATTTGAATCGAGATCAGTCGCTTTACAAGCACAAAAACAGGTTAATAGCGCTCAAGTTGAACAGAAAAAAGCTCAAATTTTGGAGTTGGCAACCAAGATTGATGATCTTAGCAAACAAGCAGAATTAGCAAAACAAGAGGTTCAGCTTTATAAAACTATGGTGACTAAAGGTGCAGCGGCTCAAGGAAGTTTACTACAGAAAAAACTTGAATATCAACAAATTCAAACTGCCCTTAATGAAGCTAGACTTAAAATACCAAGACTAAATAGTGAGCTTTCAGAATATGAAGCAAGATATGAACAGATTCAAGCAGATTTTATATCTGATGTACAAAAACAATTAACTCAAGTTAATACTGATTTAAGTCGTGTTGATGCATTAAAAACAGCTAGTGAAGAAAGACGAGAAAACTCTAAAATTGTAAGCCCCGTTGATGGAGTTATTCAGCGCCTTTTTGTTGCTCATAAAGGTGCAGTTATTAGGCAAGGTGGAGAGGTTGTTGAAATCGCACCATCAAAAGTTCCTTTAATTGCTGAAGTAAGAGTAAGACCAGAGGATCGTGATCGCATTTGGGAAAATATGGTCGCAAAATTACATGTAAGTGCTTTTGATGTTTCATATGCTAATACCTTAGAAGGCAAAGTTTCTGTTATCAGCGCTGATGCTTTATCTGATGAAAATATAGGGCGTTATTATCTTGTAAGTATTGAAGTTCCAGCTGAAAAATATAATGTTACAATGTATCCAGGGATGAGCGTTGATGCATACCTGCTTACTGGAAAAAGAACATTACTTGAGTACTTTTTAAAACCTTTATTGTCAAATAGTTCTCTTATTTTTTCTGAACCTTAACTTATTAAATGAATGGATGTAAATAGATGTCATATAATCAATTACCAATACCAGCATCTCCGGAAATAGCCGTCGTTCCTGCAACATATGCAGATAATTATATTCCTGTTAACTATAAAGATGTTGAGTTATTAATTAATGGTACTGACTTAATTGTTCAGTCTGGTGATAAAAAATTAATATTACCTTTAGCAGCTAAATTTGCATCGTTAGATCAAAATATTTTCACGTTCAAGTTTAAAGATGGTGTAACTATAAATTCAGATGAAATAATATCAAAAGCCAGTTTTATCAATACAGCCCCTAAATTTACTGAAAATAATGAATCTCCTATTGATACAAAATCTGAGTTAAAAGGGCAAGATGATATAGAAGTAGTAGAGTCGCTAGCAAATGAAGTTGTTGAATTTATAGAGATTGAAAATCTTGAAAGTAAATTACAACAACAGGAAGATAGTACTGAAGAACTTGAAAAAATGATATCTAAAAAATCTTCTCCATCATTTAAAGAAATTGACGTAAATGTATCAGAGAATAGTTCTTTAGTTTCAGCATCGGATACAGCTGAATCATTACCAGAAAAATTTATTGCAGAAGCGCCGCTTATGATTGAGAACAATGAAGGCCATGTTGATAAAAAACCTGATGCAGTCGAAATTCCGGCAATTAAGCTATTCCAGATTAAATCTGTTGTTGATCAAACAACAAAAACTTGGATGAGTGGAACTGGCAATGATGAAGCAGCATCTTCTGATAATTTTGCATTACAATATAAAAAGGTTCATATTGATCTATCGGAGGAAACGGAAGATTGGTCAATTTATGTAAATAATACTGATATGATTCCTATCGGGAAAATCGGTCGCATTATTGAAGTCGATGATGCTAGAATTGTTACTTCTGTAACAGGTGAACTTAGTAATATGACAATAATTACAGGTGATTCTGTTCTAGGTAAACAGTACGGTTTAAAATCAAATCAATTTCTAATTTTATATCCTGAAGGAGTAAATTTTACCTTCAACCTTTCATTCAGCTATGTTGATAATGATGGGCAAAATATAACAGAAGAAGCAAATTTCGATGTTTCCAATAATCCTAGTGTTATCGTTGATAGTAAAGGACATTTTCAACTAGCTTCATCTAAAAACCATGTTGATATTACTGCAGGTAGTGGAGACGATACCATCTTTGCTGGTTACCAGAATGGGCATTATGATGGAGGTGAGGGAACAAATACAGTAAATTATAGTCAACTAAAAGAATCATTAATTATTGATTTGAATAAAGGTGAAAGTACTTCAAAAAATACCCATCATACCTTAGAAAATATTCAAAATGTGGTTGGTAGTAATAATGGTGATACTTTAATTGGACATTTAACAAATAGTAATAAATTAGTTGGTGGTGATGGCAACGATGTAATTATTAGTAACGGTGGAAACAATATTGTTGATGGTGGAAAAGGTGAAAATACCATCAATTATGAAGCTGCGGCGAGTGGAGTTTCGGTTGATTTATCTAAAGGCATCGCACTTAATAATGGAAATGGTGGTTCAGATTCTTTGTCTAATGTACAAAATATTATAGGAAGTTTATTTAACGATGTACTGATTGGCGATGATCAAGATAATAAGATAAATGGCGGCAAAGGTGATGATGTTTTATCAGGAATGGGGGGGGACAATATTCTTGATGGCGGTGAAGGAAATAATACTGCCAGTTATGCTGACGCAAAGTCAGGAATAAACGTTGACTTAAGAAATTCTGATAAACAAGTTATTAAAAATGGTTTTGGTGGTAAAGACACACTTATCAATATTCAAAATATTCTTGGAAGTAGCCATAATGATATTTTCCATACAGGTGTAGGGACAACTATAATTGATGGTGGTGCAGGAGATGACATTTTCCATATTTCCGGTAATGATGCAAGTATTACATTTTTAAGTGGTAATAGTGGTAATAATATTTATTTTGCTGGTGTGGGATTTAATAATTATTTAGGTGGAATAGGAAACGATATCGTTAATTATTCATCGGCAATTACTGGAGTAATTTTGGATTTTGATCAGGGAGTTGCATTTGAAAATGGTTTTTATGGTATTGATATTTTAAAAAATATTAATAAGGTAGTTGGTTCTAATCATGACGATTATTTTATTTTAGGTAATGGTGATCATTCTATAGATGGTGGTTTAGGAAACAATACTTTTATTGCTGGTTATGGTAATAACGTAATTAATGGTGGAAGTAACGGTGCGGGTTTTACTAATACTGTTAATTATAGTAATGCAATTACTGGTTTAGATATAAATTTGCTAACTGGTAACGTAACGAATAATGGTTTTGGTGGTAAGGACACGTTAACTAATATTCAAAAAATTATTGCATCCGACTATGATGATGTTATTCACGGTGGTATAGACAATGTCACTATCGATGGCGGAGCAGGTGATAATACATTAAGTTATGATAATTTAACTAATGGTGTGAAAGTTAATATCGGTACTGGTGAAGTTAGTAAAAATTCAGGTGTAGATAGCTTCTTAAATTTTAACAATTTTGTTGGCTCAAGTGGTAATGATACTTTTTTTGCATCAACTGGTTTTCAAAAAATAGATGGTGGTGCAGGCCATGATACCATTGATTACAGTAACATTTCAGGAAAAGTTTTAGCATCTCTTAATAAAAAAGAGATTGATTATTGGAATAAAGATACACTATATCAACATAAAATAAATAATATTGATGAAGTGAGATTTTCAAATATTAACGGCAATGTAGGTTACACTAAAACAACTGGAGTAACCAAGTTTGTTGGAGGGGCTTCAAACGACACTTTCTATATTATGGGGGGAAGTAATTACATAATTGGTGGGGGTGGTTCCGATCTCATATCTTATATGGAATCAAAAACAGGTCAAGGTCTAGTAATTTCGCTTGATGAAACAGGGACGGGTATGGCAACACAAAATAGCTATGGTGGTGTTGATACAATCGAGAATATCAACAGAATTATAGGGACTAATTATGATGATTACATCAAAGCGAGTGGAAAAATTGAAACGTTATCTGGCAATGATACAATCGACGGTATAGGTAATGCGATAGTTGATTATTATCATGCGGAATTTGTTGATATCAATTTAACAACTGGGACAGCTATCAAAAAAGGTAATAGAGCAAAAGGAATCGATACGCTGATTAACATTAATAATGTTACCGCTAGTTCAAATCATAGTGTTATTCGTGGTAACGCAAATGATAATATCATAACAGGACGTTTTGGAAATGATATGTTTTATGGTAGCGAAGGTAACGACAAATATGACGGTAGTAATGGCAATGACACTTTAAATTATAGTGAATTAAGTAATACGAAAATTGAAGTGGATATTCAAGCTGGTACAGTTTTTAAAGGTAATAATGGTAGCAATGGTAAAGATACTTTTAAAAATATCGAAAATATTATTGGTACTAATGAAAACGATGTATTTAAAATATCTTCATCAAAAGACTTAAATAATTACAAAATAATTGATGGTGGATTAGGTCAAGACATAGTTAAAAAATCAGGCGAATCAAGCAATTTCTCTTTTGGATCGCATGCTCAAACTATTTTCAAAAACATTGAACGTTTTGAATTTAATGATAGTAAAACGGATAATATTTCTATTGATTTATCAATCCTGTTCAATAATATGGATCAGAACAAAGTAGAATTTGTCTTAGATAGTAATGATAATTTAGCCGTAATTAATTCCTCCTCTTGGAGTCATACAACAAGTGGTTCTACAGAAACGTGGACTGACGGCACAAATGAATTAGTAGTTAATCGCGTTTAAATCACAATAAAGTAAGAAATGAGATAAGTTTATGAGTAATACAAATACAGCATTGACACCGTCAGACTCAGCTTTTTCAGTGATCCCATTTACATTTAAAGATAATAATATTAACGCATCATGGGAAAAGGATAATATAGTTTTATCAATTAATGGTCCTGATTTAATTATTACAACAGGTGATGGGCGTAAATTAATCTTAACAATGGGGGCAGAATTAGCCTCTTTTCATGGTGGAGTTCTTTCTCTTGCATTTAATGATGGGAAAAAGCTAACTTCTTATGATATTTTAAGCTTAGCACATGTGGAAGAAACTTCTCCAAATATTATTGAGACAAATGTTCCCGATCATAATGTTACTAAAGATGATGAACAAAACGCACATAGCACCGAGGATAAAACTGTCGATGTCACAACTAATATGACTGATAATTTTGTGGTTATTGATAGTAGTGGTGGTGCTGACATGTCGACTGCTGATGTTGAGTCATCGCTGGATGAAATGATGAATATTGATATGGAGATAACACTTAACAAACTCAAATCGCCGAATTCTACAATAATGCTTAAGAAAAGTTCAACATCATCTTCGAGTTCCGATTCATCAAATTACGAATCTAATATCGATGGTGTAGCACCAATAGTAAAACCACAGTCAAGTGAGAATTTGGCACCAGAACCCCCAAAAGTCAAACTTTATCAATGGGAAGGGCTAATTGATGGTGCTCAACATGTTGTAAAGGTAGGTAGTGGTAATTTAGCTGCTAGAACAACCGATGGTGCTAGTGAACAATATTCAAATACTGTTGTTGATCTTTCGACAGAAAATGCTAACTGGACTATCGATGTTACAAATAGAAACTATATTCAAGAGGGTAAAATTCTTCGTATTATTTCTTTTGATGATGCGCAAACTATTGATAGCATAACTGGGCTTCCTCAGGGATATGAAATTATCAAAGGAGGTACTCCTCAAGGTGATAAGTATGGCTTATTACCAAATGAAGCTATCCTTTTATATCCTGAAAATCAGATTAATAAATTTGGTGTGAATGTTACCTATACCGATAAAAATGGTGTAACAAAAACAGAAAATTTTAATTTTTCTATTGTCGAATCTCCTTCATCGATTGTTGATATGGATGGAAACCTTCTCTTATCAAGTAAGCCTAATAATGTACATGTCATTGGTGGTGCGGGTGATGATGTAATTATTGCCAGTAATTCCAAGGATATTTATGATGGTGGTGCAGGTGTAAATACTGTTGATTACTCTAAAGTAAAAGGGGATTTAATTTTTGATTTAAATGCTAATATGGTTTCAGGTGCTGCGAATCAAGAACTCAAGAATATTCAAAATATTGTTGGTAATGATGGTAATAATACTTTCATTGGAGATTTAAATACTGATAATAAACTCATTGGCGGCGCTGGCAACGATGTTTTCATCGTTGGAGGTGGGAATGCTAATTATATTGATGGTAAAGAGGGTATTAACACCTTAAGTTATGAAACAACAGCCAAGGGTATTAATGTTGATTTAACTAAAGGATCTGTTACTGATAGTATGGGACGTAATGATACCGTTAAAAATATTAATAATATTACTGGTACGCATTTTGATGACATATTAAAAGGTGATGATAAAGATAACATTATTATTGGTAATGGTGGAAATGACACTTTAATTGGAATGGGTGGAAATAATACCTTAATTGGTGGTAATGGGGGTAATGTAACAGCAAGCTATGAATATGCAACCAATGGAATTGTCGTTAATTTAGCGAATAGTGTAGAGCAAGTCGAAGCTAATGGCTTCGGTGGAAAAGATACTCTTAAAAATATTCAAACAATTATAGGAAGTAATTACGATGATTTATTTGTAACAGCAAATGGTAGTATGACTATTTATGGCGGAGCAGGTAATGATATATTCAAAATTAATGGTGATACAACAAGCCGTGCTGTAATTCATGGCGAATCAGGAAATAATATTTATATTGCAGGTAAAGGTTATAACACTTATATAGGTGGGATGGATAATGATACCGTTGATTATAGTTTGGCAACTTCTGCAATTAATATAAATTTAAAAACACAGAGAGCTTACTCAAATGGCTTTGGTGGTACAGACCAATTGGTCGGTATTAATGGCATTATTGCTACAAATTTTGATGATCATCTTACCTTAAACGATAATACTGACTATAAGATAAGCACTGGTAATGGTAATGATTATATTATAGTGGGTAAAGGTAGTATGAATAATCATTACGATGGTGGCGTAGGTATAGATACATTAGATTATAGTAACGTTAATAGTAATATTGATGTTAGCTTACAAAATAATATCGCTAATAAAAATGGCTCAGAACAGAATGGTAAATATGGACAAGACATTATAGAAAATATCGAAAATATTGTTGGTTCAGCATTTGATGATGTTATTGAAGGTAATGCAGAAAATAACAAAATAACACTAGGTGGTGGTTTTAATAATATCATTTATGGATCATTAGGTAATGATGAGATTATTGCAAAAGCAGGTGGAACAAACACATTAGATTATAGTCGTTATTCAAATAACGTTGGCCAAGGTGATGGAATAAAAGTAGATGCTGTCAACGGTAAAGTAATCAAAGTTATAAATGGTCAACAGTATGAGGATACTTTCACCAATAATGCCTTTACAAAGTTTGTTGGTACGGCTAACAATGATATATTTTTATTGGATAAAAGTACAACTTTAATAAATGGGAATGGTGGAAAGGATACTATCATATTGTCAAATACCATGACTGGTCGTTATATGATAGATCTTGAAAACCAAATCATTACAGGCAGTAGTAAGGTAAGCATGAACAGTATTACTAACGTTATGTTAATGACAAGTGGTAGTGCAGAAATTAACGGTAATAAATCAATAGGTAATAGAATTATTGGTGGCTCTCAACATGATCATATTCGTGCAAATGGCGGCGATAATATTATTGATGGTGGTGGTGGTGATGATTGGATTTTTTATGATTCAGGTAACCAAGGTGTTATAGTTACTTTAGATGAAAATGGTAATGGTACTGCAACTAATGGTTTTGGTGGACATGATAAAATCTCTAGAATCAACCACATTAGAGGCTCACAATACGATGATGCTCTAACTGGAAAGGGACTTTTAGTTGGAGGTGCAGGAAATAATAAATTAACTGGTGTAGGTTCAGATGCTGTTGTAGATTACTCTTCGGTCAGAACAGGGCAAGGTGTCGTAGCTAACCTAGAAACAGGTAAGGTTTCTAACAATGGATATAATGGAGTAGATTCGCTTAACAATATTTATTCAATAATTGGTACTGATAACAGCGATATCATTTATGGAAGTCATTTAGATGACCAAATTTATACTCGAGATGGTAATGATATTGTTTATGGAAGTGCAGGTAATGATAAAATCGTTAATGGTCATAATGCAGCTTCTGGTACGACAACTTTGGATTATCACTTAATAAGTGAAGCTATTAAAGTTGATATGTCAGCAGGTAAAGTTCATAAAGGTAATTTGGGCGATGATCAAATTTATTTTATCGCTAATATTATAGGAACTAACCAAAATGATGATTTCCAATTCAAATCACTTTCTGATTTAACTAAATACAAATTGATTGATGGTGGCTTAGGCAATGATGCAGTATCAAAAGCAAAGGGTGTAGGTTCAGGAATCTTTGATTTTACCACATTTGATAATAGCTTATTTAGACATATAGATGTGTTCAATTTTAAAGATAATGTTAATGGTGATTTTATTATTGTTAATATTGATGATCTGTTTAAAAATATGGATAATAATAATATCCAATTTGATACAGATAGCGCTGATTCGCTTCAAATCCTTGATAGCATGGGGACATGGGTTCATACTGAAGTTGCTGCAGGAATTGATCAGTGGACTGACGGTACCCATACATTAACTTGGAATCATGTATAGGTATTAAATATCTTTATGAATAGTGAATTATCTTCAAATACTTTAAATAATTCGAGTATTTCACAATTAAAGTCGGTCTTATCTGGGGCTGCAAAAAAACTATCCTTACCTATTGGTCAATGGGAGTGGCAGGAGCAAGTCGATAAGCTAGATGAAAATATAACTCAAGAAACATTGTTTGAATTAGCTAAAAAATACCTTGGTATTGAGTTGTTTCCTTGTTCAAAAGATCATAATGCAGTTAATAAAGGTTTATATGTCGCTTTTGAAGAAAATACAGGATGGCTTTTACTTTCCGTTCGATTTAATAAAATTAAAAATGAAAAGAATGTAAAGTTAAAGCAATTGCCAGAAAATACTTGGCGTGTTTTACCAACAGAAAGGCAAAATAGGTTAACTTGGCGTTCTTTATTAGTGCTTGGCCAAAAAGAAAATAAAATTATTTCACGTCTTTTTTGGACAACATTAATTATAAATTTATTTATTATGATTATTCCTTTGTATCTAAATGCTATTTATGATCGTGTTATTCCTGGGCAGGCAGATGCATCACTTTGGACACTTTCTTTAGGTGTAATACTTGCAATTTTTGTAGAGTATTATTTCCGAATGGATCGAATAAAATTAGGTTGCGAATATTCATCGCTTGTTCAATATCGACTAGAACCAAAAATTATTTTAGAACTTATTCAAGTCATGCCTAGCGTTACAACTCAATGGGGACGTAAAGTTATTGAAGCAATGAATAGCTGGAATCAATTTAGAATGCAATTTTTGGCATTTTTTTCTAGTACAGTCTTAGACTTAGTATTTAGTATTCTATATTTTATTGTTATTGCGATAGTTGCTGGTTGGTTGATTATTGTACCTATTGTTATATTTATCTGTGCAATAGTTCGTATTACACTTTTTTATTACGAAAATAAAGCTATACAAACTATTAATGCGCAGGTTCCTTTCTCTTCAACAACTCTTGAATATTATCAATCTTCAGTTGCTTACAAAGAAGCAGCATACACATTTTTAGCTGGTAACGAAAAAGCACAACAAAATGAACAAAAAAGATTTATTATTCATAATCGTTGTAGCTCATTTTTAATGGGACTAATGAGCTTACAGACTGTGCTAGCTGTTATTGTTGCCTTTTATCTTATTCAAACAGGCAATATGTCACCAGCGGGTTTATTTGCAACAATTATCATTGGTGGGCGTTTAAGTCAACCTCTCTTCTCGTTAATGCATATGTTACCAAACCTCCAACGTATGACTAGCTCAATGAATCAAATAAATGTTCTTCTAGATAAGGAACAAAGTGAAAATGGATTATTAAGTGGATTTAATGGTCCAGAAAATGGTTGGAGTGCATCAAAAGTTAGTTTTAAATATCATCCCTCATTACCATGTTTAAATGATATTAGTTTGCAAATTAAGCAAGGCGAGCGTATTGCTATAGTTGGTGGTCCTGGGGCTGGCAAAAGTACATTACTAAAACTATTACTAGGTATTTTAGGTGCAAATGAAGGTAATATAACTTGGAATGGCTTTATGTTAACCAAATCAATTGCAGATTCGTTACGTAGTGAAACCCACTATCTATGGCAATATAGTGGTATTATCGGTGAAACAGTTTATGAATATCTTACTTTAAATAATGAGCCTAACCAAATTACGCATGAGCGAGCTCTTGAAGTATTAAAACAAGTTAATTTACACAGTTTACTCCCGTTTTTAAACAATGGGCTTGATACTCATTGGCGTCAATTGCCTGTTCCTTTAACAATATTACAGCGTCAAAAGTTAGCTTTAGCACGATTTATATTATCTCCGCATACAATATCACTCCTTGATAATCCAACAGCTGAGTTAGATCCCAATTCCGAAAAATTGCTATTAGCTCAGTTAGAATTACGTGCAAAAGAAGGACAAACAATGATTATCGCAACAGATAGAACTAATCTACTTAATTTTGTCGATCGTGTAATCATGTTAAATAGCGGTAATATCGTTTTTGATGGTAATAAACAAGATTTCCAAGCTTACTTACAAAAAGCACAATCTAAATAGATTGAAAATTCTTTAACATAATTACGAATCTATATATCATTTATCAATGATATATAGATTTTTGAATGTTGAAAAATATCATATAAAATAAATGGTTATATTTGTTTTCTCTTTTATATTATTATGTTCAAATTTTCCAAATTTATAGATTAATTATTTTGAGTTTATCATTTAGTAAACCTCAATAATTGTTTTATCAAATCACTATTGCATCAATTTCTATTAATAGAAAGAATTTTTTAAATATAATATTAAAAAATTTCAGTAAAATACTATTAAACTATTCATAAATTGATTTAGTATTTTTTTTAATTATAAGATAAGATAATTCCCTTTTAAGGCTTTACTTAAAATATCCAGTTATTAATAAGTTTTATAAAATTAATAGATTAAAAATAGAATAATGGGATATATTAAAAATATATCAACTAATTGAATTTTATTAAGAAACAAAATTAAATGGTGATTAAATAATGATTGAAAAACTGTGGTATGGTAAAAATCGTTTATTTTGGTTACTAATACCATTTTCTTTATTATATGGTTTGATTGCTCTTGTTCGTCGCTTTTTATATCGATTAGGTATTTTAAAACCTTGGCGTTCACCCGTACCTATTATTATTATTGGCAATTTATCTGTTGGTGGTAATGGCAAAACTCCACTAGTTGTTGGTTTAATTGAATCGCTAAAACAAAAAGGATTACAAGTTGGAGTAGTTTCACGAGGCTATGGTGGTAAGTCTGATTGTTATCCTCTTATTTTAAATAAAACAACAACAACCGAACAAGCAGGTGATGAACCTGTACTTATTTATCAACGTACTAATGTGCCTATTGCTGTATCTCCACACCGTTCTGACGCTGTTCAAGCACTATTAAAGCGGTATCAATTAGACGTTATTTTGACTGACGATGGTTTGCAACATTATGCGCTATCGCGTGATATTGAAGTTGTAGTTGTTGATGGAAAACGTTTATTTGGTAATGGTTGGTGGATGCCTGCAGGACCAATGCGAGAACGAGAAAGTCGATTAAAGTCGGTTGATTTAATCATTATAAATGGTGATAGTGTAAATAACCTAGCTCAAAAGTACCCTAATAAAGTCTACACAATGCAATTAGCACCACGATACGCGGTAAATTTGCTTACTCAAGAAAAAAAACCATTATCTTCATTACAAAATATTTGTGCTATTGCAGGTATTAGCCATCCTAACCGTTTTTTTGATATGTTGATTAAAATGCAAATGAATGTAATTAAAACCATTCCTTTTGCAGATCATCAACAATTTACGTTGTTATTGTTAAACGATATTGCAAATTTTGACCAAACTCTTTTAATGACTGAAAAAGATGCGGTTAAATGCAGACAATTTGCTCAAGCAAATTGGTGGTATTTACCAGTTGATGCGGTAATCCCCGTGCAAGTAATTGAGCAGATCTGTTCCTTATTAGATAAAATAAATTCCAAAAGAGAATAAAATATGAAAGAAATACTTTTAAGCGCACTTGCTTGTCCAAAATGCCATGAGCAACTACAGTATGATGCGAATAATCAACAGCTAATTTGTTTAGCTGATAATTTAGTCTATACTGTAAAAGATAATATTCCTGTTTTACTTGAATGTGAAGCAAAGTCACTTAATAAGCCATTATCTACTCAAGAATAAAAAGGCAGGATATTAGTTATGAATTTTTCAGTTATTATTCCTGCTAGATATGGCTCAAGCCGTTTACCTGCTAAGCCATTAGCGGATATTCATGGAAAACCTATGATTGTGCGTGTAATGGAACAAGCGCAAAAATCCTTAGCCAGTCGAGTGATTATTGCAACCGATCATCAACAAGTTTTTGATGTAGTCAAAACGCATGGAGGAGAAGTCATTCTGACAAGTGATAAGCATAATTCAGGTACCGAAAGGTTAGCAGAGGTCATTAATGCTTATCAATTTTCAGATGATGAAATTATTGTTAATGTACAAGGGGATGAACCTTTAATACCACCTATGATTATTAATCAAGTGGCAGAAAATTTGGTGCAATATAAAACAGGAATGGCAACGTTAGCCGTACCAATTAATTCTGTTGACGAAGCATTTAATACTGATACGGTTAAGGTTGTGACTGACAAAGAAGGCTATGCACTTTATTTTTCTCGTGCTACGATTCCTTGGGAACGAGATCGTTTTGCTAAATCGACTGATCTATTAAAACTGCCTAGCATTGGTGATTTTTATCTTCGTCATATTGGTATTTATGCCTATCGTGCAGGTTTTATTCGTCAGTATATTAATTGGGCTCCATCTTTACTTGAGCAAATTGAAATGTTAGAGCAACTCAGAGTACTTTGGTATGGTCAAAAAATTCATGTCGCTGTGGCAAAACAGCCTCCAGCAATTGGTGTTGATACTTTAGAAGATTTAGAAAAAGTAAGAGCGTTATTTAAGGAGTAAGCAATGGCAAACTTTACTGGGTTTACGCAAGATGGGCTTAATTTTTTACAAGATGCTTGGATAAATAACAGCAAACCATGGTTTGAAGAACATCGTGCTATTTATGATAACGATTTAGTTAAACCATTTAGGCTTTTGGTTGAACAATTAGCTCCGGAAATGCTTAAAATTGACGAATGGTTTGAAACTCGCCCAGCTATTGGTAAAACAATTTCACGTATACATCGAGATACCCGTTTTTCAAATGATAAATCACTTTATCGTAGCCGATTATGGTTGACATTTAAGCGCCCCAATAAAGATTGAAAAGAGGCTCCCGCTTACTTTTTTGAAATTAGTCCAAATAGTTATCAATATGGACTTGGCTATTATTGTTCATCAAAACAAACGATGGATATTTTTCGAGATGAGATTCTTAATGATACTAAGAAGTTTTTAGCTATGGCACGTTGTGTCAAAAAACCATTTGAGCTTGTTGGGGAAAGTTATAAACGTCCATTGATCAAAGAACAAGAAGAAAAAGTTGCAACCTGGTATAACCGAAAAAATCTTGCGGTTATGGTGACAAGTAATCATATTGAAGACGTGTTAAATAGTGATTTACCCAAAAAATTAGTTAAAGGGTTTAAACAACTAATTCCACTCTATGATTATTTAATGCGAGTAGAAATGATTAAAAGCATAACAACGCTTTAGTTTTATTAAGTTTATTTTTATATTAGATGTTGGTAAAATTTAATACTAATTCTTTTACACCATTGATTATAAACTGTATTCCAACACAAGCTAATAAAGAGTCCATAATTTTTGAAATAGCTTCAATGCCACTTTTTCTACACAGCGCATTATACTGCTAGCACTTCGTATACAAAGCTAAAGAATAATACATAACAATAAAAGCACTAAAATTAAAGCGGTGTAAACAACTCAAGTTGAAACATCATAGTGACCATTTTTTTCAATTGATTGACTGCAGATAAATAATTATAAATAAAAGAAATATGGGCGTACTTTGACACCCAGTTATTGCGAAAATTAAAATGGAATATCATCATCAAAATCCATTGGGGGTTCAGGGGCTTTAGTATGAGAAGTTGGTATGCTTTGTGTTGAAGAGCGCGCCGCAGTAGGTGCAGAAGAAACATTATTAGCACTTTGTCCCCATTTTTGTGATCCATCTTCAAATGCTTCATTACTATTTCGAGAACCCAAAATTTGCAATGTACCTCCAATTGGATTCACAACAACTTCAGTAGTGTAACGATCATTGCCGGTTTGATCTTGCCATTTGCGAGTTTGTAATTGTCCCTCAAGATAAACCTGAGTTCCTTTTTTAATATATTCTCCTGCAATTTCGGCTAATTTACCAAAGACGACTACTCTATGCCATTCTGTACGATCACGTGTTTCACCAGTTTGCTTATCTTTCCATGATTCTGACGTTGCAATACTAAAATTAGCGACAGCATTACCATTTGGCATATAGCGAACTTCTGGATCTTGACCTAAATTACCCACTAAAATGACTTTATTTATTCCTCGATTTGCCATTATAAACTCCTAAAAAGTGCACATATATTTAAGTGTATTATTGTAGCATGAGACAGCTGTAACATCACCGAATTTAATTCAATAATGGAATGAAATTCACAATTTCCTGTAATACAGAAAAATCAGCTTAACCATAGGAATTTATAGATAGAACGAGTATAATGCCCCACATTTGTTAATAGCGTGTTCTAAAACATTTCCCCTAAAGGAGGAGGCCTTATGATTAATGCGTTTGGACTAAAAAACAAACAATTAGTGAAGATTAATGAAGGCGACATAAATAATGCGACCTGGATTGATTTAATTGAACCAGAAGAAGTCGATCGCGAATTTGTTTTAGCAAATTTAGGACAAAACTTAGCAACAAGTATAGAATTAGATGATATTGAAGCATCAGCTCGTTTTTTTGAAGACAACGAAGGCCTGCATGTTCACTCTTTCTTTTTTTATGAAGATGCTGAAGATCGAGCTGGTAACTCGACAGTTGCCTTCACAGTTCATAACGGGCGTTTATTTACATTACGTGAGCGAGACTTACCCGCATTCCGTTTATATCGAATGCGCTCACGTTATCAAACTATGGGTGATGGAAATCCATATGAAGTTTTACTTGATTTATTTGAAGTTAAAGTTGAACAATTAGCAGATCAGATTGAAAATATTTACAGTGAGCTTGAAGAGCTAAGTTTAATTATTATGGATCGTTCTGCACAAGAACACTATGATGAAGCTATTACCTCATTAGCAGAACTTGAAGATACTGCTTGGAAAGTGCGCCTCTGTTTAATGGATAGCCAACGTGCAGTTAATTATTTAGTTCGTCGTGCTAAAATGCCAGCGGAGCAGTTAGAACAAGCTCGTGAAGTTATTCGAGATATTGAATCGCTTGTGCCGCATAATGAATCATTATTTCAAAAAGTAAACTTTTTAATGCAGGCAGCAACAAGTTTTATTAATATTGAACAAAGTCGAATCATTAAAATATTTTCAGTTGTTTCAGTAGTATTTTTACCACCTACAGTGGTTGCCTCAGCATATGGTATGAATTTTGAAAATATGCCTGAGCTTAAATGGGAATATGGATATCCGTTTTCATTACTCTTAATGTTACTAGCTGGCGTAGCACCTTATATATATTTTAAACTTAAAAAGTGGCTATAGGCTTTGGTTATTTTAAATATTTAAGACTTTATCTGCTAAACTTTATTTAGCGGGGTCCAATATAAGTAATACCAATAAAGTTAACCTAGTTAAATTGTTATAAATAATTGATGATATTACTTTCTACAACTGACAAATAAAGTAGCTTGTTATTTAAATTAAAAAATTAATTTATTATAAAAGGGAACTAAATGAGTCAATATGCACTAGTCACCGATATTGGTGGAACTAATGCCCGTTTTGCGCTATACAATTTAGCAACCAACGAGCTATCAGCCATTAAAAAAATTCTTATTTCAAAAAATGATATATTGTTAACGTTAATTAAGAATTATCTGCAAGCACAATCAGTCAATATTGAGATGGCTTGTATTGCTATTGCTTGTCCGATTGATGATGAAGATCTAGTAAATATGACCAATAATAATTTGTCATTTTCTCGTTATGAATTAATGCAAGAATTGAAACTAACAAAGCTTGAAGTAATTAATGATTTTATAGCAATATCAACGTCGATTCCCAAATTACTTAAACATGATCTAGTTAAAATAGGTGGAAATGAACCGGATTTAGATTACCCAATTGCAATTTATGGCGCCGGCACTGGGCTTGGGGTATCACACTTAATTAAAGTGAATCAAAACTGGATGAGCTTGCCAGGGGAAGGTGGGCATACTGAATTACCTATGATAAATGACGATGAGGATCGAATCTTAGCAAAATTACGCAAAAGATTTGGACGTGTATCAACAGAGCGTTTTTTATCAGGTAATGGGATTGTGAATATCTATCAAGCATTATTACAAATTAATAACCAACCAATTGAAGATGTAACACCTGAAATTATAGTTAAGAAAGCTTTAGCTAAAAGTTGCTCATTAAGCTTGCAGACACTAACCTATTTCTGCACATTTATGGGACGTTTTGGCGGTAATTTAGCATTAACGCTTAATACACAAGGTGGAGTTTATATTGCTGGTGGTATTGTGCCTCGTTTCATTGAGTTTTTTAAAGCATCCCCATTCCGAGAAGCATTCGAAAACAAAGGAAGAATGTCATACTTAGTAAAAAAAATTCCTGTTTATGTCATAATACATGATAACCCAGGGTTATTTGGTGCAGGCGTTTATTTAAAAAATAGCCTCAAAAAAAATTATTAAGGATTACCTTATGATGTGGTGTTATATCTATCGAAGTTCTAAAAAAGAAAACTGTTATCTATATATTGAAAAAGAAAATAATTTTTCCACTATCCCTGATAAAATATTGTCTATTTTTGGTAAACCAGTGTTTGTAATGAAAGTTTTACTTGATGGTAAACGACGTTTTGTGGTAGGTACTTCAGATGAGATTGAGAAAAAAATTAAAATGGATGGTTTTTTTTTACAAATGCTAAAAGAAGATGATTTTAAAGTATGATAGAGCCATTTTGGGAATCTAAAACATTAGCTCAAATGAGCGATGAAGAATGGGAACAACTTTGTGATGGTTGTGGTCAATGCTGTTTAAATAAATTAATGGACGAAGATACAAACGAAATCTTATATACTAATGTTGCTTGTAACCTGCTTGATTCTCATACTTGTCAGTGTAGACATTATCATAAACGATTTGATTATGAGCCGGATTGTATTAAGTTGACTCGTGAAAATCTTTTAACTATTGAATGGTTACCATTGACCTGTTCATATCGCTACTTTTCTAAAAATGGAAGATTACCAGAATGGCATCCGCTTATTATTGGTAATAAAAAACTTATGCATAAACTAAAAATATCAGTTAGAAACCGTATTGTTTATGAAAAAGATGTAATTTGTTGGGAAGATCATATAATCTAAAAAATAAAAAAGGAGCAGTTGCTCCATTTTTACCTAATGCTTTCATAAACCGCTTTACAGAATAATCCACAAATAACCAAAAAGATCGAATGCAAACATATTTAATAGCATAAGAATAAAAACAATGATCATAAAAGAAATGTCAATCATACCTATCGGCGGAACTATTCGGCGAATTGGGGCTATTAAAGGTTCTGTTAGTTGAGAAAGTAGATCATCAGCATCTGAATGCCCTCGACTAACCCAACTTAGGATTGCTCGAAATAGTAACAGCCAAAATAAAAGGTGTCCAACTGCATGTAATATTGCCGGAAAAGCAAATAGCAAATAACTTATATCCCAAAATGGAAAACTTATTAAACTATAGCTGCAAACAAATATTACTTTTAATAATGCAAATAGATACAAAAGTCCCCATGTTGCAGTATCTAATCGTCCAATTGATGGAATAATTTTTCGTAGTGGACCTAAAATAGGTTGAGTAATTTTAACAATAAATTGAGTAAAAGGATTGTAAAAGTTGACTCTAGTTTGCTGCATCCATAAACGCAAAATTAAAATATAAAGGCAAACGGTTAAAACTGTTTTTCCCAGAAAGAAAAGCGATGTCATTTAAAATTCCTCAAAATAAGATATTTAAGTAATATATTATAAATATTGCCTTTCGCCAAATATAGCCCTACCAATGCGAACCATCGTACTACCAGCAACAATAGCTGCTTTAATGTCATTGCTCATTCCCATTGACAAGGTATCCATAAATGGATAATTAACCTGTAATACTTTTAAAAGCTGTTTCATTTGAGTAAAAACACTTAATTGTTTCTTAAAATCATTTTCAATTTCCGGAATAGCCATTAAGCCGCGTAATTTTAGATTTGGAAGGGTAATTATTTGATTTACTAAATCAGCAGCTTCTTCAGGTGTAACTCCTGATTTGCTTGATTCTTGACTGATATTGATTTGAATCAATACATTTAATTTAGGAATATCTGGTGGGCGTTGCTCGCTTAAGCGCTGAGCGATTTTAAAACGATCAATTGTATGCATCCAATCAAAGTATTGAGCAACTAATTTACTCTTATTCGATTGTAATGGACCAATAAAATGCCAAGTTAATGGTATTTCAGGCATGTTCTGCTTAAAATGCTTAATTTTTTCAATGCCTTCTTGAACATAATTTTCACCAAATGAAACTTGCCCCGCTTTTATTGCTTCTGTAATTTGTGCTACTGATTTAGTTTTACTGACTGCAATAAGCTCAATATCCTTGGGATCTCTATCACATAGCGAGGCAATTTTTTTTATTTCATTTTTAATGGCAAGTAAATTGTCATATACGGTATTCATATTAATTTCCAAATGATGATTAATAGGTAAAATATAATGCTAAACTCATTATTAGCACTTAGTGTAACTCAAAATGCTTCAGATTTGCATCTTTCAAGTGGCGAAAAGCCATGTATTCGCATTAATGGACAATTGCACTTTTTATCTCATGAAAAATTAGTATCCTCGGTATTAAAAAATGAGTTGCTTAGTTTACTTGACGAGTCTCAAAAAAAAGGATTACAACAGCATGGGCAAATTGATATAGCTTATCAAACTAACGAAATAGGGCGGTT
Source organism: Gilliamella sp. Choc4-2 (assembly GCF_001690355.1). Classification (GTDB taxonomy): domain Bacteria; phylum Pseudomonadota; class Gammaproteobacteria; order Enterobacterales; family Orbaceae; genus Gilliamella; species Gilliamella apicola_A. The sequence continues at coordinate 26,300 of NZ_LZHG01000012.1, forward strand.
CAGAGCAAATATTTTTTATCAGCAGCGTGGTATTTCTGCTGTATTCCGTATTATTAATCAGCGGATACCCAGTTTATCTGAGCTTGCTGCACCTGATATTTTACCTAAATTAACAAAAACAAAAAATGGTATTATTTTGATAACAGGTGCAACAGGAAGTGGTAAATCCACTACATTGGCAGCATTAGTTCAACATATTAACGCAACCGATTCTAAACATATTATTACACTAGAAGATCCTATAGAATTTATTTATCAAAATGATAAATCACTAATTCAACAACGAGAACTTACTCATTTCAATGTTGTAATAGAAAGTATTTTAAGACAAGATCCAGATATTATATTGCTTGGTGAACTACGCAATAGACAAGCAATACATACAGCTCTAACGCTAGCAGAAACAGGCCATTTAGTTTTTGCTACCTTACATACACAATCAGCCATAAAAAGTATTAATCGTATTATTGGTGTGTTTGATAAAGACTCACGTGATTTTATTCGAGCAAGGTTATCCAATAGTTTAAAAGCGATTATCAGTCAAAAATTAGTTTTAGAGAATAGTAATCGTAAAGCATTGTTTGAAATACTAATTAATACACCTGCTGTAAGTCATCTTATTTACGAAGGAAAGATTAATCAGATATTCTCGTTGATGCAGACTGGTCAACAATATGGGATGCAAATCATGAAAGAGAATTGAGAATGACGATTAACATAATAAAGTAAAAAATTAAGACAGATAAAGAAAACAATAAAGAATTAACACCAAAATCATTAGCAAAATAACTTTTAAAGTTCTTATAAAAAATACGTTATACTATTATACAGGTACATATAAAACTTAAAGAGGCCATAAAAATGGAACAACGCATTGGGTTTATTGGATTAGGTAATATGGGAAATGCAATATTACAAGGTATTTTAGCTAGTGGTATTGTACATGGAAAACAACTTTACGTTTATGATACACATCCAGAAAAAGGGAATAACCTTAATCGCTCTTATATGATTAATAATTTAGATTCTGCTAAAAATGTAGCAAGGGAGTCCGATATTGTTATTGTTGCGGTGAAGCCGAATGTCATAATGGATGTATTAAATGATATCCAAAAAGAATTGAAAAAAAATACGATTATTATTTCTGTGGCTGCTGGCGTTAGTATTAAAGCTATCGCTAAAAGTGTTGGCTATGAACAAAAAATCATCCGAGTGATGCCAAATACACCAGCATTAGTCAATGCCGCAATGTGTTCTATTACACCTAATACTGAAGTATCAGAAGATGAATTAGCCATTGTTCAAAATTTATTTAACTGTATTGGAGAAACAGAGATCGTACCTGAATATTTAATTGACGCCATTGTAGGAGCAAGTGGGTCATCTCCAGCTTTTGTATTTATGTTTATTGAAGCGTTGGCCGATGGTGCTGTAAAGGGCGGACTGTCTAGAAAACAAGCATACAAATTTGCGGCTCAAACTGTTATGGGATCAGCAAAAATGTTACTTGAAACAAAAAAACATCCCGGTGAGCTAAAAGATATGGTATGTTCGCCTGCTGGTACAACTATTGAAGGTGTGCAAATGCTTGAAAAAAAAGGATTTCGTTCTGCTGTGATCGATGCAGTAGAAATAACTATTAATAAATCCAAATTTCTTAGTAAAGAATAAAAATTCTAAACTTTATATTGTTCTCTTACTATGGAAAATCTTATACCGGAAAATGATATAAGTTTTGCCTATTATACTGATAAAGAAAAACTATATAAACATTTCTTGCATTAACCTGCAATATATGAGTTAATAGTCAACAGCATATAACGTGCAGATTTATTTAGTAACATCTTGATATAAGCAGTTTGTAGTTTACTTTCTATTTACATTAGTAACATTAGTATTAGTTCTCTTCAGTTTCGCTTTTCAGTGTTTATAAGCAGTCCGAGTTTTATGTTTTTTTAAGTTAGCCTTAATCGGCTTAAATTTTATTTTTAATAGGAAGATTATTATGTCTAAGAAAACTGGTCAAGTAAAATGGTTCAATGAAAGTAAAGGTTATGGTTTTATTTCCCCAGCAGACGGCAGTAAAGATGTGTTTGTGCACTTTTCTGCAATCGCAGGTGAAGGATTTAAAACTTTAGGTGAAGGCCAACAAGTTGAATTCTCTATCCAAGATAGTGAACGAGGTCCATCTGCAGCAGACGTTAGAGTAATGTAATTACTTGCCCCCTCTTTTATCTTATCAGCATGTGAATATGCTGATAAGATGCCTCCTAAAATTGTTTTTGAATTGTATTATTTCCATCTTTTAATTCGTTTATTTTGCCAATATTGTTGTATTTGAAAAATTGCTATTATAATTTCAATATTTAACTAATTCTTAATATTATCAAAATAATAATCTAAATTCCTGTAATGAAAAATAACGTAAGAAAAAATTATTATTATCAGTCATTTTATTAGATTTATCTTCAGTTGCTATGGCTGAATTATCATAAGCAGTAAAGTATCTTTCGATAAAGTGGATAAAATTGCTAAAGCTATTCCAGTGAAGTGAGGCAGCTACAAAACAGAAAACAGAAAACAGAAAACAGATATGATGAAAAAGGCTTAAAAGATACAAAAAGTAACTTTCTCAAATGCCAAAAGATAATCAAGAGTTTGGTTGCAAACAAGGTTTAGATGCTCTAAAACAGCTTGAAGTAATGTCTCCTCGATTAAAAAATATATGTTATTACAACACTTAAATCAATATTAATTTAGGCTTCTAAAATTCCATGGGGCTATAGGATTTTTATCTTTCCAAAGTCCTATCTTGTTTTTTCTAGCTTTATATTCTAATTCGACCATTTTTTTGTTATTAGCAATACCTTTATATCGGTAAGCCCATGCATACCCGTTTTTAACCATTTTCATATTAATGTTAGTGCCATTATAAAAAATAGTTCCTAACGTTCTTTTATAGATATCTTTTTTATTTTCTTTAACAAAAACAGTTTTGCCAGAAATAAGCGAAGCTAGATATTTTTTCGAAATATTTCCATAAGCTTGTTGACGTTCTGGAGCGTCAATATCAAGTAATCGCACTCGAACTGTTCTTTTTTTGGGGACTAAAATCTCAATGGTATCACCATCAATAACTTTGATGACTCTACCTTTAAAATCTGCAAATGCTAAAGAAGTTAATGAGCTGACGAGAATTAAAAAAATAAGAAATTGTTTTAATAAAAACATTATTATCACATATTGGATCAATAATTAAAGAATTTAGTTATCATATTGTCTTAACTATAACTAAAAATGAAAACACAGAAATCATTAAAAATTAACACGATAAAAATAATTATAAATTGAAAGATTGTTATCAACAATAAAATTTATTTTCATAACTATTTAGAAAAGCACCTAATTTCAGTCTCACTATAAACAAATAGTAAGACTGATTATAAAACACAAAGTTAAATTAAAATTCACTCGTATCTTTGAAAAGACCAACTTTAAGATCGGTTGCTTCGTAAATCAATTTATCATCAACATAAACTTCGCCGTCACCGATCCCCATAATTAATTTACGATTAATAACACGTTTGAAATGAATTTTATAGATTACTTTTTTATTTTTTGGAAGAATTTGACCTTTTAATTTCAATTCTCCAACGCCAAGCGCACGGCCTTTACCTTTTCCACCTAACCATCCTAAATAAAACCCGACTAATTGCCACAAAGCATCAAGTCCTAGACAACCTGGCATAACAGGATCATTCTTAAAATGGCACTTAAAAAACCATAAGTCGGGGTTAATATCAAATTCTGCTTCAATATAGCCTTTGCCAAAATTACCACCTTCTTCATTCATTTCAATAATACGATCCATCATAAGCATTAAATCAGATGGCAATGGTGGACCATCATGGCCAAATAATTCACTATTTCCTGATTTAATCAAGTCTGATTTATCATATGAAGATTTACGTTCAAATATCATAAAAAAACCTTTTATCTGTTGTTATTACTACATGATTATCAAATTAATAATCATCAAGAGTCGGTAAAAACTCTAAGGCTAAATAAATTTTCCCATTAGACAATTAACAAAATACGGCTAAAGTTTATTGGGTATTAAGATTTTTTGCAATATCTTTGCCATTTACTTAGCCAACCATCCTTTTTTTTATCCTGCATTAGCATAGATTGCATACGAGCATGAATAAGTTTATACAGATTAATATTATTATCATCTTTATAAGCAATACCTGTAATTAATTGGAGAGTTTCGGCGACATGATCAACGGTATGAATTGAAAATTTATTTTGCTCAATAGCCTCAACTATTTCATCACTTAAGCATAAGTGACGTTGATTATTTGCAGGTATAATGACTCCTTGCTGCCCGTTTAAACCTTGATGTTTACAAACTGTAAAAAAACCTTCTATTTTTTCATTAACGCCACCAACCGATTGTACATTACCGAATTGATCAACTGAACCTGTAACGGCTAATTGTTGATCGATAGGCATACCAGATAATGCGCTCATAATTGCACAGAGTGCTGCAAGTGATGCGCTATCTCCATCAACCTCACCATAAGACTGCTCAAACACTAACGATATTGAAAAAGGTAATTGATGATTAATTGCAAATTCAGACATAATAAATGCTTGTATAATCATCATGCCTTTTGTATGAATATTCCCAGCAAGATCAGTTTTACGCTCAATATCAATTAATTCACCATCTCCATAATGAATCAAACAACTTAATCGATTTGGTTCACCAATTGCTATTGGATATCCAGGATATTCAATAACCGATAAGCCATTTGTTTGCCCTACTACATACCCTTTAGTTTTAATCATTATTTGATTGCTAAAGATTTCTTCATAGATTCGCTCCTTTAAATAATCCTCACGCCAAGATTTTTCTTTAACTGATTGATTAATAGAATATTCATTAATCATGTTATCTTGACCAAAATACGAGGCATTAACTAGCATTGAATGAATCCAATCGACAGAAAATGGTAAATAATATTGATCTCCCGTATGTCGTATAGCCTCTCGATAAATTTTACTAAAAGCAGATGAATCAATTATTGGTAAATTTTGTTTATTGGCGATGAATTTTACATAATCCAACCACGATTCAACTTGTGTTGATGATTTTATATGTAGTTCATTTTCAAATTCAGTATAAATTACAGAAGTATAAAACTCAGGTTCAAACTCCTGCAATTCAGCCATACTTAACCTATCGCCAACTAAAATAATACGTAAATCAAGTGGCATTGGCGGAATAGATAATGGTAACGGATGAGCTTCATCTGTTGAAACCCATTCAAACTTTTGTTTTATAACCATTTGCTTTAATTGTGACCATAGATTGGGTTGGCTAAGTAGGGAACGCATACCTAAAATTAAAACCCCGCCATTGGCTTGATGAACAAGTCCTGATTGTAATCTCATTGTGCTATTTTCAGGTTGTCTAACACAGCCAAACAGCTTTTCTACATCAGCATAAATTGCTGATAAACAGCTATCTTGGGAGGCAAAATTATCTTGCTTATTTTTAGCTTTTGACAATGTAATTTTATTGTCACCAAAAAAATAACTATAACCAAGAGTAGTAGGTGATAAATTTAGCTTAACTGCTTGCTTGAGCAAGTCAAAAAACAGCTCGCTTTCAGGAGCTTTAAGCAGCATAAATCTTGGAGTATAATTGGTTTTCTTATTTGGACATAACATTGATAATGCAGATGCAACACGTGGTTGCCAAGCCAGCAAATTATTTAATTCAACTATTGCTGATTCTTCTGTTACATTGTTTTTATTAGTAAGCTCAATAACATGAGCTAAATCAGGTTGGGTCTGATGCGCTTTAAGTTGTGTAATGGCCAAAATTATAGCCTTATTAGTTAGCTAAATTAATCGGCAAATTATAGCAAGTATCACTATTAACGCCAACAAATTACCCCAACATTTATGCTAACAAATAAAAAAATTACAGAAAGATTTTCCAAAATCAGGTAAACTATAGAACAAAATATAGTATTTATTTCTTTATTATCAACGATTAAATATGCTTAAACTCAAAAATAATCATCTTAAAGATGACCATTCCTCACAAATTGTTAGTTGGGGGCACTGGTTCACATTGTTTAATGTTTTTGTTGCTATTGCTCTGGGAAGTCAATATTTAATCATCGCAGATTGGCCACGAACTTTTATGGGGAGGCTATATGCCATTATTAGCGCAATTGGGCATTTTAGTTTTTTAACATTTATTACTTATTTAATTGTGCTTTTCCCATTAAGTTTTTTTATACATTCTTCTCGCTGGCAACGAATAATAGCAACTACCATAGCGACATTAGGCATCTCATTATTATTAATTGATATTGAGATCTTTTCACACTTTAGAATGCATCTTAATTTATCAATTTGGCAATTATTTACCTCACAAAAAGCGACCTTTTTAAGTTCTGCTTTTATCATTATTCCATTTATTTTATTGGTTGAAATATTATTTGCGTTATGGAGTTGGAAAAAACTAAGAAGCCTAAGTAAACGCAAACGTTATGCCAAACCAGTGGTAATTATATTTATTCTCTGTTTTGTTTCCTCACATTTTATTCACATTTGGGCAGATGCAAATTTTTATCGACCAATAACCATGCAACGATCAAGTTTACCATTATCATATCCATTGACGGCTCGCCATTTTCTTGAACGCTATGGTTTTATGGAAGAAAATGACTACCGTACGCGTGTTAGTCAAGTTGGCAATCCTTTCGCCATCGCAATAGAATATCCACTTGAACGTATAACGTATGATGACAAACAAAACAAAAAAAATATATTGATGATTATTATTGATGGTTGGAATAATTACTTACTTACTCATAATATGCCATGGTTAAAACAATTTGCTAGTGAGAATATCGAGTTTGTAAATCATTATGATGCAAGTAACCAATCTAATATTAATAAGTTCTCGCTTTTTTATGGCTTAGATCCAAACTATTATAATAGTATTTTAGCAAGCCATAGAACTTCAATTTTATTTGATACAGTAATCAATCAACATTATAGTTTAGGATTATTTTCGTATGATGGGTTTGCTGAACCTTTATATCGTTCGGCTTTACTATCTAATTTTTCGATACCTGAACCGAAAAAACAATCCAATAAACAAATCACCGATCATTGGCTGGTATGGTATGATGAGCAAAACAGAATTCATAATCATGCACCATTATTTTCGGTTATACAGTACTCTCTTGGTGTAAAAAACAAAAATTTATCTGTTAGTATGCTAGAATCAGAAGCGAAAAAATTGGATCAATATCTAGAATCACTCATTGTTTACCTAAAATCGACTAATACCTTTGACAATACGGTGATTATTATTACTGGTACAAACGATATTAAAATAGATACCGCTCAGAAATTAGTATTGCGTAATGACGATAAAGACTACAGCCGAGCATCTTTAAAAGTGCCATTAATCATGTCATGGCCAAATAAAAACAGTACAAACATAAGCAATATTACATCACAAACAGATATAATGCGTACATTAATGCAAGATGCTCTTCATGTTACCACATCACCACCACAATATAGCCAAGGTAACAATTTATTTAATAACAAGAAACGAGAATGGATTATTGCCGGTAATGATAATGAAATTGCTGCACTTTATAGTGATAAAACCATTATTCTTGATGCATTTGGTCGCTCTAAAATTTATAACCTTAATGGAAAAGTACAAAAAGGCGAAAAAATTAGCTTACCTATATTTTTACAAATTGTGACTGAAAATCGTCGATTCATGGTGGTTGATAACTAAATAATTAATTGAAAAAATAAATGATGATTTTTTCATAGTTTTTAATTTTCATCAGTGCTATTAGTGACATTAGGCTGTATTTAGTTATATAAGGAAAAATAATTAAAAGTTACCTAAAATAATGCATAAAAAATTTATTATATTTAGTGCACTGTTTTAATTATATACTATTTTAAAAAGATAAAGCATAGATAACATTAAAAGCTAATATTATCTATGCCAATGGTTTAAAGCTATTATTATGGTAAATGATAATAGCTAATGTTTGTTGTAAATAAATGCTACTTTACCTCTTTACCCATTGCTTGTAAGTCCGCATGATAAGAGGAGCGAACAAAAGGTCCACAAGCAGCATGTGTAAATCCCATCTCTAATGCTATCTGTTTTAATTCATCAAATTCTTGCGGTGAAACATAACGTTCAACAGGTAAATGATATTTACTTGGTTGTAGATACTGCCCAAGGGTAAGCATAGTAACACCATGGCTACGTAAATCTTTTAAAACCTGAATTAATTCTTCATTGGTTTCGCCAAGTCCAACCATTAATCCTGATTTTGTAGGAATTTCAGGATGTCGTTCTTTAAATGCTGCCAGTAATTTAAGTGATCCTTCATAGTTAGCGCCAGGGCGGATTCTCTTATATAATCGAGGTATATTTTCTAAATTATGATTAAATACATCAGGTGGATTATCACTTAAGACATCAATTGCTTCATCAATACAACCACGGAAATCAGGTGTTAACGTTTCGACTTTGATACTAGGGTTTAAAGCACGGATTTTTTGTGTACAAGAAGAAAAATGACTAGCGCCACCATCTTTTAAATCATCCCTATCTACAGAAGTAATAACAACATAGCGCAACTTCATTTCTTGGATAGTTTTAGCTAGTTTTATTGGCTCATCTTGATCTGGTGGTAATGGACGACCATGTGCAACATCACAAAATGGACAACGGCGAGTACAGATATCTCCCAAAATCATAAAAGTGGCTGTACCATGGTTAAAGCATTCTGCTAAATTAGGGCAAGAGGCTTCTTCGCAAACTGAATGCAACCCATGTTTACGCATGGTATTTTTGATATGTGCAATATTATCAGAGTGAGCAGATAATTTAATTCGCATCCATTCAGGTTTTTTTAGAGGTGCAGAATCTTCTAATGTTATTGTTGGAATTAAGCGTGTTTTATCAGCATCGCGATATTTCGAGCTTCTGATTATTGTTTCATTATTTTGCATAATTGGTATCTTAATACTTAGGTAGATAATTAATAAAATTATCGGTTAATAGTTGTTTTATTTCATTATAATCAATGTTTGAAACATAGTCTTTTAATTGTGTCATTTGCAACCCAGCATAACCACAAGGATTAATGTTATTAAAGGGAGCAAGATCCATATCAATATTTAATGCCAGCCCGTGTAGAGTACAACCCCGGTTTATATGCAAACCAAGGGAACAAATTTTTTTATGATTAATGTACACACCAGGGGCATCTGTTTTGGTGTAAGCTATAATACCATAATGCGCTAAAGTTTGAATGACACTATTTTCTAAAAAGCTTACCATATTGCGAATGCCAATCTTACGCCTTTTTAAATCAATTAGAGTATACATGATCTGTTGACCGGGTGCATGATAAGTAATTTGACCACCGCGATCAGTTTGAATAACTGGAATATTTGTATGATTTAGTAAATGTTCAGCTTTACCCACTTTACCTTGGGTAAATACAGGCTTATGTTCTACTAACCAAATTTCATCAAGTGTTTTTTCATTACGATTTTGTGTAAATTCATGCATAGCTTGATAAGTTTGCATATAAGGAACAATATGTAAATCTTTAATGATAACATTATTAATGCTCATGGTATTGCTTATTGATATTAACAAAAAATTTATAAATATATATCAGATTTTACTACAATTTGACAACTTGTAGATGATTTCGATATAGACATTGTATCTTTTTTTTTGTATTTATTCATTAGTAAAATTTGGTTATTTATCAAATAACTAACACTGTATTAAATATTATCATTGAAATGGTTGATTAATTTGATAGGAATTAACATTCTTTTCTAAACCTTGGTTTGCTTTACTTTTTTCTTGAAAATGGCAGACTGATATTAATAAAGTTCCGTAATGCAGGCTTCTAGCTTATAAAGTTTCATAGCTTTAGTCATAGCTAAGGATAGCAAATACTGCATTTTTATAAACAAAAAAGAGGTTTTTATATGTCGGACATGCAAATGAATGATATCGATCCCGTCGAAACACGAGATTGGCTACAAAGTGTTGAGTCAATTATCCGTGAAGAAGGAATCGAACGTGCGCAGTATATTATTGAACAAATAGTCAATAAGGCGAGAGATGGAGGTGTACCGTTACTTTTTGGTTCTTCAACAAGTAATTATATAAATACTATTCCAGTAGAAGAACAACCTGCTTATCCTGGCGATTGGGAAATAGAAAGACGCATTCGTTCAATTGTTCGTTGGAATGCCATTATGATGGTACTAAGGGCATCAAAGAAAGATCTGGAACTTGGTGGTCATATGGCATCATTCCAATCAGCGGCTACATTTTATGAAGTTTGTTTTAATCATTTTTTCCGAGCACGCAATGAAAAAGATGGCGGCGATTTAATTTATTTCCAAGGGCATATTTCACCTGGGGTTTATTCGAGAGCATTTATTGAAGGTCGTTTAACTGAAGAACAATTAGATAATTTCCGCCAAGAAGTACATGGTAAAGGGTTACCTTCTTACCCACATCCTAAACTACTCCCAGAATTCTGGCAATTCCCAACAGTATCAATGGGGCTTGGTCCTATTAGTGCAATTTACCAAGCACGTTTTTTAAAATATTTAGAAAATCGTGGACTAAAAGATACTTCTGAACAAACTGTTTATGCTTTCTTAGGTGATGGTGAAATGGATGAACCAGAATCAAAAGGGGCAATCACCGTTGCAACGCGTGAAAAACTCGATAATTTAGTGTTTGTTATCAACTGTAATTTACAACGTTTAGATGGTCCAGTAACGGGTAATGGTAAAATCATCAATGAATTAGAAGGTGTTTTTGGTGGTGCCGGTTGGAATGTTATTAAAGTTCTTTGGGGTGATCGTTGGGATAAATTATTACAAAAGGATAAATCAGGTAAATTAATTCGCTTAATGAATGAAACGCTAGATGGTGATTATCAAACATTAAAATCTAAAGATGGCGCTTATGTTCGTGAGCATTTCTTCGGCAAATATCCTGAAACTGCAGAATTAGTTAAAGATATGTCTGATGAAGAAATCTTTAGATTAAACCGTGGTGGTCAAGATCCAGCTAAAATGTTCGCTGCATTCCAACGAGCAAAAGAAACGAAAGATCGCCCAACAGTTATTCTTGCTCACACCATTAAAGGTTATGGAATGGGAGCTGCAGCTGAAGCAAAAAATATTGCACACCAAGTGAAAAAAATGAATATGGATGGCGTGCGTCATGTTCGTGATTTCTTCAATATTCCAGTAACAGATGAAGCACTTGAAAAATTACCATACATCAAATTTGAAGAACATACTCCAGAATACAAGTATATCCATGAGCGTCGTAATGCATTACATGGTTACGTTCCATCGCGATTAACTAAGTTCTCTGGTACTGTTTCTATTCCACCACTAAGTGAATTCTCTTCATTACTTGAAGCACAATCAAAAGAAATATCAACCACAATTGCGTTTGTCCGAGCACTTAACATTATGCTGAAGGATAAAGAATTAGCACCACGATTAGTACCAATTCTAGCTGACGAAGCTCGTACTTTTGGTATGGAAGGCTTATTCCGTCAAATTGGTATTTATAATCCACATGGTCAAAAATACACGCCACAAGATAGAGAGCAAGTAGCTTATTATCGTGAAGATGAAAAAGGGCAAATCCTACAGGAAGGAATTAACGAATGTGGTGCAACGGCATCATGGTTAGCTGCTGCAACATCATATAGCACTAATGATTTCCCAATGATTCCTTTCTACATTTACTATTCAATGTTTGGATTCCAACGTATTGGCGATTTAATGTGGGCAGCAGGTGATCAACAAGCACGTGGATTTATGATTGGTGGCACATCAGGTCGTACAACATTAAATGGTGAAGGCTTACAACATCAAGATGGTCATAGCCATATTCAATCATTAACCATCCCTAATTGTATCTCATATGATCCAGCTTATGCTTATGAAGTTGCGGTAATCATGCAAGATGGTTTACGTCGTATGTATGGTGAACAAGAAAATGTTTATTACTACATTACAACACTTAATGAAAATTATGCACAACCTGCAATGCCCGAAGGTGCAGAAGAAGGCATTCGTCGTGGTATTTATAAACTAGATACCGTTGAAGGTCAAAAAGGCAAACCAACAGTACAGTTATTAGGTTCTGGTTCAATTTTACGTCATGTACGTGAAGCAGCTGATATTTTAGCGAAAAACTATGGTATTAGCTCTGAAGTTTATAGTGTAACATCCTTTACAGAGCTTGCTCGTGATGGACAAGATTGTGAACGTTACAATATGTTACACCCAAGCGAAGCACCTAAAGTTCCTTATGTTGCTCAAATTATGAATAATAATCCAGCAGTGGTTTCAACTGATTACATGAAAATCTTTGCTGAGCAAATTCGTGGATTTGTTCCTGCTGAAAGTTACCGAGTACTTGGCACAGATGGTTTTGGTCGAAGTGACAGCCGTGAAAATTTACGTCATCATTTTGAAGTTGATGCATCTTATGTCGTTGTTGCTGCATTGGGTGAACTTGCTAAACGCGGTGATATTGACGCAAGTGTTGTTGAAGACGCGATCAAAAAGTTCGAGATCAATGCTGATAAACTTAACCCACGAATTGCATAAGAGGTTGTCATAATGAGTATTCAAATTAAATTACCTGATATCGGCGGTGATGAAGTCGAAGTAACCGAAATTCTGGTTAACGTTGGTGATAAAGTTGAGGCAGAACAGTCAATTATGACTGTTGAAGGCGACAAAGCCTCAATGGAAATCCCTGCTCCACAAGCGGGTATTGTCAAATCCATTTCAGTAAAAATTGGTGATAAAGTCAAAACTGGCGTGGATATTATGGTTTTTGATGAACAGGGTAGCGCTGCATCGGCAGCGCCTGCTCCAGTACAAGAAGCGCCAAAAGCTGAAGTAGCAGCAGTGACAGCTGCAGCTAGTCAAATTGTTGATGTTAATGTACCTGATATCGGCGGCGACGAGGTTGAAGTGACCGAAATCTTGGTAAAAGTGGGTGACACAATATCTGTTGACGATTCATTAATTACTGTTGAGGGTGATAAAGCGTCAATGGAAGTACCAGCAACCATTGCAGGTACAGTTAAAAGTATCACGATAAAAGTGGGTGATAAAGTAAAAACAGGTTCCAAAATCATGGAATTTGAAACCACATCTAGTGCAGCTCCAGTTACTCAAGCAGCTCCAGCTGCCGCAGCTCCTGTTGCTGAAAAAGCAGCACCTGAGCCAACGCCAGCACCAGTTGCTGCAAAATCAGCGCCTGCTTCATCAAGCAATGAGTTTGTTGAAAACGATGCTTATGCTCATGCAACACCATCTGTACGTCGTTTAGCACGTGAATTTGGGGTAAATCTAGCAAAAGTTACCGCTACAGGTCCTAAAAACCGTATTTTACGTGAAGACATTCAAACTTACGTAAAAAATGCTGTTAAACAAATTGAAAGTGGCGCTACAGGTGGTGCATTACCTGGTCTATTACCATGGCCTAAAGTTGATTTTAGCAAATTTGGTGAAGTTGAAAGTTTACCATTAACTAAAATTCAAAAAGTATCAGGTGCAAATTTACACCGTAACTGGGTAATGATTCCGCATGTGACAGAATTTGATGAAACAGATATTACTGATTTAGAAGCATTTCGTAAGCAACAAAATGCAGAAGCAGATAAGAAAAAACTTGATCTTAAGATCACTCCACTTGTGTTTATCATGAAAGCGGTAGCAAGTGCATTAACAGCGTATCCACGCTTTAATAGCTCATTATCTGAAGATGCCCAAACCTTAATTATCAAAAAATACATTAATATTGGCGTTGCTGTCGATACACCAAATGGTCTTGTAGTACCAGTATTTAAAGATGTTGATAAAAAGGGTATTGTTGAACTTTCTCGTGAGCTTGCAGCAATTTCTAAAAAAGCGCGAGAAGGTAAATTGACAGGTAGCGATATGCAAGGTGGGTGTTTCACTATTTCTAGCCTTGGCGGTATCGGTACGACCTCGTTTACACCAATTGTTAATGCACCAGAAGTGGGTATTTTAGGTGTATCTCGCTCTAGCATGAAACCAGTTTGGAATGGCAAAGAGTTTACACCGCGTCTAATGTTACCTTTATCATTATCATTCGATCACCGAGTGATTGATGGGGCGGATGGTGCCCGTTTCTTAAGTCATATTGTTAACGTCTTATCCGACTTACGTCGTTTAGTGATGTAATTAAGGAGATCAAATTATGAGTCAAGATGTTAAAACACAAGTTGTCGTTTTAGGGGCTGGACCAGCGGGTTATTCCGCTGCGTTCCGTGCAGCCGACCTTGGACTAGAAGTTACCCTTGTTGAACGTTATTCAACACTTGGTGGTGTTTGTTTAAATGTAGGCTGTATTCCATCAAAAGCATTACTTCATGTTGCTAAAGTAATGGATGAAGCAAAATCATTAACCGAACATGGTATCCATTTTGGTACACCTAGACTTGAATTAGACAAAGTGCGCGGTTGGAAAGAAAAAGTCATTAGTCAACTGACTAATGGACTAGCAGGTATGGCCAAAATGCGCAAAGTTAATGTTATTCAAGGTGAAGCACAGTTTACCGGTAGTCATACAATGGAGGTGACTTCATCAAAAGGGATCACTAAGATCACCTTTGATAATGCGATTATTGCAGCGGGCTCTCGTCCAATCAAGTTGCCTTTTATTCCACATGATGATCCGCGTATTTGGGATTCTACAGATGCCTTAGCGCTAACCACCATTCCTAAAAAATTATTATTAATGGGTGGCGGAATTATAGGTCTTGAAATGGGAACTGTATACCATGCACTTGGTTCAGAAGTTGATGTTGTTGAAATGTTTGACCAAGTGATCCCGGCTGCAGATAAAGATGTAATTAAAGTCTTTACTAAACAGATCCAAAAGAAATTCACGTTACGATTGGAAACTAAAGTTACTACCGTTGAAGCAAAACATGATGCAATTTATGTCACCATGGAAAAGAAAGACGGAACTACCGAAACCCATACTTATGATGCGGTATTAGTTGCAATTGGCCGTACACCAAATGGTAAATTAATTAGTGCCGAAAAAGCAGGCGTTAATGTTACTGACCGTGGATTTATCGAAGTGGATAAACAAATGCGCACCAACGTACCACACATTTATGCCATTGGTGATATTGTGGGGCAACCAATGCTTGCGCACAAAGGCGTACATGAAGGGCATGTAGCAGCAGAAGTGATTGCTGGTAAAAAACACTTCTTTGATCCAAAAACCATTCCTTCTATCGCTTACACAGAACCGGAAGTTGCCTGGGTAGGTTTAACTGAAAAAGAAGCGAAAGAAAAAGGTATTGATTATGAAGTATCAATTTTCCCATGGGCAGCCTCAGGACGAGCCATCGCTTCTGATTGTTCTGAAGGAATGACAAAACTGATCTTCAATAAAGCAGATAATCGCTTATTAGGTGGTGCAGTTGTTGGGGTCAATGGTGGTGAATTGCTTGGCGAAATCACTTTAGCCGTTGAAATGGGCTGTGATGCAGAAGATATTGCCTTAACCATTCATGCTCACCCAACTTTGCATGAATCGATCGGCTTAGCTTCTGAAATTTATGAAGGTTCAGTTACCGATTTACCTAATGCTAAAGCGATAAAGAAATAAAAAATTAATATTAGTTATTCTTTTTTTATTCATGTTTAAATACCGTTAGTTATACTAACGGTATTTTTATTTTTAAAATTCTATTTAGTCATTATAGTTTTATTATTAATAATTCTACATACAGAATATATAGTGTTTTTTTAAAATATAATTTATTGCATTAAAAGGCGTTAATAAAAATTAACCGATTAAAAATAGACTTCTTTGTGAATTTCATAATTAATTTTGTAAATTTTGTTAATAAAATTTTGTTTTTTTGACCATTAATCTATATCATTTCAGAGCATAATTATAATGTAATAACAATTAATTGATTTATCTAAGTAATGATAGTTTATGAACAGACTGCCGTTTTAAAAAAATCAGAATGGTAAAATATGGACTTATTTTATGTGTGATGGTAAATCACAATTGAAATAGACATTAAAAGCAGTTCGACTAATGCAATAATTAGATAGAATGGAATAAAAAGGATAAAAAATGGCAAAAGATTTAAATCCAATCATCCATCAAGTGGGTAAAACGTTAATCAGCGGATTATCAAACACCGAAAACCACAACCGTTACACACTAACCATTGATGAACTCAGCACTCCTATATCGGTGTTAAACGTCAAAGGCGAAGAGGCCTTAAACCAGCTGTGGCATTACACCATTACTTTTACCAGCGCCAATAAAACCCTATCTACCGATGCTTTTTTAAACCAACCGGCTACTTTCTCATTTAATTCTGTTGTAAGCGATGCGCTCAGTTCTGCAATCCGTGCCTTGGGTGATTTTACCAATGATAAAAGCACCCGCAAGGTTTATGGCATTATCACCGAGTTTAGCCAATTATCGGTGAATAAAGA
>NZ_LZHG01000013.1 GCF_001690355.1 Gilliamella sp. Choc4-2
GTTGCTGTGCCCACGTTTTACGTGCCTTTGTGGGCACTAAAGCTTTTTTATGATTTCTTCCTGAAGCTGGGATTTTAAGCTCAGTTCGGCAAACATCTGCTTAAGCTTGCGATTTTCAGCCTCCAGCTCCTTTAAGCGTTTGATATCCGAAGTTTCCATTCCGCCGTATTTTTCTCGCCATTTATAGAAAGTTGAATTACCCATGCCATATTTACGGCACAGTTCTTTAACCGGAATACCCGCTTCAGCTTCTTTTAAAATAGCGACGATTTGATGTTCAGTCATTTTTTTCATAATTAAATCCCCTTTTCTTTTATCATAGAGAATTTTCTACTTTTTTGCTGTACTATTTTAGGGGATAGTTACATTCTATATTAAACAATCGATAGTAATTCAGTGGATAATAAACCTTGTATGATAGTGAACGTGTGTAAAAAATATACCATAAATCAGTAGGGCAAAGCTCACGCTAATACGAGAGTAAAAGATAATATTTTTTGTTTAGGTACATTCGAATATTTATATCTTTTTGAATTTAAATTAAAAATTGGTATTTCTTGGTGGAACGATAGAAATTGGAAAAAGCCTACTTACGACTTATTAAAAATCAATAAGTTAAAAATCTTTAAAAATTTAAAAAATCTGGTAGAATTTGTTGGTCGCTATAACTGTAAATAAAACAAATAGCTACAATTAGAGTGTTCCCTGTATACACAGGGATAAACCGAACAATAAAGTTACCAATTTTGAGATAGCATTGTGTTCCCTGTATACACAGGGATAAACCGGGCTTATGTCAATAAACGGACTGGCTTTTATCCGTGTTCCCTGTATACACAGGGATAAACCGTTGATAAATAGTCCGGGTCGTACTCAAGACTGGTGTTCCCTGTATACACAGGGATAAACCGCCATTGCGGATCAGTGTTCACCCGTTATTGTTGTGTTCCCTGTATACACAGGGATAAACCGCCTGTTTTTAACCCTAACTCCTCTTGTGTACGGTGTTCCCTGTATACACAGGGATAAACCGCAAATTTTGTTGTAAACCTTACGGGTAATGTTGTGTTCCCTGTATACACAGGGATAAACCGCAAAAATAAAAAAGAACCATAATCACGTCGTTGTGTTCCCTGTATACACAGGGATAAACCGTATGAATTTTTCTATTTCAGCAAATTGTTCAGGTGTTCCCTGTATATACAGGGATAAACCGATAAAACTGATAGTTTTATTACTGAGCTTTTTGTGTTCCCTGTATACACAGGGATAAACCGCATTACATAGCCTTTCTGTAGATACGTTTCATCGTGTTCCCTGTATACACAGGGATAAACCCCTATACAGGTACTCGAGACATAACTGGACGGCGTGTTCCCTGTATACACAGGGTTTCTCAATCCATAAAATCCTTAATACCTATCTATAAAATATCGCATAATGCGGTTATCTACCGTTAACTCAGGGTGAAATGAACAAACCAAGATATTATCTTGTTGTGCCATTACACAATGATCATTAACGAAAGCAAGTTGTTTGACTTGTTTACTTGCTTTTATAATATACGGTGCCCGTATAAAAACAGCAGGAATTTGTTGACCGATTAGTTCAATATTTAAAAGTGTTTCAAAGCTGTTAATTTGTCGCCCAAAGCCATTGCGCTCAACACTAATATCGATTAAGCCAAGCTGTTCTACTTCATTATGTGTTGTGGTTTTACCGCAAAGCACAAGCCCTGCACAAGTTCCTAAAACTCCTTTACCTTGTTTAGCTAATTGTTTTATTGGCTCTATTAATCCATTTTGTTTTATTAAGCGACTAATAGTGGTTGACTCTCCGCCGGGAATAATTAAGCCATCTAAATTAGCTAATTGTTCGGGTTTTTGAACGAGTGTTGCTTGTACATTATCGATACTATTTAGCATCGAAATATGCTCACTAACCGCTCCTTGTAAGTTGAGCACACCAATGTATTTAACTTTGCTTAGTTTGGATGATTTTGCCATTACCAACCTCGATCTTGCATTCTTTCTGATTGAGTAAGTGTGCTGATTTCAATGCCTTTCATGGCTTCGCCTAATCCTTTTGATAATTCGGCTAATCGTGGATAATCATCAAAATAAGTAGTAGCTTGTACAATGGCTTTGGCAAACTTTTCTGGATTTTGAGATTTAAAAATGCCTGAACCCACAAATACGCCATCTGCACCCAGTTGCATCATAAGTGCCGCATCGGCAGGGGTCGCAACGCCACCTGCGGCAAAATTGACAACGGGTAACTTACCTAGTTGTTTTACTTGTAATACAAGCTCATAAGGTGCGCCAATTTCTTTAGCAAAAGTCATTAGCTCATCTTTTGATTTTCCTGTTACCAAACGGATTTGTTCATTTACTTTACGCATATGGCGAACAGCTTCAACAATATTCCCTGTTCCTGGCTCGCCTTTGGTACGTAACATTGATGCTCCTTCACCAATTCGACGTAATGCTTCACCTAAATCACGACAACCACAAACAAAAGGCACGGTAAATTCATCTTTTAGAAGATGGTACTGTTCATCGGCTGGGGTTAGTACTTCGCTTTCGTCAATATAATCAACCCCCATTGATTCTAAAATACGTGCTTCAACAATGTGGCCAATACGTGCTTTAGCCATAACAGGTATGCTAACAGCATTCATGACTTGTTCAACAATAGTAGGATCTGCCATTCGAGCGACACCGCCAGCAGCTCGAATATCTGACGGTACTCGCTCTAAAGCCATTACCGCAACTGCACCAGCTTGTTCGGCAATTTTAGCTTGTTCAGCATTAACAACATCCATAATTACGCCGCCTTTTTGCATTTGTGCCATACCACGTTTAACGGTCTGTGTTCCTGTAATTTGATTCATTTTATACTCCTGATTAAAGTTGGTTTTGCTATGTATTATTCAAGAGTATAGGGCTAGAAGAAACGGCCAATTGGATTATAATAAAGCCATCCAATTTGGGATTTTTAATGCGCTGTATTTAGTGTTATAACATAGAGAAAATGTTTAGATTTATTGATGTTAAAGAGGTAGCCCAACTATCAAGCTTCAATAAGCCATTTTAGTTTGGGAATATCAATAATGATAGATTTAAATAGGTCTAAAATATTCAAAATTTAACTGTAATTCTTTAATAAAAGAGAAAATAATGTGGCAAAAACAAAAATTAACCCAATTTGAAGGACCTCTTTTTAAAAAAATAATTCATTTGATCGAATATTATATCGAGCAAGGTATTTTGATTATTGGTGAGCGGTTACTTTCAGAACGTGAACTGGCTAAAAAATTACAGGTAAATCGCTCGACTGTTGTACATGCATTGGATATTTTAACTGAGCGTGGTGTATTAATTCGCCGCCAAGGTAGTGGCACTTATATTAATAACCAAAAATGGGGAGTACAGGCTTATTCGTCAATTAATTGGCATTTTCCTGCCCACTTTTATCAAAATAAAAAATCATTTTATCATCAAAAAGCTGAACAAATTCGCAAACAGCAAAAAAGGATTTGTGATTTGGCTAATGGTGACTTACCAACTGCAATGATTCCTAAATTGCTGTTACCTGATATTTCATTAAATGAGTTGATAATGTACGAAAAAGACAGCGATGAGATTCAACTAGGGTTGCCTTCTCTTAAACTGCAAATTGCTCGCTATATGCAAATCCAATTTGCCATGCAGTTGGATGTTAACCAGATTTTAATTACTTCAGGCACGCAACAATCTTTATTTCTTATTACTCAAGGTTTATTAAAACCTGGCGATGCGATAGGAATTGAATCACCTTCTTATTTTTATTCACTCCCTTTGTTTCAGGCAGCTGGATTACGTTTATATGGCATTGAATGTGATAAAGAAGGGATCATCCTTGAAAGTTTAAAAAAATTAGTGGAACAACACAAAATTAAATGGATTTTTCTTAACCCGATTTTTCAAAACCCTATGGGATTTGTTATGAGCGATATAAGGAAAAGAGCAGTACTTGCTTTTTGCCGATCTCAATGTATAGGGATAGTTGAGGATGATGCTTACAGTAGTTTAGCATTTAATGATAATTTGACCACGTTACCAATCAAAAAATTTGATTGCTACAATCAAGTGATCTATTTAGGGTCATTGTCTAAATATATTGGACGAAATATTCGAATAGGATGGATGGTTGCACCGCGTGAAATTATTGAAAATTTAGCTAAGATTCGTCAACATATTGATTCAGGTTTAAGCATTTTACCACAATTGTTAGCACAGGAATATTTACAAAGCCATTATAGGACACATCAGCAGTGGCTACGTAATCAATTACAGGTCAAAGCTAATCAGTTAATGCATTGGCTTGATAATCGTTTTGTTGGCAAAGTGAGTTATCACCCCCCATTAGGTGGCTTTCACTTATACGTATCTTTACCCGTAGATACCGCTGTTCAAGAGTTAGTAATACTTAATCAGTTATTATCACAAGGTATTATTGTGTCACAAGGTACAGATTTTGGTGATAACCTTGGTAAGGTGAGATTAAGCTATGGACATTTTGATCAGAATTTGATTTGATACTTTACCTATTTTGTTATTCTGCTTTCACTATGCAAAGTTTTAAAAAATCTTCATTATCGTTTAATAGAATTTTATGGCTAGCTGGTACAGGTTGGCTTTTTGATGCTATGGATGTAGGATTATTATCCTTTATATTAGCAGCATTAAAGCAAGACTGGGGACTTACACCAGCTCAACTAGGATGGATTGGTAGTGTTAATTCTATTGGTATGGCAATTGGTGCTTTTGTTTTTGGTATTTATGCTGATAAAAAAGGTCGTAAAGCTGCTCTCATTTTCACCTTATTTATGTTTAGTATTGCAAGTGGTTTAAGCGCTTTTGCTTGGGGGCTTGGTAGCTTGCTTATTTTACGGTTTTTTATTGGAATGGGGTTAGGTGGTGAGTTGCCTGTCGCTTCTACTTTGGTAAGTGAAATTGTGGAGCCAAAAGTGAGAGGTAAAATTGTTGTACTGCTTGAAAGCTTTTGGGCAATAGGTTGGATTTTTGCAGCATTGATTGCATACTTTATTATTCCCATTTCTGTTGTTGGTTGGCGTGGTGCCATGATTTTATGTGCGATTCCTGCTTTTTATGCGTTGTATTTACGATCTAACCTGCCTGATTCGCCATCTTATAGACAGTTAAATTCTGATTCAAAAAAAGAGTCGGTAATCAAAAAAATTAAGACACTGTTATCGAAAGAATTTCGTTGGCAAACATTAATGTTATGGATTGTTTGGTTTTGCGTGGTCTTTTCTTATTATGGTATGTTTTTATGGTTACCAAGTGTCATGATGATAAAAGGTTTTGATATGGTAAAGAGTTTTGAATATATTCTATTTATGACCATTGCTCAATTACCTGGTTATTTTAGTGTTGCTTGGTTAATTGAGCGAGTAGGGCGTAAATGGGTGTTGGTGATGTATTTATTTGGAACATTAGTTAGTGCTTACCTGTTTGGTATGGCTGAATCAGCTAATCAATTATTATTATATGGTGCATTATTGTCCTTTTTTAATCTTGGTGCTTGGGGAGCAATGTATGCTTACACGCCAGAGCAATATACAACAAACATTCGTGCAACGGGCTCTGGTATGGCAGCAGCAGTAGGACGAGTCGGAGGAATATTAGGTCCATTAATGGTGGGAGTATTGATGAATAATAAATATTCAATTAGTACGATTTTCACATTTTTCAGTTTATCTGTTTTAATTGCAATAATTTCGATAGTTGCATTTGGTAAAGAAACCAAACAACTTCAATTAAGATGATTACTTTATAAATTGGTTGTTGTATCAATTTAGTAAAACTTATACTTTTATCAATGAATCGCTTTATATTGATTGAGTTGCTTAATATATGAAGTGATGATTTAAAATACGTCATTGATGAGACTGTTTATCAAATCATTTTCTTGACGTATTATAAGTAAGGTAGGTTATAAATATTTATTTTTTTATCGCTCAGATTACTGATAATAAATGTTACTCGTGCTTGTAGTTCAATCCATCGATTCGGTTTTTTAATCAGGAGGTAATTTTGCATCTTTCCGCAAGGGCTTTTCATTATTTGGGTATTATTGCAACTATTGCTTCTTTAGGCTTGTATTTTTCTTATATTCCGCAAATAATAGATAATTTACATGGCATTAAATCAAATCCGACTCAGCCGCTGGCGGCCGCTATTAATTGTGCATTGTGAGTGAGTTATGGTCTTTTACGAGAAAAAAAGGATTGGCCAATTGCAATAGCTAATTTCCCAGGGGTTATTTTTGGTTTAATGGCTTTTATTACGGCTTTATAGTTGTCGAATTGTTTAAAATTAAAATGGTAATCTTTTTCCTACTTTATTCGCTTTTGATTTTGTTTTAAATATTTTTAATTATTTACTTTAGTTATTTTTTATCAATTTAATACTTGATTTTTTCTAAAGAATAAGATTGCTTTGATGGAAGCTCATTATTTGACCTCATTATTAACTTATTGATAGTGAAAGTAATATTGAGTTATCAACAGGTTTGTTAAATACTTATCAAATAGTAAAGTGAATAATTTATGAAGTTAAATACAGTGGGAATTATCATCTGTAATGATATTTGAAACAACTCAGTATTGTGTAATATAGATTTGCTTAAATGGCGCATAAAATTAGTTCAATATGGTTTTAAGTAGAGATGAAAAAATTCAAATAGTTAAAATGCAGCATTCTCCCGCCTTAGCTTAAGGTAGGAGAAGTAAATATACATATTTATAATAAGTTAGTATAATTTTGATGTGTTGATTTGTTCCAAACACTTGCTTGCACTTGACCTATATGTTTTTGCTGCAAAAGTAACATAACCAAACGAGATTGCCCAATTCCTCCCCCAATCGTTTGCAGTAGATCACCATTGATTAAAGCTTTGTGCCAAGTATATTTTAATAGTGATTCGTCATTAGTAATTTTTAATTGACGTTTTAAGGCTTCTGGATTAACACGAATGCCCATTGATGAAATTTCAAATGCACTATTTAATGCAGGATTCCAAACCAAAATATCACCGTTTAAGCCTTTAGAACCCATTTCGTTATCGGAACTCCAATCATCATAATCAGGAGCCCTGACATCGTGCCTTTCATTATTAGATAATTTACCACCAATTCCAATTAAAAAAACGGCTCCTAATTCTTTGGTGATTGCATTCTCTCGTTCTTTCGGCGAAAGGTTAGGATAACGTTTTAACAGTTGCTCACTCTCCATAAATGTAATGGATTCAGGTAAAAATTGTGATGAATGATACCTTTCAGATACTGTTTTTTCAGTGGTTTTGATAGCTGAATAAATTTTTTCAACAGTTTGTTTTAAATAGGCCAATGTACGATCTTCAGGCCGTATTACTTTTTCCCAATCCCATTGATCAACATAGACAGAATGTATTGGTGTAAGTTGATCTTCATCAGGTCTTAACGCTTTCATATCTGTGTATAAACCTTGGCCAACTTGAAAATGGTGATCACTTAAAACTTTACGTTTCCATTTGGCAAGAGAATGAATAACTTCGAATTGAGCATTAGGAATAGCTTTGACTTTGACTTTTACTGCTTTTTCCGTTCCGGCTAAATTGTCTTGGATGCCATCACCAACTAGACTTAATATAGGAGCTTGTACTTCAATAAGTGATAAATTTTCTGCTAATTGCTTAGCAAAAAATTGTTTTATAAAACTTATGCGCTGTTGCTGATCTATAAATGATGTCGTCATGTCCACTCTTTAATTATTCATTAATTAGTACTTCTAAATTAAACTAGAAAACAAAAATATGCAAGTTAGAACAATCAGTGCTTATATGGAGTTTTTTTGATCGACAAAGCCCAAGGTAAGCTAAAATTATTTTGCTTTAATATTGAATCATATTAGGGATTATTTATCGTATAACATAATTAAACTGTGATATTTTTTTAGATTAATTTTTGTTTGTATAGGTAGTAATAATATTGGTTAAATTTGAGTTTTACCATAGCAACAAAATTGGGCACTTTAAATGTCAATTTTTTATTATTAAGGATAAATTCAACTTTTACTTTTTGCCCAACTTTTCTTAAATTTTAAATATTATTCATTGATATTTGAGTAATAATGTGTGTTAGCATTTCCTAATGCAGTTAAACCAATTAGAATCATTTCATTGTGATTAAAATAAGTAATAATATGTCTAATATTAAAAGCTGCTATAGTGCTAAATAATGATATTGCTACATTTTTGTATCAATTGAACCATATCTTATTGAGTAGTCATCAAATTTTGATTTCACGAAACGAAATCTAATTTTTTCTATTTTAAAAACTCAATCATTTGTGTAAATTTATTTTAATGACCTATAATAAAAAACCGTTCAATAAGAACGGTTTTTTATTTGTTGATAAAATCGCAATAGCTTATTAAGCTTTGTATTTTTTCATGACAATGGATGCATTTGTACCACCAAAGCCAAAGCTATTTGACATGACTGTTGTTAGTTCTCGTTCAGTAGGTTCAGTAATAATGTTCATTCCAATTGCAACTTCATCAAGCTCATCAATATTGATACTTGGTGCAATAAAGCCATGTTCTAACATTAATAATGAATAGATAAGTTCTTGCGCACCAGTTGCACTTAATGAGTGGCCAGTCATTGATTTTGTTGATGAAATAGCAGGAATGTTATCACCAAATACTTGTTTGATTGCCCATAATTCTTTTACATCACCAACTGGAGTTGATGTGCCGTGGGTGTTTATATAATCAACAGGTACATCTAAATCTTGAATGGCAAGTTGCATACAGCGCATTGCACCTTCGCCCGATGGAGCAACCATGTCATGACCGTCTGATGTTGCTCCATAACCAACTAGTTCACCATAAATATGAGCACCTCGTGCAAGAGCATGTTCTAGTTCTTCAACAACAACCATACCAGCACCACCAGCGATAACAAAACCATCACGATTTGCATCATAAGCACGTGACGCTTTTTCTGGAGTGTCGTTATATTTTGTTGATAAAGCACCCATGGCGTCAAATTCGCAAGACATTTCCCAGCATAATTCTTCCCCACCACCTGCAAATACAATATCTTGCTTGCCAAGTTGAATTAGCTCTGCTGCGTGACCGATACAATGTACCGAAGTTGCACAAGCTGATGTCATTGAGTAGCTAATACCTTTGATTTTAAATGGAGTCGCTAAACAAGCCGAAATTGCCGATGACATTGATTTTGTTACAGCATAAGGACCAACTCCACGTAATCCTTTTTCTTTCATTCCAGCAACGACATTGTATTGAGTTTTGGTTGAACCGCCATAACCAGCAATTAAACCTGTACGTGGATTAGAGATTTGTTCTGGGGTTAATTTAGCATCTTCGATCGCTTGTTGTAATGCCAGATAGCCATAGATAGAAGCATCATTCATAAAGCGAACTACTTTGCGATCAATTAAACCTGTAGTATCTAATTTGACATTTCCGCATACATGGCTACGCATTCCGCTATCTTTCATTTCTTGTGAAAAAGTAATTCCACTGCGACCTACTTTTAATGATTCTAAAACTTCTTTAGTATTATTCCCAATGCTTGAAAGAATACCTAACCCTGTAATAACAACGCGTTTCATTTAATGTTCAGCTCCTAAATTAAATGCTTTATAAAGACCTTGGTAATTATAGCGTACACTTGTAAGCTGAACAATACCTTAATAATCTTTTTATTTTACCAATTGAATAATATATTGATCGTTTAATTAAAGAGCGTTATTAATATTTTATAGTTTTTAGCTAGTCATGCTTTTAACTGACTTCACTTCTATTATTTACTTGCAGAAAAGAATAATATTATAGTATACTGTATAAATACACAGTATTGGTAGATTCAAAATGAATGAAAAAATAATAGCTAAACTAGAAATATTAGCCGAATCGGCAAAATATGACATTTCTTGCGCTTCAAGTGGATCTTCCCGAAGCAATCGAAATAAAGGTATAGGTAATGCACGTCATTGTGGTATCTGCCATACTTTTACTGCTGATGGAAGATGCGTTTCATTATTAAAAGTTATGCTGACTAATTATTGTATGTTTGATTGTGCTTATTGCATTAATCGACAAAGTAACGATATTCCTAGAGCTGGATTTACGACTAAAGAACTGGCTGACTTAACTATCGAATTTTATCGCCGCAATTATATTGAAGGCTTATTTATTAGTTCCGGAATTGTGAGAAGTCCAGATCATACCATGGAAAGAATGATTCGAGTGGTAAAGATTTTGCGTAATGAGCATGGCTTTAATGGTTATATACATATGAAAGCGATTCCAGGCGCAAGTAACGAGTTAATTAATCAAGCTGGTTTATTAGTTGATAGGATGAGTGTTAATTTAGAAATTCCAACTGAGCAAAATCTCAAATTATTAGCACCAGATAAAGATCACCAAAGCATATACCAACCTATGCGTCAAATTCATCAAAATTTGTTAGAAAATATCGAAGATCGCAAAAAAATTCGATCAACCCCTAAATTTGTGCCTGCAGGGCAAAGTACTCAAGTTATTATCGGTGCAACTGATGAATCGGATAAACAGATTTTGCAATTAACTGCTAAACTTTACAAACGGCCTAGCATGAAGCGGGTTTATTATTCGGGATTTATTCCTGTAAATAGTTATGATAAAAGATTGCCTGTTGTGAAAGAAGTTCCAAGAGTACGTGAAAACCGATTATATCAAGCAGATTGGTTATTGCGTTTTTACGCTTTTGATGTCGATGAAATTGTTAATGATAAATATCCTAACCTTGATTTAGCCGTTGATCCTAAACTTTCTTGGGCTATACGTAATCCGCAGTTTTTTCCTGTCGATATTAATCGCGATAGTTATCAAAAGATCCTGCGTGTACCAGGAATTGGCGTTAAATCAGCTAAATTAATTGTTATGGCAAGAAGACATCGTAAATTAACTCTTGATGCTTTGAAATGTATTGGTGTAGTACTTAAACGTGCACAATTTTTTATTATTTGCCACGAAATGAAAAAATTTAAATTATTAGATTCATCGGCTGAATATATTCGGCTATCTTTACAGGAACCCTCTTTGCTTGAAGATAAATCAACTAATGTACCTACTCAGTTAGTGATGGGATGGTGATATGTTAGCATTTTATTATGATAAAAGTTTTGAAGGACTGCTTTGTGCTGTTTTTGATGCTTTTAAATTAAAAAAAATGCCAGAATGTTTATTAACAGAAGGGCAAGTTGAGCCACTTTTAGTTACTGAGTCTCATTTTGTCGAATTTCGCAATAGTAAATTTGAGCGTGTGCAAACAGCGTTGGAAAAAAAAATAAGCACTACTTCCCTTAATCAGCTAATTTATGTTTGGTTATCGGAATTGCCCGAAAGTGATTTAATTATTTTCCGTTATATTTGTAAAGTTTTTAAGGCTAAGCACTCAATTGAAACAGATTTTGCCGATCCTGATGTACTTTTTGTGCGAGATATAGCAAAAAAAGTGAGTAGGGAAAGGCACTATTTGATGCAATTTGTTCGTTTTACAACTATTGAAAATCCCATTAAATATTCTGGTAATAATCAACCTGACAAAATTTATTTTTCTGTTGTCGCTCCTGTTTATAATGCATTACCTTTAGTAGTGAATTTTTTTAAAGATCGTTTTGCTGATCAGCAATGGGCAATTTATGATGAAAAAAGACAGTATGGATATTTTTATAATTTAGAAAGCATTGAAAAAATATCCCTTGCTGATCCAGATGATCTTATTGTTAATGGTCAAGTTAGGCAAAAATATTTATCGCCTAATGAAACACTTTTTCAAAATATGTGGCTTCGCTATTGTAATGCATTAACAATTAAAGAAAGAGAAAATCCTAAATTACAACGCCGACAAATGCCGAAGCGATTTTGGCATTATTTACCTGAAATGAAAGGCAAATAAAAAAACCGTCAATTATTAGTCGGTTTTTTTTACGATTATTACTATCACAGGTCATTCTGAATCAATATCGTTGATAAAACTATTAATGGACTCTTGGCGTTGTTGCTGTTTTCCTTCATCCACTTTGCCACCAGATACAATAAAATCATGACGTTGGAAGTAGGCATTACGCATAAAATTATATGGATCATCACTATTTTTAATCAGATCTTCAAATTCAATGGCAACAGCTCGTGCCTCTATTCCATCAAAGACACCTCGTACTAATGCCCATTGCCAATCAAGCCAAACTAACGGAGGGTAAAGAGTATCGATCATACTACCTCCTTCATCTCTTAACGTTGCTGAACCATAAAATGGTAAAACAGCGTATGGTCCATAAGGAACTTTGTAATGCCCTAGTACGTCACCGAAAGAATGCCTATTACCTTTTTGTAATTGAGGATCTGCAATGCTTGCGACATCAAACAATCCGGCAAGTCCAAAGACTGTATTTAGAAAGAATCGTGCAAAATGTTTACCAGCTTGTTGAGTTTCACCCTGTAATAAACTATTGACCATTGAAGCGGGTTCAGAAAGGTTAGAAGAAAAATTAACTACACCTTTACGCAATGGTGTTGGAACATAATCTTTCCAAACAACGGCTGCTGGACGTAAAATATACGGATCAAGTGCATAATAGTTGACATTAAACATGACTTTATTGAACCCAGATAGAGGATCACTATATGTGTTCGTTTCTGGTTCATAAGAAGCACAGCTAGTGAGAGCCATTATAGAAAACATAATACCAATTATTCTTTTTTTCATAGTATCTTCAATTAAAAATAATGAGGTCTAAGTTTAAGTAATTGTATCATGTTTACTCAAAATGCAAAATTTTTCGTTATTTAATTGGCATTGTTATTTTAAATTTATTAAAATAAGCAATCTTATGACCTCATAGTTAAATGGATATAACAAGCCCCTCCTAAGGGCTAGTTGCAGGTTCGATTCCTGCTGGGGTCAAAACCGCAAACAAGATTAAAAACGATATCCTACGATTTAAGCCTTATTTTAACAGTGTTTTAAGGCATTTCGACACGACTAAACACGATTCTAAACGATTGACAACGCAAATGCTTAAACGGTATATTTACGGTATATTTTAATACCGTAATCTAAAATACCGTAACATGTTAACTATAAAAGCCATTGAATCAGCAAAACCAAAAGAAAAACCGTACAAGTTACCAGACTTTGAAAGCCTATATCTATACATCACACCGTCAGGTACTAAATCTTGGCGTTACGATTATCAATTTAACGGTAAAAGAAAAACGTTAACAATAGGTAAATATCCGTATATTAGTTTATCGGATGCACGCAATGAAAAAGAATTGGCTCGGCAGATGCTTGCTCACGGTAAAGATCCGGCTGTCGAGAGGAAAAGGAAATCTTTACTTGCAAATATCGCTCAAGGAAATACTTTTAAAAAAATAACACTTGAATGGTTTGATACAAAAAAACGGAATTGGTCTATCAATACCAGAGAAATGATTATTCGGTATTTTGAAAAAGACATTTTCCCGCTCGTCGGCGATATGGATATTGCGCAAATCAAGCCTCTTGAAATGCTAAACTGTTTAAAACAAATAGAAAATAGAGGCGCATTGGAGATTGCAAAAAAAATGCGCCAACGATGTACCGAAGTTTTTCAATATGCAATTATTACAGAGAGAGCGGAAAACAATCCTGCACGTGAATTAGCTAAAGCCATGATCACACATACGCCAGAAAATTATGCGTTTTTAATGGAGGATGATATGCGTGAATTTATGAGAGCGTTACGATCGTATTCGGGTAATATTTTAGTTCGTTATGCTACAGAATTATTAATATTAACTGCTGTCAGGACTATGGAATTATTGAGTTGCAAATGGGAGTATGTAGACCTAGATAAAAAATACATAATACTACCAAAAGAATCCATGAAAAAATCAAGGGTTCACGTGGTTCCGTTATCTAATCAAGCTATTACTATTCTGAAATTTTTACAACCAATTACAGGACGTGGGGGGTATGTTTTTCCTGGTAGAAATAGCAGTTTAAAACACATGTCTAACGGTGCTATTTTGGGCTTAATAAAACGATTGGGATTTGCTAATCGTGCAACTGGGCACGGATTTAGACATCAATTTTCTAGTGTGTTAAACGAGCATGGTTTTAATCGAGATTGGATAGAAAAACAGTTAAAT
>NZ_LZHG01000014.1 GCF_001690355.1 Gilliamella sp. Choc4-2
TGCCCACCATGAATCGATGGGTAGTAGTAGTTTGCAATTTGGGTTAATTGTGATTTTAGCCATGCGTTGTCTTCTTTGCTCGCTACTTCTTGCAGAAATTGCATTCGAAATGGTTCAAAAAAGGGGTAATAACGCCGATGCAATGCATTGGCAATGGTATTGCCAATATTGATTAGTTGTTTTGCCAGTACCGATGGTTTAAGGTCTGTAACAATATAAGCACAAATATAACGCTTTGACTCAAAACATTCGTTTGCTGCTTCAAAGCCAATTCTATCCAATATTGGGCTTTCTAAAAATTCATCGGGTTCGGCAAGTTTAACCAGTGTTGGGCAGACGCTTGGGTCATAATCTAAATCCGAACGTAAAACTTGCGTGAGTTTTTTTTCGCTAAATGGGTGGCCTTCACCAAATAGGTCTATTAACCCTTCTTTTGATAATGGTTCAACTGGGTTAAGGGCGACGATGTTATCAACCAATAAGTAACGGTATTTAAATAAGTTGTTGGTATTATTTAATTCAAAAATCATTATTTACCCTTTTCTACACAACCATGAACATCCAGATCGCTAGATGGTAATTTCGTGTTTCGTGTTTCCGTTGTTGCCCCCATTTTTTGCATTACATTGCACTTAAGATAAATATTATCCTGCGTGCCAAGTTCAATACCTTCACTGCTGATTTTGATATAAGAGCCACCACACATTAAGGTAATTTCTTTGGCTGCCGAAAAGTCAACTTGACTGTCCTCACTGTCAATTTTAATGTTTTGCTTTGCCGCTA
Source organism: Gilliamella sp. Choc4-2 (assembly GCF_001690355.1). GTDB lineage: Bacteria > Pseudomonadota > Gammaproteobacteria > Enterobacterales > Orbaceae > Gilliamella > Gilliamella apicola_A. The sequence goes on from NZ_LZHG01000014.1 coordinate 784, forward strand.
ACGCCATTTGGTCACTTTGTGCTTGAATGTCGATGTCCCCTTCATTGGCAATGAGTTTCATCCCTGATTTTTGCGCCAGTAAACTGATTGCCTCAGGTGTGGCAACCGTGATATTTTTTAATGCGGTAATGTCTGTTTGATTGGTCGAGATGATACTTAAGCTGTTACCAGTGGTTAACTGTATGTTTTGCGGGCTGATTAGCGCCATGCCTTCTTGGGCATAAGCCAGCATGCCTGATTGCGTTAAGTTACTCAGTGAACTTTGCAGTTGTTGCTGTGATTCGGTATCTGGTGTGTGTGACTGGGCACTTTCTGCGACACTATGTAGTGCTTTGGCAATGGATAAGGCGTTTTCAAGCTCCACCATTGCCCCTTGCATATCGAGCTGTTTGCCCTGCGCTTTGGGTTCGGTTTGGCTGGTGAGGTATAAGCCTTTATTGGCGGCAATGCCCCCCCACTGGTCAGTTCTTAATTCAAAGCCTTCTCCTCGGTGATTTTTGTCTTTATCCACCAAATGACCCAAATTTAATTGGGTTTTAGCGTATTCGGTTGCCAGTTTGATGTGCTCTTGCCCACGTTTGTCATCCATTCGCAGCTCGTTATTCGCTGGCGTGCGAATTACGTTACGGTGTTTATCCATGGCAGTAATCAGGTCGGGGTGGGCGCTGTCATGGAACGCAAAGGCAATATAAGGACGATTAGGGTTTTGGTCCGTAAAGGCTATTGCCACTTCGGTGCCGTCAATCAATGGAAAGTGAAATCCGTATTGATTACCCGCATACGGTCTGGCAAGTCTAACCCACAAGCTTTCTTCACCACTGCGCCAGTTCGCTAAGTCGAAGTTAAATTTAACTCGATAACGCCCATGTGTGTCGATATAACCATAAGTGTCATTATCTGGACTGGTAATTCGAGCCGGTAGTGTGCCACTAATTTTTGGCATCGGGAGGGGCGCTGGTCGGTAAGGTTTTAATACGTCAAAGGCTATGGCAGTAAATTCAATTTCGTAAGCCTGACTGCGGTCACCATAGCCTTTGGTGGTTAAGATGATAATGCCGTCTTCAATGCCAGCCATTGAGCTGTTGGTAATCGTTCGGCGTTGACCTGGGGCTAAACGGTAGTCGTTACTTTTTCCCCGTATAAGGCGTTGCTGCGAAATAACTTGTTGGTGACGAATGGCGGCAAACCACTGTCCGCTTTCAATTTCACTATCTTCGTCATTTTCAATAAGGTGTTTATAATCCTCTCCGTAACGGTAGTCATTGCCGTAGGTAGTAGTGTCTTTCGCCGCCGTGTTGACTTGGGAGAGTAAATTTTGTTTTGCTTCACGGTAATTATAATTATTAACCGTAACACTTTGGTTTACTACACTACTTTGCCGAGCCAGTGCCCAGACACTGTATTTACCGCTGTCCATCATACCACTGGGTTTTTGATGAATAATTGTGCCATAATCTTTAAAGCGCTGGTCTTCATCACTTAATACTACCACGTCGCAATGATGCTCTGGGTGAGTTTCAAAAAATAAACTGATGCCAACATCAGCCAATAGTCGTTGAATAAAGACTAAATCACTTTCTTGCCATTGTGTGATTAACTCGCGGTTTGGATAAGTTTCTTTTAATTCTAGGCGGTAATCTATGCCTGTTAAGCCATGCTGTCGGAATAAAGATTCAACCACGCTAATTACACTTTGATTTTGATAAATGGCGCTGCTGTAACTATTACTAAGTAATGCAACCCTTGGTTGTAATATAATTTGATATCGCGTTTCTTCTTGACTTGTGGATAGCAAACTAAACGCCGTTACTACACCGTACACGGTGCGGGTGGCTTCTGATGCGTCAAATAGGCGGTCAAGTACGCTATTTTCAGCCGGTAAAAAAGAAAATGAAGCCGGTTTGTTTAAAATGGTGTCAACCGCTAATGTGTGGTTGCAACTGGTAAAGGTGATAGTATAACGCCAAGGTTGGTTTAACTGTTCATCAATGGCAACGGCATGAACTGAAATTGATTCGGTTATATTCAGTTCATTCAATTTAAGAGAGTAACGATTATGAGGCACTGCTGAAGAAAGAGCATCTAACCCTGTTGAAATTAAATCCGAAAAAGACATCTATATTCCTTACTAATCCAATATCCAAATACTATTTATTTTTGATGCGTAAACGATTAATTAATGTTAGTGAATGTAAAACCATTAACAGTTAATGTTTAAAAAGCCGTTAAAATAACTTTTTTTGAGTAATTAATCAACTATTTTGTTGTGTTAATTCTTCTTTACACTCTTTAATTAAAAATCTAAAGAATAACATTTATCATTTTGAAGCTCTTTTGAACAATGATGCTGATAGTCATTTTTACGAGCATTTTTATAAATAACATGGTTTTTATGCGTTATTAATTGTTTTGCTTGCCATTTAATCAATACAATAAAATTTTTTTAATTTAAGCAATTATCCGTTTTAGATATTACATTAAATTTTTTTCAGTAGATTATAGTGTTTAGTTTATTTGTATTAAATTAATTACTGTATTAAACCAGTTATTGTATTAAATCGTAAAAAAGTCTAAATTCTAAGCAAGTTGTTTTGAATGCGATACTCATATAATCATTGTTAACTTTTCAATAATGTATGTTCAATTTAGAAGGAGAGTGTTATGCCATATAAAACACGTCAAGATTTACCCGATTCAGTACGCCATGTTTTGCCTGAACATGCGCAGGATATTTTTAAAGAAGCCTTCAATAGCGCTATTAAACAGTATCAAGATCCGCATAAACGACATGATAACAGCGATCCAGAAACAATTGCTTTTAAAGTAGCTTGGGCTGCTGTTGAAAAGGTTTATCACAAAAATGAAAATGGTAAATGGGTGGCTAAATAAATAGCTTTTTCCCCAATTATTCTTATATTTTTCCTTATCAATACGGAAAAAGTGGGTTAGTAATTCTATTTTTTTCCTTTTATACTAATTTTGAATTATTAATAAACACAGGTACTTAATTATGAGTAATAAAGGTTTACCAAAAGATTTTTTATGGGGCGGCGCTGTTGCGGCTCATCAATTAGAAGGTGCTTGGCAAGTTGGAGGGAAAGGTGTAAGTGTCGCTGATGTGATGACTGTGGGCTCACCTAAAAGTTATCGTAAAATTACTGAAGGTGTAATTGAGGGGGAATATTATCCTAATCACGAAGCTATTGATTTTTATCATCATTATAAAGATGATATTAAGCTATTTGCCGAAATGGGATTTAAATGTTTTCGTACTTCGATTGCTTGGACGCGTATTTTCCCAAAAGGCGATGAACTTGCACCAAATGAAGAAGGCTTAAAATTTTATGATGAGCTTTTTGATGAATGCTTAAAATACAATATCGAGCCAGTTGTTACCCTTTCCCACTTTGAATTGCCTTATTACCTTGTCACTGAGTATGGTGGATTTCGTAATCGTAAATTAATTGACTTTTTTGTGCGTTTTGCCGAGGTCTGTTTTGATCGTTATAAAAATAAAGTCAAATATTGGATGACTTTCAACGAAATTAATAATCAAGCAAATTTTGATGAGGATTTCGCCCCGTTTACCAATTCCGGTATTTTCTATAAAGCAGGTGACAATCGTGAGCAGATTATGTACCAAGCCTCACATTATGAATTAGTAGCCAGTGCCAAAGCGGTGCAAATTGGTCATGCTATTAACCCTGATTTTGAAATAGGCTGTATGTTGGCGATGATTCCTATCTATCCAGAGACTTGTAAACCAGGTGATATTTTAATGGCACAAAAGGCGATGGAGCGTAAATATTTTTTTGCCGATGTTCATGTACATGGTCAGTATCCAAACCATATCATTAAATATTGGCAAGGTAAAAACTATAAATTAGATGTGACTACCCAAGATTTGGAAATTTTAGCAAATGGAACTGTCGATTACATTGGGTTTAGTTATTACATGTCAAACGCTATTCGTAAAAAATCGGATAACTATGAATATAACGAAAAAACCGATCTGATTGGTAATCAATATGTGAAAAAATCCGATTGGGGTTGGCAAATTGATCCTGAAGGGTTACGTTATACTTTAAATTGGTTAACTGATATGTATCGTTTGCCGCTTTTCATTGTTGAAAATGGTTTTGGTGCTTACGATAAAGTCGAAGCTGATGGTAGCATCCATGATGCTTACCGTATTGATTATTTGCGTGAACATATTAAACAAATGAAGATTGCTGTTGAAGAAGATGGTGTTGATTTGATGGGATATACCCCTTGGGGCTGTATTGATCTTGTTTCGGCAGGCACAGGGGAAATGGAAAAACGTTATGGGTTTATTTATGTTGATAAAGATAATCACGGTAATGGTACTTTAAAACGCAGTCGAAAAGATTCATTCATTTGGTATAAGAAAGTCATTGGGTCAAACGGTGAAATCTTATAGCTGGTTGAGCTGATAACAGATTATTATTTATTGGAGAATAAGAAAAGCGATGAAAAAAGCATTGATTATCTGTGCTGCTGGGATGTCATCATCCTTAATGGCCAAAAAAGTAACCGAATATTTTGCAAGCCAAAATAAAACCATTTCGGTTGATGCAGTTTCTTCCACTGAAGGGGCAAATATGATTAAAGATAGCGATTTTTCGCTCTTTTTAATTAGCCCTCAAACTATGATGATGTTTGATAAATTTAGAAAATTGGGGGAAGAAGTCGGTAAGCCTGTTGTGAGTATTCCTTTTCAGGCTTATATTCCGATTCAATCAGGAATTGAGCAGTTAGCTAAATTAATTGAGGATAATGTTCAATCGCTTTAAGCCATTCCTTTGTAAATATTTGATTTTGGCACCGTTTGTTTGTTGCGCTATATAGCGGTGCCTTATTATGTTGCTCTGCGTGCATTTTTATTAAGCCAATAAGAACAACCACAATATTATTAAGCATGCTTTTAACTGTTATAGGTATGGGTGATAATGATTAAAAATAAACAACGTGATCTTATTAGTTTATTAGTTAGTTCTAAAAATCAATTCCAAAGCAGTACGTTGCTGGCCTGTAAGTTATCATTATCTGATAGGACCGTTCGCACTTATCTTAACCATTTGAAACCTTTAATTGAAAGTAATGGCGCAATTATAGTTAGTAAGCAAGGCTATGGATACCAATTACAGATTAGAAATAGAACCGCTTTCAATTCATTTTTAATTCATCATCATTTGTTAGATCAAAATCAAAATCTAAATCGTAATGAAGAACTATCAAGTTATCGCGATGTTTGCCAAAGAAAACATTATCTTCTTAATTTGCTTCTTTTAGAAAGCCAAAAAATTGATATTGAAGACTTGTCTGAACAGATATTTATTAGCACTTCTCAGTTGAATAAGGATATGTTGGAAATTAAAAATCAATTGGCATCTTTCGAACTTAAACTGAAAAAAGATAAATGCTTGTTTTATGTTGACGGCGCAGAGAAGGCAAAACGGCATTTTATTATGAGCTATTTTTTTCATGAAAAGTCGATTCATTTTTTACAGCGTTTAAGCTATTTAAATAAATTTAGTGATGCCATTAGTTTTGATACTTTAACTATTATTATTTTAGATGAATGCCGAGAGGCCCACCTTAAACTGTCTGATGTGATGGTGCAAAATATTGTGCTGCATCTTTCTTTAAGTATAAAGCGTTTGCAATCTGGGCTTTTAATCCAACACCTTGATATGCCCGATTCAACGAAAGACAAGCTGGAATATCAAGTTGCTAAGAAAATTATTACTCGTGTTGAGGCAGCGATCGGGTTTACTTTTCCAAAAGAAGAACAAATGTATTTGACATTACATTTGATGAGCAAATCAAATGCTGCTCATTGTAATTTAGATTCGCAACTTAGTGTGATGTTGACCAAGTTACTCCGAAAAATTCAAGAGGAAACCGGGTATCAATTTTCAAAAGATGAACAATTAAAAAATGGGTTGATTCAACATTTAAAACCTATGCTTGTACGGTTAGAACAAAATATTAAACTAGAAAATCCACTGCTTAATGAAATTAAAACTTGTTCACCAGAATTATTCGATTTAGTAAAACACTATTTTAATCAACTTGTTAATTTAAATACATTTTCTATTAATGATGACGAGTGGGGGTATTTAACCCTGCACTTTTTAGCTTCGATTGAAAAACTTAAAAATGAGCAAAAATTCAAAGCATTAATTATTTGTGCAACAGGGCTTGGAAGTGCGCAGTTGCTAAAAAATCGAGTGGAGAATGAATTTGATGAGCGGATTAAAATTGTTGCCATTCGAGGGTATTATGAAATTGAAGCTGATATGCTAAATGATATTGATTTTATTATATCGTCGGTTGATCTTTCAGCGAAAATTTTTAAAGTTCCTATTTTTCATGTTTCTGTATTTTTTAATGATGAAGATGTGCAGAAAATTCGTCGGTACCTTATATCACGTAAAATGTTGGTTTCTTTTAGTCAAGGATCATTATCAACAAATAAAGCGGTAAGTGATCCCCGCCGTTTAATTCATATTGAGCAAGCTGTTGATGATTTATCAGCTGACTATTTTTATGTGTGCCAGCAATCTAAAACTAAAGATCAAATCATGGATAGTTTACTTGATCGCTTAGCAATAAATGAAGATTGTTGTTATAAACATAAGATAATAAAGCAAATGGAAAACAGAATGGCATTAGGTGATATCTTTTTTAGCCCTACCATTGTGGTACCACATCCCGCTGTTCCTGTGGGTAAATTGTCAAAAATGGGGATTGCAATTATCCCTAATGGTTTAGTTTGGGATAAAAGTCACCCAGATATCCGCTTTATTTTTATGATATCCCCTTCTATTTATCAGAACCCTAACTTAGCCATGATGACAAAAGCTGTCGTTACGTTAATTGATGATTTGCCGATGCAATCGAAATTGTTGCAGAGCCAAAACTTTACCGAATTTAAATCACTTTTTATCAAACTTATAGAAAAGGGAATCTAACAATGAATAAAAAAATGAGCTCCGAGAATATTCAACTTGTTGCATTTAATATTATTTTGCACAGTGGTAACGCTAAAACCAAAATTTACGAGGCATTTAAAGCCATGAGAGAAGCCAATTTTGACTATGCTAATACGCTGCTCGAAGATGCCAACCAAGAAATTTTAGAAGCACATAAATCACAAACCCAATTACTGCAATTTTATGCGAATGGAACAAAAATCGATATGGAAATTATTATGGTGCATGCACAAGATCATTTAATGACAACGATGGCAATGCGCGAAATTTCCCTTGAAATTTCTTATTTGTATAGAAAGAATCATGAACTATTAGCTACGCTTAGGGGTTAATCAATATGATGTCTAATCAATTGAAGATGCATAAAAAAATAAGTTTAGCTAATCTTTATTTTAATCGTTTTTTAGCTATTCGTTATGGCACTGCTTTTTTTATTTTTCTTAACCTTTATTGGGCTGTGTTTTTAATTAGTTCAATGTCTTTTTTTTCTATTATGCCCATTGCTTTATTGGTACTAGGTGTTTTGGCTTCGTTTGAACAGATAAAACTTTATCGGAATCATTATAATTATTTACCTTATGCAACGTTATTTTATCGTTCAATATTATTCACTTTTAGTGCGTTAATTATCATACTTTATACCCCTTGGTATCCTCTTTTTTTTCCTTTTTTGAAAGATACGCAAGTTGTTTTAAATACAATTAGCGCTTTTTTAATAGGCTGTGTATTTATCGATTTTTTGATGCTTAAAAAATTAAAAAAAATTCAACTCAATAAAGATAAACATTTTCAAAGAATTCAAGCTTATCAAGCAATCATTAATTAGATGAGGAAAACAAAATGAATGCCGGATTTATGTTTTTACAAAGGTTTTTGATGACCCCAATGGCAAAAATATCCCAATTTAAAATTGTGCGAGCAGTCATGGCTGCTGGAATGGCGTCAGTACCTTTTTCTATCGTTGGGTCTATGTTTTTAGTGTTTAATACATTGCCGATGACATTTACTGGTTTGGAGGTTTTTTTTGAAAATACCTTTTTTAGAGTTAGTAACCTTTATATGATTGCTAATACAGCAACTATCGGTAGTTTAGCTCTCTATTTTAATTTTGTTGTTGGTTATGAGTTAAGTAAAATTGAAGCAGAAGAAACAGGGTTAAAAGTCAATGCACTTAATGGGGCAATGTTATCCGTTTTTGCCTTTTTTATGACATTACCTGAATTGGTAATACAAAATGGAGGAATTGCGTTATTTAATAATCTTGATAATTCAGTCATCAATGGATTACGTTTAAACCCTTTTATTTTTCGATTAGGAACTTCAGGTATTTTTATTGCCATTGTTATGGCAATTTTAGCTACCCACCTTTATTTTTTATGTGTTAGACGCAATTGGGTGGTAAAAATGCCAGAAACCGTGCCTTTAGGTGTTTCTCGTTCTTTCACTGCGTTAATTCCCACTTTTGTTATCGCTTTTTTTGTCATCATTCTTAATGGTGTTTTGGTTTTTTTAGGAACAGATATTTTTCATATTGTTAGTGTCCCTTTTACTTTTGTCACCAATTTAACCAAAAGTTGGCTGGGGATTATGGTTATTTTATTTTTAATCCATGCTTTATGGGTTGTCGGTATCCATGGTGCTAGTATTATTGGAGCGTTTATTACACCAATTATGCTCGCCAATATGAGTGAAAATGCAGCTGGGGCACATATTCCTTTTGCTGGCGAATTTAATAACTCATTTGTGATTTTAGGAGGATCAGGATCTACATTGTTGATGACTTTTTTTATTGCTTTTTATGCTAAATCTAGCCAATTAAAAATATTAGGACGTGCATCAGCCGTACCGGCCATTTTTAATATTAATGAGCCTGTAATTTTCGGAATGCCGATTGTTTATAATCCTTATTTAGCACTTCCTTTCTTTTTAGCCCCTATGGCATGCGGTACGTTGGGCTATTTTGCAATTAATTCAAACCTTATTCATCCAATTATTGCGTTAATACCATGGCCATCACCAATGGGATTAGGTGCCTTTATTGGTACTGGAGGAGATTATAAAGCCATTTTTGTTGCTATCTTGTCGGCAATTTTAGCTGTTGTAATTTATCTGCCTTTTATAAAGCTTTATGACAATAAACTTTATAAAGAAGAACAAGGGAAAATAGATAGCCAAGCTCAAGAAGCTTAAAAAAATTGAATATAGGTAAGGTAATAACTTTTTTAAATTCACTTTTTTAGCGTCATAATCTTTTATTTAAAGGAGTGGCGCTGTTTTATTGTGAATTTTCGTTATTAAAAATTATGTATTATATGATATCACCAAGTAAAACCGCATTAACAAAAGCTGAACAATATTTACTCAATTGATAATCTTTCTGTGATATATTTTTTAATTCCCTCTTATGAAATCTTTTACATATTGGCAAGAATTTTGCTTTATTCATTTTTATGTAACAGAAAAGTAAGACGGTATCAATGTATTTATTAGGAGGTTTAAAATGTTCTATCTAAAAAGTAAGTGGGTGAAGCTTTGCTGTTTTACTTTATTTATCATGGTATATCAGCAAGTGCTTGCCAAAAACCTGAGTCCACAAAAGTTTGAAGCTGCAGCTGTTGCTTCGCCCGACTATTATGGTGCAAAGGCGGCAAAACAAGTGCTCGAAAAAGGTGGAAATGTAGCCGATGCTGCAGTTGCAACAGCATTTACTCTGGCGGTAACCTATCCAGAAGCTGGAAACATTGGCGGTGGTGGATTTATGACGCTTTGGATGGACGGTAAACCTTATTTTATCGATTATCGCGAAGTTGCCCCAAGCAGAGCTGATAAAGATATGTATTTGGATAAAAATAAAAATATTATCCCTAATTTAAGTCTTTATTCACATAAAGCATCGGGCGTGCCAGGTACAGTTGCTGGGATGTGGGCTGTACATCAACGGTTTGGTAAGCTCACTTGGCAAGAAGTAATGGCGCCGGCTATTCGATATGCTAATGAAGGCTTTATAGTAGATAAAGCGTTGATTACTCGTTATCAAGAAGCCGAAAAATTAGCACCAGCTAATGGTCACTTTAAGCAGTACTTTGGTTCTATGCAAGAAGGAAAACGATTTAAACAACCTGAACTTGGCAAAGTATTAGAACGTATTGCAAGTCAAGGAAGCGACGGGTTTTATAAAGGTGAAACAGCTAAATTAATTGCGCAACAAATGCAGAAGAATGAAGGTTTGATTACGGAAAGTGATCTTGCTAATTATCAAGTTAAATGGCGAGAACCTTTAATTGCTAACTGGCACGATATGCAAGTTGTTACTGCTCCGCCTCCAAGCTCTGGTGGTGTTGGTTTAATTCAACTATTATTAATGAAGCAAAATTTAGCGAATGATTTTAAGCATGTTAAAGTGAACTCACCTCAATATATTCACTTATTAGCAGAAATAGAAAAACGTGTTTTTGCAGATCGGGCTGAATATATGGGCGATCCCGATTTTATTTCTGTTCCTGTTACTCAATTAATTGATAGTAATTATTTAGCAAAAAGAGCCAAACAAGTTAATCCTAAAACTATTTCAATTACTGAACAAGTTAAACCAGGATTAGATAATAATCATGAAAAATTACAGACAACGCATTTTTCTATTGTAGATAAATGGGGTAATGCCGCATCCAATACTTATACACTTAATGGTTGGTTTGGATCTGCAGTTGTAATAAAAGGTACAGGTATTTTATTAAATAATGAAATGGATGATTTTAGTAGTAAAGCAGGTGTGGCAAATCAATTTGGTGTCGTTGGTAAGGATGCTAATGCGATTGAGCCGAATAAACGTCCTTTATCTTCTATGACACCAAGTATTTTTATTAAAGATAACGAAGTTGCAATGGTTATTGGTACACCAGGTGGTTCAAGGATTTTCACTTCAATCTTTCAAGTTGTGACAAATGTTTTTGATAATCATATGTCATTAAAAGCAGCAATGGATGCCCCACGTTATCATCATCAACTATTACCAGCAAATCTTATCTTTATTGAGCGTTTTCAAAATAAAGTGCCAGAGAAGTTAAAAGATAAACTTAAACAGATGGGTTATCATTTTAAACAGCAAGATTTTAGTGGTGATATTCAAGCCATAAGAATTAATAATAATAAACCCGAAGCCGTTTCAGATATTCGAGGTAGAGGCAAAGCGTTTATTATTAAATAATTTTGTTACCTAGCTATTTACCCTTTTTTAGCCGTAATGATTGGGTATGTAGATTAGTATGTAATATATAAAAATTACTGATATCAATATCAAAAAAACATAATAAAAAAACCCGTCAACTTAGACGGGTTTTTTTATCGATATTGATTGATGATTATTCAGGAATAATATCAATAATAAGTTTAGCAAAAGCTTCACTATGTACTTGGAAGCAGACTTCGTGCTCACCAGTTGTACGTAATACACCATTTGGTAAGCGAACTTCGCTTTTTGATACATTAATACCACGAGCTTTAATTGCATCAGCGATATCACGTGCACCAATAGAACCAAATAAACGACCTTCGTCACCAGCTTTAGAAGCAATCGTTACTTTTTCAAGCGCATTAATTTGAGCAACGCGCTCTTCAGCTGCTTTTAATGCATCCGCAAGTTTTGCTTCTAATTCAGCACGACGCGCTTCAAAAAATTCGATATTCTTTTTAGTCGCAGGTACTGCTTTACCTTGTGGAATCAAAAAGTTACGCGCATAACCCGCTTTAACATTAACTTGATCACCTAAGCTGCCTAAATTAGCAACTTTATCGAGTAGAATAATTTGCATTATATGTTCCCTCTGTTGCTAATTACTGATGATTGTCAGTATATGGTAATAATGCCAAGTAACGAGCGCGTTTGATTGCGCGAGCTAATTGACGTTGATATTTTGCACTTGTACCAGTAATACGGCTTGGTACAATTTTACCACTTTCTGTGATATAGCTTTTTAATAAAGAAACATCTTTATAATCAATTTCTTTAACGCCTTCTGCTGTAAAACGGCAGAATTTGCGACGACGGAAATAACGTGCCATTTGGCTATTCTCCTAATAGTTTAATTTGGTCAGCATGTAAAACAAGTTGGCTTGTTTTATTGCGTTTAGTGTGTGTACTGATAAAGCCACTTACTAACACTTTGCTGCCTTTTTTAATACTGTAACTTAATTCTTGTTGTCCACTAACAATAATGGGCATGACGCACCACGCTTGCCTTATGAGTTCTGCTTCAATTTGTTCAGATACATGTTCTAAATAAAACTGACAGTGCGAAATCCCACTTGGACTCATTTTTCGTATCGGCGTTTTAGTAACAATACCCGATAACATTAAACGATTATTCGTCGGAATCATCGTCCATATTTACTTCGCTAAAATCATCTTCAGAACTACGGCGTTCGTCTTTAGCTTTTAGCATAGGTGACATTTCAGTTACAGAATGTTTAGTGCGCATAATTAAACTGCGAATCACTGCATCATTAAAACGGAAGTTATCTTCAAGTTCGTTAACAGCTTCTTGAGTTGCTTCAACATTCATTAACACGTAATGTGCTTTGTGCAGTTTTTCGATAGGATAGGCTAATTGGCGACGACCCCAATCTTCTAATCGATGGATTTTACCACCATCAGTGGTTAATGTACCAGTATAACGTTCAATCATACCAGGTACTTGTTCACTCTGGTCTGGGTGAACCATAAATACTATTTCGTAATGACGCATTATCGCTCCCTACGGATTAATCAGCTTTCTGTCGGGGCAACCGCAACCCATTGAAAGCAAGGAACATGAAAAATAGGCGGTTGAAATCGACGGGGCATTATATATCAACTAACTATAATTGACAAATGAATATAGTAATTTTAATGAATTATTATCAGGGGAATGAATTGGTATATAACAAATTGAAAAAAATGAATAAAATATAAAAGATCGCACTGCTGCGACCTTAAAGTTGAGTATAAAATCCCATAATAACCGGTTGTAATTGAATGATGCGATTATCTTGCCGCTTTAACTGCTCTTCCTAATTGCCAAATAGCCATGGCATAGTGTGAACTATGGTTGTAACGGGTTATTACATAGAAATTGGGTAATCCATACCAATATTGATAACGATCGCCTACATCAAGTCGCAATAAACTGACTTGATTGTGCCCTTCTAGTGAACTTTTTGGTTTTAAACCCGCTTTTGCTAACTTTTCAATTGAATATTTGGTGTGAAATCCCGTTTCAAGCGCTAGTGCTTGACCATGTGCCATTACTGCTACTTTTTTTCCTCGTTGCCATCCATGCGCCTTAAAGTAGTTAGCAACACTACCAATTGCATCAATGGGATCCCATAAATCTACATGACCGTCTTGATTGAAATCAACGGCATGCCTTCTAAAGGCCGAGGGCATAAATTGACCATATCCCATTGCACCAGCAAACGATCCACTTAGATCAAAAGGATCTACACCTTCATCTCGACACATTATTAGAAAGTCTTCTAGTTCGTTGGTAAAATATTGGGCTCGTCTTGGATAATAAAAGGCAAGAGTTGATAAAGCATCAATAATTTTGGTATTACCCATAACCCTGCCCCATCCTGTCTCAACACCAATAATGCCAACAATGATTTCAGGCGGTACACCATATTCATTATAAGCACGCTGTAATTCTTTTTCGTATTGGTTCCAAAAATCAACGCCTTTAGAAAGGTTGCTTGGGGTAATAAATTTATTTCTGTAACGAATCCAAGCACCATTAGGCACATTTGAAGTGCTTGATTTGGGTGCTTGTTTATCCATTAAATTAATCACCCAATCAAGCTTATTAGCTTGTGCTAGTATATTATGAAGTTGCTGACGTTCAAAACCATGCTTACTCACCATTTTATCAATAAACTGCTCTTTATCTGTTGATAAAGGAATGTTGTCAGTTTCAGGTTGGATATGTTCTTGTTCCAGATACACCCCTCCTTCAACATTAGAATGTCCCCTGTGCTCTTGCATTGGTGAAGTTGAATAATTATTGCTACTACAAGACGTAAGCATCAGCATCATACTAATAAAAAGAAGAATACGCTGCATAGACTATCCAAATTTTGAATTGTTAAAAAATTGTCATTATCATAAATTGTTGATTGTTATTCAACAATATTTGAACAAGACTCACCTTTAGATATAAGTTTAATATTATTTAAAGTTGTATCAGAAATATTTAATAATGCTTCTTGTGTTAAAAAGGCTTGATGACCAGTAAAGATTACATTATGACATGAGGATAATCGACGGAACACGTCATCTAAAATGACATCATTTGATTTGTCTTCGAAAAATAAGTCTCGTTCATTTTCATAAACATCCATGCCTAATGCACCAATTTTGGTTTGCTTTAATGCATCAATAGCAGCTGTTGCATCAAGTAGTGCACCACGGCTAGTATTAATGATCATTACACCATTTTTCATTTTGTTAAATGACTCTTTATTAAGGAGGTGGTAATTTTCAGGTGTCATTGGACAATGAAGTGTGATAACGTCTGATTGTGCATAGAGTTCATCAAGTTCAACGTATCTTGCGCCTAGCTCAACAACAGTATCGTTTGGATAAGGATCATAAGCTAAAATATGCATACCAAAACCTTTTAGTATTCGGATAGCCGCTTGACCAATTTTTCCGGTACCGATAACACCTGCAGTACGATTATGCATATTAAAACCGGTTAATCCATCAAGTGAGAAGTTAGCATCACGCGTGCGTTGATAAGCTTTGTGAGTGCGGCGATTGAGTGTCATCATTAAAGCAACAGCGTGCTCTGCTACTGCTTCTGGGGAATATGCAGGTACTCGAACAACGGTTATACCTAATTTTTTAGCTTCGGTTATATCAACATTGTCAAACCCCGCACAGCGGAGCGCTAAGATTTTAATGCCGTAATCAGCTAATTTTTGCAATACTTTTTTATCAATTTCGTCGTTAACAAAGACACAAACTGCATTGTAACCCTGTGCGGTCACTACCGTTTTATGACTTAATTTGTGTTCAAAATATTCGATATCAAAACCATACTTTTTATTCGCGATTTCTAGATGTTCTTTATCATAATGTTTACTGCTAAAAACAGCGATTTTTAATGAACTTTTCATATTACAACACCCCTCTTAACGGTGATTGATTAATTTTTTAACTGGTTAGATATTTTTATATCATAGTTAAAATACATAATATTTTATATGGTAATAGCCAACGATAATATAGATAAAACAGCTATATAACAATATTTAACTTTTTTAACCCTAAATATCATTATTCGCCAGCAGTATGTGTTAACCATTAGTGATTATTTTGATTATTGTATGCTATGATAGCACCTTGCTAAAAACCAACCAATAAGATTAATTCATGAACCATATGCAAAACTCTATTTTTAAAACTATTTTTTCCACTAAAATGCTTATCTGCATTTTCACTGGTTTTGCTTCTGGTTTACCCTTTTATTTATTATCCCAATTATTACCTGCATGGTTAAAAAGTGAAGGAATTAATATCAAAACTATTGGCGCATTTACGTTAACGCAGTTTCCTTATATTTTGAAATTTGTCTGGGCACCATTTATGGATAATATTTCCTTATTTAATTTGGGAAGAAGGCGAGGCTGGATGCTTACTTCACAAGTTATATTGGTTTTATCTATTGCAATACTAGGATTCCTTTCTCCTTCATTAAATATTTGGTTAATTGCATCTATTAGCTTTATCGTTGCTCTGTTTTCTGCCACCCAAGATATTGCTCTTGACGCTTTTAGACGAGAGTTATTATTGGATAATGAGCAAGGACTTGGTAATACTATTCATACTAACGCCTATCGTATTGCTGGTTTAGTACCAGGTTCACTATCATTAATTCTTTCTAAGTATTTACCCTGGGACAGTGTTTTTATTGTTACTGCTCTATTTATGTTGCCTGCAATTATCATGACATTAAAAGTAAAAGAGCCAATCAATCAATCACCTAAAATATATAAGCTTGAAGATATTATTATTAAACCTTTTAGTGAATTTGTTACACGAAATGGTATTAAGACAGCTGTATTGATTCTAACTTTTATATTTTTATATAAATTAGGGGATAGTATGGCAACATCATTGGCTACGCTGTTTTATATGCAAATGGGGTTTACTCTTTTAGATATTGGTTGGATTGCTAAAAATGCCTCCTTATGGCCGAGTATATTTGGCGCTTTATTAGGTGGTATTTTAATGATTAAAATTGGCATTAATCGTGCACTTTGGTTGTTTGGTTTTGTTCAAGTTATTTCTATTTTAGGATTTGCGTGGCTATCTATAGAAGGTCCATTTACTAAAATTACCTTTTATGCAAAAATATTATTAGCGATTGTCATAGGCTTTGAATCTCTGGGCGTTGGTTTGGGTTCAGCTGCCTTTGTAGCGTTTATCGCTAAAACAACCAATCCTCTTTATACTGCAACACAATTTGCGCTGTTTACGAGTATTGCATCTATTCCAAGAACACTGATTAATTCCACCACCGGTATTATGGTTGATTATTTAGGATGGACGACCTTTTTTGGTTTATGTACAATTCTTGCCATACCCGGTATGTTATTATTGTTTAAAGTTGCTCCATGGAACACAAAAAATTAGGAGAGAGCATGGATAAATTATTACAAGCCCTTAATTTTCGACATGCATGCAAAAAATTCGATGGTACCAAAAAAATTAGTAATACTGATATTGAATCTATTTTAGAAGCTGGTCGACTATCCCCTTCTACATTTGGATTAGAACCTTGGCATTTTGTCGTTGTTGATAACGATAAAATTAAAAGTGAATTACGTGCTGTTTGTTACAATCAAGAGCAAGTAACCAGCTGTTCACATTTTGTGATTGTGCTTTATCGTAAAGCTAATAATTTTACGTCACAAAGCGAATATTTGCGTAGAACAGTTGCGCGTAACTTACCAAATCCTGAAGATCAAACCGCTATTGATATTGGTTGTCAATCAATTATCAATTTTTATGAGCACGGTTTAGCAAGTGGGTTGACCATCAATCATTCATCCGAAATGCAAAGCTACCTAGCTTGCGCAAATATGTTAACTGCAGCCGCTTATTATGGTATTGATTCATGTGCTATTGGTGGATTTCAACATGATGGCATTATTAAGATTCTAGAAAAATATATACTAGCGTTTAGTGGCGAATCTTTTGGTGTGGGACTTTGTCTGGCTTTCGGTTACCGACTTAATGAACCAAGAGCTAAAACTCGTTGGTCGCTTGATGAGGTAACAACTTATTTATCTGATTAAAATAAAAAAACCTTCAGTTGCTTTATAGCCGCTGAAGGTAAAATGAAAAAAACAACACTTAATTTTATTCAATCGATTGATACAATGTTTCAGTATCCGCAGATGCGGAATTCATAATAAACACTACTCCTGATAAAATATTACCTATTTGCGGATCAGTTACATTGTGTTGCAATGAGGTTAATATTTCTTGTGCCCAATTAATTTTTCGTAGTACGGCTTCTACGTTTTCTTTTGAAGGATTATTCATTTTACACGTCCTCCGTTTTGTTAGGATTTCATGCCTAAGCGGCTGAAAATAGATTATCTAAGTTAACAATAAGTCATGAATAAGAAAAGCACGTATTTTAAACAAAAAAAAGCAAAAAATAAAACAAACGTTGTTTTAAAAAGTATAAATTCAATTAAAAAAACTGAAAAGGGAAAGATAATCTATTTTTTAAAAGTAAAAAATTTATTGTGGTTACCTATTACTGTAATAATCAATTTTTTTGCCAGAAAGAGATTGATAATGATAGACTTTTGTGTCATAAATCATCCTTATTTTAAAAAACTGTTTGATGACTCTACGGTTTATTAAAAAGTTTAATTAATGAATATTAAAAATAAAATGACTGTTATTAACAATCAGTAAGGTTCTAAAAATGAAATCGAAACATGCACGTTTACTTATCTTGGGTTCTGGTCCCGCCGGCTATACAGCTGCAGTTTATGCTGCAAGAGCGAATCTTTCACCTGTGCTAATTACAGGATTGCAAGAAGGTGGGCAACTAACAACCACAACCGATCTTGAAAACTGGCCAGCCGGTGCTCCTGATTTAACAGGACCAGAATTAATGGTTAAGATGAAGGAACATGCAGAAAGATTTAATACTGAAATTATTTTAGATCAAATTGAGCGTGTCGATTTTAGCGCTAAGCCTTATAAGCTTTTCGGTAGTGAGACTGAATATAGCTGTGATGCACTCATCATTGCAACTGGTGCTTCAGCACAATATCTTGGTTTACCGTCTGAGGAGGCATTTAAAAGTAAAGGAGTTTCAGCTTGTGCAACCTGCGATGGATTTTTCTACCGCGATCAAAAAGTAGCTGTCGTGGGTGGAGGTAATACTGCGGTAGAAGAAGCTCTTTATTTAGCCAATATTGCGAGTGAAGTACATTTAATTCACCGTCGAGATACCTTTAGAGCAGAAAAAATCTTAATGGTTCGCTTAGCTCAAAAAATTAAAGAAGGTAAAGTTATCCTACATACTCATCGTGTAGTTGATGAAGTTTTAGGGGATAACATGGGAGTAACTGGAGTTAGAATCCGTAGCTCACAAGATCCTAATACTACCGAAGAGTTGTCGGTTTTAGGCGTGTTTATCGCTATTGGTCACAAACCAAACACCGCTATATTTGAAGGTCAACTTGAACTAAATGGCGGTTATATCAAAGTACAATCAGGCACGCAAGGCAACGCTACTCAAACCAGTGTCGAAGGGATTTTTGCTGCTGGTGATGTTATGGATCATGTCTATCGTCAAGCAATCACTTCAGCAGGTACAGGCTGTATGGCTGCTTTAGATGCAGAACATTATTTGGATAATTTAAAATAAGCAGTAAAGATCTTTATGTCATTAGATAAAAAACGCCAGACCTATCTACTTGGCTGGTTAAAACAGCAAGCAAAAATGTATAAAACTAATTTGCGTGCTTCAATTTTAACCGGCTTGGTTTTAACTATATTAGTTATTATTCAATCTGCATTGCTCGCTGTAATTTTGCAAAAAATTATTATTGAACAACACTATTTTGTGGATATTCTGCCTTTTTTTGGCGCACTAGTTGCAGTGTTACTTGGTCGAGCAGGCTTAATTTATCTACGCGAAAAGATCAACTTTGCCATAGGCAAAAAAGTTCGCCAGCAAGTTCGACAGCAATTAATTGATCAACTTGAGTTGTATGGACCTGCTCATTTAAACCAAAACACCACAGGTGCATTAAGTACGCTACTTATTGAACAAGTCGATAAATTGCATGACTTTTTTTCCCGTTATTTACCCCAAATGCGATTGGCAAGTATGGCTCCAATATTAATCTGTATTGCTATCTTTCCATTTAACTGGGCAGCAGCTACAATTTTGCTTTGTACCGCTCCCTTGATTCCTATTTTTATGATTTTAGTGGGAATGGGAGCTGCTGATATTAATCGTCGTCATTTTAAAGCGCTTGCGTATTTAAGTGGTCATTTTTTAGATCGTTTAAAAGGCCTCAATACCATTCGACTATTCAACCAAGGTGAAAAACAAACAAACGAAATAGCGATTGCTTCTGAAGATTTTCGTATTAAAACTATGCAAGTGCTCAAAATAGCCTTTTTATCTTCAGCCGTATTGGAGTTTTTTACTTCTATTTCAATCGCCATTGTGGCAGTTTATTTTGGATTTTCGTATTTAGGCGAATTTGATTTTGGTGCATATAATGGAACTGTTACTCTATTTGCTGGTTTTTTTGCGCTAATGTTAGCCCCTGAATACTTTCAACCTTTACGTGATTTGGGCACTTACTATCATGCCAAAGCTGAAGCAATTGCAGCAGCAGATAATATCGAAACTTTTTTAAGTAAAAAAATCGCACCAAAACAAATCAATGATAATATAACAAACATAAAATTGACTGAGCCATTAAAAACAATTGAAGCAGATAATTTAATTATATTATCTAACGAACAACAACCTATCGTTGGTCCATTATCATTTAGCTTGCAGGCACCTTTTAAATTAGCTCTCATAGGGACTAGTGGCGAAGGTAAAACTTCGTTAATGCAAGTACTACTCGGATTTTTACCTTATCAAGGTTCATTAAAGATTAATGGTATTGAATTTAATCAATTAGATATTAATGATTGGCAACAGCAAGTAAGCTGGATTGGTCAAAATCCTTACTTGCTTAATAGTACTATCCGTGAAAATATTTTATTGGGTAAACAAAATGCAACCAACCATGAACTTGATAACGTGATAGCCAAAACCCAATTGACTGAAGTTATTGCTAAATTACCACAAGGCATTGAAACCCAAGTTGGCGAAGATGCGGTACGTTTATCAATTGGGCAAGCACAGAGGATCGCTTTAGCAAGAGCAATGCTAAAACCTTGTCAATTATTGATTCTTGATGAACCAACTGCTAGTTTAGATAAACAAACTATCCAAAATTTGGATCAGCAACACATTGCCCCTAATAGCATTACAATTACTCATCAAACAGATGACATGCAAGATTTTAAACAGATCTGGCAATTGGCTAATGGTAAGCTACACTGTGATATCAAGGGGGATTTATGCTAGCTATATTACGCCCTTATATCGCACTATATAAACACTATTTTGGGCAAATTTTATTGGGATTATTTTTGTCAATTCTTACCCTATTTGCCAGCGTATTTTTGCTATCATTATCAGGATGGTTTTTAGCCTCTACAGCTTTTGTTGGCGTTGCAGGTTTGTATACTTTCAATTATATGTTGCCTGCTGCTGGTGTTCGTGCTGCGGCAATTATTCGAACCGCTGCCCGCTATATGGAGCGTTTAGTTGATCATAATACCACATTTAAAATCTTAGCTTATTTAAGAACGTTAGCTTTTCGTAAGATTTTGCCCTTAAGTGCCAATCAATTAGCCCACTACCAACGGGCTGACTTGCTTAATCGCTTTATTGTTGATATTGACGCACTTGATCACTTATACCTAAAACTTTTTTCACCTATTGTAACCGCACTTGTTACCATTGCTGTTTTGTTTGTTGGATTAGCAAATATAAACTTACCTATTGCGTTAATTATTACTATTATCCTTACAACCACTTTACTTGTGGTTCCGGTCATTTTTTATCAAGCAGGAAAGCAACTCGGCAAAACACTAGCTAAACAACAAAGTGAATATCGTTTATTATTAATTAATTATCTACAAGGACAAGCTGAACTTATCCTATTTAATGCACAACCACGCTATCGTGCTAAACTTGATGAGCTTGAATCAAACTGGCTTTATAACCAGCAACGTCAATCAACATTAATGGCACTATCAAGTTCATTGATTGTGCTGATTGCTGGATTTTTAACGTTGCTTGTTCTATGGCTAATTACCCAATACACCCTATCCCCTTTGGTGGCGTTATTTGTATTTGTTAGTCTTGCAAGTGCTGAAATACTCATGCCAATTCCTGGCGCATTTATCTTTTTAGGGCAAGTACTTACTTCTGCCACACGCACAACAGCTATTTTTAATCAAACACCCGATATTCAATTTGTTTCTAAAGGTAAAAAAATAGATTTAACTACGGCAAAATTACAATTTGAACAAATTAATTTCAGCTATCCAAATCAACCTTTTGCGATATTAACTGATTTTTCCTTAACGGTTGAACAAGGTGAACATATTGGAATAATTGGTAAAACTGGTTGTGGTAAATCAACTTTATTAAGTCTAGTGAATCGAACTTGGAAGGCAAGATCCGGTAATATTTATTTTAATGATACCCCAATAAATCAACTGGATGAAAAAACTTTGCGACAAGCCATCGCAATGGTTCCTCAAGTTATTACTATTTTTAGTGAAACTTTACGGCAAAATTTACTCATTGGTAATCCTAATGCAACGGATCAACAGCTTATTGAGGTTTTACATCAAGTTGAATTGGACAAATTACTAATTACAGAACAAGGTTTAGATATGCTAATTGGACAAGGCGGGCGTACTTTATCTGGCGGTGAAATTCGTCGTATTGGCATTGCAAGAGCATTACTGCATAATTCCCCTTTAATTTTAATGGACGAACCAACAGAAAGCCTTGATCAACAAACAGAGCAACAAATTATTCAATTAATCAAGCAGACATGTAAGGGTAAAACATTGATTATGGTTACACATCGTTTAACGGATAATCCAATGTTTGATCGGGTTGTTTCACTTTAAAATAGATGTTTTTAATAATAATTAGAACGCTATATTGGTAAGTAATGCATTATTTAGGCTAAAAAAGGGATTAGCTTTAATAGTTAACATAATATTTATTGGAGCTTACAATACTTGGTTATATTAAAATTACTTTTTATTTAAATATTTTGTAATCATAAGTTTTTTAAGGGAGTGTTGGATTTATATGTTATCCACACCGTTATTCTTAAAAATATGCTATAATAGCGCTTTGTTTTGATTGATAGAGAGATTATTTTGCAACAGTCGTTACAAGATTTTATTATTGATAAGATTGATGATCTAAAAGGCAAAGACATTGTTACCCTTGATGTTCGAGGTAAATCGAGCATTACCGATTATATGATTATCTGCACCGGTACTTCAAACCGTCATGTAGCTTCAATATCAGGTCATTTAATTGATGAAGCAAAAAAACAAGGTCATCTAGTTTTAGGCAGTGAAGGACAAGGTGATGCTGATTGGGTTGTGGTTGATATGGACTCGGTGATTGTGCACATTATGCAAGAGGAAAGTCGCCAGCTTTACGAACTTGAAAAACTTTGGAGTTAATGCCGTGAAAATACAGCTTATTGCTGTTGGCACTAAAATGCCAAACTGGGTTACTATTGCTTTTAATGATTATCAGTCACGATTTCCTAAAGATATGCCTTTGGAGCTTGTTGAAATTCCCGCAGGAAAACGTACTAAAAATGCAGATATTGTACGAATTTTAGATAAAGAAGGCGAAGCAATGCTAAGTGCTTGCGGTAAAAGTAATCGCATTGTGGCGCTCGATATTCCAGGTAAACCTTACACAACGTATAATTTAGCCGAACAGTTAGAGCACTGGAAAGCAGATGGTCGTGATGTGAGTTTATTAATTGGTGGACCTGAAGGTTTATCTCCTGCTTGTAAAGCCGCTGCGCAGCAAAGTTGGTCTCTATCACCGCTTACACTTCCTCATCCTTTAGTTCGCATCATCGTGGCAGAAAGCCTTTACCGAGCTTTTAGCTTAACCACTAATCATCCATATCATCGTGAATAATAACTAGGTAATAAAAATGAGCGAGATTATTTTAGATCTGCAAGTTGCTACAAAAGATCACCAAAACCTACCTACTGAAAAGCAAATTATAAAATGGTTAGAAGTTATTTTGCCACAATTTATGGATAGTGCTGAAATTACTATTCGTATTGTCGATGAACAAGAAAGCCAGCAATTGAATAGTACTTATCGACACAAAGATAAACCTACTAATGTATTATCTTTTCCATTTGAGTCACCAATTGAAATTGCTGTACCGTTGCTCGGTGATTTGGTTATTTGTAAACAAGTAGTAGAAGCAGAAGCAATAGCTCAGCACAAATCATTAACCTCACATTGGGCACATATGATTGTGCATGGTTGTTTACATTTACTTGGCTATGATCATATTCTTGACGAAGAAGCAAAAGAAATGGAGAATATCGAGATAAGTATTATGCAGCAGTTAGGATTTGATGATCCTTATCAACTAGTTGACTAATCGAAACTATTCATTACACTATTTGTTTTTATTAACATTTTTTATCATAGCAAAATAAGAAAGGAAGAGAGCAAATGAGTGATGACAATCACCGGTCCCCTAAAAAAGGGTTTGCATTATGGTTAAATCAATTATTTAATTCTGAACCGAAAGACAAAGAAGAGTTGATTGAAGTCATTCGTGAAGCCGAAGAAAACGATCTCATCGATCCAGATACCCTTGATATGATTGAAGGTGTTATGGATATAGCGGAACAACGTGTCCGAGATATCATGATTCCTCGTTCTCAAATTATCACAATTAAAGATAATTATACTTTAGATGAATGCCTGGATATTATTTCTGAACATGGGCACTCGCGCTATCCTGTTATTAGTGAAGATAGAGATCATATTGAAGGCATTTTATTAGCCAAAGATCTTCTTATATTTATTCGTCAAGGCGTTGATAATTTTGATCTCAAAAAAATTCTGCGCCCTACTGTTGTCGTTCCCGAGAGTAAACGTGTTGATCATATGTTAAAAGAGTTTCGTATGCAGCGCTATCATATGGCAATGGCAATTGATGAATTTGGCGGTGTATCAGGTCTTGTTACTATTGAAGATATTTTAGAACTTATTGTTGGTGATATAGAAGATGAGTATGATGAAATTGAAGATCGCGATATTCGCCGCTTAACTCAATCAGTTTATACTGTAAAAGCGCTCACGCCAGTTGAAGATTTTAATGAAATATTCGCTACTAAATTTAGTGATGATGACATGGATACCATTGGGGGTTTAGTAATGCAACATTTTGGACGTTTACCTTTACGTGGTGAAAGTATTACTATTGATGGATATCAATTTAAAGTAACTATTGTTGATCGCAGGCGAATCATCCAATTACATGTAACTATTCCAGAAGGTGCTACTGTACCTAATCTTGAACTATCAGAAAATGCTTAAATACGTCTTAGCTAGTATGATTTTAGGTAGTATAGCTGTTTTCAGTTATACCCCTTTTCACCTTTGGCCTTTAGCTTTTATCTCATTTTCGGGTTTATTATGGCTTATTGCTAATAAATCTAGTAAACAAGCTATCCTACTTGGATTATTTTGGGGTATCGGTTACTTTGCAGCTGGAGTTCATTGGGTATATATTAGTATTAAACAATATGGTGAATTACCTACACTTGTGGCGCTCATTATTTTGGGGATTTTTATCCTTTATTTGTCACTTTATCCTATGTTATTTGCTTTTTTGCTTAGATTTAGAGTAGTACAACGATTTGCCCCACAATGTTCATTTAAACAATTAGTTTTTGCAGCACCCATCATTTGGCAAGGGACTGAGTTTTTACGTGGTTATATCTTGACAGGTTTTTCTTGGCTACAATTAGGCTATAGTCAACTTGATAGCCCTTTACGCGCTTATTTTCCAATTATGGGAATAGATGGTGTTAATTTATTGACATCTATTTTGTGCGGGCTGTTCGTTTATTGTTTATACAAAATAAAACAACATGCTAATAAAAAGTACATATTTGGTGCAGGGTTTGCACTTTTTACGATTTTTATTGCACCAATTCCATTCAAAAATATTAACTGGACCACCGTCGATCATCAACGTGTTGCCAATTTTGCTTTAATTCAAGGTAATATTCCACAATCATTGCGTTGGGATAATCAACAGTTAAATAATACGTTAAAAACCTACGCAATGCTAACTCAGGCCAACATTAGTAGCAATAAGATCATTATTTGGCCTGAAGCAAGCATTACCGATATTGAATTAAATCAAAAATCTTTTTTGAATTATCTGGATGAGCAAGCAAGAGCAAATGATTCTGAAATTGCGGTGGGAATCATTGACTATCGCTTTGATGACAGTAATTCCGAAGCCCAAGGAAAAATTTATAATACATTATTAGTATTAGGAGAAAAAATCCCCTACCAATACCCAACTAGGAATCGTTATCAAAAACACCACTTAGTACCATTTGGTGAGTTTACCCCATTGGAATCCGTACTTAAACCGATTGCTAAATTACTTAATATCCCTATGTCATCAATGACATCCAGTGAAAAACAGCAGCCACAACTTGAAATGAAAGGCTTTAAGTTTACTACAGCTATTTGTTATGAAGTAATTTTATCCAATCTGATTTGGCAAAACTTTACCGCTGATACCGATTTTTTACTTACTGTTTCCAATGACGCTTGGTTTGGTGATAGTATTGGACCAAAACAGCATTTGCAAATGGCTCAAGCAAGAGCATTAGAATTTGGGCGACCATTAATTCGTAGCACCAATACAGGAATCACTGCCATTATTGATCATCATGGTGAGATTATTAAACAATTACCACAATTTGAAACTACAGTATTAACACAAACATTATCACCTACGGTAGGTTTAACGCCTTATGCTAGTTGGGGAAATCAACCTTATTGGATCATGATGGCTTTAATGTTTATTCTTCTTTTTATAAAAGAACGATTTTGGTCTAGAATACTGGCATAATTATTGCTTATTTAGTTTAGAATAAATTTTAGCACCTCAATGAGAGTTATAAAGCACTATTTATTAGTTGTATCTAGTTTCTATAATATATAAATAAACAGTAAAAAGTACTTTTATGTTTAAAAATAAGTTATAATATACATCGCTTGTAAAAATATTAAATTTATTTAATACGATACAAATCAAACCGTAGGAGATGAGTATGAACAGAAAGACAAAATTAACCAAATTAGTGTTATCATTTGCAATGCTAGGTCTAATGGCTGGTTCTGCAGTTGCGGAGGAACTTAATGGTACACTTGCTAAAGTGAAAGAAAATGGTATGATTGTCGTTGGGCATAGAGAATCATCAGTTCCTTTTTCATATTATGGTGATAATCAAAAAGTTATTGGTTATTCACAAGACTACTCAGATCTTATCGTTGATGCGGTAAAAAAAGAACTTAATATGCCAAATTTACAAGTTAAATATTTACCACTTACATCACAAAATCGTATTCCACTTTTACAAAATGGATCTTATGATTTTGAATGTGGTTCAACAACTAATAATCTTTCTCGTCAACAACAAGTAGATTTTTCAAATACTATTTTTATAGTTGGTACTCGCTTTTTAGTAAAAACGAATAGCAAAATCAAAGATATTGACGACCTGAAAGGTAAAAATGTAGTCGTAACTTCTGGTACAACCTCTGAAGTTATGCTAAACAAAATCAATTCTGAAAAAGGTTTGAATATTCGTATTATTGCAACGAAAGATCATGGTGATGCATTTCGCACACTTGAAAGCGGACGAGCAGCGGCATTCCTGATCGATGATGCACTTTTAGCTGGTGAACGCTCAAAAGCTAAAAAACCAGAACTTTGGGAAATTGTCGGGACACCACTATCTTATGAAGCCTATGGATGTATGTTGCGCAAGCAAGATCCTCAATTTAAAGCATTAGTAGATAAAACCATTGCCGAATTTCAAACTTCTGGTATGGCAGAGAAGTCATATAATCGATGGTTTAAGGAGCCTATTCCACCAAAAGGATTAAACATGAACTTTGACATGTCTCCCGAGATGAAAGAACTTTTCGCTCACCCTAATGATAAAGCATTAGACTAATAATATACTTATATTTTCAAAAGAGCGCAGGTTGCTGCGCTCATCATCTTATTTACAAAAAATATTTTTTATATGTTGGAGCATTTATGACAACAAGTTGGAATTGGGGGATTTTTCTGCAACCAACTCCCTTTGGGGATACAACTTATTTAGGATGGCTGTGGTTAGGTTTTCAAATGACCATATTGCTAGTTTTTACATCGGGATTAGTAGCCTTTTTCGTAGGTTCACTATTTGGTGTTTTGAGAACATTACCTAATCGTTTTTTATCAACGTTAGGCACTTGTTATGTCGAAATTTTCAGAAATATTCCCCTTATCATTCATTTATTCTTTTGGATTGAAGTTGTGCCAATATTGGTACCAGAATCAATTAGAGATTGGCTATATAATGATATTGATCCAATGACATTTACATTATTAATGTCAACAATTGGCTTAGGATTATTTACTGGTGCTCGTATTTGTGAACAAATAAGGGCCGCAATCCAATCAATCCCAATAGGACAAAAAAATGCTGGAATTGCATTAGGATTAACACTAAAACAAATCTACTTATATATATTATTGCCAAATGCTTATCGAAGAGTAATTCCGCCATTAACATCCGAAATGTTGAACATGGTTAAAAACTCTGCTGTTGCCTCTACAGTAGGTTATATTGAGCTAACAAAACAGGCTAATCAATTATTAGAGCATGCTGGCCAACCTTATGAATCATTTATTGCCATTACCTTAGGGTATGTACTTATTAATGTGGTTATTATGTTTGCTATGCAATATATAGAAAAAAAAGTACGACTTCCTGGGATTTTAGGAGGTAAATCATGATGGAATTAGAATGGGGGCAAATTTTACCAAATTTACCTTATATCATGAAAGGCATGATATTAACCTTAGAGATAACAATTACTGCAGTAATTTTTGGTATCGTGTGGGGAACACTACTGGCAATTATGCGTTTATCTTCAATCAAAATTTTGCATTGGTTCGCTATGTGTTATGTAAATATTTTCCGTTCAATTCCTCTTATGATGGTCTTATTATGGTTTTATTTACTTGTCCCACAACTTTTGGGGAAATTATTAAATCTTCCTCCAACGACAGACATACGCTTTGTGTCCGCACTAATCGCTTTTGCACTTTTTGAAGCTGCTTATTATTCTGAAATTATTCGTGCGGGTATTCAAAGTGTGTCTAAAGGTCAAATCAGTGCATCTCTGGCTCTTGGTATGACTAAAGGTCAGGCTCTACGGATGGTTGTTTTACCACAAGCATTTCGCATTATGACGCCTCTTTTATTAACACAAGGTGTTATTTTATTCCAGGATACTACGCTTATTTATACGCTAAATTTAGCTGATTTCTTCTACCGAGCTGTAAATATTGTGGGTAACAGAGATGGTTTAATTGTTGAAATGGTGCTATTTACTGGAGCAGTATATTTTATCATATGCTTCACTGTTTCACGCTTAGTTAATTATTTTAAGAAAAGGATTACTCGATGATCTCTTTAGAAAACGTATCAAAATGGTATGGACAATTTCAAGTATTAAAAAACTGTACTACAAGAGTCGATAAAGGCGAAGTGGTAGTTGTTTGTGGTCCTTCTGGTTCGGGAAAATCAACATTAATTAAAACTGTAAATGGGTTAGAACCTGTACAAGAAGGCAAAATTATTATTGATGGAACCGAAGTTACTAGTCAATTAACTAATTTGGCAAAATTACGTTCTAAAGTCGGTATGGTTTTTCAACATTTTGAACTGTTCCCACATTTAACGATTTTAAAAAACCTAACGCTTGCACAAATCAAAGTATTAGGAAGAGCAGATAAAGAGGCTCGCGAAAAAGCACTTTCACTTTTAGATAGGGTTGGTCTACTTGCTCATGCTAACAAATATCCGGCACAACTTTCAGGAGGTCAGCAACAACGTGTTGCTATAGCTCGGGCGCTTTGTATGGATCCGATTGTCATGTTATTTGATGAACCTACATCAGCTCTTGATCCTGAAATGGTAAATGAGGTACTAGATGTTATGGTTGAACTCGCTTATGAAGGTATGACTATGATGGTAGTTACTCACGAAATGGGCTTTGCTCGCAAGGTAGCACATCGAGTTATCTTTATGGATGCAGGTGAGATTATTGAAGATACTTCAAAAGAGCAATTCTTTAGTAATCCTGAGTCTGATCGCGCTAAAGACTTTTTAGCTAAAATTATTCATTAATATTTAATTACGGGGCTTTATTGCCCTGTTTTGCTATTCCTACAAAAATCATCCCAATTTATCATAAAAAAACATATATCTAATTTAATTATTGTTCTGCAATAAATTAATTAACCCACTATGTCTTTCTGTTTGTGTTTTTACTGATTGCATTAGTACATAGTCATTTGCATAAATTGAAACACTATTTTTAGCCCGTGTAATTGCGGTATAAAGTAGCGATCGATTAAGCAAAGGTGAATAATCCGTTGGTAAAATAATATTAACATGATTAAACTCTGAACCTTGCGATTTATATATTGTCATTGCATAAGCTGTTTCATGCTCTGGTAGCCTAAATGGTGAAAAACCTTTGATTACCCCATCAGCAAAAGGAAAATAAACTCGCATTTTTGAACTATCCTTCTCTGATGGCAACGTAATACCTATATCACCATTATATAGCCCTAATGTGGCACTGTTTTGTAAAATCATAATTGGGCGGCCAATATACCAATTTTCTTTATTTCTCTGTTCAATCAATTTATTTTTAACCAATAATAATTCAATTTGCTTATTTAACCCTTCTAATCCAAAAATCCCTTCTCTTAAGGCGCAAAGTAAGCGATATTGGGCAAATTTATCTAATATAGCCGCAACATTATTGTTACCTTGTCGATTAATTGATTTTAAATAATGCTTATAATGTTCGATGCTATCTTGTAGCATTGTTTGATAAGCTTGTTTAGAAGATAATGAGTAATAACGAATATCATCAAATAAATTATCCGTTAACAACGTTTTTGCCAGTGAGCTCTGACCTTCTTTTACAGCATTAGCTAATATACTAATTCCTGATGAATCATTAAATCGATAACTTTTTTGTAATAGGCATATGCTGTCGGTAATTGAAGCTACTTGTGAATGCGCAGGTATCATATAGCCCGTTAGCTGGCTTAATTCATCTGCTCGCATTTGGCTATACCCATTGGCAATAAATGAACACAGATCACCAAATACAGCCCCAGCTTCAACTGATGATAGTTGGTCTTTATCACCTAGTAAAATTAAACGTGCTGACTTAGGTAATGCTTCGATAATTCGTGCCATCATATTTAAATCAATCATTGAAGCTTCGTCTATTACTAGCACATCGACATGCAACGGGTTATTTTTATTATAAATAAAGGCACGATTATCTGTTCTTGCACCTAATAATCGATGTAATGTGACTGATTCTGCTTTGAGATTTAACGATTCAAGTGATAATTTATCAATTGCTCGACTTAATGATTCAGTTAATCTTGAAGCTGCTTTACCAGTTGGTGCAGCCGTTATAATTCGGGCTGAGGAATTAGTTTGTATAAGTCCAGCTAAAATTTTGGCAACAGTAGTAGTTTTACCTGTACCAGGACCACCAGATATAATGGCGACCTTGCGTGTTAATGCAACGGCTACTGCAACCTTTTGCCAATCAATCTGTAATTCTTGATTGTTAAAAAGCCGATCCAGAATGGCATTTAGACTAGAAGTATCATATTCATTATGATCAAGTTTAGTATGATTAAAATAATAAGCAACTAGCTTTTCGTCTAACCACATCCGTTGAAAGTAAAGTTTATTGTTAGTATAAATCAATGGAGATAAAATATTACCATCACTTACTACTTGCTTATTTTTGGCTGCCTCTAATGTAAGCATCCAGTCTTTATCCGTTGGTGACTCCAAGCCAAGCCAAATTTCAGGCTCTGTATTTAGTGGGTTTAGACATGAGAGATCCAGACAAACATGTCCTGCTCTTACCTCCATACTCAGGGACAAAATTAAAAAACCAAAACGCTTTGCTGTTAGTTTATCAGTTAACTGGGCTTTGTCAGTTAAAAATTTGGCTATATGTATATCTAATAAATTAATTTGACTATATTGTTTAAATTGATTGAACCACTGAGTTAACATATCTTTTCTTTATTTTAATATTATCTATAGCCTAATTATATACTCATAATTATCTTTTGGATAAATTAGCTTGGAGCTTATATAAATATTTTTGTTTACTATATTGAACATTTAAAATAAATGGTGTAAATTTTGTCGCATATAAGAAACAGGGAGACCATATGAATAGCTTTAGCTATGTGAAAAAAGCAATAAAAAGAAAAAAATTATCGTTACAAACTGTTGCTGATGCCTGCCAAATGACCAAAGGTTATTTGAGCCAACTAATAAATGATAAAATTAAAAATCCAAGTGCTCAAAAATTGCAATCACTTCACCAGTATTTACAAATTGAAGAATCAGATAAAAATAAAAAAATAGGGGTAATTTTTGGTAAGTTCTATCCATTACATACTGGGCATATTCATTTAATCCAACGTGCCATTAGTCAAGTTGATGAGCTGTATGTAGTTCTTTGTTCAGATACCCTTCGTGATATGGCGCTGTTTAAGCAAAGTGCAATGTCTCGCCAGCCAACTATTAATGATCGAATTCGTTGGTTATTACAAACATTTAAATATCAAAAAAATATTCATATTGAATTATTAGAAGAAGATGGTATTCCTGCCTACCCTAACGGTTGGTTTGAATGGAGTGAGCGTGTCAAAAAGCTATTTATTGATAAAGGCATTCACCCTAATTGCGTCTATTCTAGTGAACCTCAAGATGTAGCTATGTATAAAGATTTATTTAATTTAGATACTGTACTTATCGATCCAAAACGCAAGTTTATGCAAGTTAGTGGTACCCAAATCCGCCAAGCACCACTTCAAAATTGGCAATATATTCCAACAGAAGTAAGACCTTTTTTTGTTCGAACTGTCGCCATTTTGGGTGGGGAATCCAGTGGTAAATCAACTTTAGTAAATAAATTGGCAAACGTATTTAATACAACTAGCGCATGGGAATATGGACGCAATTATGTTTTTTCTCATCTTGGCGGTGATGAGCGTGCTTTGCAATATGCAGACTATGATAAGATTGCATTAGGGCATGCACAGTATATTGATTTTGCGATAAAACATGCTAACAAAGTATCGTTTATCGACACGGATTTTGTAACTACCCAAGCTTTTTGTAAAAAATATGAAGGTAAAGAACATCCTTTTTTACAGGCGATGATCAACAACTATCGTTTTGATTTGGTAATCTTGTTAGGTAATAACACACCATGGATTGCTGATGGTTTACGATCCCTTGGTAGCCGCAAACAACGTAAGGATTTCCAACAATTGCTTATTTCAATCCTTGAAAAAAATAATATCAAATACATCCAAATTGACTCACCTAATTATGAAGAGCGTTACTTGCGTTGCATCGAATTAGTGAATCAACTTATTAATAATGAAGAGTATTAATTATGAATAAATTAAGCTATATTGCTATGTTAATTGGGCGCAACAAATTTTACCCCTATTTTTGCGTCATTTGTATCACTTTAGCCTTTTTATATACAGATCCTTTTACTTATTTAAATTTACGTTACTTTTCCTCTTATATTGGTGCTTTCTGTGGTTTATTATGTGTGATTTTGCTAGCCAAACGCAAAAATATGGGTAATGTGTTAGGCATGTTTGCGGTCATGGCAGAATGTTATGCCAATTACTTAGGTAACAATATCGGGGCTGGTTTGCCGACTTTTTACTATTTTGGATCACATATTATTGGTCTAATGGCTTGGAAGAAAAATCAAGATAATGATAAAAATGTTAAAGTCCGCTCATTAAGTGAAACTGCATTTTTATATGTTTTGATTTTTTTAATAGTTGCTGTATTTATCAATATTTATTTAACTCACGCTATTGGTGTAGAAAACACAATTTACCAACTCGTTACTAATTGCTTTATTTTCGGATTAGGGGTTGTTGCACAGTTACTTTTAATGATGCGTTATTCTTTTAATTGGTATTTATGGATAATATTAAATGTGCTAGTAATTGGGCTAAATATTTATACTAATAATATTGTTATCGCTACGCAATACTTAATTTATTTATTCAATGCAATTTACGGTATTTGTGAATGGAAACAATCTGAACAAAAACAATAAAGAATTTTAATCATAATATTCGATTTATGATGAATACTTATTAAAATGCCATAAATAAACGCATAGAAACACTAATAATTACCATAAGTTTTTAATACAACAAATAGAAAATAAATGATTTATTTTCTATTTGTTATATTTTTAATTATTCATACATACGTTTTAATGAAATAAATAATTTTATATTTCTATAAATGGTAAATACTCTCTATTGTATTACTTATTTTAGCGTAACTACTATGCTATATCACCTTTGACTAATGGGACAAATTTCACCTCTTCGATATTTTTTGTGATAAACTTATCCCCATTACGTTCTATTAATTGTAAAATTTGTTTTTGCTCACCTACAGGAATGATTAAACGACCTTTATCTGCTAGCTGTTCAAGTAAATGTTTAGGGACTTCTGATGCAGCTGCTGTCACAATAATACCATCAAAAGGAGCTCGCTCAGGCCAGCCAAGCCAACCATTACCATGCCGAGTTGAGATGTTATGAATGTCTAATTGTTTTAAGCGCCTTTTGGTATTCCATTGCAGATTTTTAATTCGTTCAACAGAACAAACGTGATTAACCAGTTTAGCTAATATTGCTGTTTGATAACCAGAACCAGTACCGATTTCTAATACTTTAGAATGAGGCTCTAGCCTTAATAATTCTGTCATTTTTGCAACTATATAAGGCTGAGAAATAGTTTGACCACTACCAATTGGTAAAGAGCGGTTATCATAAGCTTGATGAGAAAGCGCTTCGTCAATGAAATGCTCTCGAGGAATTAAAGCAATAGCAGCTAAGACACGTTCATCTTTAATTCCTTGCTGATACAATAATTGAATAAGAGACTGTATTTTTAAACTTTGCATTTACGTTAATTATTCCCTATTATCAATTCACGTAGCACACTTGTGGCGTAACAACCAGCAGGTAGATAAAAACAAATTTGCAGACTTTCATTGTCTAACCATTGCCAATAAAGCCCTTCTGGTCTTAATAATATTGAACGCCTTGCTGTTTCAACTTGTTCTTTTTTTAATAAATCCCAAAAGATTGACCAGTGCTGTAAACAGTTTTGCTCAAATTCGAGTGCTTGGGATATTGTTCCAAAAGGAGAATTACCAACCATTGGAGCAGTAAGATTAATTTCACCACTTAGTAAGCGTTGTTGTAAAACTGGCAATTCTTCATCTTGTGCTACAAACCAACTTCCTCGCTGAGCAAACTGTAATATATCACCACTAAGGACTGTTTGATGCAGATTGCTCCCAATTCTTTGGCTTACAATATCATTAAAAATAGCACTACGAGCAGCCGAAAGATAGAAACTTCTTTTTTTTCTATTTTTAACTGAAATCTCGCCTTTAGCCCATTTGATCGCTTGCATAATATTATTTTGCTCGTGCCCAAAGCGTTGTTCACCGAAATAGTTAGGTACACCATGTTGCTTGATTAATGCTAATTTAGATTCAAGTTCTCTTTTATTAGTTAATTTTCTCAGAGTGATAATAAAATTATTGCCTTTCAATGCACCAATCTTTAATTTTTTATTATGACGAGTCACATTTAAGATCTGACATCCAGGCAAATCAAAATTAGAAAAATCCGGCGTTTGTTGACCTGGCATATGTAAGCTAAACCATTGCTTAGTAATAGCTTGACGATCTTTCAAACCTGCATAACTAACAAACTTTGCTGAAACACCAACATATTTGGCTAATTGTTCAGCAACAAAAACAGTATTACAATCACTTTTTTGTAGATAAACTAAAACATGTTCACCATCGCCTTTCAACTCAAAACCAAGATCTTCAGTTACCTCAAAATCCTTATTTTGTTGTTTATATTGCCCTGTTGTTACTGGTTTTCCATACAAATAATTAAGTTCTACTAACACTTATTTGGCTCACTATTTAAATTATTCTATTTAACGTTTTTTAGTCAACAATACCACAGCCTCACAAGCAATACCTTCCTTACGTCCAGTAAAACCTAGTTGTTCTGTCGTTGTCGCTTTAATACTAATTTGGTCAAAATTAGCATTAAGATCTTCTGCAATATTAACTCGCATCTGATCGATATGAGGACGCATTTTGGGTTCTTGAGCAATTATAGTTGTATCCAAGTTACACAGTTCGTAGCCTTTAGCCCGAATAATTTGATATACCTCTTTGAGTAACATTCGACTATCAATATTTTTATATTTAGGATCAGTATCAGGAAAAAGCTTACCAATATCACCTAATGCTAATGCCCCAATTAAAGCATCGGTGATTGCATGTAATATAACATCACCATCAGAATGTGCAACTAAACCATATGGGTAAGATACTTTTACCCCAGCTAAGGTAATTGGACCTTCCCCACCAAATTTATGTACATCAAACCCATGACCTATTCTCATGCTTTTCTACCTTTTTGAAATCTGATTTTTTATATAAAAAGTCGCTAATGCAATATCTTCTGAACGTGTAATTTTGATATTATCGCGTCGACATTCAACTAATAAAGGATGCCCCCCGCAATATTCAATTGCCGAAGCTTCATCAGTAATTGCGGCATTATCATTTAACGCCTTTTGCAAACAAAACTTTAATTCGTCTACTTTAAACAATTGTGGGGTCGCAGCCCCCCATAAATGAGTACGATCTTCCGAATGCTCAATGATGCTATCATTATCTTGATAAGATCGTTTCACCGTATCACTAATTCGCATCGCTAAAATACCACCTCGTTTTGCATTCATCACTGCTTCAATCAAACGATTAATATCATGGTGATCGATACAAGGTCTAGCTGCATCATGAACTAAAGCCCATTGTTGACTATGCAACAGCTTTAAGCCAGCTAAAACAGAAGCTGCTCTAGTTTGACCGCCTAAAGTTACACTAATTTTATCATTTGTCGCAATAGGGAGTTTATTAAATAAATTATCATTAGAATTAATTACAACGATCACTCTATCTATTTTAGGGTGTGTTAATAATTTATCCACTGTATGTTCTAAAATCGTCATCGAACCAATTTTCAAATATTGTTTAGGTATTTGGCTATTCATTCGGCTACCAATTCCCGCGGCAGGGACAATTGCAATAATATTAGAAGGGTTGTTCACAAATTGCCTTATTGTTGATGAGTGTTAGAGTCAATAATAATTCGATAAAAATATTCGTCTGGTTTAATCATACCTAAATGGCTACGGGCACGTTCTTCCACTGCTTCTAAGCCACGCTGCAAATCGTTAATTTCGGCAAACATCTGTTCATTACGTATTTTTAGCTTATCATTATACTGACGCATATTTGATAGCATTTGCAAATTAGCTTTATAATCATAAACATTATTCTTTCCATACCACAAAGAATATTGAAGGTAACCTAACAAGATCAGTAAGATTAAAGGTAATTTCCATCGCATCATGAATTCATTATTTCCCTTTATCTATATGCATTTTACAGGTTTGGGTAAGCCAGCTAGTTTAGTCGCTTGCTTTGCTGGTCCGCCAGGAAATAATTTATATAAATAACGGCTGTTAGCCTTTTCTAAACCAAGTTTTTTTTCCATTGCTTTGACTAAAGTACGCATAGCAGGCGAAGTTTTATATTCTAAATAAAAATCGCGAACAAATAAAATAACTTCCCAATGTGCATCAGTTAAACTTATTGATTCTTTTAACGCCAGTTCCGGAACTAAATCAATGGACCAGTCCTGCCAGTTCTTCAAGTAACCATTATTATCAGTTTTTATTTGCTCTAACATTTCTCTAATGTATGCTATTTTATTTGCGTGATATTATACTCAATTAAATTGATTCCAACACTAATTTTGATGACAAAACTATCGCTGAAACGCTAAAAACACTCAAAATAGATGAAAATTAAAGCAAGTAATCTTTTTTTTAGAAAAAGCTATTTACAAATAAACTCGTATCCTTTAATATTCACAGCCATTGCGGAAGTGTGGCTGAGCGGTTGAAAGCACCGGTCTTGAAAACCGGCGAGGGGCGACCCTCCCAGAGTTCGAATCTCTGCGCTTCCGCCACTTATTTTTGTGGCAGATTCCACAGTTGTCCAAAGAAATCCATTTTAACCTTTACTATCAGAGGTTTGAGTGGATTTTTTTGTTTTTGTTTTTGTTTTTATTTTTCTATTAATTCCATACTCGTCCAGACTAATCCATACCAATCCACTTTCAAAAGGTAGAAAGAAAAATACTCAAACCATTTTGTATTTATTATTAAATTCGATTATCCCTCTTTGCATAATTCAACCCATTAAAAATATGTTGGGGAATTATTCATGGCAATATTGGATTTAAACGGTCTTTTGATATCTTAATTTAGCAGTATCTCCAGTGTGGCATAAGCCACATTAACCTTTAGGAGATACACTATGTATATATTAAGTTTATTTGATGGAATTAGTTGTGGACGAGTTGCACTCGATAGAGCCAAAATTCCTGTCACTTGTTATTATGCGTCAGAAATTGATAAATTTGCGATTCAAGTTAGTCAAAAAAATTATCCTGATATCATTCGATTGGGGGATGTAACCAATTGGCGAACATGGGATATTGATTGGACTAAAATTGATTTGGTGCTTGCAGGCTCCCGTGCCAAGCCTTTTCATTTGCCGGCAAACGGCTTGGTTTTGATGATCCACGCGGGCAACTTTTTTTCACCTTTGTGGATATTTTGAATCATATCAAGTCACTCAATCCGCATGTGAAATTTTTACTTGAAAATGTTCGCATGAAAAAGGAGCATCAAGCAGTCATTACCGAGTATATGAAAGTTGAACCACAGATGATTGAAAGTAATTTAGTCTGTGCGCAGAATCGTAAACGACTGTACTGGTTTAACTGGCAAGCACCACAATCCAAAGATAAAGGTATTCTATTGGCTGATATCCTGTTATCTGTTTTCTCAGAAGCGTATTTATGCTCCTCTGGCTGGCATCATTGGTGGGAAAAAAACAATTTCAGCTACAAAAGAAATACTCACAAATTGGTAATCTAGCCAACAAAGCCATCACGCTCACCAGCCGAATGTATGCCAATTGGCAAGGCAATTTCATCGAAGTCTCACAATATTTCATTTCACCGCAGCAAACCGATGTAACTATCCCCTAAAATAGTACAGCAAAAAAGTAGAAAATTCTCTATGATAAAAGAAAAGGGGATTTAATGATGAAAAAAATGACTGAACATCAAATCGTCGCTATTTTAAAAGAAGCTGAAGCGGGTATTCCGGTTAAAGAACTCTGTCGTAAATATGGCATGGGTAATTCAACTTTCTATAAATGGCGGGAAAAATACGGCGGAATGGAAACTTCGGATATCAAACGCTTAAAGGAGCTGGAGGCTGAAAACCGTAAGCTTAAGCAGATGTTTGCCGAACTGAGCTTAAAATCCCAGCTTCAGGAAGAAATCATAAAAAAGCTTTAGTGCCCACAAAGGCACGTAAAACGTGGGCACAGCAACTACAACAAAATCATTCAGTTACTATTACTATGAGTTGTGCCATTGTTGGCTTAAGCCGTTGTGCTTACTATTATCAACCTAAGTTACCGGATGATTCGGTGATTGTTTCGGTGTTGAATGCTATCACTGACCGGCATTTGCGCTGGGGCTTTCCTAAATGCTTTAATCGTATCAGAAAGCTCGGCTATAAATGGAATCATAAACGGGTGTATCGGGTGTATTGTGAGTTGAAACTTAATCTCAGGGTAAAGCGTAAAAAACGTATCCCCCCACGAACTCCAGAAAAGCTATTGGCTCCTAATAAACAAGGTGAATGTTGGTCAATGGATTTTATGAGTGACAGTAGCCGTAATCAACGTCGCTTTAGGACATTCAATGTCATTGATGACTTTAATCGTGAGGCGTTAGGAATTGATATTGCAGTAAGCTTACTAGCAAGAAGGATTACCCGTTACTTAGATAAACTGGCCGAATATCATGGGTATCCATTAAAAATACGAGTCGATAATGGACCAGAATTCACCGGAAACACGTTTACTAATTGGGCAAAAACACATGGTATAACTATAGATTACATCAAACCCGGTAGCCCTTATCAAAATGGTTACATTGAACGATTTAATCGGACTTATCGAACTGAAGTGTTAGATTTATATCTTTTTAACAACCTAGCGCAAGCAAGGAGAATAACCGAAGAATGGTTAACGATTTATAACACCGAAAGGCCTCATGAAGCACTAAATAATATGACGCCGATCGAGTATAAAACATTAAAACAGGCAGCTTAATTTTCTACGTGAGTTGTGTATTAAGTTTGGGGTATTTACAAGTTTCTTAAACATAACTCTATATTTGGATAATGATCTGATAAATGATTAGTTATCTCTGCTGCACTTTGTCCAGATCCTATAACTAAGAATTTATAATCTGAATTTTTATCATTAAATTCATGTTCCAAATTATTTAAAAAATCATTGGGATGCATTATTTTTTTATTTTTTTCATCTAAGAAAATTCCCACGGGTATATTTTTAGTTATGCCTGTTGCTAATGAAATATTTTTTGCATACAATTTGCTGATTGTTTTATTATTATCTTCAATGCAAATTTCTAAATGATCAATTAAATGACCATCATAAATGGGATTAATACTTACAACTTTATGACCATATAATAAAACATAATCATTAAAGTGATTTGCTGACCATTTTAAATAGTCGTTATACTCCAGTCTACTAGGGAAAAAGTTTCTTAAATTTGCAAAGCCTTCTAAACGATCTGATGAAAATAGATAATTCAAGAATGTATACTTGCTAGTAGGATTCCTTAATGTTGCTAAATCTTTAAAAAAAGATATTTACATATCCGCTTCCGGAAGTAACATTCCAGGATGCCAGCCAAACTCGCTTTTACTTTCAATAAATTTAATTTGTAAGCCATCTTTGTTTAACATACCAGCGTCATCCATAGCAACCGCCACTGAAAGATTTGCCGGTCCAAATCCAACTCCAACTCCAACAAAATCATAAATTTTCATATATCATTCCTTATGTAGTTTTAAAAAATAATATATAAATTGATCATCAATTTTATAATTTAATTTTTCATACAGAGCTCTAGCTTTGTGGTTTTCGATTGATGTGCATAATGAAATTCCATTATATGTAGAATTATTAGCAAAGCTTCTTACTTTTTCCATTAATTGGGTTGCAATACCGTACCTTCTGTAGCTTTTTATAATATATAAGTCATTCAAAATTATAGTTGGTGATATGGATAAAGAAGAATATGAAAAATATAGCTGTACGAAACCACATGCTATTTTATTGTCGTAGGCAAGGAAAATTATTGAATCATTGTTGATCAATCTTTCTTTAATGAATTTTTTTGATTCAGAATTACAATCCTCAATACCATAAAACTCTCGATATTCAGAAAAAAGTAATGATATATCATCAAGCTCGTTTAATGTTCCTTGTATTATATTAAATGGAATATTCATATGTTTATATATCCCTCATGATGCCATTTAGATAACTATTATCATAATATTAAACGGATTATATATTTTATTCAATGTTTTATTTTTAATAACATAGATTAATATTTTAAGGTTGTACTCTTCATATTTCTTCAGAATGGATCTTAATTCTAACAAAAAATTAAACAGGACGGTGAAATTACGGGCTCTTTTAATTTGGCACTTGCTCTTGATATTACTGATTTAAATGCCCAAAAAGTGAAACCTGAGCTTATGAAAATACATAGATTTGCTGGCGACTCCATCTTTGATGTTTCAATTTCATTAGATTAAATTAGCAAAAATAGCGGCTATTTCTTTATTAAAAAACGCAGAAGAGTCATTGAAAAACCAATAAAATAGATGATAAGATTGACTATTTTATCAAAAGTAAAGCACATCCTATCGTGTGTGGTTATGCTTTGTTGGAAAATCCAAATGATAAAAAAGGATTAAGAAGCAGTAAATTAAATGATATTGAGCCGCGGCATTCATTTAGTGAAGCATTTTCTCTTGCGTATTATTAAAGAAAGATCTAAGAAAAAACTTTCTTTACTAGAACTCTTAATCATTACTATACGGCATACATATAAATAATATTTAGCTGTCGTTTATGGTTGTTTGCAAGGAAGAGTTATCTAACATAAGGTAACTCATCCCATCGTGTTGTATAACAAGGACTCAGTAATTCACGTTTAATCTGTCAAGGTGCCTGTTTTCTTATTCCACCTGTAAGATTTTCTAGCGTTGTTTACAGTATTAGGAGAAAATACTGTAATGAATATGCATAAAAATACTAGACTAACGCCGTATCATCGAGAAGAGATTTGGCGTTTATACAATAAAGATAAAGTGACAGTTACGTCTCTGGCGTTAAGATTTAACGTCAGTCGCCCAACGATTTACAAAGCATTAAAACTTTGTCGTCACAAGTTGTTTAAACCGCAACTTAGTACGAATGAGCGCTATAAAACCATCAAATATGGTATTAAGCGGTTAGTTAAAGTCGAAAAATCGATTGAAGCGCGATTAAAACGCCAGGCTAAGCGTTACAACAAACGTTATCCTGGTTAGATGTTCCATGTTGATACCAAACGTTTACCGTTGCT
The DNA here is from genome assembly GCF_001690355.1 of Gilliamella sp. Choc4-2. GTDB lineage: Bacteria > Pseudomonadota > Gammaproteobacteria > Enterobacterales > Orbaceae > Gilliamella > Gilliamella apicola_A. The sequence continues at coordinate 43,095 of NZ_LZHG01000014.1, forward strand.
GAAAGGTGAAGTAAAATCCTTGCGCCGAGAATATCTCTTTGTGGGCATTGATGATTATTCACGTGAATTATACGCAGGAATTTATGGTGATAAATCTCAATTTAGTTCTGCTGCATTTTTACAGCGTGATGTGTTAGCTCAAGTGCCGTATACTATTGAGTGTGTTTATTCGGATAATGGGCGGGAGTATAAAGGCACGCAGGAACATGCTTTTGTTAAGCTTTGTCGAGATAATAGGATTAATCAAAAATTCACAAAACCAGCATGTCCGCAAACAAATGGTAAGGCAGAACCGGTAATAAGAACACTCATGGAAATGTGGAACGAAAAGAAGCACTTTATCGACTCGGCAGACCGCCAAGCTAAATTACGTCGTTTTCTTAATTTCTATAACACAGTTAAACCACATAAAGGTTTGAATAGTGCGACACCTTATGAGATACTTGAATTTTATTTTAATCAAAAAGTGTAAACAACCCGTTTAAATCTAACAACTTATCATTTTTTTTCTTTTGCTCTACATTTGTAGACATTTCAAATAAATCATACGGTGTATCCGTATGCTTAGCATGTAAGTCAAGTAACATCACTCCCGCTTTCATAAACAAAAAACCTTTTTTATAAATGGCCTGTAATCCCTTTTGCGCAGCTTGGATAATGAGTCTAGAGTCATCGGCAGGAGAAGGAAATCCCGCTCTAACAGGCGTATCTACCAACGTCAACTGATTTATAATAGAGGCATCAACACGGCCAAGCACAATACAACAAAATTTGTGCAAGAGAACTCCTAAAAACTAAAGTAAAGAAATTTCCACTATTTTTCTAATTATCGTGGCAAAAAAGAACATGTATAAATATATAGCATATAGTGCGAACATCAATAGATTTTAGTGTAAAAAAATAAAAATAACATACAAAATAGGACTTATATTGGATAAGACCTAAATAAATCTATGAGGATTCAAGTGATTAAAAGTGAATAGTTAATCTTTATCATAATGAGAGAGCCAGATAGTTTGCAGGGGAATATCTAAAACTTTTGCTATACAAGATTCAAAATCAGTAAAATTTCTAATATCAATATGATTATCTCGTATCAATTGGTCAAGTTTGATTCCTTTTTGACTAAGTTCTGAGACTACTTTCCGTGGTGTCCAGTTGTTGCTTCGCATGATAACCCTCATCAATGAGCCTCACAATAAACAGACAACTTAAACATCAGTAAAGAGAGGCGGAACTATGCACAGGTTGGCGTACCGAAACACTGAATCGGTGCATCTGAAGATGCCCCGTACATAGTTCGCCATAACAGAACAAGTATTAACTTAATGAATAAATTAATACCGGTTATAGCGAATACATTCAGTGTTTGGAGACGCCAATCTCCTTTGCTATAAAGGCATAAATATGCCAATGCCATTTATAACATTATCAAGAATAATGATTCAATATATTTCATTTAATTTGTTGACTGAAGCTTTTCAGTTGCATCGACTAAGGAATAACGTAATTCCATTAACGGAGAAGCTAAAATAGTTAGCAAATAAATAATTTGGACACTCAAAATTTAGGTTTGACTTTGATTGTACATCATATTATTTTAATCCATACCAGTCCAAAATAATCCATTTTCAAAAGGTAGACCCAAAGGTAGAACAGAGATTTACACATAAGATGAAGCATGAATAATTTACATAAAATCAATGAGTTAAATTTAAATTCGAATTCCAGCTTTTTCCTGCTCTTCCGCCATATCCTTTTCTAGATTTCAAATAACATCTCGCCTTGTTTTTTATTCAACTAAAACTTAACCAAATATCTGTGTATTATCTGTTATATAGAAACAATGTATAAATTCGTAAAGTGATAGCAAAAATAATTTTGTATTAACATTAATAAAAAGCTATTTTATAAATTTGTTTATTATATACATCTAAAGTAAGCAACCTATAATTAAACAAATCCATAAAATTGGTGCATCTTATTTATCCAAATAACATTAACGAAAAACATAATATATTCTTTACTTTAAAATGATTAAATTTTAAGCTTCATCATTATTGGTACCGTTTCTTTAATAATTGAATTATATGAAGTGTAATATAAATAATTATTTATCTAGGTTTAACTTGTTATTTTAATATCACCTTTTATATTTTTTATTAGCAAGTATAAAACATTTTCTATGTATTCTAATATGATTAGAAAAAGTATATAATGCTACAATTTTATTCAAGGTATTGTGGCTGCAATGAAATTAAAGTATAGATCTGATATTGATGGACTTAGGGCATTAGCTGTACTTTCTGTAATTATTTACCATCTAAATAATAACTGGTTACAAGGCGGTTTTATTGGTGTTGATATATTTTTTGTGATTTCTGGTTTTTTGATTACCAAAATAATTTATAGTGAAATTTGTAATAATACATTTAGTTTCAAAAATTTTTACCAAAGACGAATAAACCGCATTTTACCGGTCTTTTTTTGTGTAATGCTTCTCACTTCAATTTTTACCTGGTACCTCTTTTTACCAAAAGACTTGATGTTATTTTTACGCAGTTTAAAATCGACTACCTATTTTTGGGAAAACATGTTTTTTGCGCAAAATACAGGCGGGTATTGGGATACTTCAGCTGAATCTATGCCAATACTACATACTTGGAGCCTTGCTGTAGAAGAACAGTTTTATATTATTCTTCCCGTTATTCTATTAATTCTTTTAAAAATGAAACAACGATCAATTAAATTAGTATTGACCGTTCTTTTTATAATTGCGTTTATATCATTTTTACTAGCTCAAATTTCACCAGAATCTGCATTTTTAACCAAATACAACTACTATTCTCTTTTTACAGGACGCGCTGGTGAATTATTAATAGGCTCTATTATTGGAATTATTTCAGTTAATATAGATAACAAACATAATGGCCTTAACAACTTAGCACAGCAACAAGCTTTGCTCATTAGATGCAATATAATGTCATTTATTGGTTTGATTGGAATTGTTTTATCTATAACTTTTATTTCTGATAAAATACTATTCCCTAGTTTTTGGGCTGTTATACCAGCTATTAGTGCTGCTACAATTCTATATTGTTATCATCCTAAAACCATTGTATCAAGATTATTATCTTTAAAACCTGTAGTCTTTGTTGGTAAAATTTCTTATTCCCTATATTTATGGCATTGGCCGATAATTGTTCTTACTCGAAAATACCTCTTTATTAAAGAATTTAACTCAGCAGAGCAATACATTATTGTTTCCCTTATTACCTTAATTTTATCTATAATATCTTACTTTTTAATTGAGAGGCCTTGCCGGATTAATAAAAGAAGCTTTAAATATTCTTTTATTACTTATTATATATTTCCCGTTTTAGTAATCTTTTCTGTATATTATATGCAAAAAGAGACTAAATTTTTAGATTATCGATATAAAGAGAAATTAGAGCTTTATAAGTTGCAAGGACAATATTTAGATCCATCTGAAAATTTTTGTATTAGTAGAATTGTAGGTGATTGTGTTTTTGGAGATAAAACTAAAAAACCTAATATTGTACTATTCGGAGATTCTCATTCTGGCCATTATTCGCCATACTTAGATGAAGCAGGTAAAAAATACGGATTTGCTGTAAAAATTATTAATGCGCATGCTTGCACTTTTTTACCAGAGCAATATGATTTAAATTTAATCGATTCTAGATTCAAAAAAGATTGTGAAGATCTTCGAAGGGATGTCACTAAAGCAATTGAAGAGTCAAAAATAATAATATATGCAGGACGTTATAATGGTTACGATTATAATGGAGAACTCTTAATTGTTAAATATTTGCCCAAATTTATCGATAAAACTAATAAAAAATTTATTGTATTAGCTCAAGTTCCATGGATTGATACAAATGAACATGAAAGATTTATAGCTAATTATTTACAGGGCATACCTTTTACAAGCAGCCACTTTATCACTAATAGTGAAAAATTACCAAATAAGCTTATTGAAGAAGAAGTAAAAGGTAAAGCAATATTCTTCAATCCATTGAATGATTTAAACGAAGAATCTAAAAAAGAGTGGCCTATATATAATGGGTTAATTGCTTATAGCTATGATGGTCATTTAGGTGAGTATGTAACTCGTCAATGGTCCAAAGAAGTTTTACCAAAACAAAAAGAATTTTGGAAACAACTGGCTAAAGAAGCAAATGAATAAATCACTCGTATCATAATATACTGTTCCCCCATATTTGATTTTGCACATAGTTTCTTTAAATATAGGGGGAATATTAAGATTCACAAACAAATTAATTTTTTATTTAATACATAACGTTATGATTTTTAATTTTTATGCTTCAAAATTGTTTTTTTAAGTACTCTCTTTTTGAAAGTGGCGTTGTTTTTCTATTTAACTTTTTATCTAAAAAGATAATTATATGCAACACCCAGTAATACGTATGAAGAGCATAATATTAAGAAACCTTAATTCGGTGGTTCTATAGATGGAATTGAAATACAGATCTGATATTGATGGGCTTAGGGCATTTGCAGTCATCGCAGTTATTGCTTATCACCTTAATCATCATTGGCTACATGGTGGCTTTATTGGTGTAGATATATTTTTTGTTATCTCAGGATTTCTTATCACCAAAATAATTTATGGTGAAATTATCAATAATACATTTAGTTTTAAAAACTTTTATCAAAGACGGATTAATCGCATATTACCGGTTTTTTTCTTCGTCATGCTCTTCACTGCATTTTTTTCATGGTATATATTATTACCTAATGATTTTATGTTGTTTTTCCGTAGTTTAAAATCAACAACTTATTTCTGGGAAAATATGTTTTTTGCAAGGCATACTGGAGGATATTGGGATTCATCTGCAGAATCAATGCCAATTTTGCACACTTGGAGTTTAGCCGTTGAAGAACAGTTCTACATTATATTACCATTTATATTATTATTAATATTAAGGTTAAAGCAGCAATCTGCGACTAAAATAGCATTAATTGTTTTTGTCATTATAGCTTTCCTGTCTTTCTTATTAGCTCAAATTTCACCATTAGCTCGATTATTAACTAAATACAATTATTATTCATTACTTACTGGGAGGGCTGGTGAACTATTAATAGGCTCTATTTTGGGAATTTTATCGATATATAGAGATAAAAATAAATATATTGGAACAAATTTTACGAAAAATAATGTACTAACACTTATAGGCTTTATTGGGATATCTTTATCAGTTACTTTATTTTCAGATAAAATATTATTTCCTAGTTTTTGGGCTATCTTTCCAACAATTAGCACAGGTTTGATTTTATATTTTTACCACCCTAAAACTATAGTCTCTAGATTGCTATCATTAAAACCCATTGTTTTTATAGGTAAAATATCCTATTCTCTATATTTATGGCATTGGCCTATAATTGTGCTGTCGCGAAAATACCTTTTTGTCGAGCAGTTTTATAAACCAAAGCAATACTTTTGGATTGTAGTTGGTACTTTGCTTATATCTATATTAACTTATTATTTTATTGAACGACCTTGTCGTTTGAAAAAACGAAGTTTTAAATTTTCATTAATTGTCTATTACATTCTACCTGTAACAGTAATTTTAACTATCTATTATGCACAAAAATCAACTAAATTTTTAAATACACATAGCCTAGAAAGACTTCAACTTTACTATTTACAAACAGAATATTTAAATCCAGCAGAAAATTTTTGTATGGGTGAAATTAAAGGCAATTGTATTTTTGGTGATAAAACAAAACGAGCAAATATATTATTATTTGGTGATTCTCATTCGGGACATTATTCTCCTTATCTTGATGAAGCAGGGAAGAAATATGGATTTGCTGTAAAAATTATTAATTCTCCAGCTTGTACTTTTTTACCTGAACAAATTAAGTTAGATATAATACCTTCTGAATTTAAAAGAAAATGTTTGAAGTTAGGAAAAGAAGTTACCAAAGCTATACAAGAAGCAAAAATTCTAATATACGCAGGACGATATAATGCATATGCTTACAATAAAAAAGGTAAACAACAACATTTAATAGTTAATTATTTAGCAACTAATATAACTAAATACAATAAAAAAACAATTGTTCTATCCCAAGCACCTTGGATAAATGTTAAAGAGCATGAAAAATTTATGGTTTATTTCTTGCACAATAAACCTTTTAAAAGTAAGAAATTTATTACTAATCAAGAAAAATTTGCTAACGCAATGATTCAAAATTCCATTTATGGAAAAGCAATTTTTTTCGATCCATTAAATGGATTAAATGAAAAATCGAGAAAAGAATGGCCTATTTACAAAGGGTTAATTGCATATTCTCATGACGGCCATTTAAATGAATATGTAACACGATTATGGTCACAAGAAGTTTTACCAACACAACAAGCTTTTTGGCAACAATTAGCTAAAGAAGCAAATGAATAGTTTATTAATAAGTGAACAAGATGATAAAAATATTTATTTTTCATCATCTGCCACTTTTTAATTAAGAATACAAAAACTTAAATATAGCCCCAAATTAATTAAGGCTATATTTTTTATATTGAAAATTTATTATCAAATAAATCAGTTATCTATTTTTTGCATTATATTCATCATAATACTCTTGAGCAAGTTTGCGCATTGATAAACCAATTGAAGCATATTGGTGCTCATTTAAATTAGCTAAAGATGCACGAGCTGATGGGTGTTGAACAGCGAACCCTTTACCTGGCAGAAGAACTACACCTGCTTCATCAGCAATCCTAAAGAGCATTTCAGAAGGATTTTTATTTTTTAAGATCCATTTTGCAAATTTATCGTCATAAAGTTCTCGGCAAATATGTTCAAGATCGATTAATGTATAGTAATCGACACTATTTTCATCTATTTGATGTTTAAGACCAACATGTTGATAAAGTGAAGCTGCTCTACGGCGAATTAATGATTTTAATATAGATTTATAACTTTCATCGGCATCCATCATTTCGCATAATGCGAATAATACCATTTGTACCTGCTGCGGGGTAGAAAGTCCTGCGGTATGATTCAATGCAACAGCACGACTATCAGCAACTAGCCGATCGATAAATTTAAGATTCTCAGGATCAGTAACAATTGAACTGTAACGCTTATTCAGAATTTGTTTTGTTTTACTTGGTAAAGTTTTAATAGTTTTATCAATAACATTATCTTTATTTATTGCAATAACTCCTAAACGCCAACCTGTTGCACCAAAATATTTAGAAAATGAATAGACCAGGATAGTATTTTGGGGACAAACAGCAAACAAAGATTGAAAATCATCGGCAAATGTACCATAAACATCATCGGTTAAAATAATTAAATCAGGACGTTTTTTAACAATATCAGCTATAATTTTCAGGCTTTTACTATCAATTTTCACAGAAGGAGGATTTGAAGGATTCACCAGGAAGAAAGCTTTGATAGAAGAATCTTCCAATTTACGTAATTCTGCTTCAGGATACTGCCAATTTAAGTTAGGATCAGAATTAACTAATATCTCAACTAATTGATAATCATTTAAAGATGGAATTTCAAGATAAGGCGTAAAGATAGGTGCTCCTATTGCAATTTTATCACCTTTTTCAATCAAACCATTTTCTTTCATTGAATTAAATATGTAAGCCATAGCTGCTGTACCACCTTCTACAGCAAACAGATCAATATCACCACGATCAAGATATTGGGCTCCCATTTGCTGCAAAACATAGGCTTTTACTATCTCTTCACTAAATTGTAACATCCTATCCGGAACAGGATAATTACACCCTAAAATACCTTCTACCATTTCTTGTAAAAAGGCATTTTCGTCAAGCCCTAATTGATCACGAATATAAGAAAAGGCTTTACCTAAAAAGGAGACACCAGGGGTGTTACAGTTTTGATAAATAAAATGTTCAAAACGCCCAGTTAATCCGGATTTAATTGGAAAGCCCCCTATCCCTTCATTCAAGTAAGAATAAGACATTTCTGATTCTTGCACCGCAAAAACACCTAATTGAAAAAATGCCTGTCTTGGCCAAGTAGCTAGAAAATTAGGATTTCCACGTCCAGCATTTAACATCACATGATCTGTATGGCTTTGTGCAAGTTTAATTAAGTTATCTTTTAATTCAAAAGGGCTTAAATTAGCATATTTAGCGTACTCTGATTTAGTCTTCATAAGAATTTACCTTTAAATTGATATTACAATTAAACAAAAGCAACTACAAATGGACCTAAAAGTGTTAAGAAAACATTAGCTAATGCATAAGTAATAGCGAAAGAGTTAGTTGGTATTGAGTTGCCGGCTTTATTTAGCACTTCCCCAAAAGCTGGATTAGCACTTCGAGAACCAGCTAAGGCACCAGCAAATACTGCCGCATTTTTATAACCAAGGATATATTTACCAAAATAGATAGCAAGTAACATTGGTAATAATGTGACAATCACACCTATTAAAAATAGGGAAATCCCTTGTTCTTTTATAGTATCAATTGCTTGAAGCCCTGAACTTAAACCAACTACAGCAACAAAGCCAGCTAAACCAAAATCTTTTAAAAGTTGTAGCGCTCCGGAAGGAATGTTTCCATAAGTTTGATGCAGAGCACGATACCAACCAAATAATAAACCAGAAAGTAATGCTCCTCCGCCAGCCCCTAATGTAATTGGGATATGACTTACATGAATAACAATTAAACCAATAATAAGTCCAACGACCAAACCTAGGCCATGAAATATCCAATCAGTTTTCTCGCTTTTGGTAATTGGTGCACCAATTTTATCAATTACACGCCGAAGATCACTATCAGCACCGTAAATAGTTATCACATCACCAAGTTTTAAGACAATATCATTATTAAGTGGAAGAGGCTGACCATCTCGATGAATAGCGACTAAATAAATACCATGCTTTAACTTCATAACTTCATCAGAGGAAAGCACCTGCATTAAGTTTTCACCAACATAACGAGAGTTACGCATCTCAACATCTTGCGTATTCATAATAACATCCATCCCTGAGGCAGAATTAACCTCAGTGCCAAGAAGATCATTTGCTTGAATCATGGCATCGCGATGACCAACAACCAAAATAATATCTTTTTCTTTTATTAAAACATCTGGAGTTGCTTCTAAAATTTTATTGTCACGTTTTATTCGTTCAATGCTAATACCATTAACCATTTTTTCAATATCAGAAACGCTTTGATTAATCTTATTAGTTACATGATATAAACGACCACTAATATCAGATAAAGCGAAATTTTGATTAGCGCCTAATAATAGCGAGCCATTAAGCTGTTCTGATTGAGCTTTTATGGCATCATCACTAATATCTCGCCCCATTATTTTTGGTAAAATATTAACACAAACAATGATTGCCCCTAGCGAACCAAAGATATAAGTAACGGCATAGCCAATTGTCACATTACCCTGCAATCTCCTGAGCTCTTCGGCACTTAAACCCAGCTGACTTAAAGCATCAGAAGCTGTACCCATAATAGCTGATTGAGTTAACCCACCTGCAGCCAATCCTGCAGCTAACCCTTTATCTAAATTGAAAACTTTTGCTAATACTACCACTGTCACAAAACCAATTATAGCAATAAACAATGCTAAAAAGATTTCTCGTAATGTTTTAACACCTAGTGATCGAAAAAACTGTGGACCACTTTCAAAACCAACAGCATAGATAAACAGTGCGAAAAGAACTGCTTTAACACCAGAATCAACTGTAACGCCAAAAACACTTAGTGCAACAGCAACAAGCAATGAGCCTGCAACTCCACCAAGCTGAAATTTACCTATACGAATACTGCCAATTAAATAACCCAAACTCAAAGAAAGAAATAAAAGAATTTCCGGTGAGTGTTTTAGTCCATCTAAAATCCAATTTGAAAGCCATTGAAACATAATAATTGTCCTCAAGTGCTAAAAATGGTGAATTAAAAATATAAGAAAAGATACAAAAAGGGGTTTAAAAAATATTCATTAAAATATTATGAATACGTATTTATACTAAACTGTTATTGAAAGAATAGAAAGTCAATTTTAACAATTGATATCATTGTTAGAAAAATGATTAATCAATAATTATGCATTTTTAATTTAAAAACAGATATAACAAAGTTGACTATATTAATAAGCCCAATAACAAATTGGGCTTATTGCATATCTCAAAACAACTTAAATATAAGTGAATAAAATGTAAGAAACTTAATTATTTCGCCTTAGCAAGATTTAACTTAATATTATTATCAAGTTTTTTTATCCAACGTTTATAATTTCGGTGAATTTGACCTTTATTATTGGTTAAATTTGTACTACCAGAAACAAAATTAATTGCATAACCTTCAGCAGAATAAGGTATATTAACAACAACTTGATACTCGCGATTGACTAAAGTAGCACGAATTGTATTTTTATCAGCAACAGTCATTTTCCAATTACTAAATCTGGATGGTTCTTTAGTGGCAGATGCTAAAATAGCTGCTTTTACTTGCTCTTTAGTAAGACCATTCACTTGTGTATAAGTATTTTTTGGAGTGTCATATTTATTATTACCGCAACCAAATAAAAATGAGATGAATAAAAGTATCGATAAATATTTTAATAACTTCATTTATTACTCCTTGAATTATTGTTAATTATGTTCACTTAACGCTTTTTACATATTAATAATGAATGACCAAAACCTAGGCCATCGATATCTTTCTCGACGTGAAAACCTGCATCATTCAGACATTTATAAAATACTTTAGAGTGATAGAAACGACTATTGCCATTTGCCAAGCACGTAAAATATAAAGAAGAAGCATTCAAGCTTAATGCACCCGCTTCAAAATCTTGTCTATCCCAAAAAATATCCATTATGCAAACTGTAGCATCATCTTTCATACTACGGTGAACTAACTTTAAAATGTTTGTAATTTGCTCTTCACTAAAACAATCTAGAAATTGGCTCATCCACCAAACATCTGCTTTATTAGGTAGCCTTTCAGCAGATAATAAGTCTACAGCATAACTATCAATGCGATGTTCTAAACCAATTTGCTTAATATTTTTTTCAGCAACAGTAATTTGTTCTGGTAAATCAAGTAATGTCACCTTAATATCAGGATTGTGTTTTGCACAATAAATTGCCCACTTTCCGGTATTTCCACCAACATCATATATATGTTTGGGGTTTAGCTGGTTAACATAAAGAAAAGCGCTAGGAAATGAGTGATCGGAATAAAAATGATCAAACTCAAACCAACTTTGTTTAGCTTTTTCAGGTAATTGCTGTAATGCTGGATAAATTGTCTTCCAATCTCCAAAAACCTTTAATCCTTTTGGACAACCGCTTTCTAAAGAATCTTGAAGATAGAACATACCTTGATAACAAACATCCTGAGTGAAATTAAGGTTAACATGAGTCATTCTATCATGTAATAAATAATGACCTATTTTACCTAAGATATAATGCGAATCATGTTGATAAATAACATGCATGCTCAAACCAACATCTAACAAAAGTTGAATTGCATAAGGAGATAAAGAAACTTCTTTGACTAAGTTATCAATACTGATTCCTTTTTGACCTGCTCGGTCTAAACACGCCAAAATTCCCTTATTTTTCATGCAAACAATTGCTTGAAATAAAATTGGTGAAAATGCTATTTTTTGCGCTTCAGTAATTGCCTCTAATGCGGTATAGATATCTTTATCATATCCATATTTTGAATTTTCTTGTGTAGCCAATAGTATTGCCTTTTTTAAATTTTGATGTAGTATTTACAAATTATAAATATATGTAATAATTTGGTCAATAAATTAACAAATTATAGTTAATATAAGTAATTAATAAAAATATTAATAAAATGAATTTTTCTTTTGCAGTTGAGAGTTGGTTTGCTTTATCTTCAGGATTATCAAAGAAACATGATTGGGAATTATGGTCTAAAAATCCCGTTCATGATTGGAGTTTACCATTACCTAAAGTAACAAAAATACCTATGATGCAATCTCGAAGAATGAGTATCGCATCACGATTTGCTGTTGAAGTAGGGCTTAATCTTATTGAGAATAATAATTTGGATTTAGCTATTTTCACTAGCCAACATGGCGAATTAGAAAGAACCTATAAAATTTTATCTACACTGAATCGAAATATAGATATCTCGCCAACTGATTTTACTCTTTCTGTTCATAATACCGCCTCTGGATTATTGACTATCGTTAGTAATAAAACGATACCGATAAGCTCACTTTCAGCTCATAATGACAGCTTCCAACAAGGCTTGATTGAATCTCTTGCAGTATTGCATCAAGGAAATAAAAAAGTCTTATTGATTGACTTTGATGGATTGGTTCCTGAAGCATACCACAAAGAAATCAAACCGTTAGTTCCTGCTTATGCAGTTGGATATATATTGGCAAAAGGTAATGAAATTAATTGCCAAAGCATCAAAAAAACACCGAAGATTTATCAGCCCGATTATCCTCAATCTCTTGCTTTTTTGCATGCATATTTGAATAAACAAAAACAATTTACAATACAAGGAAATACTCAGGATTGGCAATGGACATTAAACCTTTAGTAAAAAAAAATAATTACAGCATCAACCAATGGTGGCGATTATTTGCTACTGCATTAGGATTCATGCTTTTTGGATTATGTGGTTTAGTTGTATTATCAATATTGTGGTTTAGCTTATTAAGGCTATTTGTTTGGAATAAAAACAAACGAATCGTTATTGTTCAAATAAGTATCAGTTTTAGTTTTAGAATTTTTATAAGGATATTAAAATTCTTAAACGTCATTCAATATCAATTTGATGGCCTCGAAAAACTTAATCAAGATAAAAATTGCTTAATCGTTGCTAATCATCCTTCTTTACTTGACTTTGTACTCTTAGCATCTGTTATGCCTCGTTGTGATTGTTTGGTTAAGGGAGCATTACTTCATAATGTTTTTGTCAGCCGAATAATTAAAACAGCAGGCTATATCCTAAATGCTGAATCTGAAAAAATATTACCACAGTGCCAGAATATACTACTAAATGGAGGCCGAATATTAATATTTCCAGAAGGAACAAGAACTGTCCCTAATCAACCAATAAAATTACATAGAGGTGCTGCTAATATTGCTTTACGCTGTCATGCAAACATCCGCGTAGTTCATATTCAATGTGATCCACCTTATCTAATTAAACATCAAAGGTGGTATGACATACCAATCCAAAAAGCTTCTTTTAAAATTACAGTTGGAGAAAAGATTTTGATTGATGATTTTATGGATCAAAATACAACTATTGCAGCAAGAAGATTAACCAGCTATTTAACCTCATTTTTTACTAAAAGTAGGATAAATTAATATTGATCAAATAGAAAAAGGAAACCTAATGGAAAACTTACATCATGACATTAAAGTACTTATAATTGAAGTTCTTAATCTTGAAGATATCACACCTGATGATATTGAAACTGAAGCGCCATTATTCGTCGAAGGATTAGGCTTAGATTCAATAGATGCATTAGAGCTTGGTTTAGCTATTAAAAAAGAATATGGTATTGTTTTATCGGCTGAAAGTGACGAAACTAAAAAAGCGTTTTATTCAGTCAAGACATTAGCTAGTTTTATCTTATCACAAAAACAATAAGGAGCATTATAGTATGGAAAAGCAACAAATTTTTGAACAAGTCAAATCTGTACTAGTGCAAATTTTTGAACTACCTGAAGGTGACATAAAACCTGAATCAAAACTATTTGAAGAACTAGATCTTGATAGCATTGATGCTGTTGACTTAGTTGTGCATCTACAAAAGCTGATTGGTAAAAAAGTAGAGCCTGAAACTTTTAAATCAGTTAGAACGGTACAAGATGTTGTTGAAGCCGTATATAATCTATCAAATACAAAATAATTGGCATGAAAAAAATTAAGTTAATAACAAAATGTGTAACAAGTATTTTAATCGTTTGTTACCCTTTTATTATCTACTTATCTATGCAAAATAAACATATAAATTTAGCCATTTTATGTTTAATTATTTTATTTCTTATACGGTTAGTAACATTACCGAATGTAATATCTAATATAAAATGGACGGCTAAGATTATTGCTTGTATAGGCATGATCTTAGCATTGACCAGTTGGTTATTTTCTAAATATCAATTACTACTTTATTATCCAGTCATGGTCAATGTAGTATTATTTGTTTTTTTTAGCTACTCTTTATCGCAACCTCAAACTATTATTGAGACATTTGCCAGAATCAAGAATCCAGACTTATCGGTTGATGCGATTCAATATACAAGAAAAGTTACTATATTTTGGTGTCTATTCTTTGTTTTCAATGGAACAGTAGCCTTGATCACTTGTTTAATCAATAATACATATTGGTGGACAATCTATAATGGTTTAATTAGTTATGTATTAATTGGAGTATTTATGGGGGGAGAATGGCTTTTGCGTCGAAGAATTCAACAATAGTTAAACTATCACAACAGTTATCACGCCCTGAACATGAAATTATAGCTTTTAGAAATAAGCAACCATTATCAATACGTGATTTAAAAAAACAAGTTTTACTACTAAGCAACGCATTACATCATAACCCTAATAAACATTGGGCGTTATATATGCAAGACAGTTTTAATTTCGTTGCGGGGTTGCTTGCTCTTTTCTATGTTGGTAAACATCCATATTTACTTAATCCACATTATCAAGAATTACAGCATCATTTTGAAGGATTATTAACAGACAACGTAGAGATTAATAAAAAAGAGCTTCTGAAAAAAGAGATTGTCACTATAGATCAAATTAACTCTAATAACTTAATAGAGGATTCTCAATTAATTAACAATGATTTTAAACAACAAACATTAACACTATTTACTTCTGGATCGACAGGATTACCTAAATCAATTGACAAATCAATTTTACAGCTTGAGTACGAAATTCAAGAACTCCAAAACAATTGGGGGGAATTTAACAATGATTTATTTCTTTCATCAGTTTCACACGAACATATGTATGGTCTAACATTTAAAATAATGTTATCTCTATGTAGTAAAATACCTTTTGTTTGTGAAGCAATACTCTACCAAGAACAGCTCATAACTTATAATAATAAAAAAATTATTTATATTACAACGCCTTCCATTATTAAAACTTTAGATAGTAAATTACCCAAAATTGATTGTGACAAAGTTATTTCTTCTGGAGGGAAACTCACTTATGAAGAGGCTCAATTCTGTAAACAAAATTTTAATGTACTTCCAAATGAAATATATGGCTCTAGCGAAACAGGCATTATCGCAACTCGCCAGCAAGAACATATTAATACTGCTTGGCAATTATTTTCTTCAATGAAAATTGAATATATCTCAGAAAGACCTCAGCTAATTTCACCTTTATTAGCACAACCTGAGCCGTTAAACGATAAACTAAAAAAGGTTGATGATAACCATTTTCACTTGATTGGTAGAATAGATAAAATTATTAAAATTTCTGAAAATAGAGTCTCGCTAACTTATATTGAAAACCAAATTAACCAGCTCAATGAAGTACAACAGGCAATTATTATCCCAATAGAACAAAATAATAGAACAGTATTGGGGGCAATTATCGAATTATCGCCGAAATACAAACAACAACTAAAGCACAAAGATCATTTCAAATTAACACAATATTTTCGACATTTATTGATAGATACATTATCATTAAACGAAATGCCTAAAAAATGGCGATTTATTGATTATTTACCTAAAAATTCTCAAGGGAAGTGTACGTATATTGAATTAAAGAAATTATTTGAAACATCAGAGAAAAGAATGAAAAAAGAATTTTCAAAGGAAATTAGCATTAATTTTAGTGACACGCAAGCTGACATTGAACTGCATATATCACCAGATCTGTTCTGGTTTAAAGGACATTTTCCATCCCAACCATTACTACCTGGCGTAACTCAGCTTAATTGGGTTGTACATTATGCTAAAAAATGTTTTGATTCAGCATTATATTTATCATCAGTAGATGTGATTAAATTTCAATGCCCTGTCCTACCAGAAGATCATTTAATGCTGCATTTGAAATGGGATAAAGATACTAATAAATTAGAGTTTACTTACACATTTATTACACCTAATGATAATGCAAAAATAGCAAGTTTAGGAAAATTAACATTATGTCGGTAGTTCCATTTTTTATTCCTTCTAATTATTGCTTTGTTATTCCTTGCTATAACCACAGTGAAGCATTACTTGGTGTTCTCAAACATCTTGCATCTTATGAGATAAATTGCATTTTAGTCGATGATGGAAGTTCAGTTAATGAAGTTCAAAAAATGGATCAAATTATCGCCTTGTTTCCGTGGGTCACGCTACTCCGTTTAAAAACAAACCAAGGAAAAGGTGCGGCAGTTATGACAGGATTGGAATATGCATATAACCAAGGTTATGCCTATGCAATACAAGTAGATGCGGATGGTCAACATGATAGCCAGATTGTAAAAAAACTTATTGAACAATCATTACAAAATCCTCATGCCTTAATATCTGGTTGTCCAATATATGATAATAGTGTCCCTAAACATCGGCTTATTGCCCGATATATAACGCATTTTTGGGTATGGATTGAAACCTTATCTTTTTCAATAAAAGATAGTATGTGTGGATTTCGTGTTTATCCTTTACAAGCAACATGTAATCTTATTAAGCAATCCAATATAGGAAAAAGAATGGATTTCGATACAGATATCATGGTCCAATTATATTGGAAAGGTATACCGTCTATTTTTGTGCCAACTAAAGTCACATATCCTAAAGATGGCATATCACATTTCAAAGCGTTTAAAGATAATTTACTCATTACCAAGATGCATACTAAATTATTTTTGGGAATGCTTCCACGCATACTACCGTTAATAAAAAGGAATTATAAAAAAAACGATGAGCAAATTCATTGGTCGCAAACACAAGAACGAAAGGGCTTATTTGGAATTAGATTAATTCTGAAGTTTTACCGCATATTTGGTAGAAAAACCTCTAAATTAATTATGTTTCCTGTTATCACCTATTTTTGGCTAACAGGAAAAAAACAACGTCAAGCATCTAAGCAGTATATAGAAATAATAAGTAATTATTATAAAAATATTCCTCTTATTAATAAAAATCAGCTCACTAGTTTTCACCATTTTCAGCGCTTTGGTGAATCGTTTCTAGATAAAATAGCATGTTGGCAAGGAGACATAAAAATAGACGATATTTATTCGCCCAATATGGATACTTACTTAGATTTAATATCTAATAAACAGGGTATTATCTTAATATGCTCACATCTCGGAGATGTTGAAATATGCAGAGCGCTTGCTCAACTATCACATAATATCAAAATTAATACTCTTGTTTTTAGAAAACATGCTGCTCGTTTTAATCAAATTCTTAAAGAAACTAATCAAGCATCAACCTTCAATCTAATACAAGTAGATTCAATTGGTGCTGACACTGCAATTTTACTTAAACAAAAATTAGAACAAGGCGAATGGGTTGCGATTGTTGGTGACAGAACATCAAGCAATCCACACCAAAGAATGCTTGATGAATCAGTAAGCTGGGCTGATTTCTTAGGCAAACCAGCTCCTTTTCCAAAAGGACCATTCATATTATCTTCAGCTTTAGGTGTTCCTGTTTATTTAGCCTGGGGATTAAAACCAAACGGACGTTTTCAAATATACTTTGAGCATTTTGCCGATAAATTAAAAATATCAAGAAAAAACCGTAAAGCTGAACTTGATTTAATCATACAAAATTATGCAAAAAGATTAGAACATTATTGCCTATTATCGCCTCTCGATTGGTTTAATTTTTACGACTTTTGGCAATTTACTCAACCTAAAACAAATGACATACACATAAGTAATAATAAAGATGAAGAATAATTTTAACCACAGTGTAACAATTGAATATACAACATCATTTCATGATACCGATGCAATGGGTGTAGTTTGGCATGGTAATTATCTGAAACTTTTTGAAAGAGCTAGAGAAGCATTATTCCAGAAATATAATTATGGATATATGGATATGCAAAAGTCAGGATATATTTGGCCAATAGTTGATGCTCGCATCAAATATACTAATTCAACTTTTGTAGAACAAACTCTACTAATTACGGCTCAATTAGAAGAGTATGAAAATCGAATAAAAATTAACTATACCATTAGGGACAGTAAAACTGGTAAAAAAACAACGTCTGGTTATACCATTCAAGTGGCTGTATGCATGACAACGAAAGAGATGAGTTTTGTTACACCTACAATTTTTTTAGAACAGTTCGGATTATTAAAATGAAAAATTACTTAGTCGCTTTATTAACTTTTTTTATAGCTTTTTTTACGACTGTTGCACAAGCAATTACACTTGAAGATATTCAGCAGCAATTTAGCAAAAATAAAATTATGCGAGCTGATTTTATACAATATCGCTATATAAATGGTTTACCAAACCCATTACATTCAACTGGAAAAATGATAATATCCCAAGATTTAGGTTTATGGTGGCAACAGCAAACGCCTTTTGTCATTACCTTAAAGATAAATTCAAAACGAATGGAACAAAGTATTGAAGATCAAAAACCTCAAATCATCACTGCTGAAAGCCAACCCCAACTCTTTCAGTTTAACAATTTGCTTACAAGTCTTTTTATTGCTGATAAAGAGATGCTAGAAACTAATTTTGATATCGAATTATCTGAACAAAATAAACATTGGATTCTTACACTCACCCCAAAAGTAACACCATTAAATAAAATTTTTAAACAAATAATACTCATTGGAGCAACACATTTAGAAAAAATTACCATAAATGATATGCAACATGATAAAACTACCCTTGAATTTTTGAATCATCAAACAACGAAATTAGCACAACATGAACAATCATTATTCAAATAATAATATAAAAAAATTAAAAAATTGTGCTATTGGATGGCTTATTACTGTAGTTTGTTTACTGCTAACTGCATCTTATCTTTTTTCTAATAGTAAGATTAATAGCAGCGTATTATCTTTGCTTCCTCAAGAGCAAACAAACAATGTTCCTATGGAGTTTATCAATGGATTTCAAGACAGACTTGATAAACAATTAGTATGGTTAATTAAACCTGCCGATCCTAATAATTTAGAATCAGTAAAATGGTGGTATCAAAATCTAAATAAACAACCATTTATCCACAGAATCAGTGGGCTTATGGATGAGCAATTTCAACAAAACTGGGGGATATTTGCTTATCAATATCGTTATCAACTTATGGATGAAAAAACGATCGAACGACTTAAAGCTCATAAACAGTTTGCTTGGATTCAAAGCCAAATATATTCACCATTTAGTGGTGTAAGCGCAAAAGAGCTTAATAGCGATCCACTTCTCTTAACGCGCTCATCGCAATTAAATCAACTTGGCAACACAGGTAGCCTAACCGTCAAAAATGGCTGGTTATCAAGCCAAGATCAGCAAGGTAATGTGTGGTACATGACCTATGCAGAATTAAATGGCTCATCGTTTAATATGCAACAATCACACCAAATTGTTACGCAACTAAATAAACTTAGTGAGCAATTAAAAGCTAAGTGGCCAGATACAGAAATCTTAAAACGCGGCGTATTATATTATAGCGATAATGCAAGTTTAGCTGCTAAAGAAGATATTTCAACAATAGGCAGTTTATCAATAATTGGTATCATTATATTAATTATTATAGTATTCCGATCTGTTATACCAATCTTGCTGTCACTATTATCCATTTTTATAGGTATAGTTTGCGGTGCAGTAGCTGTATTAACCATCTTTGGTGAAATCCATGTCATGACGCTAGTTATGAGCACCAGTGTAATAGGCATTACAATTGATTACTCATTACATTATCTAACTGAGCGATTATTACATGGTAATCAAGATTCAACCTATGTTAGCTTAAAAAAATTGCTAGTAACATTAACTATTGCTTTATGCTCAAGCCTTATTGCTTACTTAATTTTATTAATAGCACCATTTCCAGGATTAAAGCAGCTTTCAGTTTTTGCTATATTTGGATTAATAGGTGCATTTCTAACTGTTATTTTTTGGTATCCTTTCTTAACCCCCAAATTACCTGCTCGCGAAAATGTGGCATCTCGGTTTTTGACCTTTTGGCTTAATCTTTGGCAAAATAAAGGCGTTCAATGGTCAATGATATTATCAGCAATAATATTTATAGGATATGGTATAAACAATCTAACTATAGATGATGATATAGGTAAACTACAAGCTTTGCCTGTTCAACTACAAAAAGAAGAACAAGCTATTATAGATATAACGCATCAAACAACAGATCAAAAATGGTTCATTGTGTTTGGTGATACAGCAGAACAGACATTACAGCGATTGGAACAATTTTTACCGAAATTAGAACAAGCAAAACAAGCTGGTTTATTTAAACAATATCAATCCATAAATTTACCGTCCATTGCAAAACAGCAACAGAATATAGAATTAGTCGATCAATACATGCCTGAAATAATATCTTCACTTAAACAAATTGGCATAGAAACTCAATTACTAAATTTGAACGACACAAAAACCCTTATTACACCAACATTATGGGAAAATAGTGAAATTAGCCAAGGTAGAAAACTACTTTGGTTAACGCAAAAAAATGGCAAAAGCGCCACACTTATTCCAATCAGTGGTATAAATAAATTAGATAAAATCAGGGAATTATCTTATGAAAATAAAGGAGTTTATTGGTTAGATCGTCGTACTGAATTTAATAATATGTTTACTAACTACAGAATTCATCTATCCCAACTACTTACTGGGGCTGTAGTAATAATATGTTCATGTTTTGTTTTCCACAATCGTAAATATGGTTTAAAAACTGCATTAAAAAGTGTGCTACCAACATTATTATCAATCGGTATTGCACTTTCTGTACATGGTATTATCAATCAAGCACTTAATTTATTTTCGATGTTAGCACTCATTCTTGTCATTGGCATCGGTATAGATTATAGTCTCTTTTTAAGTAATTATAAAAGCCAAACTCGAAGTGCTTTATTAGCTGTAACAATGGCGGCATTAACAACTTTATTGTCTTTTGGATTACTTATAATAAGTCATACAAATGCAATCATGGGGTTTGGGCTAGTGCTAACCAGTGGTATTCTTGCCGCTTTTTTATTTGCTCCACTAGCCATAAAAAAATATACAGTGTATTAAAATAAATAATAATCAGGTAATTAAGGATGAAAAGATTTACGATATTAATTTTATTTTTGTTAACAATGCTTGTCTCAGCTTGTGCAACCAAAACTCAATCAGAAGCATGGTTAACGAAAGAAGTTAAAATTAACCTCCCAATGATCAATTTGAAACAAAATTATCATGATCAACAGCTATTAAAGTTTAAATATAATGATCAGGAAAATTCAATCATTACTTTAGTTGATGTAAACGATAATCAATTAAAAGTTGTTGGTCTTTCAGCTCTTGGTATTCGGCTTTTTGAAATTGAATATAATGGTGAGCTTATTAACTCAAAAAATAATATCTTTGTTAAAGAGCTCCCCCCGCCTGAACAAGTATTATCAGATATTATGTTAAGTATCTTACCGATTTCAGAATGGCAAACTGTGTTACCTCAAGGTTGGCAGCTTGTTGATAGAGATCTGCATAGAACACTAAGCGATGATAAACAACAAATTATCGTTGATATTACTTATACTGAAAAAGCATCAGAGCATATTAGAAAACCTATTCAAATTGAACATCACATATTTGGTTATCAAATTACAATACAAAGCATGGACACAAATTAAAATGGTTTATATTACTGCCGTTGGTGCAATTAATTCTTTAGGTAATAATTTAACTGAAATTAAGCAGGGTTTAACTAAAAACTATTGTGCTCAACATTGCTTAATTGAACAAGAGGGTTGGCTACTAGATGGTCAGAAAACTTGGTTAGGAAAAGTTAATGCTAATTTACCTAGCATCCCTGAACACTTGCAAAAATACGTAACACGCAACAACCAATTACTTTATGCTGCTTACTTACAAATTCAATCAGAAATTGAATCAGCTATTAAACAGTATGGTCATAAACGAATTGCTATTATTATGGGTACAAGTACTTCAGGGATTCATGAAGGGGATATAAATGTAAAACATTATTTGCAAACACAAAACAGTGCTTCTTCTTTCACCTATAATCAACAAGAATTAGGAGATCCTTCATGTTTCTTAACGGCATTACTTGAATTAAAAGGCCCAAGCTACACAATATCAACTGCTTGTACCTCAAGTGCAAGGGCGATCATTAGTGGAAAAAGATTGATTGAAGCAGGGTTAGTTGATGCAGCAATTGTTGGTGGCGCCGATAGTTTAGCAAGAATGCCAATTAATGGCTTTAATGCGCTTGAATCACTTTCTACCACTCCATGTATGCCTTTTGCAGAAAGCCGTAATGGCATAAACATTGGAGAATCTAGTGCTATATTTTTACTGACTAATAAAAAAACAAGTGATTATGCAATATTAGGAACGGGGGAATCGTCTGATGCTTATCATATATCCTCCCCTCACCCTGAAGGGTTAGGGGCAGAAAAAGCCATGCGAGCAGCATTAGATAATGCAAATCTATCCTTAAATGATATTGGTTACATTAATTTACATGGCACAGCAACCATATTAAATGATCTTGCTGAAAGTAAAGCGGTATATAGGTTATTTAGCCCAAACTTGGCTCCCTGTAGTTCAACAAAGCACTTAACGGGGCATACTTTAGGTAGTGCAGCGGCAACAGAATTGGCTATTAGTTACCTATTATTAGATCAAGATATTTATTTACCACAGCAAGATTTTTCAAAATCAGCATTTGATAAAAATCTTGATGAAATCAACATAGTTACTGAAAACATGATGTTAAAAACCCCAATTATAATGTCAAATTCATTTGCTTTTGGTGGTAACAACTCATCACTTATTATTGGAAAAATATAATGCGATATTCTCCAGCAAATTATTATTTACCACATGAAAGTCCTATGGTAATGATAGAAAAGGTTCATCTAATCACAGATGAACAATGTATTTGTAGTGTACAAGTAAGCAAAACCAGCGTTTTAGCACCATTTTTAAATAGCGATTACTCGTTATCTAATTTTTACGCCATTGAATTAATGGCTCAAACAATTGGCGTATGGAATGGATACTATGGCTTAATGAAGAATAGTAAACCAGTTTTAGGAATGCTATTAGGTGGACGATCAATAAAAACAACATTACAAAACTTCCCTCATAATCGTCGCTTAATGATACATACTAATTTAGTGCTTAACGATGCTAGATTAGCCAATTTTGACTGTAATATAATGATTGATGAACAATGTGTAGCGACAAGTAAACTTAATGTTTACGAACCAACTTTATCAGAACTTGATCAATTATTTGGTAAAACACGATTAGGAGAAGAAGAATAATGAAACGAACAGTCCTTGTAACTGGTGCAAGTAAAGGAATTGGTAAAGCTATTGCTTGTAAACTTTCGCAAGATGGGTTTGATATTGTTGTCCATTACCATAGTGATAAACAAGGTGCACTAGAAACACAACATATCATTGAACAGGCAGGTGGAACAGCTCGATTAATACAATTTGATGTGAGCAATCGTTTACAGTGCAAACAAAATATCGACGCCGATATAGAACAATATGGTGCTTACTATGGTGTTATCAACAATGCTGGTATTATTCGAGATGGCGCTTTTCCTTCTTTAACTGAAGATGATTGGACTAAAGTTATCCATACTGATCTCAACAGTTTTTACAATGTACTACATCCTTGTGTAATGCCAATGATAGGGCTACGTAGTGGCGGAAGAATCATTATCGTCTCATCAGTGTCAGGTATAGCGGGTAACCGTGGCCAAGTTAATTATAGCGCAGCAAAAGCGGGAGTAATCGGTGCAAGTAAAGCATTGGCACTTGAACTAGCTAAGCGAAAAATAACCGTGAATTGTATTGCTCCAGGTTTAATTGATACCGGCATTTTAGATATGGAGCCTATTGCATTACAAGAAGCAATGAAAATGATCCCATTAAAACGCATGGGACAAGTGGATGAAGTAGCAGGTCTGGCTAGTTATTTAATGTCTGATTTGTCAGGATATATAACCAAACAAGTAATTTCAATCAATGGAGGAATGATATGACTAAAAGAGTTGTCATAACTGGAATGGGGGGAGTTACCTCCTTGGGTAATGATTGGAATAGTATTGAGTCAAGCTTAAAAAAATTAGAAAATGCTGTAAGGTATATGCCAGAATGGGAAGTTTATGAAGGTTTGCACACTAAGTTAGGTGCACCTATTGACAACTTTGAAATACCTGAGCACTACACACGAAAAAAAATACGCTCAATGGGACGTGTTTCTCTACTATCAACAAAAGCCACAGAAATTGCCCTTGAAAAGGCCGGATTATTAGATGACCCAATCATAACTAATGGCGATACAGGAATTGCATTTGGCTCATCAACAGGAAGTACTGACCAAGTAGCCGCCTTTGGTGCTATGTTAAATGACAAAAATACCAATAATATTACAGCAACCACTTATATAAAAATGATGCCTCACACGACAGCGGTAAACACAGGATTATTTTTTGGTCTAAAAGGCCGCTTAATTACAACGTCGAGTGCATGTACATCAGGTAGTCAAGCAATTGGTTATGCTTATGAAGCCATCAAATACGGTATACAAACAGCAATGGTAGCTGGTGGTGCAGAAGAGTTATGTCCTTCAGAAGCAGCCGTTTTCGATACTTTATTTGCTACCAGTCAACAGAATGATAATCCTAAAAGCTCTCCTCGTCCATTTGACAAAGATCGCGATGGCTTGGTAATTGGTGAAGGAGCTGGTGCTTTAATTCTTGAAGAATACGAGCATGCAAAAGCACGAGGAGCAAAAATATATGGTGAAATAGTCGGTTTTATGACAAATTGTGATGCAAGCCATATTACTCAACCACGTAAAGAAACAATGAAACTATGTATCGAACAAGCGTTAAAAAAAGCTAATTTATCACCAGCGGATATTGGTTACATCAGTGCTCATGGTACAGCTACCGATCGCGGTGATATAGCTGAAAGTAATGCAACTTCTGAAATATTTGGTAATCAAACACCTATCTCATCGTTAAAAAGTTATTTCGGTCATACTCTTGGTGCATGTGGGGCATTAGAAGCTTGGCTAACACTTGAAATGATGCACTCAGGTTGGTTCAATCCAACAATTAACCTAAATAATATTGATCCAGCATGTGGTGAGCTTGACTATATAATAGGAACCGGTCGAAATTTAGATATTGAGTATTTTCAAACCAACAATTTTGCATTTGGGGGGATAAATACTTCAATTATCATCAAACGACTTTAATCTAATCAACACTATAACGATAAAAGGTAGCTAATTATAACTATCAGTATAATTAGCTCAAAAAATCAATTAAAAAGTTGACATTCATCACAAAAAAGGACTATTACAGCCCGTTTTCTTGTCTAAAAAATAATCTTTCTACACTTTTTATCACGTTCTTCGAAATTCTTTCCGATAGTCTTTGCCTACGTTGATAACAGACTGAGATAATTTTATGTGTTTCTAAGTGAGATAAAATAAAG
Organism: Gilliamella sp. Choc4-2; assembly: GCF_001690355.1. Classification (GTDB taxonomy): domain Bacteria; phylum Pseudomonadota; class Gammaproteobacteria; order Enterobacterales; family Orbaceae; genus Gilliamella; species Gilliamella apicola_A. The sequence continues at coordinate 68,798 of NZ_LZHG01000014.1, forward strand.
TCGTCACTAGTGCTAATTTCGTCAACTAAGCCTTTATTTTTAGCTTGTGTTGCAAACCAGTGTTCGCCTGTTGCAACCTGTTCGATATCGACATTTTGGCGATACTCTTTAACAAAGTCTTTAAATAAAAGGTGAGTTTCTTCTAATTCTTGTTTGAATTTTTGACGTCCTTCTTCGGTATTTTCACCAAACATAGTCAATGTACGCTTATAAGCGCCTGCCGTTTGTAATTCAATGTCTACATCATGTTTTTTGAGTAAGCGGTTAAAATTAGGGATCTGCGCAACCACACCAATTGACCCGACAATTGCAAATGGTGCTGCCACAATTTTGTTAGCGGTACAAGCCATCATATATCCCCCACTCGCCGCAACTTTATCAACCACTACAGTGAAAGGTATATCACGCTGTCTAAACCGTAATAATTGCGATGCAGCAAGACCATAACCGTGAACAACACCACCTGGACTTTCAAGCTTAATGACAACTTTATCTTCAGGCTTAATAACAGCTAATACAGCAGTAATTTCTTGGCGTAATTCTTCAACTTCGTGTGCATCCATGCTGCCATTGAAAGATAATACAAATAATTTAGGTTTTACTTGTTGGTTTGTATTACTTTCTACTGGTTTAACTACATTATCTGACGATGTTTGTTCGGCAGATTTTTCTTGTTTTTTATCTTGTTTCTTTTTTTGTTTAGCTGCTAATTTCGCTTGCTTTCTCTCATTTTTTTTCTGTTTTTTAAGATCTTTCATAAACAGTTTAGCTTCTAGCTCGTCCATACTTGACATTAACATATCATCTTTGACTTGCTCATATTCTTGGCTAATATCTTTAACTGATAAACGCCCTGCCGCTGTTATGGACTTACGGCGTTGGCTTAATATAAAAATAAGTACGGCTAGAATAGCTATAACCACTGTTACTGTTTCAGCTAAGAAAAGTGAATACATAGAAAACCAATTCATTTAATTATTACCCTTTAATGAAATATACTTTAATTGAATGTATTTAGTTATTATAACAAGATAATTGAAAGTTGTGCCGAAAATCAATAAAGATATAATTGTCGCTTTATTCGGCAAATCAAATTATTTATACTGATAGCCCAAATTACAGTTATATGAGAAAAATATGTCTTTACGACCAATTACCGAAATAGCTAAACAATGCAACATTCCCGAAGAATTTGTCCTACCTTATGGCAAACATGCTGCAAAAGTCGATTTATCCATTCTTAAAACAAACCAAAACAAACCTGAAGGTAAATTGGTATTAGTTACTGCTATCACGCCAACTCCACTTGGTGAAGGTAAAACAGTTAATACTATCGGGCTAAGTGAGGGATTAAATTATATTGGTAAGTCAGCAATCGCTTGTATCCGTCAACCCAGTTTAGGTCCTGTATTTGGGGTTAAAGGTGGCGCTGCTGGGGGGGGGCAAGCTGAAGTATTACCGATGGAAACATTAAATTTACATTTAACAGGTGATATTCATGCAATTACTGCGGCGCATGATTTGGCATCGACCGCATTAGATTCACGCCTTTATCATGAAGAGCGTTTAGGCGATGAATTTACCGCACAAACTGGTTTGCCTCGTTTAAATATTGATGTTAATCGCATTGTTTGGAAAAGGGCAATTGATCATAATGATCGTGCACTTCGTAAAATTATAGTTGGTGTTGGTGGTGGCTTTAATGGTGTTGAACGCCAAGATGGATTTGAAATTACTGCGGCATCAGAACTTATGGCAATCTTGGCATTAGCTTCAGATTTACACGACATGCGTGCACGTATTGGTCGTATTATTCTTGCTTATAATACGAAAGGCGAAGCCATTACTGCTGAACAACTTGAAGTTGCAGGTGCTATGACGGTATTACTTAAAAATGCCATTAATCCAAACCTAATGCAAACTGTTGAGCATACACCAGTACTAATTCATGCAGGTCCTTTTGCTAATATTGCCCATGGCAATTCATCTGTCATTGCTGATCGTATTGCGTTACAACTTGCCGATTATGTTGTGACCGAAGCAGGATTTGGTTCGGATATGGGCATGGAAAAATTCTTTAATATTAAATACCGCCAATCCGGCATCAAAGCCTCGTGTGTGGTATTGGTTGCAACGGTGCGAAGCCTAAAATCCAATAGCGGTAAGTATAATATTAAACCGGGGCAAGCTATTCCGAAAGAAATTTCAGAACCCAACGTTGAATTACTGGAAATTGGTGCAGCTAATTTAGCATGGCATATTAACAATGCCAAAAGTTATGGCTTACAAGTAATTGTCGCTATTAATCGCTTTCCACACGACAGTGAAGAAGAATTAGCGTTTTTACAAAAATATGCGATTGAACAAGGTGCATTTGCCTGTGAAGTAAGCGAAGTCTTTACTCAAGGCGGTAAAGGCGCTGAAAAATTAGCAAAACATGTTATTAAAGCATGTGATATGCCAAGTGAAATCAAATTGCCTTATCCTGATAATATGCCTCTCGCTGATAAGATTCAAACCATGGTAAAAAAATATGGTGCTAACAAGGCTAATTTATCAGCCACTGCACTGGAAAACATCAAAGAGATCGAAGAATTAAAACTGGATCATTTGCCACTTTGTATTGCTAAAACGCCAATGTCAATTAGTGCTGATGCAAACTTAAAAAATGTTCCTACCGATTTTGATGTCGATATCAGTCATTTAGCGATATCTGCCGGCGCTGGTTTTATTCGTGTTTATGCGGGTAATGTGATGACCATGCCTGGGCTAGGTACTAATCCTGCTTATAGACAAATCGATATTGACAAAGATGGTAATATTGTAGGTTTAAGTTAATGCAAGAAGTAATTATGCAAACCCAAGAACAATATAAAGCATTTATTGACGAAGAAAACTGTATTGGCTGTGGCAAATGTATTCGTGTTTGCCCAACCGATGCTATAGTGGGCAGTAAGCAAGTATTACACACTATTTTGCCACAGTTATGTACTTCGTGTAGTAATTGTATTAATACCTGTCCAACAGACTGTATTACATTAAGCACTTTAGGCACTGTATTAAGTGAATCAGAAGAGTTAGCGCTAACTGAGAAAAAGCAACAGCGATTAAACCACAACCAATTGGTGCCGCCAACAATTTTGTTTCCTCGGACCACACCGATGGCAAACAAAACTAGCACATCGATCGACCGAAAACAGTCTATCGCCGATGCCATTGCTAGAGTAAAAGCCAAAAAAAACCTCGCTAAATAGCGAGGTTTTCATATTACGATAGAACAAATATTAATTAGTCTTTGTTACCACTTCTAAATGCACGTTTTCGGTCATTTTCCGTCAAATGACGTTTACGAAGACGGATAGATAACGGTGTTACTTCAACTAATTCATCATCGTCAATAAACTCTAACGCTTGTTCTAATGACATTTTAATTGGTGGTGAAAGTGTTGTTGCTTCGTCAGTGCCAGATGCACGCATATTAGTCAATTTTTTACCCGTTAAACAGTTAACAGTTAAATCGTTTGAACGAGTATGAATACCAATAATCTGACCCTCATAAACTTCAGCACCATGACCTAGGAATAATTTACCACGGTCTTGCAAGCCATAAAGCGCATAAGCCAATGCTTTACCTGTACCGTTTGAAATCATTACACCATTATTACGCTGACCAATTTCACCTGGACGAACATCATCGTAATGGCTAAAAGTAGAGTAAAGTAAACCAGTACCTGAAGTCATCGTCATAAATTCAGTTCTGAAACCGATAAGTCCACGGCTTGGAATGACGTAATCTAAACGCACACGGCCTTTACCATCTGGTAACATGTTTGTTAGATCACCTTTACGCAAACCTAGTGCTTCCATTACTGAACCTTGATGCTGCTCTTCAATATCAAGCGTAACTTGTTCAAATGGTTCTTGTTTTTTACCATCAATTTCTCTAAAGATAACTTTAGGACGAGAAACCCCTAACTCATAGCCTTCACGGCGCATATTTTCAATTAACACTGACAAGTGTAATTCACCTCGACCAGATACTCTAAAGGCATCGGGGTCAGGTGTTTCTTCAACACGAAGTGCTACATTATGTACAAGTTCTTTTTTCAAACGCTCAAGAATTTGACGCGATGTCACAAATTTACCTTCTTTACCAGCAAATGGTGAGCTATTAACATTAAAGAACATAGTTACTGTTGGTTCATCAACAGTTAGCGCTGGTAAAGCTTCAACGCAACTATTATCACAAATCGTGTCTGAGATACCGAGCTCACCAAGACCTGTTAATGCAATAATATCACCAGCTTCAGCAACTTCTGCTTCATAACGTTGTAGGCCTAAATGACCTAGCACTTGTCCTACTTTACCTGTACGTTTGTTACCTTCACTATCAACAATAGTCACTTGTTGATTTGGTTTAACACGACCACGTTTGATTCGTCCAATACCAATAACACCAACATAATTATTATAATCAAGTTGTGAAATTTGCATTTGGAATGGACCATCTAAATCAACTTTTGGTGGTTCAACATGTTTAACAATCGCTTCAAATAGTGGCGTCATATCTTCAGCCATATTTTCATGTTCTAAGCCCGCAATACCCATTAATGCAGAAGCATAAACGATAGGGAAATCTAACTGTTCATCAGTCGCCCCTAAATTAACGAACAAATCAAACACTTGGTCAACCACCCAATCAGGTCTAGCTCCTGGTCGGTCTACTTTATTGATAACGACAATCGGTTTTAAACCATAAGCAAATGCTTTTTGCGTTACAAAACGGGTTTGAGGCATTGGTCCATCCATTGCATCAACAAGCAATAATACCGAATCAACCATTGACATAACACGCTCAACTTCACCGCCAAAATCAGCATGCCCTGGTGTATCAACGATATTTATTCGATAACCATTCCAATCAATTGCGGTATTTTTAGCTAAAATGGTAATACCACGCTCTTTTTCAAGCGCATTCGAATCCATTATACGTTCATTGTCATCGCCACGTAGGTTATCAAGCGTACCTGACTGTTTTAACAATTTATCAACCAGAGTAGTTTTACCATGGTCAACATGGGCAATAATGGCTATATTTCTTAAATTTTCAATCACAATTAAAATCCCAATTAGGAGATAGATTCTTTAGGCGCAGTATTGTACACCTTTTTAGTTGAAATGTTGATCTATATCACAAAGTTTATTAAAAAGAACTTTATAACTTGAAAAAATCAGAAAAATATTGAATTTTTTTGTTAAAGTTTTTAGATTAATTTGCTATTTGTGTATAAAATTGATACGCAAATTCATCTACCTTTTCCCAATTTGTGTATTCAATAACAGGCTTTGTCACATCGGTATCCCCTTTGCCTAACCACATAATAAAACGGATCATATTACGATCGAACCAGTTATATTGTGGATAATATAAAGCGCCCGCAAATACTGCTGTTAAAGTTGGTTTCCAAGCAATCTTAGCTAAAAATTTTTTAGTATATAAATTAGTTTCAGGAGTATTTTTATTAGGTTTTCTTGCAACCATATTTACTCCCAAAAAACCTGATTTAATTTGATTTAATTCTTGAGAATTATCATTAATAAACTTTTTCATCACATTACTATAAAAACCATAGCGAATAGAACTTCCTAATAAGACGGATTGATATTTTGATAAATCGATTTTTGTATTAGGTAAAAGCTCGATCACATCACAATCACATTGGTCTTCTATTTGTTTCTTTATGCGTTTCATAATTTTAAGCGTTTGCTTCTCATGAGTTGTATAGAGTAATAAAACTTTTATTGCAGTGCTCATCATTTTTCCTTCTTAAAAACACTTGTTCAATTCTAATAATACTTTTTTATCAAAAAAGTAACAAAATAAGGATGATTTTATTAAAATTTTTGATTATAGTGTTAAGTTAATTTAACCAGTTCGGAACCAATTATGGCAATTTCACCACCAAAACTGAGTGCTATTATTTTGGCGGCAGGAAAAGGCACACGAATGTATTCCAACATTCCTAAAGTTTTACATAAAATCGGATCTAAACCGATGTTACAACATGTTATTGATACAGTTCAACAACTTAATACTAATCATATCAATATTGTTTATGGGCATGGCAAAATACAACTTGAAAAAGCGCTTAAAGATCAAAATGTTCAGCTCATTTATCAAGCTGAACAGCTCGGCACTGGCCATGCTGTACAACAAGCCATATCTTACATTCAAGATGACGAAGATATCTTAATTTTATATGGTGATACCCCACTTATATCGGCTCAAACACTACAAACTTTAATTGCTAATAAACCTCAACAAGGTATCGCTTTATTAACCGTTATTCTTAAAGATCCAACTGGTTATGGGCGCATTGAACGCAAAAATGGCAAAGTTGTTGCTATTATTGAACAAAAAGATGCTTCATCAGAGCAACAAAAAATCAACGAAATTAACACCGGTATAATGCTAGTTAATGGAAAATTATTGAAAAATTGGTTATTACTTTTAACCAACAATAATGCACAAAAAGAATTCTACTTAACCGATATTATTGCTTTTGCGCATCAAGATGGTTATGAAATCTTAACCTCACACCCAGTTCAACAATTTGAAGTTGAAGGTGTTAATAATCGCCTGCAATTGGCAATGTTAGAAAGGCAATATCAACAACTGCAAGCTCAGAATTTATTACTAGCTGGTGTAACACTACTTGATCCAAATCGCTTTGACTTACGAGGCACACTATCGCATGGTAAAGATGTTACGATTGATTGTAATGTAATTATTGAAGGAAATGTCAAACTAGGCAATAACGTATTTATTGGTGCAGGCTGTGTCTTAAAAAATTGCTCAATTGATGACAATTCAACAATCAGTCCGTATAGCATTATTGAAGATTCAACTATCGCTAAACAGTGCACTATCGGGCCTTTCGCCCGTCTACGACCTGGTTCACAGCTTGATGAACAAGCCCATGTTGGCAACTTTGTTGAATTAAAAAAAGCACATCTAGGCCAAGCAAGCAAAGCGGGACACTTAAGCTATCTTGGCGATAGCGAAATTGGTAGTAACGTCAACATAGGTGCAGGCACCATCACCTGTAATTATGACGGTGCAAACAAATTTAAAACTATTATTGAAGATGATGTGTTTGTCGGTTCTGATACGCAATTAATTGCACCTGTAAAAGTGGGTAAAGGGGCAACTATTGCAGCAGGAACAACGGTTACCAATAATGTGAATGAGAACGAATTGGTGGTTAGTCGTGTAAAACAAAGACAAATTGCTGATTGGAAACGACCAATAAAATCTAACTAACAAAGTTTAAACTAAGTGTAGTATTTTTGATACTATCACTAGCTATGGTGTAACAAAGGTTCTATCATAATTTTTCTATTCAGTGAACTTCAAGGATTTAACTGAATAGAAAAAATTTAAACACTTAAAAAACGCGACTCAATGAATCGTTGTACTTTATTCTAGCAGTTCTTTAATAATTAGCTGTTTAAAGATAAAAACTTTGTTTCCCTTCTCTTTATTTTGCGCTATTCTCGGAAACCAATTTACTTTCTTATAAGGTAGTGACATTACAATTATTACATTCCAAGCAATCGATCTTTTGAAAAAGCCAACATGTCTGTTAATTACCTTAACTTAATATAAATATTGATACTAAATATAATTCAGATAGCAAAGCAGGCTATAACCATAACATGCAAAAATTATCTATAAACAGCTTATCTTTTAAAAGCATCTTTCATCGAAGCCGCAATCTGATATTTATCTGGAAAATAAATTTGTTATTTTTGAATATAGCACCCTTATAATAATCCATTAAATAATGAACTATTAGAGGCAACAATAACAGAAATGCCATTGAAACCTTGAGCAACAACACTGTTATCTAATACAGCTGATAGCTTGCCTGAAAATAAAATTATTCAAACATTAAGCAATAAATTTGCCAGTGTAATTTTTTCCTTTAAGCCTGAACCTTTTCATGTCTATATAACTATACCTGTATATCCCGAAGAATTATTAAATACAGAATATATTATGGCTACCATTCATCAAACCGTACAAACTATTGTAGTTTGTCATGATAGTTTTCTTAGCCGCATTCGCAAACATTTATAGATTTATTAACAACTGATTAAAAATAAAATACCACATAAAGATTGGCAAAATTGGACCCTATCTATTACGATAAAATGGACCAAGAATACAAAAAATAGAGTTAAAAGAGTATAACAAATATGTTATCTTACTTAATTTGAGCTGTTAGGCTACCGCACTCGCACTGTCACCAAATAAATCTATGTACATAGCAAATTAACCACTATTGATGATCTGTATGTATTAGTTGGCAATGCCAACATTAATGATGTGTAGCCTATTAGGTAGGCAAAATCGAGCACTCGCTGCATTAATTGTTGATAACGATTTGCAAACCATTAATTGCTCTGAATCTGGCTGGCAATGCTTGTTAGGAAATTTGCCTATTAATTACAAACCAAAATTTGGCAATAGCTATATGGTGAAGGTTTATCTCAATCCATTAAAATCCTTGAACTTAGTCAGTAGGTTAATAGCATTCCGCTTCTAAACTAAATATAATACGGATATTTTTGAATCAATTTTTCCATTTACACCAAGGAATTATTTATATTCTGAGGGGGACAAAAGAGACAAAGAAATTTGCATCAATTTAACCAGTTTTGAATTATGAAAAATTAGGACAAGAAACAAAACAACAACGCCGACGCGATTATTTAATGTTTTTCCACATGTGAATTGTTTGAGGTGCCGCAAACTGTACGTAAATATATCCTTTTTACCTTTGTCGCCGGTAATAATGCCAACACGCCACTTAATTTAACTGTCTCTTTTCAGTTGAAAAAGCCCCGATATATTTATCTCGTTTACCGAAAACACATGTTCACTTACCAATCTATTGGGCTATGAAGCCAAAGACGAAATTAATCTATTTTAGAACAATAATTATGATATAGGTAATTAAAATATCAAAGACATTAAATTGTTGGGTTTTCTTATAAAGTATCGCGATATCAAATTGGATGGACGTAAAGGCATCGCTGATTTTTTTGAAATATGTTATTAGGACAAAACAATCGTGTTAAAAACGGCTTTCTTGGTCATGTTTTAATATAAAAAAGATTATCGATAGATATTTTTATCTTAAAAAAATGAAAAAACCAAAAATTTAACCTTAATACCAACAATAAAAAATTGTCTTCATTTCCCACTATTGCAATTAGCCGGTATAATGCCAGCAATTTTATTGTTAAGTGGATTATGCATGAAAACGCTATTTGCCAGTACATCTCACGGGCTTGAAGAGTTATTAAAAAAAGAGTTAGAACAAACTGGGGCAATTAATTGTAAAATTGCGCAAGGTGGTGTCTATTTTGATGCCGATGAAAAAACGCTATATCAATCATTATTGTGGTCACGTTTAGCATCTCGCATCTTGCTACCTATTGCCGAGTTCAACATCTATAGCGATTTGGATCTGTACTCTTGTGTGTTTAATATTAAATGGTCAGATATTTTTGCTGTTGATAACTCTTTCGTGATTAATTTTGTTGGCGTAAACGAGTTTATCCGTAATAGTCAATATGGTGCGCTAAAGATCAAAGATGCTATTGTCGATCACTTTTTACGTCATACCAACATACGCCCCAATGTGGCTAAGCAAGATCCAGATATTCGGCTTCATGCTTATTTAAATAAAAACCGTGTCACACTATCTTTAGATCTAAGTGGTAATAGTTTACATGAGCGTGGTTATCGAGAACAAACAGGTAGAGCCCCACTAAAAGAAAGCCTAGCAGCAGCTATTATTATGCGTTCTGGTTGGAAAACAAATGAGCCATTGCTCGATCCGATGTGTGGTTCAGGTACATTACTAATTGAAGCCGCAATGATTGCATCAAAAATCCCACCCGGTTTACATCGTAAACAGTGGGGATTTTTTGCTTGGAAAGGCTTTAATCCGACATTGTGGAATGAATTGCTTTTCACCGCAAAGCATAACGTATCCAAAACAAACACACCATTTATCGGTTATGATAATAATGCTACAGTACTTGAACGGGCCAAACAAAATGCTCTTCAAGCTGGTGTGGAAGATTTAATTACTTTTTCGATGCAAGATGTGACACAACTGACCAATCCATTGCCAACTGAAACGGTAGGCATGATCATCAGTAATCCACCTTATGGAGAACGCTTAGAAAGCGAACCAGCGCTTATTGCTTTGCATACGGCACTTGGTCGACAGATCAAACAAAATTTTGGTGGATGGCGATTATCATTATTTAGCGGTGCACCACAGTTGTTAGATTGCTTACAAATGAGAGCAGAAAGACAATTCAAAGCAAAAAATGGACCACTCGACTGTATACAAAAAAATTATGTCATTGCCAAGCGTAACACTGAAGAAGCAATCACAAATTCTACAATGCCGGCTACTGATTTTGCTAACCGATTACGGAAAAATAAACAAAAGTTAGAAAAATGGGCTGCTCAAGAACAACTAGAATGCTATCGGCTTTATGATGCAGATTTGCCTGAATACAATGTCGCTATCGATTGTTATAAAGATAAAATAGTGATGCAAGAATACGCAGCACCGAAAAACATTGATCCACAAAAAACTCGCCAACGGCTTTTTGATATTATTAATGCCACCATGTCAGTGCTTGAGCTTACCGCCGATCAGTTAGTATTAAAAACAAGAGAAAAGCAAAAAGGTAAACAGCAGTACCAAAAGCTAGGACAAAAACAGGACTATTTTTTAGTCCATGAATACCCGATTAATCAGCGCAAAACCACATTTTGGGTTAATGTGACCGATTATTTAGATACAGGATTGTTTTTAGATCATCGCTTAGCACGAAAAATGATTGGTGAAATGAGTGCAGGAAAAGACTTTCTAAACCTATTTGCCTATACAGGTAGTGCAACGGTTTATGCTGGACTTGGCGGAGCAAAATCAACCACCACGGTTGATATGTCTCGCACCTATTTAGAATGGGCAGATCGTAATTTAAAACAAAATGGTTTAACAGGTAAAAAACATCGATTAATTCAGGCGGATTGTTTACTCTATTTATCTCAAGCTGATGAGCAATTCGATTTAATTTTTATCGATCCGCCCACATTTTCAAATTCAAAACGCATGAACGATACCTTTGATGTTCAGCGTGATCATCTAAAATTGATGTCCGATTTAAAACGCTTGTTACGCCCTAATGGAACGATTATCTTTTCGAATAATAAGCGTGGTTTTAAAATGGATAGTATCGGTATGCAAAACCTAGGGCTAGTCTATCAAGAAATTACCAATAAAACGCTATCGCTGGATTTTAAACGCAACAAGCAAATACATTGTTGCTTTATTATTAAGCATCAATCATTGTAATTTTTACCAAACGTCTGGGAGCTTAATTAAGCTCAATACTTTGTATTGTTAGGTAATTTTCTTTAAGTAAACATAAAAACTTACCTAATAATACTTAACGAAATAAATATTTTACTCATCAAAACAACAACCCTCATATGAGGGTTTAAAAATGCGTGAATTGATTCGTTATTTAAAATTAAAGTTACTTAGTACTTTGTATTCAATATATTGATTTGTTGCTCTTATAACTTTTAATTCAACGCCTTTGTATCTGATATTTCTTGAATTTGATAAATCATATTCAACATTATTCGAAAATGCAGGGCGAGCATAATCATCATTAAATTCTTTATAAGCGATATTAATTTTGTTTCCTATTTTTCCATTATAAATTAATACCTGTTGGAAGGTATTTTGATTGGTAGCTTTTTTCTTATGGTAAGAAAATATAATATTGCTGTTACAAAGCGATCCACCTTTAGTGGTTATAATACATAAATCGTTATTTCTTTTATCTGTTCTAATACCAGCGGGAATATCAGCAAAAATCGATTTACCCACAGCAGCACCTGAATTCAACTCTTTCAAACCAAAAAACATATAATTTTCGTCTTCACCTACTTTAGGATATTCCCCTGCTTGTATAGTATAATCGACAATTCGGCTAATAACCGTAGTATGAGGAAATTCGATCACATCTCTTGCGGCTACTGTACCTTGCCTTACGATGTCATCGCCAACAAAAGTTTTAGTAATAACATTTAATGCTGGATAACTAAATTGTTTTTTGTCTACAACATAATTGTATTTTACTGAATTACAACCACCTAAAATAAAGCTTAATAGGGTTATAAATAATAATTTTTTCATACAATAATTCCTAATATTAAATCTTGTTAATGATATGGGGTTTTTACATTTTGGGCAATAAAAAAACCTTGAATCAAAATTTTATACAACTTAGATACAGCAAAAATCAGTTAAACCAATAACCAAAGAGGCATTCAGATTTTTAAATTCAGAAATAAAGCTAATTTGATCTTTAAAAATCATTTAAAAACGTTTGTTATTTTATAATATGCGGTTATTTTTGACGCTAACGCACTACTAATACCGATGTTTTAGCTCCACGGACTACACCTGAAGCATTTGATCCTAATAGATGCGTAGCAATATTTGGGCGACGAGATCCCAAAATAATTAAATCGGGTTGCATTTCTTCCGCTAAATTTAGGATTTCGTCCCGTGGGTTACCAAAAGCTATCGAAAAGGATAGATTTTCTTTTGGTAAATCTATCAAATCCATCAAGTTATTTAACCATTGTTCAGTTTCAATGGTTGCTTTATCTTTAAATTCATCAAAACCAAAAGAAAACGCATTCACAATAACTGATGCGACTGGCAATGTATGAAAGAATATTACATGGGCATTAGACAATTTAGCTAAACACTCTACATGTGGTATTACCTTTTTAGTTAATTCATCTTCAAATACATCAATAGGAACTAAAATCTGTTTGTACATAATTATCCCCTTAAGAAACTAAAGCATTTATCGTCTATCTATTTTGTCAACTAGCAATATTGAATTAGTATGATGCTAATTTTAAATTTAATCTTTAATTACTTTTCATGGTTAACTATCTTAATACATTACAATAATATTCTAGAATTTTTTTGAAAAAGTAAAATATTTTTTGTTAGTTTAATAGCGGGAGAGCACGATCATTCATTGGTTTAATATAAAACCAACACTTGAACAAATTATTCTGTTTTATCGCCAATAGCCATTAGGAAAATGCCTTCCTATTACTGATACTATACAATTTCAAATTATGCCAGATTGGTTATAATAGCTTGACATGATGAAAAGCGAATTAGCATTACAAGTTGTTTAACGGATTTTGTATATATTACTTATTCTAGCTAGCCTTTTTATGGATGAATGTTACCAACGGCAAGGCATCAGTAAAAATTAATTAAGACAAGTGAAGAAAAATAGTGGCAAACATGTTCAATTATCCTACTGCATAACAGACCTTTGATTATTATGGGCATATCGAATTTAATACGCATCTTTCATCTTGGATCTATAAGAGGAATTTAATATGAGAATCATATTAGCATCAACATCTGTATCCCGTAAAAAAGTGCTCGAAAAATTAGCTATCCCTTTTGAGTGTGTACCGCCAATTTGTGACGAAACGCCGCTAGCTGGAGAATCAGCCAAGCAATTAGTGGTTCGGTTAGCTAAACTTAAAGCCCAATCATTAGCGACGCAGTTTGCTGATAGTTTAATTATTGGCTCTGATCAAGTTGGTGTGTTAGACGGTAATATTGTTTGCAAACCACATACAATTGATAATGCCCGTAAACAGCTTCGACAAAGCAGCGGTAAAGCTTTCTATTTTTATACTGGTATGACAGTAATTAATACCAAAACACAACAACAAACCACTATTTGCGAACCATTCAAGGTGACTTTTCGGCATTTAACTGATTCAGAAATTGATGCCTACATTAGCAAAGAGAAGCCACTACAATGTGCTGGCAGTTTTAAATGTGATGAACTGGGCATCACCCTGTTTGATAAACTTGAAGGTGATGATATTAATTCATTAGTTGGGTTGCCATTATTAAAGCTCAATAAAATTATGATCGATATGGGTTGTAATCCACTTTTAATATAACAATTCAGTTAATAAATAAACCCATTAATCAATAAATCGCCCTGCTGACATTTTCATAACTTTTTGGCTATAACGAGCAACATCATGATCATGAGTGACAACTAATAACGCTGTACCTTGTTGATGAATTTCAGACAGCAATAGCATAATTTCGGCAGCGCTTTCTTCATCAAGATCACTTGTTGGTTCATCAGCAATAATCATTTGTGGTTTACAAATCAGTGCTCTCAATATTGCAATACGGCGCATTTCACCGCCCGACATATTAGCTGGGTATGCATCTTGCAAGTGACTTATTTTAGCTTTTTCAAGCAACCTCTTAGCTTCATTTAAGGGATTTTGGTTTTCTCGCTTGGTTAAATAAAAAGGCAGGCGAATATTATCAATTGCTGTTAAATTAGGTAGCAAACTGCTACCTTGAGGAATATAACCAATATGCTGATTGCGAAAGGCAGATACTTGCTGATCATTAAGATCAAACAAATTTGTATTATTAATAGTGATTTTTCCTTGCGTTGGTGTAAGTAAACCAGCAATCATATTTAGCAAAGTCGTTTTACCACTGCCTGATTTACCCATAATGCATATAAAGTCATCTTTTGCCATTGAAAAACTAACATTATTCACAGCTGAAAAGGTTTGTTGCCCTCTTGTGTAATCTTTACGTAGGTTTTTAACATTCAGTAACATTATTCGCCCTCTCTAAGGGTACTATAAGTATCAAATTTAGTCATAGATAAGGCACTATAGATACTTGATAAAGGTCCTATAATTAGCGTAAGAATAAAAACAACAATTGCATATAATAATGCATCAAATAGTGAGATATTTACACACGGCAAACCAATAGATTGGCAGATTAATAAACTAAATGCATAAAGTAATACCGAGGCGATAACAATGCCACTAACTCCGCCTAATTCACTAATTATTAAAGATTCACGAAGCAACATTTTAACTAAATCACGCCGTGACGCGCCTAATACCCGTAATAAGCTAATTTCACGCTTACGTTCATTTAATGTTGAAGAAAAGATAACAAAGATCACAATAATGGCTAAAATCCAAAAAATAGCTGATAGGCTATATACAATGGTTGAAAAGCTAGTTAACCATTTAGATATATTACTTAGCATACCTTTGGTCATAATAAAATCAATACTATAGTCAATAGCGTATCTGGGCATAATTTGATTAACAATATCTTTAGGTTGATAATCTGAATTGACCTTAATAAAAATCGATGAGGCATAATCAGTAAAATGGTCAACATCTCCTTCAATTAATTTTGCATTTTTCATTAATGATTGTGCTGCAGGCATAGTCATAAAGACAGAGGTATCAAATCCCATCCCTGTGCTATCCATTTTAGCAATAATTTTAAAAGGATGATTAAAAAATAAGATTTCATCGCCCACATCAGAACTAATTTTAGAACCAACAACGACTTGATTATCAGTAAGTGGCTCTGAAAGTTGTGATTGTAACCAAGGCTTAATAATAAAATCAGTATGCTGTTCAAAACCAATTAATTGGACTTTAGACGAACAACAACCTGCATTTAATGATGCAATAAAAAGTTGAGGTGAAATGGCATCAATACCTTTAATACCTTTTATTTTATCAATCAAGTCTACTTTTAAATAAAAAGTACTCGGTTCACCACGCAACAGGGCTACTTCCATATTTTTTTCGTAACCATTAGGCACAATAAGAATATCAGCACCTAACCTGTTAGCCATGCCTGAAATACCAAGACTGAGATTTTTCATCAGTATGCTTCCACCAAACAACGTCGCCGAAAAAAGCGTAATGATGACAATCAAACAGCAACTTCTAAACGGTCGTCGCTGAATATTGCGCCATGCTAAATTTGCCATGGTGATCGGTTTTTCGTGCATATTGACTTTCCTGCTTGTTGGATTTAAATGTTATACCTATATCTGGTAAAGATAAGAGTGGTCTTTGTTTGATAACAAAACGCTATCAATTTTTTGTTCTTTTATTTAAGTAATAGATGTTAATAACAGCGGCAATAAATAATAAACCTGATAATAAAACTAACGCCGGTTTAGACCCCATATTGCATCGCATCATTTCATTACCGCAAACACCAATTAGAATTGTTGGTATAGCTGCCGCTAATAAAGAAATACACGCAAGTGCCATACTTAATCCTATTCGCACAAAAGCAGTACGGCTAATTAGTAGCAATGCACCAATGGCTATCACTAAACAACCAATGCCAATTTCAGCTCTTGCTGTCCAAAAACATTTCATGATTTTTCCTGTGCCACTATGTATATGCCCGTTATGTGCTACCTCGCTACTAGCGTGATTCAATGTATCAACGGGCATGCTTACAACGTCTGGAAGAGGGCAAACTGGCAATATATATAATGGAAATAAGATAATTAATACGCCAATAATAATAAAAATACTTGATGAAATAAGACGGTTTTTCATATATAACAACCTTCAGTTGATTAATTATCAATTACACGTGCAACTTTGCCGTGCTCTAGTACTACGGTGGTTTGTGCATGTTTTGACACTTCTAGTGAGTGAGTAACTACAATAATGGTACTACCTTCTTTGTGCAGCTCATGTAATAAATTCATGACCATCGCTTCGTTACTTTCATCTAAATTACCAGTTGGCTCATCGGCCAAAATCAGTTTGGGATAGTTAATCAATGCTCTAGCAATACAAACACGTTGCTGTTCACCACCTGATAACTGCCGAGGTAAGTGTTTAGATCGAGCAGCAAGCCCAACACGTTCGAGTGCTTGCATAGCCTCTTTTTCGTCAACCATACTATGATAATATTGAGCAAGCATGACGTTTTCTAGTGCGGTTAAATACGATACTAAATGAAATTGTTGAAAGATTAGACCTATCTTATCTCGACGTATTTCGGTTAATTCTGACAAAGAAAGCTGAGTAATATCTTGCCCGTCTAAAATAACTGAACCAAGTGAGGGTTTATCCATACAACCAATGATATTCATCAAAGTTGTTTTACCACTACCAGAAGGTCCCATAATCGATAACCATTTACCTTCTTCAACTGTTAAATTCACTTCAGAAAGTGCATGAAGCGAACCATAAATTTTAGACACATTTTTTACTTCGAGTATATTCATACTTTATATCCTATTCACCGCGTAATACTAACGCAGGCTCTACTTCAAGAGCACGTTTTACTGGAATTAAACACGCAATTACCGTTACTATCACTGAGATAATGATAGTGGTTGGGATCAGATAAAACTCAATAATAATTGAACGTCCAAACACATTGGTACTAATAATTTGAGCAAAGATAAGCCCGCATATAGCCCCAATAATGCCACCAATAGCACCTAAAACTAATCCTTCAGCTAAAAACTCTTTTGCAATACTTTTATTGTTGGCTCCTATCGCTTTTTTAAGACCAATTTCTTTACGACGCTCCATTACCACGGTCATCATAGTGGTAGCTACACAAATCATGGTAAGAACGAGTACAACAAAAGTAACTAAATAGAGTAACGAGGACAGTTTGCCTAATACAGATGATTCTGACTTTGTTACCCATTTTATTAAATGAGGTTCTACTGTTGTCATTTGGTTTTTTATTTTTTCAATGTACTGTTTTAATTCTATTTCCGTGGCGGCAATGCTTACTTCAACAATTTCGGCTTGCTCGCTTTCTTCAAGTAATTCTTCTAAATCGTGCAGATCAACAAAAATAAAGTTATCTTCGGAACGTCCCGTTTTAACAATACCTGTAACGGTAAGTTCTTCATCAAAGCGAGAATCTTGTTTGGATTTACCGGAAATCGGCATAGTGCTACCAATGGTTAATTTAGCAAAGTTAGCAATATCAGTACCAATCATTATTTCATGTGAATTTTGTGGTATTGAACCTTCAATAGACCAATAAGGGCTTGTTTTTACCACTTGTTTAAAGTCGGTCCCCACAATAGTATAAGGTTGCTGATTACTACGAATTGAATTATAACGAAATGGAGTAACACCGAGTAATTTATCTTCTGGTAAAAAGGTAACTGCTTTATTAACCTCTGTCATTGCTACCGTTGATTGATTATTGGCTGGTAGTAGTAAAAGATTTGCACCATAAGAACGGAATTCTTGTCCCATTTGCCGTGGTATATCATAACAAAGTGTGATCATACCAAGAAGAACCGTTGCTCCAATAGCAACGCCAAGCAAGGCAATGGCAATGCGAGAACGGCGTCGGATAAGTGAACTTAACACGGTTTTAATTATAAAGCGCCTATTTTTATTGATCATGAGACTTACCTTTCACCTTATCGACCATGTAGCACATCAGTTGGACGCAAAAACATCATAATACGTAATGCAGGTAAACTACCTAAAAAAGTAATTAAGACCACCATAATTAGGGCTAAAGGAATAATTATCATCTTAGGCTCAACAAAAGAACCAAACACTGTATGACCAATAATTTGCGCAAAACCAAAACCAATAAAGTAACCAAAAAATCCACCAAGTAAGGCAATAATAAAGATTTCAGTTAATATTAGCATTGCAACAGCTGTATTAGTTGCACCAAGCGCTTTTAATAGACCAATTTCGGTACTGCGCTCTATAACGTTAGCAGTAACCAAATTCGAAATAGCAAGCGCCGAACAAATCAATGATAAGATAGTTAGTAATAACATTAGTAATTGTGTTTTTTGTAAAATGGATCCTTCTGACTCAGCAACTTGCATAATAGCTTTCACACGCACATCGGGCATTAACTCTTCTAGCTGGTATGCAATTGAGCTAATATAAGCAGTGCAATACCATGTATCCCATTCTGTTCTAGATAAACTGTTTGGATCTTGCGCTGCTTTACGAGCTAATTCGTTTTCTGGAGTGGTTAATGCACTAACCTCAACACGTTCAACCAGTCCTGATTTATCTGCAATATTTTGAGCAACAGGCAATGATACATAGATCCGCGTATCTTCAGCACCACCACTATGAAAAATATTGTTAATAGTTAATGTAAACTTTTTGTTTGTTTTCGTTGAAATTATATCTATCGTATCGCCTAGCTTTAGATTCCACTGTTTGGCTACAGATTCACCCACCATAGCTCCTTGCAAATTATCATCGGTCATGGTGTTTCCTTCAATTGTCCACCATGATTTCATAGCTAACATACCGGTATTAACTTGATCTCCTGTTGGAATATTAAGTTGTTTATTGAACCAAGTACCAACAACTGTAATCGGCTTATCGTTAAAGGTGGCTTGCGTCGTTAGGAAAGGGGCAAAATCAACAATATTATAAGCCCAAAAGATCATCTTGATTTTGACTAAATCATCTTGCTTAATATACTGTATCGCCTGCTGTTTATCGTTATTATCCAGTTGATACATTTCGCTAATTACTGCACTACCACGAGGAACTATATTTAGATTAGCACCATAAGCTTTTAGCTCTTGATTAACTTTACCCCCCACATCAAACATTACGTTTAACATAGCAGTAGCAAGCGAAACACCCAATGCAACCGTTAAGGCAATAAGAAAAAGTTTCTTTTTTTGGCGAATTAAAACACTTAATAACATTCTACAAAACATACAATATTCCTTTTAATACGCTTTTATTTGAAACGGCTTTTCTCTGCTTCAAGGTTAGCTGGACGAATCACCATGTTGCCGTTAATAATTTCGTATTTAAGTGGAACTGGGTTACATCCTCCTGAAAATCCAATCGTTGCAATGTTCATTACTACATCGCACAAAATACAAACGACTTGATCACCGCGTTGGTAGTAACCACTTGCACCACAAATATCACAAGCATCAAAACCTACACCATAAGCATTATCGCTTTTTTTAATAATAATAAAGCGAACTAAAGTTCCATCTGTTGCTTGATAACCATAACGATGCAAATTACCGTCGTTCACTTTATCGAGAGGGATAACAATTAAGCCATCAGCATTAGGCGATATAGGCTCTGCCGGTGTAAGTTCTACGCCTTTTTCAAAAATGTAACGTGCGCGCGTCACAGTATATGCGGTTATTGCTGTACCAGCCACAATCATTAGGGCAGATCTTCTATCGCTACGTAATTGCGCTTTAAGTTTACGAATTTGAGCAGGGTTATTACCCATTAACGAAGTTGTTTTTGATTTGATATACAAAACAATGGCTAAACAAAGCACTATTGCCATGAAAATAAAAATAAAGAAATTAACATGACCAAGAATAAAAATAACCAACTCCATCATCCATGGTTGGGATGAAATAAAACGCCTAACAATTAAAATTTGTAAAATATTAATACTATTTTGAATAGTGAAAATAATAATTGACAGTGAAGTAATAGCAAAAATAAATTTTGTCGATAATCGTCCACATATACGGAAAGTAAATAGCCCAGTTAACAAGATTATAAGTAAAGCAAATCCATAACCAACCCATTTAAGCAAGTAATCATTATTAAAAATAGAGTCCATCCCGACAGAAAATTCGAATGGATAGAGCATTAAATTAGGTAAAGACTGTGCACTTATTAAACCAATACTTAGCACAAATAACATTGTAAAAAAGAATTTACCAGTTCGATTATGGGTGGATTTTTGCAAGCAAATAGCAACAATCAGCGGTATAGCAATAATAACCCAAGGTATGATCACGCCAAGATCATAATATTCACGAACAGCAAACCCTGTGTTGCGTTTTAAAATGGCATAAATCAATGCAGCAATAAAGCCCAATACAAAACCAAACAAAATAATTTTTTTAATATGATGAGGCGTGGATCTTATAATCGCAGCGCTCAGTAATGCCATCATCATTGCTGGAACGAAAGTATTATCGGTAATATTGATAAGGTATTGAAGCATATTCATTGCCTAACTATTGCAAATATTATTGGTGAGCATAATGCTCACCAATAACTGATTATTAATTATTTAATATAATTAGTTATTTTAAAATCATTACCATGCGCGTGGAATGTAATCAAAGTCCCAAGAAACTTCGATAGGTTTGCTCCAAAAGCGTCCTTCCACACCTGTTTCTTTATCAACATGTAGTAAATAACCTTGTTTTTCTGGGTTTTCAATCATAAATGTTACTTTATATTTACCAGCACCATCTAGTTTTATATTATTACCATAGTGAGGACCATCAGATGCATTCATTGGCATAAAGTTACCTTCAATCACTTTATCACTGCCTTGCTTTTGAATTTTATATTTTACAGTTAAGTAAGGAACAAAATCACCTACACCATAACCTAAGTTATTACCTTCTGCAGCTGAAATATCAGCTTCAATGTGCATGTCTGATTTTGAGGCTGGTAAACCACCCATACCGGCGGGTTCCATATCAACAGGTTGGAAATAAACAGCACCAATGTGTAATGGCCCCACGGTTACTTCATCACCAATTGGAAATTCTTCAAATCCTTTTTGTTCGCCTGGTGCCGGTGCTGCTGCGTGAACAAATGAAGATAAAGCAAGTATTGAAGCAATACCTGCTGATAAAACTAACTTTTTCATTGAAAACTCCTCCTTTTACTTTTTGAAAATTTATTACTTTTATTTTTTGGCATTAACACAACTCAGTTCTTAAATCCGCATTTATGCAATTTTAAACAAATAGGCAATATTAATAATTATTGCTTTTTACAACTATGTTTAGCTTTGTAATACATGACAGAAACTACCACAATAAATACCATAATTATTTGTGGAACTAATGTCTCGACCGTTGGGTAAATACCTAAAACTTCGACAGAATGTATAAAATCAACAGAGGTGACTGGAATCATATCTGCCTCTTGTAATTCTTTTACTCCACCACCGGCAAAAGCTATTGCCATGATATACATTAAAATACTAGTACCAATAAAGAATGGGCGAATTGGTAATTTCATGGTACCAAAACGAATAACGACAAAAATAATCGCAAGAATTATCGTTCCAATAGCTAGTCCATACCAAACCATATCCATATGTTCTTTAGCATCAACTAGCATTGCTTGGTAAAACAAGATCGTTTCAGCTCCTTCACGAAAAACAGCTAAAAAGGCAGCAAAACCTAAGGCAAAGCGACTACCTGATGACACTGCAATTTGTACTTTTTCTTCAACATAGCTTTTCCAAGCCTCAGCTTCTGCCTTTGAAAACATCCAATTACTAATAAAAAATAGTACGACTGTTGCAAGGAGCATAGCAATTCCTTCCATGATTTCTTGATTTGCCCCGCTAATATCAAACACAATATGAAGAGCAATTGCCACTAAAATACTGGCAAAAATAGCTACAAGTGAGCTCATATAAACTACTTTTACCATGGCAAGATGACCAGAACGAACCAAATAAGCTGAAATTGCCGCAATCACTAAAATCGCTTCCAGTCCTTCCCTAAAAATGATAATAAACGAAGCTAACAGAATGCTCCAACCGCTCTCTTGCTTACCATCTAGTTCGTTAGCATCTTCATGTAACATTTTTAAAATAGTATCAATTTCATTTCTAACAACTTTGTTCGACGCACCATCTGTCATTAAGCGCTTAATTTTGGCAAATTGATATTCGGTATCGGTTCCCCGTTTACCCGAAATATAAGACATAACCGCACGCTCAACCCCATGCTTTTCATAAAAGCCAAAATAAGCATTATTAACTCGAGCTTTAGCACGTTCAACATCTTTCATAAAATAGATATCATAAGCATCATTTAAGATGGTGTCCATTTCGTCAACAATAGCATTCCAACTTTCATACTTTTTTTCGGCAGCATAAGATGATGGAACCAAAGCCATTAAACTTCCAATAAGGAGCAAAGCAAGTGTTAAAAATCTCTCCACACTTTATACCTTCTTATTTTCCTATTATAAACATAGCAAGCGGTTTATCGCCTTCAGATAATTGTAATTCTTGGCGTATAGCTGCTGGTTTTATAGAATGGATATAACGAGCATTTAATTTTAAAGCTGCAGCAGCTAAATAGATGTCTTGACTCATTGCACCTACAGCAGTATAACTAAAATTATTAATTTGCTCAGGTTTTACATCTTTAAATGCACTTTCTTCTGCAACAAAAACCAGTGAATAAGCCGCGCGCTTAATAAAAGCTTGTAGACCAATATTGGCACGAATGTCTTTTTTATTAATTTCTTTTAAATAGTGTCCTTCCCATTCATACAAATAAGAACCCTTTTCACTAGCCACATAAATTCGTACGTAAGGTGGTTTTCCTTTAAACATTGGGACTGTCCACCCCTTATCCCCACGATTTAAACCACTCGCAGCCCAAAGCACAGTTGAGAGTTCATTATCTGAAACTTGACCCATAGGAAAACCTGCACCAGAGGTTGATCCCCGATTTTTTAAACTTTCAAATAAACTCATTCCCCCACTAGTCTGAGGTGTTGGTAATCTAATATCAGCATAACAAAAAGACATTAAGAATATTGATGAGAATAAAGCAACAACTAAGTTACGAATAATGTACGGCATAGCAACCTCTGACATTTTTGTAATTATTTAGTGCAAACATCTTATTGCTAATAATAATAATTATCAATATAAACAATCACATTTATTACCAATAATCGCATAAAAATCATTTAATATCACACAGTTACACATAAAATTTGTTTTGTTAATTTTTCTAAAAAATTAAAATTTTAATCATATAATTACATATATATTTAACAACATGTAGTTAAAAGCAATAATGGTAACAACCCTAAAATTGTTATAGATTACAAAAGTAATTATATTAAAAATATTATCATTACTTGAAGTAAGTTTGCTATTTTCGTAAAATAAACAAAATTTTATTTTTATCTGATTATGCAACTCCATTTAGTCGTTAATACATTCGGTTCCGATTTACAACGTCGTTATGGCGAAAAAATCTATAAACTTACTCTGCACGGTGGATTTAGCTGTCCCAATCGAGATGGTACTATTGGTCAAGGTGGTTGTACCTTTTGTAATGTTGCCTCAATCATTGATGAATCTATTCAGGTTAAATCAATTTCTGAACAATTAACCTCACAAGCCAAACAGATGAAAAAGTCTAAACGATACCTTGCTTATTTTCAGGCTTATACAAGCACCTACGCTGAGGTTGAAATTCTAAAAAATATGTACGAAGAAGCCCTGAATAGTGCAGATATTGTTGGGCTTTGTGTTGGTACTCGTCCTGATTGTGTTCCTGATGAAGCACTTGATTTGCTTGCGCATTATCAATCCAATGGCTATGAAGTTTGGTTAGAACTCGGTTTGCAAACTGCTCATAACAAAACCTTGCACGATATTAACCGAGGGCATACTTTTGATGATTATTATCAAACCGTTCAAAAAGTACGTAAGCTTGGCATTAAGGTCTGTACTCACTTAATTATTGGTTTACCCAAAGAAACCAAACAGGATAATTTTATAACCCTTGAGCGTGTGCTTGAAAGTGGCGTGGATGGTTTGAAACTGCATCCTTTACATATTGTTGAAGGCAGTATTATGGCAAAATCTTGGCGAGCCGGGCGGATTGCTGTATTGTCATTAGATGAATATGTCGATATTGCTGGCGATATCATTCGCCAAACTCCAGCTAATATTTTGTATCATCGCGTATCAGCTAATGCCAGAAAACCAACTTTACTTGCCCCTGATTGGTGTGAAAACCATTGGCAATCGATGAACGCCGTTGATCACAATTTACGCCAGTTTGGTGCTCAAGGTAGTGCTATTGGCGATAGTTATTGTTTTAAATTGTAGTAACTTATAGAATAAACTGTATTTTTATATTTAATTTATTAAAGATAATAGTATGGTTCATTAAAGCTTAATTTAATTTTATGTGATTTTTTTTGTTCAATAAACGAAGTGGAAGTAAAATAATCATTTCCGCTACGTTGTATAATTAATCCTAAAATAATACTGTTAAGAAATATAAATAATCCTAATGGCAAAGAAATAAGTGCCCAGAAATCTTCAAATGATGAAATAACATGGAAAAACGCATTAACTTCCAAAAGAATTAATGCGGCCCCTATTAATAGCCTTTTAACGTTATAATACCTATATGCTATAGATGCACTAATATTTTTTAAGGAATATTTTGTTTTTTATAACCTAACAGGGTGATATTTATTTCATCAACTTTAACAACATGATTGTCAATTTCAATTTTAGATTTCATTCAAGGTAAAAGTAGAAATTGTTTAAATTGATATACTATTATTTTCTTCTACACTTTCATTTTAACTTATTAATAAACAATAATATTGATATCTATTTTTAACTGGATATTTAAAAAATCAAGCTATCATGTAGCCTTTATTTAGGCGACTATATAATTATCTGTGCAAAAATTTGTATTGAATAATGACCTTGCTTAAGACAAGTTTTATTTCCTAATCGCTTGATGAAAGCAAATAATGAGCTCTGATAAGATCATAAATAATTATGACTTATAAAAAACAAACAAAAAATCTATTTTGCACCTTACTTATCGACAAGTATATAATACTCCTTTCAAACTTGAGGCAATCTGCATGCAATTGGCTTTTTGTATTTATAAATATTTCCAGTTTGGTGGTTTGCAACGTGATTTTTTGCAAATAGCCAAAGCTTGTCAAAATCTAGGACATAATGTTCGTGTTTATGTTATGGATTGGCAAGGCGATGTACCTTGTGGGTTTGACATTATTTTGGTATCTAAAAAGGGCTTATCCAATCATAGTCGTAATCAATCTTATTACCATTGGGTGAAGGCTCATTTACAAGCAAATCCAGTTGATTGTGTGGTTGGTTTTAATAAAATGCCTGATTTGGATGTTTATTTTGCAGGCGATACTTGTTATGCCGAAAAGGTTTCACACAAAGGCTTTTTGTATAAATTGTCAAAACGCTGTAAGCACTATTTAGCTTTTGAAAATGCGGTATTTAATCAACAAAGCCAAACCAAAGTTATGGTACTAACAAAACAGCAAATCAGTGACTTTGAGCGTTATTACCATACTGATCCATCACGCTTTTACCTATTACCACCTGGTATTGCGAAAGATCGCCAATATCATTCTCAATCAAGTGCTAAAGGTAAACAATTTAGACTGGCAAATCAAATTGATGAGAATAATTTTGTTGTTGTGCAAATTGGATCAGATTTTAAGCGTAAGGGGGTAGATCGTTCTTTAACCGCCATTGCTGCACTACCTTGCGATTTAAAACAAAAAGTGACTTTTTTAGTTGTGGGGCAGGATAACCCTGAGGCTTATCAAAAACTAGCTAAGCAACTCGGCATTGAGCATCAAGTACGTTTTTTTGCCGGTCGTAATGATATCCCTGATTTTTTGTTTGCGGCAGATTTGCTATTGCATCCAGCAAGACAAGAAGCAGCCGGTATGGTGCTTATTGAAGGGTTAGCCGCTGGGGTGCCTGTGATTGTGTCAAGCATTTCGGGCTATGCTTATCATATTGATGAAGCCAATGCTGGTGTTGTGCTTGATGAGCCTTTTGCACAATCAGCGTTAAACGAGACCGTGAAAAATGCCATAACAAATCACGATCAGTTATTAACATGGCATTACAATGCAATACATTATGGTAAAACGGCTGATTTATACCACTTAGCAGAGCGTGCTGCAAAGATTATTTTAGGTTGTGATAATCATGAATGAAATTAAGCTAAAATCACCTTTTGAGCAATTATGGGCTGGTAAAGATCCATTTGCAGAAGTTGAGTTAATATCGGGGAAAATTTATCGTGCAGTAAAACAACGTAAAACGTTGAATTTTGAGCTTGATGATGAATCGTATTTTATTAAAATTCATCGTGGTACAACTGTTAAAGAGATTGTTAAAAATCTCATTTCGTTACGTTTACCTGTTTTAGATGCCAAACAGGAGTGGGATGCGATTGAGCGTTTGGAGCAAGTTGGTGTTAATACGATGGATGGGCGAGCATTTGGTCGTAAAGGGATAAATCCGCTGACTCGTCATTCATTTATTGTGACAAAAGATCTTAATCCGACAATTAGTTTAGAAGATTTGACTAAATCGTGGTTAACTAACCCTCCTAGCTATCATATGAAGCGTTCTTTAGTCATTTATTTGGCAAAAATGGTTGCTCAAATGCATGTGGCTGGGGTTAATCATCGTGATTGTTATTTATGCCATTTTTTGCTTGATATTCCGCTTTTTGAAAATCATCAGCAAATAAAATTATCTGTAATTGATTTACACCGTGCTCAGATCCGTAAAACAGTTCCTGTTCGTTGGCGTGATAAAGATTTAATCGGGCTTTATTTTTCAGCCATGAATATTGGGTTAACCGATCGTGATATTTGGCGTTTTTTGAAAGTGTATTTTAATCAGCCTTTAAAAACAATTTTGCGCAATGAATCTAAGCTAATAGCTAGCATGCATCGAAAAGTTGAACGAATTCGTAAAAGGACAGAAAAGTATCATCTTTAACAATAAGGATACACTATGTTTATTGAACAAATTGATATTTCCGGATTTAAAGGTATTAGTCAACTATCTTTAAAATTAAATGCAAGTTCTAGCGTACTAATGGGTGAAAATCGTTGGGGGCGGTCAAGTTTAATCAGCGCTTTGCAATTGTTATCACTGGATAACATTTTTTATCAATTTGTCGATTCTGATTTTTATCATGACCGATACCAATGTTATGGCGATAATATTATTATTAAAATCACTTATTGCCAATCGCATTTACATGAATTAAATAATCAAGATTATCAGCCATTAAGCTCGGTTTCGTATCAATCACACCAAGATAATCTGCATCGAATCACTTATCAAATTTCTGCTAATAAACAAGATAACCAAATAATAACACAACATAA
Source organism: Gilliamella sp. Choc4-2 (assembly GCF_001690355.1). Taxonomy (GTDB): domain Bacteria; phylum Pseudomonadota; class Gammaproteobacteria; order Enterobacterales; family Orbaceae; genus Gilliamella; species Gilliamella apicola_A. Next base: position 96,786 of record NZ_LZHG01000014.1, read on the forward strand.
ATTGCTTAATGCACAAGGCAACCCTTTTAATATAGAAAACGAAAAATTATTAATTGCAACATTAATCAAACTAAATCCAGTAATGACACTTAAAAACGCAATTAATCCTGAGCAATTAACGGTTACTAACGAACCATTATACGAACACTACATTAGCCAACTTTCAAACCAACTAAAAGCCCATTCAGCCGAATTAACCCAAGATGAATTAGCTCGAGGCCTACAAGCTGCACGATCATTAATAGAGTATTATTTTGTCGATCAAGCGCACCGCAATCATTACAAACAAAAAAATGCCAAAAGTACACCAAGAACAGAAGATTGGAATGTTTTGGAACAAATTAATGACGTCTTGGATAATCTTGATAATGATTATTTACGAACTGTATTTTTAGGCATTTTTGGCTCTATTATTGGTGCTAAAGGAAATTATTCACTTTCACAAAGTTCAATGCCTATTTTAATTTTAGAAGAGCCTGAAAGTTTGTTACATCCAATCATTTTATCCGTTGCATTTCGCTTACTAAAAAACTTCCCTACACAAAAAATTATCACGTCTAACTCAAGTGATCTGGTATCGTTATTTTCATTAGAAAACCTTTATCGTTTAATTCGTCTGCCAGATAAAATTATTGCCAAATACATTGAACCTCATTCATTAAGCGTTAGTGATAGTCGCCGTATTGCGTTTCATATTCTTTATCGCCGATCAAATGCCTTATTTGCACGATGTTGGTTGTTAGTCGAGGGCGAAACCGAAGTGTGGTTGTTACGTGAACTAGCTGAACAAAGTGGTTATCATCTGAGTTCAGAGGGAGTTCAGCTTATTGAGTTTGCTCAGTGTGGTTTAAAACCGCTTATAAAATATGCCAATAAAATGGGAATTCATTGGTATGTAATTACTGATGGGGATATGGCGGGTAAAAAATATGCCGATACGGTAAAATCGTTATGTGGTGAAGATAAAAATTCTGATGATTACTTAACGGTTTTGCCTGCGCGAGACATTGAAAACTTTTATTTAAACATGGTTTTAGTCATGTCTATAAACTTGCCGCTTATAATACAACACAGCATATTGATCTGCCTGTACATCAAATTATTCAAAAAGCAATTCATAAAAGTTCAAAACCTGATCTTGCGATTGCCATTTGTGATGATGCAAAATCACGTAGTATAAACGCTATACCTCGTTTGCTAATGGATACTTTTTCAAGAATTATTAGTTCATCTAAAGGGTTAGTTTAGATAATTACATTTTGAAAAATATTTAAAATAGCTATCAAGAAGATAAAACTATTCCGCCAATATAAATCGGCGGAATAAAATAAAAATTAATTCTATTTGGAGATTCGTTTATATTTAGCACGTTTAGGCTCTAATGCTTCAGCACCCAATGTGCGCTTTTTCCATTCTTCGTATTCGGTAAAGTTACCTTCAAAGAATTCAACATGACCTTCGTCTTGATAATCCAAAATATGGGTCGCAATACGATCTAAGAACCAACGGTCATGCGAAATCACTAAAGCACACCCCGGAAACTCTAATAATGCATTTTCAAGTGCGCGTAGCGTTTCAACATCTAAATCATTGGTTGGTTCATCAAGTAGTAATACATTACCTCCCACTTGCAATAATTTAGCTAAATGTACACGTCCACGTTCCCCCCCTGAAAGTTCACCTACACGCTTTTGCTGATCAACGCCTTTAAAATTAAAACGACCAACATAAGCACGACTTGGTATTTCAAAATTGCCAATACGCATAATATCTTGACCGTTTGAAATTTCGTCCCAAACTGTTTTTTTGTCGTCCATACTGTCACGGAACTGATCAACTGATGCAAGTTGCACTGTTTCACCTAAAGTAATCGTACCTGTATCAGGTTGTTCTTTGCCTGATAGCATTCTAAATAGGGTTGATTTCCCTGCTCCATTTGGACCAATAATGCCAACAATTGCCCCTTTAGGAATACTAAAAGATAAGTTATCAATCAGCACACGATCGCCATACGATTTAGTTAGATTGCTTACTTCAATCACTTTATCGCCTAAACGCTGTCCAGCTGGAATAAAGAGCTCGTTAGTTTCGTTACGTTTTTGGTAATCGTTACTGTTGAGTTCTTCAAAGCGAGCTAGGCGGGCTTTGCTTTTTGCTTGGCGCCCTTTCGGATTTTGTCGTACCCACTCGAGTTCTTTTTCGATCGATTTACGACGTGCCGATTCGGTCGAGGCTTCTTGCGCTAGGCGCTGATCTTTTTGTTCAAGCCAAGATGAGTAGTTGCCTTCCCATGGAATGCCTTCACCTCGGTCAAGTTCTAAAATCCAACCTGCAACGTTGTCTAGGAAGTAGCGATCGTGAGTTACTGCAACAACCGTACCTTCGTAGTCATGTAAGAATCGTTCTAACCATGCTACCGATTCGGCATCTAAGTGGTTGGTCGGTTCATCCATTAATAACATATCAGGCTTTTCAAGTAATAATTGACAAATTGCTACTCGACGGCGTTCACCACCTGATAAATTTTCAATTTTCGCATCCCAATCTGGCAAACGTAGTGCGTCAGCGGCTCGCTCTAACTGGTTATCCAGATTGTGAGCATCTTGCGATTGAATAATGGCTTCAAGCTCCGCTTGTTCTTTGGCTAATTTGTCAAAATCGGCGTCAGGATCAGCATAAGCGGCATATACTTCATCTAATCGAGCCAATGCTTGTTTAGCCTCACTAACCGCTTGCTCAATGGCTTCACGCACAGTTTGTTTAGGATCTAATTTCGGTTCTTGGGGTAAATAACCAATTTTAATATCAGGTTGTGGGCGTGCTTCGCCTTCAATTTCGGTATCAACACCCGCCATAATTCGTAGTAAAGTGGATTTACCCGCTCCATTTAAACCGAGTACACCAATTTTTGCACCCGGAAAAAAACTTAAAGAAATATCTTTTAAAATATAGCGTTTAGGGGGAACAATCTTCCCTACGCGATTCATGGTATAAACATATTGCGCCATAAAACATCATCCGTTAATTTTGTTTAAAATAGCAAATCACATCAGTTGATGTGTAATTGATAGCGTATATTGTAATGATTCTGAGTATTGGGTCTAGGGTTATTTATAATAATATGAGTAATTAAATAATATTAACTGTAGATTTATATAAAATTGCTCAAATCCAATCTGAATGCATATCTTGGCTCTTTAAATATCCTTAATTTTATAAAATTGAAAAATTTAACAAAGGCTATTTATTCTATACTCAAAAATATAATGATTAATTCTTTTTTATTAAAAATTTATCCCCAGAATAATGACAAGTGTTGGAGCATAAATTCAAGCAATATAAAAATTATCATCAGAAATAATATAAAGCTATTTTAAGATATCCCACCTTTACTAAGTGGGATAATTTGAAAACGTTATTCTTGTTTATAAAAACGTAAAAAGTTGCTCTTTCGGTAAGCGTGATTTTGGTCGATGGGCATTACCGTCATTTTCGGCTCGATAACCTAATGTGGCAACAACAATACTTTTAAGTCCTTTGCTTTTAAGATCTAAGATTTCATCCATTTTTTCAGAATTATATCCCTCAATGGCTGTTGAATCGATACCAATCGCTGCCGCAGCAAAAAGTAATTGTCCTAATGCAATGTACGCCTGTTTTCCTTCCCAACACTGTTGCGATTCGGGTGTTGCACTATTTAATTGGACAAAATAGCGTCTTCCTTGGTCTTGAGCCTGTTTTAATTCTGCTGTAGGTAAGCGCCCATCTTTTTCTTCTTGATTAAGCAGGTTAACTAAATGTGCTTCATCTAATGGGGTTTTGATACAAAAGACAATAGTGTGTGAAGATCCAGTGACTTTAGATTGGTTAAATTCAGTAATAGCCGGTAAAATTTTACTTTTTGCAGCGTTATTATCAATAACATAAAAATGCCATGGCTGTGAGTTAACTGATGATGGGCTGTTTCTTAATACGGTTAATAATTGTTCTATTTTATCGGCTGGGATTTTTTGTGTTTCGTCATAATGTTTAGCTGTGTAGCGTTTTTCGGAAATATCCACAATGTTCATAGTTTGTCCCCATTAAGATGTAAAAATAACTTATATTATAATTAGAATTATTCCTAGCTCAACTTATTAATCTAATAGTTTCATTTTGATACTTAAGTGCTAATCAAACTGATTATATTTTTTAAAATGACATGCAGACTATGTTAATAGGTATTCTTCTATTGAAAATTATTAATACAGGAGGAAATAATCGTTGACACAATCATCATCATTTGATAAAAATATCACCAATTTAGTTTTTCATTGAATTTATAAATAGAGATTTTTATGTTTATTAGCTATTTATTACTCGACCTCAGTTTCCTCCTCGCATCAACTTGCGCGGATAGCTTGTGTGTGGAGTAAAAAAGTTATTTAATAAACAGCTCAACAAATAAACAAGAACCCGCGCTAAAGTGCGGGTTTTTTTGTTTTTATAACTTGAAATACCGAGCTAGCGCCAAAATATATAAAAGGAAGAACAATGAACGATCAAGTCATTATTTTTGATACTACATTACGTGACGGTGAACAAGCGTTACAAGCAAGTTTGAGCGTTAAAGAAAAGTTACAAATAGCGCTTGCTTTAGAGCGAATGCGGGTCGATGTGATGGAAGTTGGCTTTCCTGTTTCATCTCCTGGTGATTTTGAATCAGTTCAAACGATTGCTAAGACCATTAAAGATAGCTGTGTTTGTGCACTGTCTCGTTGTGTTGATAAAGATATTGATGTTGCTGCCGAAGCATTAAAAGTTGCAGATCAGTTTCGAATTCATACTTTTATGGCAACATCAACCTTACATGTTAAAGATAAATTAAAAATGACATTTGATGATGTCATTGAAAGAGCTGTGCACTGTATTAAACGTGCACGTAATTATACTAATGATGTGGAGTTTTCTTGTGAAGATGCAGGCCGTACCCCAATTGATAACTTATGTCGTATCGTTGAAGCAGCAATTAAAGCAGGGGCAAGAACGATCAATATTCCGGATACTGTCGGTTATACTGTCCCTTATCAATTTGGTAGCATTATTCGTACCCTATTTGAACGTGTCCCGAACATTGATCAAGCGATTATCTCTGTTCATTGTCATGATGACTTGGGCATGTCGGTGGCTAACTCGATTAGCGCGGTTCAAGAAGGTGCTCGGCAAATTGAAGGGGCGATGAATGGTTTAGGAGAACGTGCGGGTAATACCGCACTTGAAGAAGTTATTATGGCGATTAAAGTTCGTCAAAATATCTTAAACGTTCACACAAATATTAATCATCAAGAGATTTATCGTACCAGCCAAATTGTTAGCCAAATTACTAACATGCCAATTCCAAGTAATAAAGCAATTATTGGTAGTAACGCTTTTGCCCACTCCTCAGGAATTCATCAAGATGGGGTTTTAAAAAATCGTGAAACTTACGAAATTATGACCCCTGAATCAATCGGATTAAATCAAATCCAATTAAATTTAACCTCTCGCTCAGGACGAGCCGCCGTTAAACATCGTTTAGAAGAACTTGGTTATCACGATAAAGATTATAACTTAGATCAAGTCTATGAGGCATTTTTAGAATTAGCTGATAAAAAAGGCCAAGTATTCGATTATGATTTAGAGGCATTAATATTTATCAATCAATTAAAAGATGAAAAAGAACATTATGTTTTAGATTATTTTAATGTTCAATCAGGTTCGACGGTTGTTTCAACCGCTTCGGTTAGCTTGTTAATTGGTGATAGAAAGTATTCTGATGCTGCAACGGGTAACGGTCCTGTTGATGCTGTTTATCAAGCTATCAACCGTATTACTGGCGAACCTATTTCGATTGTAAAATATCAATTAGCTTCTAAAGGACAAGGTGAAAATGCTTTAGGACAAGTTGATATTGTTGCCGAATATAAAGGTCGTAAGTTCCATGGTGTGGGGCTTGCAACTGATATTGTTCACTCATCGGCTTTGGCTTTAATTAATGTATTGAATAATGTATATAGAGCAAATCAAGTTGCACAAGAAAAACAAAAATTACATCATGACTAAAAAATAATTTGTTTTGCCGTTTAACAGCAAAACATGAAAATTAATTTAGATTGTAAAGGAATAAAAAATGTCACAAAACTACCATATTGCAGTACTTCCCGGCGACGGTATTGGCCCTGAAGTAATGAGACAGGCCTATAAAGTATTAGATGTTATCCGCCAAAAATATCAACTTTCTATTACTACTAGTGAATATGATGTGGGTGGTGCAGCAATTGATATTCATGGTTGCCCATTACCTAATGAAACACTTGAAGGCTGTGAAAAAGCTGACGCTATTTTATTTGGTTCAGTGGGTGGTCCTAAATGGTCTAATTTACCACCTGAAAAGCAACCTGAACGTGGTGCGTTATTGCCACTACGTAAACACTTCAAATTATTTGCTAATATGCGCCCTGCTCGTTTATATCAAGGCTTAGAAGATCTTTGCCCATTACGCACCGATATTGCTGAGCGTGGATTTGATATTTTATGTATGCGCGAATTAACTGGCGGTATTTATTTTGGATTACCTAAAGGACGTGAAGGTAGTAGTGCTCAAGAAAAAGCATTTGATACTGAAGTTTATCATCGTTTTGAGATAGAACGTATTGCAAAAATGGGATTTGAAGCTGCACGTTTACGTCGCAAAAAAGTAACTTCAATTGATAAAGCCAACGTTTTACAAACCTCAATTTTGTGGCGCGAGGTGGTCAATGAAGTAGCTAAAAACTATCCTGATATTGAACTTGAGCATATGTATATCGATAATGCCACAATGCAACTTGTTAAAGATCCGTCTCAGTTCGATGTTATTTTATGCTCAAATTTATTTGGAGATATATTATCCGATGAATGTGCCATGATAACTGGTTCAATGGGTATGTTGCCTTCTGCTAGTCTTAATGAACAAGGCTTTGGCTTATATGAACCTGCTGGTGGTAGCGCACCTGACATTGCTGGTAAAAATATTGCTAATCCTGCAGCACAAATTTTGTCATTAGCTTTGTTAGTCCGTTATAGCTTTAAACGTGATAATATTGCCTCAGCTATCGAAACAGCAGTAAATAAAGCATTAGAGCAAGGCTATCGTACTATCGATCTTGCACAAAAAGAACAACCTGTTTCAACTGATGAAATGGGAGATATTATTTGTAAGCTTATTTAATTGAATTAGCTATGTTAAATGTGTAGTAAAGGGATACTCAAGTATGCAGAATAAACTGCTCCTTGTATCCTTTTTAATTCAATTAATTATAGTATTAGTAAATAATGTCAAAGTTTAAAACTAATACCAGTTGTAAAAAATAATAAGGAATCTGCAATGTCAAAAACACTGTATCAGAAATTATATGATGCGCATGTCGTTTATGAGGCTCCAAATGAAACGCCTATTTTATATATTGATCGTCATTTAGTTCATGAAGTCACCTCTCCACAGGCCTTTGATAGCCTGCGTGCAATGAATCGTAAAGTTCGCCAGCCCAATAAGACTTTTGCAACTATGGATCATAATACTTCAACCAAAAGTAATGATTTAAATGCTTGCAGCGAAATGGCTCGCATTCAATTAACTGAACTGGCAAAAAATGCCAAAGAGTTTGGTGTTTCGTTATATGATTTACAAAGCCCACTACGTGGTATTGTCCATGTAGTCGGTCCTGAGCAAGGTATGACTTTACCGGGTATGACTATTGTGTGTGGTGATTCGCACACTGCAACACATGGCGCATTTGGTGCATTAGCTTTTGGTATTGGTACTTCCGAAGTTGAGCATGTATTAGCAACTCAAACCTTAAAACAAGGTCGAGCTAAAACTATGAAAATTGAAGTTAAAGGAGATGTTGTTGATGGCATTACCGCTAAGGATATTATTTTAGCTATCATTGGCAAAACAACCAGTGCTGGCGGTACAGGTCATGTAGTTGAATTTTGTGGTGATGTTATTAAATCATTATCAATGGAAGGACGCATGACGTTGTGTAATATGGCAATTGAAATGGGAGCTAAAGCTGGCATAATTGCACCAGATGAAGTCACTTTTGAGTACTTAAAAGATCGCCAATTTTCACCAAAAGGTGAAGACTTCGACAAAGCGGTTGCTTATTGGAAAACGCTAAAAACCGACGAAGGTGCACATTTTGATACAGTTGTGACGTTAGAAGGAAAAGATATCGCACCACAAGTCACTTGGGGAACGAACCCTGGTCAAGTAACTTCAATTGATGCAACAGTACCTAATCCTAATAATTTTGCTGATCCTATTGAAAAACACTCTGCTGAGCGTGCATTAGCTTATATGGGATTAACCGCTGGTACCAAAATGACTGATATTAAGATCAATAAAGTATTTATTGGTTCTTGTACAAACTCACGTATAGAAGATTTACGAGCTGCTGCGCAAATTGCTAAAGACCGTAAAGTTGCTGAAGGTGTACAAGCATTAGTTGTACCTGGTTCAGGACCAGTGAAAGAACAAGCTGAAGCCGAAGGATTAGATAAGATTTTTATTGATGCAGGATTTGAATGGCGCTTACCAGGTTGCTCTATGTGTCTTGCAATGAACGATGATAAATTAGCCCCGGGAGATCGCTGCGCATCAACCAGCAACCGTAATTTTGAAGGTCGCCAAGGACGCGATGCTAGAACACATTTAGTTAGTCCTGCTATGGCAGCAGCCGCAGCTATTACTGGTCATTTTACAGATATTCGCAAACCATTTTAAGGAGAGACTTGTCATGGCAAAATTTACAAAACATACTGGGCTAGTCGTTCCTTTGGATGCGGCTAATGTTGATACAGATGCAATCATTCCAAAACAGTTTTTACAGAAAGTAACACGCACTGGATTTGGTAAACATGCCTTTCATGAATGGCGCTTTTTAGATGATGCTGGCGAACAGCCTAACCCTGAATTTGTCTTGAATAAACCCCGCTATAAAGGTGCCAGTATTTTATTAACACGTGAAAATTTTGGTTGTGGTTCTTCTCGTGAACATGCTCCATGGGCACTTGCTGATTATGGATTTAAAACTATTATTGGTTCAAGTTTTGCCGATATTTTTTATAATAACTCATTTAACAATCAGTTATTACTGGTTAATTTATCCGAAGAAGATATCGATGAGCTATTTAAAATTGTCGAAGCTAATGAAGGCGTTGAATTTACCATCGATTTAGTTAATGAAGTGGTCATTGCCGGCGATAAGCAATATTCATTTAAAATTGATGCTTTTAAACGTCATTGCTTGTTAAATGGGTTAGATAATATTGGCTTAACCCTACAACATGAAGATGCAATTAGCGACTTTGAACATAAAATTCCAAGCTTTTTAGCTTAATTTTATTAAAGGGCGCAAATTGCGCCCATGATTAAAATAAGCGATATATATCCAAAAAATTTAAATTCAAATTTAAAGCTGTTTTCGTTGACTTGATGGTGGAATTGATAAGGCTTCACGGTATTTTGCTACGGTGCGACGTGCAATAATAATACCTTGTTCTTCAAGTATCGAAACTAATTTACTATCACTTAATGGCTTTTTACTATTTTCTGCCGATATATATTTTTTAATTAATGCTTGGATAGCTGTAGATGAAACCTCACCACCTGAATCATTATTAACATGACTTGAGAAAAAGAATTTAAGTTCATAAATTCCGCTTGGACAATGCAAATATTTTTGAGTTGTTACACGAGAAATGGTCGATTCATGCATATCAATTGCCGTTGCAACATCTGACAAAATCATTGGTTTCATGTATTCAGTACCATGTTCAAAAAAAGCTTGCTGATGCTCAACAATAAATTGGCTGACTTTTAATAAGGTTTCGTTACGGTTTTCGATGCTTTTAATAAACCAATTAGCTTCTTGCACATGAGATCTAATATATTGCCCATCACTTTCATTTGCTAATTTTGCCATATCAGCGTATTGCTGGTTAATACGTAAAGCTGGAACTGTATCGCTATTTAAATACACAATCCATTTTCCTTGTACCTTTTTTACCATGACATCAGGTATGACATAGTCTGGAGAAGCAGTATTAACCAAATCGCCGGGATAAGGTTGTAAACGTTGTATAAAATCAACAGCCTCTTTTAACTGTTCATCTGTTGTATTTAACACTTTTTTTAAGTTTCTATAATCGCGTATGGCTAATAAGTCTAAATAATTATCAATAATTTGTTTAACTAATGATGGAGTGTCTAAATGTTGAATTTGAATAGACAAACACTCTTGCAACGATCTGGCACCAACACCGATAGGATCAAAATTCCATATTCGTTTCAATACTGCTTCAACTTCGGCAATTTCAACTTCATCATTACCTTGCTCTTCAAGTATTTCTTCTGTTGAAACTGTTAAATAGCCTCTCTCATCTATAGCTTCAATAATAGATACCGCTATCGCCCTATCTGTATCGCTAAAGGGTGTTAGTTCAAGTTGCCATTCCAGATAATCATGTAATGTTTCGTGAGTTTCACCTTGATAGATAGGCAATTCATCATTACGATAATCTGAGTTAGTTCCAGATGGAGTTCCAGCGCTATAAATGTCATCTAAAGATGCATCCAGTGGAATATCATCAGGAATTTCTTTGCTATCTAAAGCCTCACGCGTATCAATATTTTCTGTTTCATCGTTTTGTTTAACGTTCACTTCGTCATATTGATCATCAATTTCAAGCAATGGATTGTTTTCAAGCGCAGTTTGAATTTCTTGTTGGAGTTCTAAAGTTGACAACTGTAGTAATTTAATCGCCAATTGTAATTGTGGCGTCATCGATAACTGTTGAGAAATTTTCAGTTGTAAACTTGGTTTTATCATAATCTAAATTCATTACCTAGATAAACCCTTTTAACATATTCGTTACTTAGAATATCATTTGGGGTACCTTCAGCAATTAAATGCCCTTTATTGACAATATAAGCTCGTTCACAAACATCAAGCGTTTCACGCACATTATGATCGGTAATCAAAACACCCAGCCCTCGATCTCTAAGATGTTTAATAATATGTTTTATATCTATTACTGAAATCGGATCAACTCCCGCGAAAGGCTCGTCAAGTAAAATAAACTTAGGATTGGCCGCCAATGCTCGAGCAATTTCAACTCGACGTCTCTCACCACCAGATAAAGATTGCCCTATACTGTCACGAATATGAGTAATATGGAATTCTTCAAGTAATTCTTCAGCTCGATTAATTTTTTCTCTTTTATCAATATCATTGCGCGTTTCTAAAATCGCCATAATGTTATCAATAACCGAAAGCTTTCTAAAAATAGACGCTTCTTGTGGTAAATAACCAATACCTTTTTGCGCCCGTTCATGTAAAGGCAAAATGCTAATATCATGATCATCAAGATAAATCTTTCCAGCATTTAAAGTAACAATACCAACTACCATATAGAAAGTTGTGGTTTTACCTGCGCCATTTGGTCCTAATAATCCAACAATCTCACCTGAATTTACAGTTAAGCTGACATTTTCAACAACGCGTTTTTTCTTATATACTTTGACCAGATTTTCCGCTTTTAAAATTGACATTTTATTTATTCATCTCTTTAATTTGGTTTGGGATGATAGTACTTTTTACTCTTTCATTTTTGCCTGGGTGCGCAGAAATTTGTTGTTTTTTCACATCATAACTAATAAGTTGACTAGTAATGTGATTATCTTGTTGAAATAATTCAGCATTACCTTTTAATGTCACATTATTTTGCTTCACATCATAAATAATTAGAGCAGAATGCCCCGTAACAATTTTATTCTTTTCAGGGAGTATCTGTTTAAAATTAACTGGTTTGCCATAAGCAGTAATTTTTTGTTTTGATGAATCTTGCATATCCGTAATAACGACTTTATCTGCAATAATGGTTAGCCCTTCTTGCACAACATGCACATTTCCACTAAAAGTAATCATATTTTTTTCAATATCAATTTGTTGATTGTCGGCGTCAATGGTAATCGGCTTATTATCAACAAGTGTTTTTTGTTCTTGTTTTTCAGCCGGTGATTGATTGTTAAAATCAGCTGCAAAGCAACTAAATGTTACAGGCAGCAATAAAAATAGTGAAATAACGACCTTTTTTTGCGAACTCATGTTTTACTTTACCTCAGTATTATAGTATGTTTTTATATTTTCTAGAATATCGGCTGTTTTGGCTTGTAAATCTCCATTTAATCCAATTCCTGTTGAATAAAATCCGGCTCCCTTAAGTATAACTGGATCTTTTGATGTCACATGCTGTGTTGTTAAATCAACTACCGCATTATCGGTAATTACTTGATGTAATTGTGCATCGGGAATCAAATTATCCAATTGAACATCTTGATAAAGGTAAATGAGTTTATCGTTAGTTAACGTTGCTTTTTTAGCACGGATATGCCATGTTGCTACATGATCTTTATCATAAAGTGTTAAATTAGGTAAATCAAACTCTGTATTTTCCGTATCATCAAAATACCAAACATGGGCAGATTCAATTTCATAAAGAATTTCGCCTGATATATCATAAACTTTTGTAATCATATCATCACTTTGATAGATCGGCGTATTAGGTAAAATTGCTGTTGGTTGTGTAGTTACATCATCATTTTTTTGATAATTATAATAGGCACCAATAATTATGATAAGAAGTAAAATATAGATTAAATTTTTTTTATTCATAACATAAGTTAATCACGCAATTAAAGTTAATTGAAATTAGGGAAAATTATTATTTTAATAAAATAAAAACTTCGATTATTCTACTTTATTTTTTATTAAATTAATATCGAACATTAAAATAATGTTAAATCGTTTTTTGGCAATAAATCAAAATTATTAACATGTGAGATGAACGAAGAAGCAGGATCCCCATTTTATTAATTTGTTTATTTGTCAGCTATCATTTTGAGCAATAATCTCAACATCTCCATTAGATAAATTTCAAACATAACCAACTAAACTTAGTTTTTGGGTTTACTGATAAGTAAAAAACGAAACCCTACACCTTACATACGACCGACAACATTTATTTTAACTTTCTTAATCATTTTGTAACCTTATTTTATTATAATTCGAACATATTTATTTTAATGATAAAATACTAATTTAGATTCTAAATACGAAATATAATTTCTTACCATGGTAAATAATTTATATAAAAAATAAATACTAAATTTCTAGTTTAATTTTAAACTCATTAATAACTTTACTATTACTAAATTTTTAATTATGAACTAAATTTATTTCTCAATAAAATAAACACGAATAAATAATTAAAACGATAGAAATAAAAATGTTATTAAAATATAGAAAAAGCCTGCTCTTTATTTAGCTATTTTCAATATTAAGCTACTATACCTTTGATTCATATTCTTTTGCCAATACTAAAATTGATTAAACAAAGAAATTGGCAGAGTTATTGATGAATTTAATGGTGGAAAGCCTATTATAACGGTAACATCTATAATGTAATTGGAAGAAATATTACTAAGAACGGTTATAACTTAGGCCAAAAACATCAACATGTTGAATTTATAAAAATCTATTATTATCAGTGTGTTAATCATAAATTATTCAAAATAACTATGGACATGTTGCCATGGTAAGTAAAGTAACTGACAACGAAATTCCATACCAAATGTAAGCAGTGCAGCAACTTCGACTTTAGTACTTAAAAATGGAAAATGGATAATAGAGAATTATGGCGTTTTAGGTTATTTACGAACATATTTAATTATTCCTTCAATATTCTTTTAAATGATTGTAACAAGCTATTTTTAAAATAAATTATCTTTCTGTACAAAAAGTTATAGATTCTAACTTACCTGATCATAAAAATGATCGGTAAACTAGAATCTCAATGCTACTTATAAATAACAGAATTTATAAACGTAATAATTGGGGTTGGTTATAACATGTTTTCTTCATTAACTATACCTATAATTGAGCCATAATTAATTATATTTTTAACATTAGATTGAATATAGATCGAATTGACTAGACCATGCCAATCATTTTTAAAATTATCAGCTTTTAAACGGATATGCATATCTGATAGTAATTTTCCTTCATTATATATATCCTTTGCACTAATATTTATCATATTACCCATATTTATATAGCCATAATTAATAAACTCTGTCGCATTAATATTGATATTTTCCGATTTTATATTTCCTTCCCAATCGTTTTTAAATTTATCGCTTGTTACAATTATATTATTGTTAGCCAAAATTTCTCCATTATTATATATATTATCAGCATTTATATTTAGATCATTTGTAGCAGATATACTTTTATAGTTTTGGAACACTCCACCAATAATATCAATGTATTGCCCAATAACATCACCTTTCCAATCATTTTTAAATCGATTACTACTTATTCCTAACGAATTATTTGAGGATAATGTGCCTTGGTTATACACATCATAAGCATTGATATTTAGCTCTTTTACAGCACTGACTTCTTTATGATTATCAAATTTTCCACCTACTATAGAAATATAATCAGCTTTTATTACACCATTCCAATCATTCTTGAAATTATTACTTTTAATCGTAACATCTCTATTAGCTAATAATTGTCCATGATTATTGATATCTTGAAGGTCAATAGTTAGTTTATTAATTGCATTAAATGTACCATAATTTGTTAAATTAAAATCCCCCCCCATATCGTATTGAGTTAACCTAATGTTATTAGCCTTTAATTTGCCGTTCCAGTCATTTTTAAAGTTATTACCTTTTATTAATAAATTATTTCTTGCCAATATTTCGCCTAAATTATATTGCTCTTTATTGTCTAAATGTACTTCATCAACACCGCTGACTAATCCGTAATTTTCAAATTTATTAGTTAATAAGTTAACAAGATTAGCTTCTATTTTACCAAACCAATCGTTTAGTAAGTAATTACCAGTCATACGCAAAATCTGAGATACTTTAAGAATGTTTTCATTTTTGACTTTATTAGAATCAATATATAATTGTCGGCCTAAAATTTCACCATGACTACCATTAACAAACTCTTCAGCATCAGAAACTTTTATTATTTCACCATGTATATTTCCATCGTTGAATAATTTTTCTGTATTAAAAGTCATAAAGTCTTCAGAATAAATCGTTCCTTTTTGTTGGTTAATAATATTTTGACCATATACAGCGATATTAAATTTTGAGAATAACTTACTAAAGTTACTTAAATCATTTGTATGGATCTCTAATTTAGAGCTAGCATTAATCTCACCATAATTCTCAATAGCTTTTCCTATCAAATTAATATCAATTGAGTCAATAACGCCATACCAATCATTTTTAATTTTGCCACTTGAAATGGTTATTTTTTCTGCTGATAAGTTACCGTTATTTTCGGTCTCTGACGCAGTAATTTTAACTTCGCCATTTGCTTTGATAACGCCATAATTTTTTCCTACATCACTATTAATAGCAATATTTTTTGCTGAGATTTCACCATTATGACTATTTGTAAAATCTTTACTATCAGTTGTAATAGTTTTTATTGCAGTCAATTTACCTTGATTTCCTATCCAGCTTCCTGCTTTTAAATCAAGATTTTCTTGAGCAACAACACTACCTAGGTTTTTAATTTCTTCTTTACTCGTAAAAGTAATATTTTTTTTGCTTATTGCATTACCATGGTTTTCAATACCTTTATTACTAATTAACTCCACATCTTGTACTGCATTGATATTGCCTGAATTAATTATTTTACCGTCAGCAGAAATCAAAATTGAACCAGCACTTGCTCCTAATCGACCATTATTACGCACTCCTACTCCATCTTCAGTACCAATCATTTTTATTTTACCTGCATACATACCACCTAAAGCTGAAACATCAATACCAAACTCTGGTTGATCTAGATTATTAAATCCGTGTTTCTCGATATTATTAAGTTCAGCATTTACATAACCTCTGCCTGTTACAACAGTTATTTCTTTATTTGCCCACAAATCAGCGTTAATAGTTACACTACGCGCTATAATATCTGTATAATCTTGTCCAGTATTTTTTAGACCATTACCTGTAATTTCAATATGCCCACGATCAACTTGATAACCTTTTAAATTTCCATCCTGTAATATGGGTTTACCTGTGGTTAACGTCGCTCGCTCGGCATTTATAAAGCTACATCCATCGCAGGTTATACCTGCTGGATTAGCTATAATTACTTGTGCTTTTTGACCAGCTACTTCGATAGCCCCATTTAATTTACTAATATTCCGCGAGTTAACTTCATTTAAAATAACTTTGGCACTATTTTTTAATAATGGATTACCAACAGTTAATCCAGCCAACTGAGTCTTTGAACTATTAACAGAGTTATTAAGAATTACTCCGTGTTTTGACACATCAAATTGAGTATATTTATTGTGCGATACACCTCGATTATTTGGTGCTGCAATATTGATAATTGTGGTACCATTATTCAGTTGTCGAATATGAGGTTGTTGATATTGATTTGCATATGAATCGACAACAATATTGTTAGCATAACTTGATTCAACTATACTGATCATCCCTAATGTAGCATAAGACAGAAAAATCAATGGTTTTAAAGCGCATAATTTTGCTCTTTTAGTCATGTCTTCTTTGATATTATTAGTTTTTGCTTTACAACTATTGCTTGCAATTACTTGATGTGATTTAGCAATTTCCGATACAACTATAAATAATCCACGCGCTTTATTAAAAACGATTCGATAAAAACTTTTGTTCATAATTTATTTCACCTTTTATTTCTTTTCACCTAAATTTTCTAAAATAAGAGCATATTCACTTTTATTTTTAAAAAAAACTTATAGTTAATATATATCCACAATTAAACAACAAAGATAACAACTAATATTACAAGCTTACCAAATACGCAATATTAGTTCCCTACTACATAAAAAATAACATCTACACTATATAATTCATTTATAGCTAGATAAAACTAGTCACAATTTTTAATGTTTTACTACAAGTTATTACTCTCAATTAAAGCAATCTTGCCATTCACTTATTGAAAATCTATCTAAACTATTAAGAAAACTATATTTTAAGTGTGATGAATTCAGTTTTAAAAATTCAATTATTTCCAAATCACTATTTAATAAAAAATTTAATTATTAATATGTTATTAAATATAATTAATAACATAGTTATCTTTTATTGTGCGTATCATAATTTCTCACTGAAATCTACTATGTCAATACATCTAAAAATATCAAAAACTCATATATGTCATTTACTACAACTCGCTCATTCAATGAGCTTCTTATACTTTTAATTTTTGTAATTAATAGTAAAGAAATTTAACACGATTTAGATAATCCAACCTTGATATGATAATCATTAAAATAATATTTGGTCAAAGGTTTTATTTATAATTTTTTATTTTTATCACACTATTCATTTAATAATGGTTTACTTAATTTTCCACACACAGTAGTATCCAATTTATTAATCATGCAAAGGAATATCTGCAAACATGTAGTAATAATCAACAGGTCGGTAGCCTTTTATACCTATTGTCCAACGGATTAACGTTTCCCTAATAAATACTCGGCATTACTATTTGGTATTTCTTCTATCATCTACCTCATATATAACTTCATTTTTTCTAAGGCATTTGCTATTATTTTTATATTCTCGGTTAAGTTTATATTAATTTTATTATCTATTTAACTTTATAAAAATATTAAAGAATTAAAAAATTTTCTAATCAGATAGAAATGTAATAAGATCTATTAATTGGCAATACAGCAATAAAAAATTTAAGTAAATAGTAGGCAAATATTTTGATCTTATTAATTGATAACTATGACTCCTTTACGTTTAATATTTACGATTATCTTTGTCGAGCAGGTGTTAAGGTTGCTGTTATCAAAAATAATGAAATGACGATTGAACAGTTAAAAAAGTTAACTTTTTCTAAAATTGTTATTTCACCTGGTCCTGGAACACCCAATGATGCTGGTATATCACTTTCAGTGGTTGAAACGTTTGCTCACTGTTGTCCTATTCTTGGAATTTGCTTAGGGCACCAAGCTATCGCACAACATTTTGGCTATTCGATAACTAAAGCCCCCTCTCCCATGCATGGCAAAATCGATGAAATCACTCATGATAGGCAAGGCTTATTTTTAGGACTTAAAAACCCTCTTTCTGTAGTACGTTATCACTCTTTAATTGCTTACAATAAGCTTTTGCAAAAAAATTCACCACTAATCGTCACTGCACGTAACAAACAAGGACTAATCATGGGTCTACGTCATAAAACACTACCAATTGAATCAGTTCAATTTCACCCAGAAGCCATAAAAACCGAATCAGGATTGCAAATGATGTATAACTTTGTTCATAAGTGCTATTAATATGAAAATCTATATTGATTTTGAAGGTCAGCATAAATGCTTTTGTGATCCAATAAAAATTTTAAAAGCAGATGATTATACAACTGTAAAACAACAATTAGATGAGATAGAAAAGTTTACTCAGCAAGGTTATTATGCGGTGGGCTATCTTACCTATGAATGTGCAATGGGGTTCAATAAATCAAACAGAACTAAATTTATTCATAATTCAACCAATAATGGGCTACCATTACTTTTATTTGGTATATACCAAAATTTTTCAATTACTGAATCAACAATAATAAACGATTATGATCCTTTTAAATTTGATTTAAAATGTGATACATCAATTGAAGAATATCATAAAAAAATTGACTTCATTCGTTCACAAATAGAGTTGGGTAACACCTACCAAACTAATTATACGATTCAATTCAGTACAGCCTTTAATGCAACCCCGCTTGATTACTACCATTTTTTACAAAAAAATAATCAAGCACATTATTGTGCATACCTTGAATTTGAGGATTTCCATATCTTATCCATTTCACCAGAGCTATTTTTTAAATTAAATAATAAAACTATAATAACAAAACCAATGAAAGGCACAACTGCCCGTGGTATGAATAATCAACAAGATGAGCAACAATTAGTCCACTTATTATCTGAGAAAAACCAAGCCGAAAATATGATGATTGTTGATTTATTGCGTAATGATTTAAGCAAAATTTCACTCCCTGGCTCTGTTGAAGTGCCTAATTTATTTTCTATTGAAAAATATCCTACCGTTTGGCAATTAACTTCGACAATTCAAGGTAAATTGAAAGAAAACACAAGTTTATATCAAATTTTTCAAGCTTTATTCCCTTGTGGTTCAATAACTGGAGCCCCAAAAACAAGCACAATGAAAATTATTACACAAATTGAAAATTCACCAAGAGGAGTTTACTGCGGAACCATTGGTTATATTGAACCATATATGAAAAAAGCGATATTTAATATCCCAATTCGAACACTAACCATTCATAATCAACAAATGCATTATGGTGTTGGTGGCGGAATTACATGGGATTCAACAGCCCAAGATGAATACAATGAAATTTTGGCAAAATTAGCAATATTAAATCGTATAGCTTCAATACCAGAAAATATAATTGAATCAGTATTACTTGAAGAAGGAGAACTGTTTTTACTAGATGAACATTTAGCAAGACTCGCAGAATCTACTTACTATTTTGATTTTAAGTGTGATATTAATGTAATCAAACTAACACTTATAAATTTAACCAACTCCTTATCTAAAAACAGTTATAAAATTAGGGTGTTACTTAAAAAAAACGGACAATTTAGTATCGACAGTGACCTTATAAATAAACCTATTAGTATTAATAAGATTGCCTTAGCACCACATTGTGTTGATAATAATAATGTTTATTTATATCATAAGACATCTAACCGTCACCATTTTCCTAAGTTAACTGTTGGCAAAGAATTTATTAATTTCAATCAACACGATGAAATAACTGAATTTGTCAATGGTAATATCGCATTACTAATTAATAATCAATGGGTGACACCTAAAACATCATCCGGTTTACTCGTAGGCACAATGCGACAATTTTATTTGGAAAAACATCAATTGCTGGTAGAAAAAACCGTTTTAAAAGATGAGCTTTTATTCGCTGAAAAAATCGCTTTTATAAACAGTATTCGCAAATGGGTAACTATCGATGATAATGTATTTAATCAATTTAAAAATCAATTAACATAATTTAATAATTAATATTAAAACCTCCGTATTGATTATGACTGAAAAATTTTGTTTTATTAATATTTTTTATTAGTGCTTTATTAAATTTGCAAAATCTAATTCTTCATCCTGCCAACCTTTTGATAACGCTTTGACTAAAGCATCATAACCGTTATTGGTTAAAGGAATATAATGTTCAAATGATTTAGCCCAAATATTATTATGACTATCTATGACTACCCAGCGCCCTTTTATAACCGCATCACCAGTATAACTTCCATGAAAACCATCAATAAATAATTTAACTGTTAACGTGGGCGTAGTGATTGATTTACTTGAAATTAGGTAATTAGGCAAAAATACTGTCAAATCTTGCTCCAGACGCCCACTTAGCTGTTGTGATAATGAAGATGCCCATAAATTTTGTGTTGCAGTAACATACTTAATATTTTCAGTTTGTAAAACAATACCTGGTTTATTCAAAAAGCTAGCAACATTAACTGATTCAATCCAAATAAAACGATTAGCTGTTTTTAGTGTGTTAGAAGGTTGCTTATTCACATCACTAGTTAATTGAAAATAGCTTTTATCTACTCCTCCTGAAGAACAACCCACTAAAGTTATTAATGATGTAACAGTTACTATCACCAAAAATCTTCTCATAATTTTATTCATTATTTTCTACCTTTTGCTTTTGGTTGTTCATCTTGTTTAGTTGGTGCTGAAAATATAAGTGCATTACTCTTATCATTAAGTGTATTAAGTAATGGAGTAAGTTCATCCATCATTTGTTGTAATTTTTGTAGATTTTCTTTTATTTGATTATTCATATCTGATCCAGGTTGCAACTCTCGTAAAGTATCACTTAATGATCGTAATGTTTTTTGCATATCTTTTGGTATATTTTGCATCTCTTTACTAGACATAATCTGATTTAATGAGTTCATCAAGTGCTCAGTTGAAGCCAAAGATCGATTAAGTTGATTCATTGTTTTATTTAATGGTAAATTATTGAAATTGTCCAACACTTGTAATATTTTTGATTGTATCTGAGCGATACCTGCTGATGTTGTATCAATAGTATCATAACCAAACTGCCTTGATGTTTTTACATTATATTGATCTTTTAAATCAGGGTAAAAATCGAGATCAATATAAAGAGCTCCTGTGAACAAATTTGATGTTTTTAATGAAGCTCTTAAACCTTTTTCTTGTTCTTTCATTATCAATGTTGAAATATCGATTTTTTCATCAACCAATTCTGTTAGCCGTTCAGGTTCAATTTTAATTAATACAGGAACTTTTTGATTTAATATTGATGATTCTTTTAACATTTCATCTGTATAAAATGGCACTTTACTTACTGTACCTAGCCTTATACCATGATATTCAACAGGGGCACCTACATTTAATCCAGATATTGAGTCTGAAAGCATAATAAGAAACTCTTTATAATCCGTATACTGTGATTCTTGTATCGATTTCTTATCATCATATAATGTATATATGGCATACTGTTTTGCTGGCGCACCTAACTTAGAGCCATCTGGCAAATCAAAACTAATACCACCTGACATTAAAACATCTAAAGAAGGGACATTTAATCTTGCACCAGCTGAAGATAAAGTTAAATTTACGCCACCTTCTTTCCAAAAGCGAACATTTTGTGTCACTAATGCATCGTAAGGTTGAGTTATAAAAATTTGGTATTTCATTTTACGCGCATCCACATCAAATACTGAAGTCTCAACGTTACCTACCCTATACCCACGAAACATAACAGATGCACCTCTTGGGATCACACCAGTTTGATCGCTTTCTAAATTCAGCCGAATCCCTTTTATACTTGGATCTGACAATGGTGGGTTATCCGATAGAATGAAAGGGATATTTTTAAAATTATGTGTATCGTTTCCTGCTGCTAACTCAATATAGACCCCAGATAAAATAGTACCTAATCCTGTCACTCCATCTCGACCAATTTCAGGTTTTACCACCCAGAAAATAGAATCATTTTTCAATAATGGTTCCATATCATTATAAATACGGCCTTTAATTACCACTTGTTTATAATCTTTTGATAATGTGACTTCATCGACAATACCGACATCAACACTTCGATTTTTAATGACCGTTTTTCCTGCGATAATACCATTTGCATCTTTAGCAAGTAAGATAAATGAAGTGCCTCTATCAGCAAAATGGGAATAAATTATCCAAAGCCCAACAATTGCAGTCACAATCGGAATAATCCAGATTGCTGAAATAGCTCTTATTTTAATTATTCTTGCGAATTTATGTGAATTTGTCATATTATTCCTATAACATTAATTTCTAATTGGTCTACGATCCCATATTAATCGAGGATCAAATTTTTGAGATGCAATCATAGTAATAATGACTACTGTTGCAAAAAATGTCACGCCAATATCAGGATAAACTCCCATCATTTGCTGATTTCTAATTAAAGAACAAATCACAGAAACCACAAATATATCAATCATTGACCACTTGCCAATAAATTCGACTACACTATATAACTTTTTCATTTTTAGACAGTTACTTTTATTTTTCCATTTTACAGTCAAAGCAAAATAGCAAAGCCAACTTAATGAAATGATTTTTAAAATCGGAATTATTACACTAGCAGTAAATATAACCAGTGCCACAGGTATATCACCAACTTGCCACATATAAATCACCCCATCCATAATCGTTGAACTTGATGATGAACCAAAGACAACGGTAACCATAATCCCATATAAATTAGAAGGAATATAAATAATCAATGAAGTTGCCAATAAAGCAATTGTCCATTGTATTTTATTACGATTCCTAATTTTACTTTTTTGCTTACACCTAGGACATTTTACATAATAAACAGGTAAAATAGCTTGACAACATCCGCAAAGTTTTAAATTCTGGCTAATTCCCGTTTTACCAGTTTTTAACACACCATCTGTAAAATTATTGCGATGAACTTCTTGCCAAATTGCTTCCGGTGAAAAAATAACTATCGATTTTATATAAAAAAATACAAACAAACAAAATGCCCAAAAAGTACTAGTTATCCCGATATCGCCATAACTCATTAATTTAACAAAACTGACTAAAATACCAGTAAGAAAAATTTCAGGCATACACCAGTATTGGAGCTTTTTATAAACAATAAGAAGATCTCTTTTACGGTACTTAGATAATTTTATTTTAGAACATAGCAAAGCAATAATTGATAAATTAACAATAGGAAAAAGTAATACAAAAAGAATAAAAAGCGCTGAAATATAGCTATATTTATCAAAAAATAAGATATCAGGAATATCTAAAATACTCACGCCATTAAAATTTCCAACAAGCCTAATGTCAATAAAAACAAAATTACAAGCGATTATAATCATTGTTAATGAACAAATGGCATATATAATTGCTTTAAACTTCATATTAGCCTCATTTTTAGCTAATGTCGTATTACAACGAGGACAAACAGCTTTATGTTCTAAAATAACGCCCGAAACTTCTACAACTAAATCGCAGTGGGAGCACAAAACATAATCGTAATGTTGTTTATCAAGTATCATTATTTTCCTTTATTTGAACCTTACATTAATATGTAAAGATAGTTAAGATTAGCATAGCATTTAAGTTCGATTCTTTAAACATTTTTGCTAAAATACTTACGTGTAAAACTCTATTAATACGCTTACTATAAAATGGAAATTTGTTTGTCATAAGAACCAATGATATTTTTTAGAAAATAACCAACAGAATTAAACTATAGAATTTGATTTAATAAAAATTTTACTAAATTTAAACAAAAAAATAATCTCTAATCAAAATATTATTTAGACTATATAACAATTTACCTCTGCCTTTTTTGAACATTTTAATAATGAATTAAAAAGATTAATAATTATTCACCTTCATACTTGAATATAACGATTTCAACACCATTTTTTAAATTCAAACATAATTATTAATATGCATTATTATAAGTATTCTTAATTATTTGCTTAGCTAATTTGGTATTTATTTAAAATAAAAAAACTTGATACTGTATAACAATACAGTATAATGTAGAACCATATCCTTATACATTGGAATTTTATTATATGAATGAAAACAAACAACGCGCACTTTCAGCAGCACTAAGTCAAATCGAAAAACAATTTGGTAAAGGTTCAATCATGCGTTTGGGTGATACTCAAACTTTAGACGTTGATGCTGTTTCTACCGGTTCATTAGGACTTGATATTGCATTAGGTATCGGTGGTTTACCAATGGGTCGAATTGTCGAAATATTTGGACCAGAATCATCCGGTAAAACAACACTTACCTTATCAGTCATAGCACAAGCTCAAAAAGAAGGTAAAACTTGTGCATTTATTGATGCTGAACATGCACTCGATCCAATTTATGCGGCTAAATTAGGTGTTCAAGTTGACGACTTATTAGTTTCTCAACCTGATACAGGAGAGCAAGCTCTTGAAATTTGTGACGCCTTGGTTCGTTCAGGTGCTGTTGATGTTATTATTGTAGACTCAGTGGCTGCATTAACACCTAAAGCAGAAATTGAAGGAGAAATGGGTGACTCTCATATGGGGTTACAAGCACGTTTAATGTCACAAGCGTTACGAAAACTAACCGCAAATATCAAAAATGCCAATTGCTTAGTCGTCTTTATCAACCAAATTCGTATGAAGATTGGTGTCATGTTTGGAAATCCAGAAACAACCACAGGTGGTAATGCACTTAAATTCTATGCATCTGTTCGTTTAGATATTCGCCGTACTGGTGCAGTAAAAGAAGGAGAAGATGTTATTGGTAGTGATACTCGAGTTAAAGTAGTTAAAAATAAAGTTGCAGCACCATTTAGACAAGCAGAATTCCAGATTCTTTACGGCTGTGGTATTTCTAAATATGGAGAGTTGATCGATTTAGGAGTGAAAAATAAATTAGTAGATAAAGCTGGAGCATGGTATAGCTACAACGGTGAAAAAGTAGGTCAAGGTAAAGCTAATGCAATTAAGTTTTTGCAAGAACATCCTGAGATTGCTAACGAGCTTGAAATAAAATTACGTGAATTACTACTAAATAATCCTGCTATTTTTTCTGCTGAAGATGAGATCATTTCATCAGAGGATAAAAGCTTTGAATAATGACTAAAAAACTCAATAAGTTAATCTTAAATAAAGCTGTGCAATTACTTGCACAGCGCGATCATTCATCGTATGAATTAACAAAAAAAATAATATTATATTTTACCAACAAAATCGCTCATTCAAATGACGATGATTATCAAGTACATTTAAATCAACTTAACACAGAAATCAACGATGTTATTGAATACTGTGTTAGCCAAAACTGGATAAATGATAGTCAATATATTCAAAAGTATATTACTATGCGAGCAAATAAAGGTTATGGAAAATATAAAATTGCACTTGAATTAAAACAACGAGGTTTACAAAAAGATCTCAGCTATGACCTTCTAAATAAGTCGAATATAGAATGGTCAAATATTGCTTATAAGCAATTAGTTAAGAAATTTAAAAAAATTGATCCAAAGAATAAACAGCTGTGGCAAAAAAGCATACAATTTTTATTAACAAGAGGCTATACACAAGATGATATAAAAAATGTGCACAGTTTGTTGACTTGAACTTATAAAATATCTAAAATACTTTGCAACAAAATTAAGACAATACCCATTACGAATAAAGCTCGCTAGGTCATTTATTTTTCCTTATTTACTTGTAATATAAGCTAGATTCACTGCAGATATATAGAATATTTGTATTTCAACTTTAGTTGTAAACGGGTATATACTATGTTTAAAAACCTATCGTTTTATATGGAAGCATAAATGAAAAGTACTGCAGAAATTCGTCAAAATTTTCTTGACTTTTTCCAAAGCAAAGGACACGAAGTTGTCGCTAGTAGTTCCCTTGTTCCACATAATGATCCAACGTTATTATTTACTAACGCTGGGATGAACCAGTTTAAAGATATATTTCTTGGTATTGATAAGCGTTCTTATACCAGAGCGACTACATCACAACGCTGCGTACGGGCAGGCGGTAAGCATAATGATCTTGATAATGTAGGTTATACAGCTCGACACCATACATTTTTTGAAATGTTGGGTAATTTTAGTTTCGGTGACTATTTTAAACGCGATGCTATCTATTTTGCTTGGGAATTACTGACCAGTGAAAAATGGTTTAATATTCCTAAAGAAAAATTAACAGTTACTGTTTATGAAACTGATGATGAAGCATTTTCAATTTGGGAAAATGAAATTGGTATACCTAAAGAACGCATCATTCGTATAGGTGATAATAAAGGAGCACCCTATGCTTCTGATAATTTTTGGCAAATGGGTGATACAGGACCTTGTGGACCTTGTACAGAAATTTTTTATGACCATGGTGATCATATTTGGGGAGGTCCCCCAGGAAGTGCTGAGGAAGATGGTGATCGATTTATCGAAATTTGGAACATTGTCTTTATGCAATTCAACCGTAATTCTAATGGTATTATGGAACCTCTTCCTAAACCGTCTGTAGATACAGGTATGGGACTTGAGCGCATTGCAGCTGTATTACAGCATGTCAATTCTAACTATGAAATTGATCTGTTCAAAAAATTGATCCAAGAAGCAGCGAAGATTATAGAAACAGGCGATCTTGAAAGTAAATCGTTACGTGTTATTGCAGACCATATACGTTCTTGTGCATTTTTAATATCTGATGGTGTTTTACCATCTAATGAAGGTCGTGGTTACGTATTGCGACGTATTATTCGACGTGCAGTGCGCCATGGTCATATGCTAGGCGCTAAAGGAATTTTCTTTTATAAACTGGTTAAACCATTAATTGATGTAATGGACATTGCCGCAACGGAGCTTAACCAAAATCGTAAAATTGTCGAAGATACATTAAAAATTGAAGAAGAACAATTTTTAAAGACGTTAGAACGTGGCCTATTTTTACTTGATCAAGAATTAGTAAAAATAACAGGAACCATATTACCAGGCGATGTTGCATTCAAGCTATACGACACTTATGGTTTTCCATTAGATTTAACCGCCGACGTATGTCGCGAAAAAAATATTACTATTGATGAATCTGGATTTAATCAATGTATGGAAGAACAGCGAAAAAGAGCGCGTGAATCAAGCTCATTTAGTGTCGATTATAGTAATGTTATAAAACTTGATGATAAAACAGAATTTTTAGGTTATCAAGATACAGAATCATTAGGCAAAGTGATTGCCATTTTTAAAAATGGTCAAAAAGTTGAATGCATTAATGCCGGTGATGATGCTATTGTCATCTTAGATAAAACACCTTTCTATGGTGAATCAGGTGGTCAAATTGGTGATAAAGGTTTATTAACTTCTGCGAATCTAGAATTTAGCGTTTTAGATAGCCAAAAATACGGTAAGAGTATTGGTCATTTGGGCCATGTTATCAAAGGATCTTTAAAAGTTGGTGATAATGTCACAGCAGCAATTGATATTGAGTTACGTGAGCGTATCCGTCGTAATCATTCAGCTACACATTTATTACAAGCTGCTTTACAAAGAATTTTAGGCAATCATGTCCACCAAAAAGGATCACTTGTTAATGAAAATTATCTGCGTTTTGACTTTTCACATAACCAAGCCATTACGCCAGAACAAATTAATGAAATTGAGAACCTTGTGAATCAGCAGATTCGACATAATTTGCAGGTTGACATCGAATTTATGCCAATAGATGATGCAAAAAACAAAGGTGCCATGGCGCTATTTGGAGAGAAGTATGAAAACATTGTTAGGGTTTTAACAATGGGTGATTTCTCAATAGAACTTTGTGGTGGAACACACGTAAATCGAACAGGTGATATTGGGTTGTTTAAAATTACTTCTGAATCGAGCATTGCTTCTGGTGTGCGCCGTATTGAAGCCACAACAGGGCAAAATGCAATCGAGTACATACACCATGAATCCAATTTGTTAAATCAGATTGAACAACTGGTTAAAAGCGATAAATCGACAGTATTAACGCGGGTTGAACAATTGATTTATCAAACTAAGGTATTAGAAAAAACAATTGAGCAATTGAAAGCACAAAAAGCCAGCCAGGAAAGTGCTCAACTACTCAATCAATGTGAAAAAATTAATAATAAAAATTTACTAATTGCTAAACTTGAAAATGTCGAAGCGAAAGCATTACGTACAATGGTTGATGATCTTAAAAATCAATTGAAAACTGGAGTAATTATTTTAGCTGCTATCAATAATGGCAAAATCAATTTAGCCGCTGGTGTAACAAATGATCTAATAACAATTGTTAAAGCTGGCGAATTAGTATCTGAATTGGCATTAAAACTAGGTGGTAAAGGCGGTGGGCGGCCTGACTTCGCCCAAGCAGGTGGAATGGATATTTTGGCATTACCAGGAGCGTTATCTTCTGTGAAACAGGAAATCAGTAAAAAATTACAAGCAGGTTAGTAAACTTGCAAGTTTTTGAAAAGCAAATGAGTAACCTGTAAAATCCATCTTTGTTCTTATCGGTGGTGGCTAACGAAGCTACTTTTATAATAATTTGGATATATTAATAACTGAGAGTAGGAGATCTAATGTTAATATTAACTAGGAGAGTAGGTGAGACACTAATTATTGGTGACGATATTGTTATTACAATTTTAGGCGTAAAAGGCAACCAAGTAAGAATTGGTATCAATGCACCTAAAGAAGTTTCTATTCATAGAGAAGAAATATATAACAGAATTCATCAAGCTCAGCAAAACAAAATTGATGAAAATTCTGAGTCTGATGAGTAATATTGGGCATGAAATAAACAACTAGAACGTGGAAACAAAAAAATGTTTGACTTATTTTTTGTAAAACGTAATATGTGCGCCACACATTATGATTTTGTTGTTCAATTGAAGTCGTAGTTGTTTTTGGTGAGATGGCCGAGAGGCTGAAGGCGCTCCCCTGCTAAGGGAGTATGCGGTCAAAAGCTGCATCGAGGGTTCGAATCCCTCTCTCACCGCCATTTTTAAAAATTAAAATATGCATCCGTAGCTCAGCTGGATAGAGTACCCGGCTACGAACCGGGCGGTCAGGGGTTCGAATCCCTTCGGATGCACCATTTTAAGAAATTCAAAATGCATCCGTAGCTCAGCTGGATAGAGTACCCGGCTACGAACCGGGCGGTCAGGGGTTCGAATCCCTTCGGATGCACCATTTTTTTACGAACTTACACGCATCCGTAGCTCAGCTGGATAGAGCACTCGGCTTCGAACCGAGCGGTCAGGGGTTCGAATCCCTTCGGGTGCGCCATTTCGGTTGAATCCCGATATAAATCTAGTATACTACACCAACAAATATTAATATTTATTATCAATCTGCTTTTTTGATTTAAATGTTCTACTAGCTATATTAGAATAACAACTAAAGTAGAAAGATATCCTCTAATAGATGACAATGGACTTTTTTTATGTTGGACCCGAATTTACTCCGAAATGAATTAGATCTCGTTGCTAACAAATTAGCACGACGAGGCTTTAAATTAGATATTAATACGATTCGTCACTTAGAAGAAAAACGCAAAGTATTACAAGTTGAAACCGAGAACTTACAAGCCGAACGTAATGCTCGTTCAAAAGCAATTGGCGAAGCAAAAGCACGAGGCGAAGATATTACAGCTGTTCGTGAAGAAGTCAATAAACTTGGTGAAAAACTCAATAGTGCTAAAGCAGAGCTTGATATCCTACTAAGCAAAATTAAAGATATCGCTTCCACTATCCCAAATATTCCTGATGACTCTGTTCCTGATGGAAAAGATGAAAATGATAATGTTGAAATTTCTCGCTTTGGCACACCAAGAAAATTTGATTTCCCAATTCAAGATCATGTTGCATTAGGAGAACGCTTTGGTGATCTTGACTTTGCAGCAGGGGTAAAACTCACTGGTGCACGTTTTGTGGTTATGAAATCACAAATAGCACGCTTACATCGTGCTATTACTCAATTCATGTTAGATTTACACACAGAACAGCATGGTTATGCCGAAATTTATGTACCGTATTTAGTCAATCAAGCGACACTTTTTGGAACAGGACAATTGCCAAAGTTTGCAGGTGACTTATTTCATACTAAACCGCTTGATGAAGAAACTGAAAGCAGCAATTATGCATTAATTCCAACTGCCGAAGTACCTGTAACTAATCTTGTGCGCGATGAAATCCTTGATGAAAGTGTATTACCATTAAAAATGACAGCACATACTCCTTGCTTCCGCTCTGAGGCTGGCTCTTATGGTAAAGACACTCGTGGCTTAATTCGTATGCATCAATTTGATAAAGTAGAATTAGTTCAAATTGTTAAGCCTGAAGAATCGATGAAGGCATTAGAAGAGTTAACTGCTCACGCAGAAAAAGTATTACAATTACTTGAATTACCATATCGAAAAATTGTGTTATGCACCGGCGATATGGGTTTTGGTTCTTGTAAAACCTATGATCTTGAAGTATGGGTACCAGCTCAAAATACTTACCGAGAAATTTCTTCTTGCTCAAACATGTGGGATTTCCAAGCTCGCCGCATGCAAGCTCGTTATCGAAATAAAGCTGATAATAAAACATATTTAGTACATACACTAAATGGTTCTGGTCTAGCTGTTGGACGTACACTTGTTGCTATTATGGAAAACTATCAGCAAGCAGATGGTTCAATTAAAATTCCATCTGTTTTAGTACCTTATATGAATGGTGTTGAGTTTATTAAATAACTCACATTATCTTAGAGAATAGCGCTATCTATTAGCGCTATTTTTTTATTAATAAAGGTGAAAAAAATGATAAAAGGTGTAGCGCTTTCAATACTGGCATCATGTCTATTTGGGTTACTTTATTACTACCCAGTTTTGTTACACTCCTTATCTGTTGTTGATATTTTTTGTTGGCGATTACTAACTTCATTTCCTGCAATAGTTATATTAATCATTGTTGGAAAACAGTGGTCAGTTATAACTGCACTTTTTAGACGAATAAAACAACAACCACTTTTTTTATTAGGGTTATTATTTTCTTCTGTTTTGCTCACAATACAGATGATGATTTTTATTTGGGCACCACTTAACGGACATGGATTATCGGCATCGCTAGGTTATTTTTTATTACCACTAGCAATGGTGATTTCTGGGCAAATCTTTTATAAAGAAAAACTCAGCTTCTTACAAAAAATAGCTGTTGCACTTGCAGTTTTAGGCGTTGCTATTGAAATTTACATCACTGGTGCTTTCTCATGGGAAACCGCTGTTATTGCTTTGGGATATCCGATCTACTTTATAACAAGGCGCAAATTGCGAATAGATGGCATTGTGGGCACATTTTCTGACTTTTTCTTTATCTTCCTAGGATGTCTTATATATTGTGCCTTAAATTATCATTTAGACAAGATAACCAATGATCTTGCTCATTTCCCGATTTATATACCAACCTTGGGGATCATCACGGCGATTGCTTTTGCAATCTATTTTGTTGCAAGTCGCTTACTGCCCATGGGATTATTTGGTTTATTGGGATATGTAGAGCCAGTATTGCTAACCGTTATTTCAATATTATTTTTGCATGAAAAAGTTTCATCAGAGCATATTGTGTCATATGGATTTATTTGGTTATCTGTTTGCGTTCTAGCTTTTGAAGGTGGGATTTTTGTTATACGAGCAATAAAACGAAAAAGATTACAATAGATACTTAAAGAGGCACAATTGAATGTGCCTCTTATAAAACAACCTATCTACTATTTACTAAATGTAACATAATGACCATAGCTTTCTAAAATACCTTGGATCCTATCAAGGGTTTCTCTTGGTGGAGCCTCAACGCCTTCCAACTTATATTTATCACCAATCGTATCCCATTTATATGCACCTAGTTTATGATAAGCAAGTAATTCTACACGCTCAATATTATCCATCCCCTTAATAAATTTACCAAGCAGATGTGCTGAATTATCATCATCAGTCCATCCAGGAACAACAACATAACGTATCCAAGTTCGTTTATTAATTTTTTGCAGGTATTTAGCAAATTCAAGAACTCGTTTATTTGGCACACCAACTAATTTTTGATGTATTTCATCATTGACTTGTTTTAAGTCAAGCATAACCAAATCAGTAACATCCATCAGCTTGTCCATTGTATTATCTAATTGCCTTGCATATCCATTGGTATCTAAGCAAGTGCTAATGCCTTCTTGTTGGCAAGCTTCGAACCACTCAATAATAAATTCGGATTGCAAAGTTGCCTCTCCACCTGAAGCGGTAACTCCACCACCATTTGGCATAATAAAACTCTTGTAAGAAATAATTTCTTTCATCAACTCATCAACGGTGACTTCTCGCCCTGCTTTCAAATCCCAAGTATCCCGGTTATGACAATACAAACAACGCATTAGACAACCTTGAAAAAAAACAATGAATCTGATACCTGGTCCATCAACTGTACCAAAAGATTCAAAAGAATGGATACGACCTTTAATAGGTTCTTTTGTTGTCATAATAATATTTTGTGCCATAAATGTTTTTCTCTATGTTATTGCCACATTGCTTTTAAGCTTATTTTAACTTAGATGATGCATTACATATACCGATTATGCTAATCAGCTATAATTTTTATATAGTTAATTATACCGAACAAATCAGAATAATATTCAATTAAATTTGATCAAATGCCAACAAAAATAGTAAAAAAATAGCGCCCTTAAAGGCGCTATTTCAATTCAATTATTAAGATAACTAAATTACATAGATTGTGTAAAAGTACGTGAAATTACGTCTTTCTGTTGTTCTTTAGTTAACGAGTTGAAGCGTACTGCATATCCAGAAACACGAATTGTCAATTGTGGATATTTTTCAGGATGCTCCATTGCATCTAATAATGTTTCACGATTTAATACGTTAACATTCAAGTGTTGACCGCCTTCTACTGTCGCTTCGTGATGAAAATAACCATCCATTAAACCTGCTAAATTACGTTTACGTGCATCATCATCTTTACCCAATGCATTTGGAACGATAGAGAAAGTATATGAAATACCATCTTTAGCATAAGCAAATGGTAATTTAGCAACGGATGTTAATGAAGCTACCGCACCTTTTTGATCACGCCCATGCATTGGATTAGCACCAGGTCCAAATGGCGCACCAGCACGACGACCATCAGGAGTATTACCAGTTTTCTTACCATATACAACGTTGGAAGTAATGGTTAATACTGATTGAGTTGGAATTGCATTACGATAAGTTTTAAGTTTCTGAATTTTCTTCATGAAACGTTCAACAAGATCAACAGCAATATCATCAACTCGTGGATCATTATTACCGAATTGTGGATATTCACCTTCGATTTCAAAATCAGTTGCTAAACCATCTTCATCACGAATAGTTTTAACTTTGGCATATTTAATAGCAGACAATGAGTCAGCTGCAACAGAAAGACCAGCAATACCACATGCCATAGTGCGAATAACATCACGATCATGAAGTGCCATTAATGAAGCTTCATAGCTATATTTATCATGCATATAGTGAATTGCATTTAATGCTGTTACATATTGTTTTGCTAACCAATCCATAAAGTGGTCTAAACGAGCAAACACTGTATCAAAATCTAAATATTCATCAGTGATTGGAGTCTCTTTAGGACCAACTTGCATTTTTAATTTTTCATCCACACCGCCGTTGATTGCGTATAGTAGAGTTTTAGCAAGGTTTGCACGTGCACCAAAGAATTGCATTTGTTTACCAACAATCATTGGGCTTACACAACATGCAATAGCATAGTCATCATTATTAAAGTCAGGACGCATTAAATCATCATTTTCATATTGTAATGATGAAGTATCGATAGATACTTTTGATGCAAATTCTTTAAATCCACTTGGTAAGTGCTCAGACCAAAGGATTGTCATATTCGGTTCAGGCGATGGTCCCATTGTATATAACGTATTTAAGAAACGGAAAGAAGTCTTAGTAACTAATGTACGACCATCAACACCCATACCAGCGATAGATTCAGTTGCCCAAATTGGATCACCAGAGAATAACTCATCGTATTCTGGCGTACGTAAGAAACGAACCATACGTAATTTCATTACAAAATGGTCAACAATTTCTTGAGCATCCTTTTCTGTAATTAAGCCAGCTTCAAGATCACGTTGGAAGTAAATATCAAAGAAAGTCGACGTACGACCTAATGACATTGCAGCACCATTTTGTGATTTAACCGCAGCTAAATAACCAAAGTAAGTCCATTGGACAGCTTCTTGTGCAGTTTTAGCTGGTCCTGAAATATCGTAGCCATATTTAGCAGCCATTTCTTTAATTTGACCAAGTGCTCGATGCTGTTCTGCAATTTCCTCACGACGTTGCATAGTCATTGCTAAATCAACGCCATTTTCAAAATCAGCTTGTAATGAATTGAATTGTGCAAATTTATCTTGCATTAAGTAGTCAATACCATAAAGAGCAACACGACGGTAGTCACCAATAATACGACCACGACCATAAGCATCAGGAAGACCAGTGATAACTCCTGATTTACGACAACGAAGAATATCTGGAGTATAAATATCAAAAACACCTTGGTTATGAGTTTTACGATATTCCGTGAAGATTTTTTTAACTAAAGGATCAAGTGTTCTATTATAAGCTTTACAAGAATTCTCGATCATTTTGATACCACCAAACGGGATAATTGCGCGTTTTAGTGGTTTTTCAGTTTGTAAACCAACAATTTTTTCTAAATCTTTTTCTATATAACCTGCATCATGAGCGGTAATTGTAGAAATAACACTTGTATCAAAATCCACAGGAGCATGGGTAGCATTTTCAACTTTAATGCCTTCCATTACTTTATCCCATAACTTAGTAGTTGCTTCAGTTGCTCCCGCTAAGAAAGACTCATCACCTTCATATGGCGTGTAGTTCTTTTGAATAAAATCGCGGACATTAACATTATTTTGCCAATCACCATCTTTAAATCCTTTCCAAGCAACTGCTTGTACTTCGTTTAAATTACTCATAATTTTCACCTCAGGTTTACAAAAATATTTATTACCCTTTTACATAAGGGTAAATATTACAAAATCAATGTGGTTTACGTAAATATAAAAACCAATAAGGTAGCGCCACTGCTAAACCACCTAAAATATTCCCAATTGTCACGGGAATTAAATTATTTAGAACAAAATGCTCAACTGTTAAATCTTTAAATGCTTCTGGTGCAACACCAATTAATTGCCAAAACTCAGGAGAAGCAAAATGATTAATCATAATTCCCATTGGGATCATAAACATATTTGCAATACTATGCTCAAAGCCACTAGCAACAAACATTGCAACTGGTAAAACCATAATTAACATTTTATCAATTAGGCTACGACCTGCATAACTCATCCAAGCTGCTAAACAAACCATTAAATTAGCTAGTAAACCAAGAAAAACTGCTTCAATAAAACTATGGTGTAATTTATGATCAGCGGTTTGTAAGACGTTCAATCCCCACAATCCATTGGCAACCATATATTGACCAGAAAGCCAAATTATTACAACAAACAGTATAGCACCAATAAAATTACCAATATAGACTAAAACCCAATTACGAATCATTTTCATCCAACTAACTTTATGAGTCATTTTAGGCAAAATAGTTAAAACAGTTGAAGTAAAAAGATCAGCACCACAACAAACAACTAGCATAAGTCCTAATGAGAAACAAATACCACCGACTAATTTTGCTAAACCAAAAGCAACAGTCGCTGTACCTGTAGTTACAGTAATATAAAATACAAAAGCAATAGAGATAAACACACCGGCCATTATTGCAGATAAAACTGTGCTACATGGGTGTTTATTTACTTTGTAATTGCCAATTTCCTCAGCAATTTGTGTCATTTGTGCGGGGGAATAAGAATCCACAAGTTTATCGATACTCAAACTAACATCCTCAAAAAAACTAGGGTTTTATGAGGCGCATAGTATACTCCAAATTCACATCAAATCACCATTTTTTAATTAAAAAAATCGAACTAATATCAACCATATGTTTTTATTTAAAATTTATTCTCCATTTTTCATCATTATTTGTTAGTAAACGATTATGTTTGTGTAAAGGATACCTTCATATGCGGAATAAAAATTAATGCAGAATAAGTTTTAATAAAAAATATCTCACTCTTTTCCGAAACAACAGGAAAAGAGTGAAAACAAAAGGATATAAACAATTATATTTAACTTTAACACTGCTTCAAATGTAGATATCCATATCCACATTTATTCGAATAACCCCATATTACTATGGGCTACTCTTCTTTAAAAACCATGAAATCAACTTTACTTGGTAATCCTGGTGATACCCTTACTACCTTAGGATTACGACCACTAACACGGTATTCCTTCGGTAAGCTTCGCGGATCGAGTTTGATAACAAAGTTACCACCACGTTCCCAACGTCCACCCGATACATCGACTAAATGGTAACGCCCATGTGCATCAGTTGTGATAATCTCTCCTCGCACCGTGATTAATTTCACGCCACCAAGTCCTTCCTCACCTTCGTCTTGCACTCCATTACCATTTTTGTCCACAAACACTTTACCAAAAATTAATGCATTATCAAATAATGGGTCTGACGTCACTGTCACTGTTGCTTGAGCTATATTTGACACCACCTTACCTGTTAAGGAATTTAATGCCATTGCTGTGTTCGTATACTCACCTTGAGTTACACCTGAACCCACCACTAACATATAGCTAATGACCATTTCACCATTACCCGATAAACTTACCTTGTCATACGTCACCGTTCTGCCACCTTTCGGATCCATCACTTTCTTACCGTTAACTCGTGATGAACCATTAACAAATTTAAAGCCCGCAGGTAAAATATCTTTAATTTTGATATTTGCTGGTTGTGCTTTATT